>NZ_JAOWGX010000037.1:0-1170 GCF_030332915.1 Citrobacter sp. Cpo040
CTTCGGCGTTGTAAGGTTAAGCCTCACGGTTCATTAGTATCGGTTAGCTCAATGTATCGCTACACTTACACACCCGACCTATCAACGTCGTCGTCTTCAACGTTCCTTCAGGACCCTTAAAGGGTCAGGGAGAACTCATCTCGGGGCAAGTTTCGTGCTTAGATGCTTTCAGCACTTATCTCTTCCGCATTTAGCTACCGGGCAATGCCATTGGCATGACAACCCGAACACCAGTGATGCGTCCACTCCGGTCCTCTCGTACTAGGAGCAGCCCCCCTCAATTCTCCAGCGCCCACGGCAGATAGGGACCGAACTGTCTCACGACGTTCTAAACCCAGCTCGCGTACCACTTTAAATGGCGAACAGCCATACCCTTGGGACCTACTTCAGCCCCAGGATGTGATGAGCCGACATCGAGGTGCCAAACACCGCCGTCGATATGAACTCTTGGGCGGTATCAGCCTGTTATCCCCGGAGTACCTTTTATCCGTTGAGCGATGGCCCTTCCATTCAGAACCACCGGATCACTAAGACCTGCTTTCGCACCTGCTCGAGCCGTCACTCTCGCAGTCAAGCTAGCTTATGCCTTTGCACTAACCTCCTGATGTCCGACCAGGATTAGCTAACCTTCGTGCTCCTCCGTTACTCTTTAGGAGGAGACCGCCCCAGTCAAACTACCCACCAGACACTGTCCGCAACCCGGATTACGGGTCTACGTTAGAACACCAGCCATTAAAGGGTGGTATTTCAAGGATGGCTCCATGCAGACTGGCGTCCACACTTCAAAGCCTCCCACCTATCCTACACATCAAGGACCAGTGTTCAGTGTCAAGCTATAGTAAAGGTTCACGGGGTCTTTCCGTCTTGCCGCGGGTACACTGCATCTTCACAGCGAGTTCAATTTCACTGAGTCTCGGGTGGAGACAGCCTGGCCATCATTACGCCATTCGTGCAGGTCGGAACTTACCCGACAAGGAATTTCGCTACCTTAGGACCGTTATAGTTACGGCCGCCGTTTACCGGGGCTTCGATCAAGAGCTTCTCCTTACGGATAACCCCATCAATTAACCTTCCGGCACCGGGCAGGCGTCACACCGTATACGTCCACTTTCGTGTTTGCACAGTGCTGTGTTTTTAATAAACAGTTGCAGCCAGCTGGTATCTTCGACT
>NZ_JAOWGX010000037.1:1220-2914 GCF_030332915.1 Citrobacter sp. Cpo040
TTCTCTCAAGCGCCTTGGTATTCTCTACCTGACCACCTGTGTCGGTTTGGGGTACGATTTCGTGTTACCTGATGCTTAGAGGCTTTTCCTGGAAGCAGGGCATTTGTTACTTCAGCACCGTAGTGCCTCGTCATCACACCTCAGCGTTAAAAGGTACCGGATTTACCTGGAACCTCCGCCTACATGCTTAAACCGGGACAACCGTCGCCCGGCTAACATAGCCTTCTCCGTCCCCCCTTCGCAGTAACACCAAGTACAGGAATATTAACCTGTTTCCCATCGACTACGCCTTTCGGCCTCGCCTTAGGGGTCGACTCACCCTGCCCCGATTAACGTTGGACAGGAACCCTTGGTCTTCCGGCGTGCGGGTTTTTCACCCGCATTATCGTTACTTATGTCAGCATTCGCACTTCTGATACCTCCAGCATGCCTCACGACACACCTTCAACGGCTTACAGAACGCTCCCCTACCCAACAACACATAGTGTCGCTGCCGCAGCTTCGGTGCATGGTTTAGCCCCGTTACATCTTCCGCGCAGGCCGACTCGACCAGTGAGCTATTACGCTTTCTTTAAATGATGGCTGCTTCTAAGCCAACATCCTGGCTGTCTGTGCCTTCCCACATCGTTTCCCACTTAACCATGACTTTGGGACCTTAGCTGGCGGTCTGGGTTGTTTCCCTCTTCACGACGGACGTTAGCACCCGCCGTGTGTCTCCCGTGATAACATTCTTCGGTATTCGCAGTTTGCATCGGGTTGGTAAGTCGGGATGACCCCCTAGCCGAAACAGTGCTCTACCCCCGAAGATGAGTTCACGAGGCGCTACCTAAATAGCTTTCGGGGAGAACCAGCTATCTCCCGGTTTGATTGGCCTTTCACCCCCAGCCACAAGTCATCCGCTAATTTTTCAACATTAGTCGGTTCGGTCCTCCAGTTAGTGTTACCCAACCTTCAACCTGCCCATGGCTAGATCACCGGGTTTCGGGTCTATACCCTGCAACTTAACGCCCAGTTAAGACTCGGTTTCCCTTCGGCTCCCCTATTCGGTTAACCTTGCTACAGAATATAAGTCGCTGACCCATTATACAAAAGGTACGCAGTCACACCCCAAAGGGTGCTCCCACTGCTTGTACGTACACGGTTTCAGGTTCTTTTTCACTCCCCTCGCCGGGGTTCTTTTCGCCTTTCCCTCACGGTACTGGTTCACTATCGGTCAGTCAGGAGTATTTAGCCTTGGAGGATGGTCCCCCCATATTCAGACAGGATACCACGTGTCCCGCCCTACTCTTCGAGTTCACAACACATGCACTTTTGTGTACGGGACTTTCACCCTGTATCGTGCGACTTTCCAGACGCTTCCACTAACACACATGCTGATTCAGACTCTGGGCTGCTCCCCGTTCGCTCGCCGCTACTGGGGGAATCTCGGTTGATTTCTTTTCCTCGGGGTACTTAGATGTTTCAGTTCCCCCGGTTCGCTTCATTACGCTATGTATTCACGTAATGATAGTGTGACGAATCACACTGGGTTTCCCCATTCGGAAATCGCCGGTTATAACGGTTCATATCACCTTACCGACGCTTATCGCAGATTAGCACGTCCTTCATCGCCTCTGACTGCCAGGGCATCCACCGTGTACGCTTAGTCGCTTAACCTCACAACCCGAAGATGTTTCTTTCGATTCATCATCGAC
>NZ_JAOWGX010000037.1:4503-227617 GCF_030332915.1 Citrobacter sp. Cpo040
CTCTGTGCTACCGTTCGACTTGCATGTGTTAGGCCTGCCGCCAGCGTTCAATCTGAGCCATGATCAAACTCTTCAATTTAAAAGTTTGATGCTCAATGAATTAAACTTCGTAATGAATTACGTGTTCACTCGTTGAGACTTGGTATTCATTTTTCGTCTTGCGACGTTAAGAATCCGTATCTTCGAGTGCCCACACAGATTGTCTGATAAATTGTTAAAGAGCAGTGCCGCTTCGCTTTTTCTCAGCGGCGCGGGGTGTGCATATTACGCCATCCCGCTACGAAGTCAAGCATTTAATTTCGCTTTCTTCGCCGGAGTTCTCAGTGGAACCCCGCTGACCCGGCGGCTTGTAATCCGTTGTTCCGTGTCAGTGGAGGCGCATTATAGGGAGTTATTTCAGGCTGACAAGTTAAAAATATAAAAAACTTATCAAGCGATTACTTTTCAATCAACACATCCATTTCTGCCTGGATTTTAAACAAAAACGAGCCCCGCAGGGCCCGTTTATTGTTGTTTTGTGACTTACTGCACTGCCACTATGCGATCGTCATTCACTTCCAGACGAATCGTTTTGCCTGGAATCAGTTCACCAGACAGAATTTGCTGCGCCAGCGGGTTTTCGATCTGCTGCTGGATAGCACGTTTCAATGGACGCGCGCCATACACCGGATCGTAACCATTCGCGCTCAGCAGTTTAAGCGCCTCGTCAGAAATATGGATTTCATAGCCACGCTCTTCCAGACGTTTGTACAGACGCTGCAACTGGATCTGAGCAATAGAAGCAATGTGCTGCTCACCCAGCGGATGGAATACGACAACCTCATCTATACGGTTGATGAATTCCGGGCGGAAGTTATGGCTCACGACGCCCAGCACCATATCTTTCATGTGACCGTAATCCAACTCACCGAAGCGTTCCTGGATCAGATCGGACCCCAGGTTCGAGGTCATGATGACAACCGTATTACGGAAGTCGACCGTTCTCCCCTGTCCGTCAGTCAGACGACCATCATCAAGCACCTGCAGCAGAATGTTGAACACATCCGGATGCGCTTTCTCCACTTCATCCAACAAGATGACGGAGTAAGGACGACGACGTACTGCTTCCGTCAGATACCCACCCTCTTCATAACCGACATATCCCGGAGGCGCCCCGACCAAACGAGACACGGAGTGTTTCTCCATAAACTCGGACATATCGATACGCACCATTGCATCGTCACTGTCGAACATAAAGTTTGCCAGCGCTTTGCACAGTTCGGTTTTACCGACACCGGTTGGACCAAGGAACAGGAATGAACCAATCGGACGATTCGGATCGGACAAGCCCGCGCGGCTACGACGAATGGCATTAGAAACGGCTTCCACCGCTTCGTTCTGACCAATCACGCGGCTGTGCAGCTCCTGCTCCATACGCAACAGTTTTTCACGTTCGCCTTCCAGCATGCGAGCAACAGGGATCCCCGTCCAGCGCGCCAGTACCTCAGCAATTTCCGCATCCGTAACTTTATTACGCAGCAGACGCATGGTTTTGCCTTCAGACTGGGTGGCTGCTTCCAGCTGTTTTTCCAGTTCAGGAATTTTGCCGTACTGCAGTTCAGACATCCGCGCCAGGTCGCCAACGCGGCGCGCCTGTTCGATGGCGATTTTTGCCTGCTCCAGCTCAGCCTTGATAGTTTGCGTTCCCGAGAGGGAAGCTTTTTCAGCTTTCCACTCTTCCTCTAACTCAGAATACTGGCGTTCTTTGTCGTCCAGCTCTTCGTTGAGCATATCGAGACGTTTTTTACTTGCCTCATCAGACTCTTTCATTAATGCCTGCTGTTCCAGTTTGAGCTGGATAATACGGCGGTCGAGTCTGTCGAGTTCCTCCGGCTTGGAGTCAATCTGCATACGAATGCTGGATGCCGCTTCGTCAATAAGGTCGATAGCTTTATCCGGCAACTGACGATCGGCAATATAGCGATGAGACAGCGTAGCAGCCGCAACAATCGCCGGGTCAGTAATCTGCACATGATGGTGCAGTTCATAACGTTCTTTCAGGCCACGCAAGATTGCGATGGTGTCTTCCACTGAAGGTTCAGCCACAAACACTTTCTGGAAACGACGTTCCAGCGCCGCATCTTTTTCGATGTACTGGCGATATTCATCAAGCGTTGTTGCGCCTACGCAGTGCAGTTCCCCGCGAGCCAGTGCTGGTTTCAGCATGTTCCCGGCGTCCATTGCGCCATCGGCTTTACCCGCCCCAACCATGGTATGCAATTCGTCGATAAACAGAATGACGTTGCCTTCCTGTTTCGAGAGATCGTTCAGCACACCTTTTAAACGTTCTTCGAACTCACCACGATATTTGGCCCCAGCCACCAGCGCGCCCATATCCAGCGCCAGTACACGACGGCCTTTTAAGCCTTCCGGCACTTCACCATTGATGATGCGTTGGGCCAGCCCTTCAACGATGGCGGTTTTACCGACACCGGGTTCACCGATTAACACCGGGTTATTTTTAGTACGACGTTGCAGCACCTGAATGGTACGGCGAATTTCTTCATCACGGCCGATGACCGGATCGAGTTTGCCCTGTTCGGCACGTTCGGTCAGATCGACGGTATATTTTTTCAAGGCCTGACGTTGGTCTTCAGCCCCCTGGTCATTCACGCTTTCACCTCCACGCATTTGTTCAATTGCCTGAGTGATATTGGCGGTCGTCGCGCCTGCTGATTTTAATAAGTCGGTCAGCGTACCGCGTGACTCAAGCGCCGCCAGAACGAACAGTTCTGACGAAATAAAGTTGTCCCCACGTTTTTGCGCCAGCTTGTCGCAAAGATTCAGTACACGCACCAGTTCCTGAGAAGGCTGCACATCGCCACCGGTACCTTCTACCTGTGGCAAACGGCTCAACGCCTGGTCAATGGCTGTACGTAACTGGCCAGCATTAATGCCAGCAGACGTTAATAAAGGACGTACCGATCCCCCTTCCTGATTCAGCAAGGCGCTCATTAGATGAAGTGGTTCGATGAATTGATTGTCGTGCCCCAATGCGAGTGACTGGGCATCGGCAAGAGCAAGCTGGAATTTATTAGTAAGACGATCCAGACGCATAACTCCTCCCATAACAGGTCAAAATTGCTACTGGAGATTAAATGAGGTCATCCCTCAATTATTCAAGGTGAATGACCTGAATTATGTGAAAAGAAAATTACACGTACCGGATCGTCTTGATTCTTTAGGTTATATCAGCCAAATAAAACTTGCCATACGACCCGTGGTATTGTCGCGACGATAAGAGAAGAACGTCTCACTTTCGCTGAAGGTGCAACGGTCGCCGCCGTGGATGTTCTCTAACCCGACACTGGACAGACGCTGGCGCGCAAGCTGGTAGATATCCGCCAGATACTTATCGCCGCGCGGTACAAATGCAAGGTCCGCTTGCGGATCTTTCGTCATGAACGCCTCGCGGACTTCTGGTCCAACTTCAAACGCGTTTGGACCTATCGCCGGGCCTAGCCAGGCAATAATGTTTTCAGGTTTGTCGGCAAAACACGCCACCGTCTCTTCCAGCACGCCGGCGCATAATCCGCGCCAACCCGCATGGGCCGCAGCAACTTCCGTTCCGGCACGATTGCAAAACAACACCGGCAAACAATCAGCGGTCATCACCGCACACACGGTGCCCGGCGTGTTGCTGTACGACGCATCTGCGCGTTTGCAGGCGTAAGGCTCGCCGGTAAGTTTCAGGACATCCTTACCGTGGACCTGCTCCAACCAGACTGGCTTTGACGGCAGATTGCCCGCAGCAAACAGTCGTTTGCGGTTCTCTTCAACATGCTCCGGGTTATCGCCGCAATGGGCGCCCAGATTCAGCGAATCGTAAGGCGGCATACTGACTCCGCCAATACGGGTAGAACTACACGCCGCGACACCTTGCGGTATCGGCCACTGCGGGACAATTAGCTTACTCATAGCCAGGCAATATCATCCTTATGTTCTTCGAAATCAGCGCGCATCACTTCAATCAACTGCACCATATCTTGTGGGATCGGCGCATGCCATTCCATTTCGATACCGGAAATCGGGTGATACAAACGCAGCATGGTCGCGTGCAGCGCTTGACGGTCGAACTTACGCAGTACGGAGATAAATTCGTCAGAAGCGCCTTTCGGTGGACGTGGACGACCGCCGTAAACCTGATCGCCCACCAGCGGATGAGTGATATGTGCCATGTGCACGCGGATCTGGTGCGTACGTCCGGTTTCCAGACGCAACCGCAGACGCGTGTGCACACGGAAGTGTTCCATAATGCGATAGTGCGTTACCGCCGGTTTCCCCATTGGGTGTACCGCCATGTGCGTACGCTTGGTCGGGTGACGGCTAATCGGTTCCTCAACGGTTCCGCCAGCAGTCATGTGACCAATTGCCACGGCTTCGTACTCACGGGTAATTTCGCGCAGCTGCAACGACTCCACCAAACGTGTTTGCGCCGGAACCGTTTTTGCCACCACCATTAATCCGGTCGTGTCTTTATCCAGACGGTGCACGATACCTGCACGAGGAACATCCGCGATTGGCGGGTAGTAATGCAGTAACGCATTCAATACCGTACCATCGGGATTCCCGGCGCCCGGATGCACTACAAGGTCACGGGGTTTGTTGATGACAAGAATGTCGTCATCTTCATAAACGATATCCAGTGGGATATCCTGAGGTTCAAAACGAACCTCTTCATCAATTTCTGCATTGATGGAGACACGCTCTCCACCCAACACTTTTTCTTTCGGTTTATCGCAAAGTTGGTCATTTACCAGTACGCGCTGGTCGAGGATCCATTCTTTTATGCGCGATCGCGAATAATCAGGGAACAATTCGGCCAAAGCCTGATCTAAGCGTTGACCGAGCTGATTTTCGGAGACTGTTGCGGTGAGTTCTACTCGTTGTGCCATAAACTGCTTCTTCGTTTAACGTTGGGTTTTACGGCTTTGCCGTTTAATATAGTGTGCTATTGTAGCTGGTCTTAACCGGGAGCAGGAACAGAGAATCTCCCGTATTACATTTTGAGGAAAGTCAAAACGTCATGACGCGCATGAAATATCTGGTGGCAGCAGCCACGTTGAGCCTGTTTTTGGCGGGTTGCTCTGGTTCAAAGGAAGAGGTGCCCGATAATCCGCCAAATGAAATCTACGCGACTGCTCAGCAAAAGCTGCAGGACGGTAACTGGAAACAGGCAATAACGCAATTGGAAGCGTTGGATAACCGTTATCCATTTGGACCGTATTCTCAGCAGGTGCAATTAGATCTCATCTACGCCTACTACAAAAACGCCGATCTGCCACTTGCTCAGGCTGCCATCGATCGTTTTATCCGTCTTAACCCGACACACCCTAACATTGATTATGTCATGTATATGCGTGGCCTGACCAATATGGCGTTGGATGATAGCGCACTGCAAGGATTCTTTGGTGTTGATCGTAGCGATCGCGATCCGCAACATGCCCGAGCTGCGTTTAATGACTTTTCCAAACTGGTGCGTGGGTATCCGAATAGCCAGTACACCACTGACGCCACCAAACGTCTGGTGTTCCTGAAAGACCGCCTGGCGAAGTATGAATACTCCGTTGCGGAATACTACACTGCCCGCGGCGCATGGGTTGCCGTGGTAAACCGTGTGGAAGGCATGCTGCGCGACTACCCGGATACCCAGGCAACACGTAATGCCCTGCCGTTGATGGAAAACGCTTATCGCCAGATGCAGATGAATGCGCAGGCTGAAAAAGTCGCGAAAATCATTGCCGCCAACAGCAGCAATACCTGATTTGCCTCAGAATGCAAAACGGCAGCCCAAGGGCTGCCGTTTTTTTATCCGTTAACGCCACAACTGAAGCGGTTTAGCTCCGACTCATCCCATCAAATATGGCCTGCTTTCAGGTATTCCTCAAGTAAAAAATCGCCTGTTCCTGCGGTGCCTCACAAAAAGGTTTTCTTGACAAAAAGCGACAAAATAATGTGATTTAGATCACACATTTTGACATTAGGAACGGTATGCTGGAATCACCAAGACGGGAAAGACAAGAGGTAAAATTTATGACAATGAACATTACCAGTAAACAAATGGAAATTACTCCGGCAATTCGCCAGCATGTCGCAGACCGTCTCGCCAAACTAGAAAAATGGCAAACTCATCTGATTAATCCACATATCATTCTGTCTAAGGAGCCACAGGGTTTCATTGCTGATGCCACCATCAATACACCGAACGGACATCTGGTCGCCAGCGCAAAACACGAGGATATGTACACAGCAATTAACGATTTGATCAACAAGCTGGAACGGCAGCTCAATAAAGTGCAGCACAAAGGCGAAGCCCGTCGTGCAACAACTTCAGTCAAAGACGCCAACTTCGTCGAAGCAGAAGAAGAGTAGTCCCTTACATTGAGTGTATCGCCAACGCGCCTTCGGGCGCGTTTTTTGTTGACAGGGTGAAAACAGTACGGGTACTTTACTGACGTAGCCAAAGGAAAATTACATGAAACTTGTCCCGTTCTTCTTCGCATTCTTTTTTACCTTCCCCTGAATGGGAGGCGTTTCGTCGTGTGATAAAGAATGCGAAGACGAACAATAAGGCCTCCCACAACGGGAGGCCTTTTTTATTGATAACAAGAAAGGCAACACTATGACATCGGAAAACCCATTGCTGGCGCTGCGCGATAAGATCAGCACGCTGGATGAAAAATTACTGGCCCTGCTGGCTGAGCGACGTGGACTGGCCGTAGAAGTTGGTAAAGCCAAACTGCTTTCGCATCGTCCGGTTCGTGATATCGACCGTGAACGTGACCTTTTGGACCGACTCATTCAGCTTGGCAAAGCACATCATCTTGATGCTCACTACATTACTCGCCTGTTCCAGCTCATAATCGAAGACTCCGTCCTGACTCAACAGGCACTGCTCCAGCAGCACCTGAACAAAATTAACCCACACTCCGCGCGCGTGGCCTTCCTTGGGCCAAAAGGGTCATATTCTCACCTCGCAGCACGTCAGTACGCCGCTCGCCATTTTGAACAATTTATTGAAAGCGGCTGCGCAAAATTTGCCGATATCTTTAATCAGGTCGAAACCGGACAGGCTGACTATGCTGTGGTACCGATTGAAAACACCAGCTCCGGTGGGATTAACGATGTTTACGACCTGCTGCAGCACACCAGCCTGTCTATCGTTGGCGAGATGACCATTACGATAGACCACTGTGTACTGGTGTCTGGCACGACGGATCTTGAGACCATTGAAACGGTATATAGCCATCCGCAGCCGTTCCAGCAGTGCAGCAAGTTCCTGAATCGCTACCCGCACTGGAAGATTGAGTACACTGAAAGTACCTCTGCGGCGATGGAAAAAGTTGCGCAGGCTAACTCACCGCGCGTGGCGGCTCTGGGGAGCGAAGCCGGAGGCGTACTGTATGGATTGCAGGTTCTCGAGCATATTGAGGCTAACCAGTCGCAAAACATCACCCGCTTCGTGGTGCTGGCACGCAAAGCCATCAATGTTTCCGATCAGGTTCCGGCAAAAACAACCCTGTTGATGGCAACAGGACAACAGGCCGGTGCGCTGGTTGAGGCGCTGCTGGTACTGCGTAACCATAATCTGATTATGACTAAACTGGAGTCACGCCCGATTCACGGCAATCCGTGGGAAGAGATGTTTTATCTTGATATCCAGGCCAACCTGGAATCGCCCCAGATGCAAAAAGCATTGAAAGAGCTGGGTGAGATTACGCGTTCGATGAAAGTACTGGGATGCTATCCAAGTGAGAACGTGGTGCCAGTCGATCCGAGCTAACGTTTGACAATGCCGGATGGCGCTACGCTTATCCGGCCTACGATTCATACGATTTTTGAAGGCCGGATAAGGCGAAGCCGCCATCCGGCATCTTAATTAAGGACGGCTATCATTCGCCTGGCGTAACAAAGTACGGCTTTCACTCTGGAAGCGTTTCGCATAATCGCCAAACCAATGCTCCACCTTACGGAAACTGTCGATAAACGCTTGCTTATCGCCCTGCTCCAGTAAACCGATCGCCTCGCCAAAACGTTGGTAGTAGCGTTTAATCAGCGCAAGGTTGCTCTCAGACGACATAATAATATCGGCATAGAGCTGCGGATCCTGGGCAAACAGACGGCCAACCATCGCCAGCTCAAGCCGGTAAATCGGCGAAGAGAGCGCCAGCAGCTGCTCCAGTTGAACGTTCTCTTCCGCTAAATGCAGACCGTAAGCAAAGGTCGCAAAGTGACGCAGTGCCTGAATAAACGCCATGTTCTGGTCATGTTCAACGGCGCTGATCCGATGCAGTCGCGCACCCCATACCTGAATCTGTTCCAGAAACCACTGATAAGCTTCCGGCTGACGTCCGTCACACCAAACGACGACCTGCTTGGCCAGACTGCCGCTGTCCGGACCAAACATTGGGTGTAACCCCACCACCGGGCCATCATGTGCAGCCAGCATCGCCTGCAAAGGACCATTTTTCACCGAAGCCAGATCCACCAGAATGCAGTCAGACGGCAGACGCGGTAGTTTGGCGATCACCTGCTCGGTGACGTGGATCGGCACGCTGACGATCACCATGCCAGCATCAGAGACGATCTCCGGCGCGCGATCCCAGTCCTGCTGTTCCAGGATCCGCACCAGGTAACCTGACAGGGTGAGCATTTTTTCGAACAGACGCCCCATCTGACCGCCGCCGCCGACAATCACCACCGGCCGCAGAGAAGGACAAAGCGTTTTAAACCCTTTGTCGTTCTCACTGGAGTAGGACTCACGCATAACGCGGCGTAGCACATCTTCAATCAGGTCCGGCGGCACGCCAAGGGCTTCCGCTTCCGCCCGGCGAGAGGCCAGCATAGAGGCTTCCCGTTCCGGCACGTAGATCGGCAGCCCAAAGCGGCTTTTTACTTCACCTACTTCGGCAACCAGCTCCAGGCGGCGTGCCAGTAAATCCAGCAACGCCTTGTCGACTTCATCAATTTGATCGCGTAATGCGGTCAATTCAGCAACCATAACCAACCTCTTATGCTACACGCGCCGACAGCTGGCCGTTTAAATCCTGGCTAATTTCACGCAGTAGCGCATCCGTCATTTCCCAGCTAATGCAGGCGTCAGTTACGGATACGCCGTATTTCATTTCGCTGCGCGGCTGTTCGGAAGACTGGTTGCCTTCGTGAATATTACTTTCAATCATCAAGCCAATGATCGAGCGATTGCCATCTTTGATTTGTGCAATCACGGATTCAGCCACGGCAGGCTGACGGCGGTAATCTTTATTGGAATTACCATGACTGCAATCTACCATCAGAGAAGGTCGTAGTCCCGCCTGCTCCATCTCTTTTTCGCACTGGGCGACATCTGCCGGGCTGTAGTTCGGCGCTTTACCCCCGCGCAAGATCACGTGACCGTCCGGATTCCCCTGTGTTTGCAGCAGTGCAACCTGCCCGGCCTGGTTAATACCGACAAAGCGGTGCGACTGCGCAGCCGCACGCATGGCGTTAATGGCGGTAGCCAGGCTACCGTCGGTACCATTCTTAAAGCCAACCGGCATCGAAAGACCGGAAGCCATTTCACGGTGGGTCTGCGATTCCGTAGTACGGGCACCGATTGCGGACCAGCTAAACAGATCGCCCAGGTATTGCGGGCTATTTGGATCCAGCGCTTCAGTTGCCAGCGGCAGTCCCATATTTACCAGTTCAAGCAGCAGCTGACGCGCAATTTTCAGACCTGCTTCAACATCAAAAGAGCCATCCATATGAGGATCGTTAATTAACCCTTTCCAGCCGACAGTGGTACGGGGTTTTTCAAAATAGACGCGCATCACCAGGTAGAGGCTATCGCTGACCTCTGCGGCAAGGGCTTTAAATCGACGAGCATACTCAATCGCCATTTCAGGATCGTGAATGGAGCATGGGCCACATACGACCAGCAGGCGCGGATCGCGACCGGAGATAATATCTGAGATGGTTTTACGCGACTGGGCGATTTGCGCCTCTTGCTCATGGCTCAGCGGAAATTCAGCTTTCAGCTGCTCCGGAGTCATCAGAACCTGTTCGTCGGTAATATGTACGTTGTTCAGCGCGTCTTTTTGCATGATGGTGATCCTGTTTAGCTCGTTTGCGATAGTTGATCCTCAGCGAGGAGGAAATAACGATATCACAATAGGTAAAGATTTCAATCCACAATCCGTAAATTTTAATTTACATGATGTTATTTCAAGGCAAAAACAGCCCTTGCAAATGTACATTTAAATTTACACTACCGAATTTTCAGATCCACTATGCTTAAAAAAACGAAGGAGCACAGGCAATGAAGCAACTCATCAGCATCTTGTTTCTATTACTTCTTAGCGGATGTCAGATAGACCCCTACACCCATGCCCCTACCTGGACTGGTACCGACTGGTACGACGCCGGGATACAAGATGCCATTTCGGGTTATGCCGTTAAAGATAATGAAACGCTTGCCGACAACTACAATGACCCCGACGTCGATCGTACGGAATACCTTAAGGGTTACGCCGAGGGACAACGTAAAACCTGCCAGCAGGATTTTGTTTATGCCAGAGGCCTGACCGGGAAAACTTTTCCGCCCAGTTGCGATACTGTCGAAAATGTTGACCAGTTACACAGCGCCTGGCAGCAAGGGGCAAACGAGGGTGCTGCCTCGATAAGGTTAAATTAAACAATGGTTTATATTTTATAAACCATTAGGATTTAACTTAAATCACCAATAGCATTATTCCAGGAATAATGACGGCTTAGGAAAATAATGTTATTTTGTTGCAAACAATCTTGAATGTATTTCGACGTTTTACAGCAAACGCTGGTAGGTAACTATTCATGAGCTATTCTTACCGACTCATACTTCTACTGGCACTGCTCCTGACCGGATTACCGCTGTATGCCCAAAGCGTTACGGAAGAAGCAAAATCGGTACGCGCTATGGTTTCCGGCATCGTCAGTTATACACGCTGGCCTGCACTTTCCGGGCCCCCAAAACTGTGTATTTTCTCTTCATCGCGTTTTTCCAGTGTCCTGAAAGATACCAGTGCAGGCGCATTACCCTATCTTCCCGTCATCATCCGTACGGAACAAGAAATATTAGTTTCGCAGTGTGACGGTTTTTATTTTGGAAAAGAATCCCCTACTTATCAGGTGGAATTAAAGAATAAATATCCGACTAAGGCATTGTTATTAATTGCTGAACAGAACCCTGAATGCGTTATTGGCAGCGCCTTTTGCCTCATAATTAAAGACGAAGATGTGAGATTTTCCGTAAATATGGATTCCCTTTCACGCAGCGGCGTAAGGGTCAGTCCAGACGTATTGATGCTTGCACGGAATAATAAGCATGGATAAGGGCCATTCTCCCATAGCACGCCCGACGTTTAAGCGAACATTACGGCGTATCAGCATAATCAGCGTTCTGGTAACCATGATGCTGATCTGGCTGCTGCTCAGCATTTCTTCCGTGCTGGCATTAAGACAGTATGCGCAAAAGAATCTGGATCTGACTGCCGCTACCATGACCCGTACGCTCGAAGCTGCATTAGTCTTTTCTGATAGTGTTGCAGCAACTGAAACGCTGGCGGCACTGGGTCAGCAGGGGCAATTTTCCGTTGCAGAAGTTCGTAATAAAAACCAGAAGGTGATCGCCACCTGGCGCTATAACGCGCAGGATACCACTGAAAAGATCAGCGGGATGATCAGCCACTGGCTGTTCCCACAACCGGTCACTCAGCCGATTTTGCATAATGGCAATGTCATCGGCGAAGTACGATTGACTGCGCGCGATAGCGTTATCAGTCATTTCATCTATTTGTCGCTGGCCGTCCTTACCGGGTGCATTCTGTTGGCATCCGGTATTGCATTAATGCTCACTCGCTATTTACACAATGGCGTTGTGGATGCACTGCAAAACATTACCGAGGTGGTACATGATGTTCGTACCAACCGTAACTTTTCACGGCGCGTATCAGAGGAACGCATTGAAGAGTTTCATCTCTTTGCCCTGGACTTTAATAGTCTGCTGGACGAGATGGAGGAGTGGCAACTTAAACTGCAGGCAAAAAACGCTCAGCTGTTGCGTACTGCACTACATGATCCTCTGACGGGTCTGGCAAATCGCGCCGCATTTCGCAGCAGCATAAATGCCCTAATGAATGATGATGCCGCCCACAGCAGCTCGGCATTGTTATTCCTTGATGGCGACAATTTTAAATTTATTAATGATACCTGGGGCCACGCAGCGGGGGATCGGGTCCTGATTGAAGTCGCAAAAAGGTTATCCGAGTTTGGGGGGAGTCGCCATTACCCATACAGACTTGGCGGCGATGAGTTCGCTATGGTGCTGTACAGCGTTCATTCTGAATATGAGGTTCAGCGGATCTGCGCGGCACTGTCACAAGAGTTTAACCGACCTTTTGACCTGCATAATGGTCATCTGGCAAGCATGACGCTCAGTATTGGGTTTGCGCTGACGTGGGAACATGCCTCTGCCGAAAAATTACAAGAACTTGCCGATCAAAATATGTATCAGGCTAAACATTTGCGTTCTGAACGCATTATTAAAAAATAAGGAATTACACACATGCTAAAACGTTTATTATCCCCGTTTCTTCTGCTTTTACTGATTCTGGCTGGCTGTCAGGCACCTCAGGGAAAATTTACCCCAGAGCAAATTGCAGCCATGAAATCATACGGATTTACTGAAGCATCAGGAGACTGGTCTCTCGGCCTGTCTGACACTATCCTGTTTGACAAAAATGACTATAAACTCCGTCCTGAAAGTGAAAAACAGATCAAGGAAATGGCATCCAAACTGGCAGCTACCGGGCTAAATCATGCTCGCCTGGATGGTCATACTGATAACTACGGTGAAGACAGCTATAACGAAGCTCTGTCACTCAAACGCGCTAATGTCGTTGCCGATGCCTGGGCGCAGGGCGCTAATATTCCCCGCACCAACCTGACTACTCAGGGACTCGGGAAGAAATATCCCATTGCCAGCAACCAGACATCAAAAGGTCGCGCTGAAAACCGCCGCGTGGCGGTCGTGATCACGACACCATAATCGTCCCCCAACTGGCTGCGCGCCGCGCAGTCCTTCTATTGCCATAAAGAACAAAAGAGTAAACGTCGGGATAAAAAAAGGGCCAGCCTTTCGGCCAGCCCTTTTCTAACAGGATGTCGCTTGCGCGAATCTTAGTTAAGACGCTTTTACCTTACGCCATTGATAAACATGCATTTTTCATTATAAACAGTTAGTTATATGTATCGCTAGTGCAACGAAATGCGGTCAAAAACATGCTGCATGGGCAGAATGTGGACACTACTTATTTCCCTGCGCAATCTTACCCGCAACTGCCTCGGTCAGTTTTACTAAGGTATCAAGTTCATTTTTGTCTAACTTTCGAGCTTCAATAATTTCAGTGGTTTGCCCTGCCTCTAGTCTTCCAACTCTCGAGCTAAAATTGATCTTATCTAGAAGATCTATTATATCAATATCTTTTTGGCTACTCATTGCAAGTTTTATAATAGCAAGGCTTTCCTCGCGGGAACGTTTTATCGCCTCGTAATAACGAAACTCATCCATTGTTACCCTATATTGCTTTAAAAAGAAAAATGCTATTAACTCCAAGAAAAATAACACACCAAAATTAGGAATAAGATACATTACCTTGGTGACTGCATCACCTTTAGTATCGATTACATGTGATTGAGAATAGAAAAAACCCAACCCTATTATTGCAAAGCAAACGCCAACCAATAAATAAAGACTACCACGGGAATAAATATTCTTCGCAAGGCCTTCAGAGCTAGTAATCAGACCTTTAAGATAAAAATCCAGCGAATCATCCTTATCCGCCCCCCCCTCTTCTTGAGCCTTTTTGAGCAATTTTATCTCATTGATGATGTCCACAACGTTAAACATTGACGATTTATTTATTGACTCACTACCAGTGATTCTCATAAGTATTCTTTGGATCGGAGATACACCATAAATAATTGTGTAAACGATCACAAATGATACAGTAAATAACGACCTAATAAACCACGGCAACTGGGTAAGGTCTGTTCTCGAATTCGGAAACAAATAATAAAAAGTTGAGTCTAATATCCCTGTGGAAAATATTATATTTGCAATTAAAAATACAGCACCTATCTCAACCAAATTATAATAACCACGAGTATATACTCTCTTAATTTTAGCCTCAGACATCTTTGGCGGTGTATCGATAGTAGGCTCACTCATCATATAATCCTGTTAAATTAGAAATAGGGTTAAGAGTTACAGCTTCTTCTAAATGATCTGGTGCAAAATGAGCATATATCATAGTTTCCCTAATATTGGCATGGCCTAAAATCCGTTGGAGTACCAAGATATTACCTCCATTCATCATAAAATGGCTTGCAAACGTATGACGTAGCACATGCGTCATCTGTCCCTCAGCTAACTCGATATCGGTCAGAGCGAGCATTTTCTTAAACTCCAGATAGCAGGGGTGAAACATTTTACCCTGCAAAGGAGCCAACTCGTCATACAGCCACCGAGGGCTCGGTACTATACGGTTCTTCTTACCTTTAGTTTTCGTTAAGATCAGCTTGTAGGGTAAAAGCTTTGAACGAATCAGACGGTTGGCTTCACCCTATCTAGTACGCCTCACGAGATGATACTTTAAGAACACTTTTTCTTAGAGCGACTAATACTACCATCATTACAGACAAATTTTCCGTCAGCGGTGCAATGCGATACTCCACCTTTAGATTTAGAACATGGGTAGTTTTTTGCAGATACAGTAGAAGATGAAATTGAGAGCAGTATTATTATTAGAAAAGAAAAACATACTTTCATTAGTATTATCCTTTAAATAGAGAACATCAAATATTACTCATGATTTTTATTGTTGCTGCCTGACATTCCTCGCACGCTTTAGCACCAGTTAGGTACTAAAATCCTTATCGAGCACTAGTCAGTTACAGGACCAAACCCAGCATAATCACCCAAACAATAATCTTGGTAAATATAGAAGCATTGGGTTTCGCAATTACAGACCACATACTATCAAAACAATGTTTACCGTTTGTGATCCGTTTCTAATATGTCGTAAAAACAAGGCGATGCAACCATATCAATATAATTATTTTTATTATAATCACCATCAACATGTAATCAACTGCACTGCATCCACCATTACAACCGTAACAACAATAAACAATGCTTTCTGAACTTCAGTTCCCGCCAAAATATCGGATAATTTATTTATTAACCACACTCCACAATATTTCGACATATTATGGGCAGCATCAATAAAAAAAGGGCCAGCCTTTCGGCCAGCCCTTTTCTAACAGGATGTCGCTTGCGCGAATCTTAGTTAAGACGCTCTTTGATACGAGCAGACTTACCAGTGCGCTCACGCAGGTAGTACAGTTTAGCTTTACGAACAGCACCACGACGTTTAACAGCAATGCTGTCAACTACCGGAGAGTGAGTCTGGAAGACACGCTCAACGCCTTCGCCGTTGGAAATTTTACGAACAGTGAATGCAGAGTGCAGACCGCGGTTACGAATAGCGATAACCACGCCCTCGAATGCCTGCAGACGTTTTTTGGAACCTTCAACAACCCATACTTTCACTTCCACGGTATCACCCGGACGGAAGGAAGGTACGTCCTGCTTCATCTGTTCTTGTTCAAGTTGCTTAATAATGTTGCTCATAATTTAATCTCTTATCCTGGGTAAACTGATATTGGGGGCTTACGCCTGCCCATCATGTTTATGTTGCTGTTGTGCGTGTTCCTTTTTGAACTCCGCCAGCAACCTTGCTTGCTCTTCAGTCAGAGCCAGGTTTTCCAGAAGTTCAGGTCTTCTAAGCCAGGTCCGGCCCAGCGACTGCTTCAAACGCCAGCGACGTATCTCAGCGTGGTTCCCCGACAGTAACACCGCCGGTACTTCCATCTGCTCTAACACTTCAGGTCGGGTATAGTGCGGGCAATCCAGCAACCCATCAGCAAACGAATCTTCGATTGCCGAAGCCTCATGACCCAGAACTCCCGGAATAAACCGGGACACGGAGTCGATCAGCGTCATTGCCGGTAACTCACCACCGCTGAGTACGTAATCGCCGATTGACCATTCTTCGTCAATTTCGGTTTGAATCACGCGCTCATCTATTCCTTCATAGCGACCACATACCAGAATCAGCTTTTGATTCGTGGCCAGTTCGCTGACGCCCGCTTGATCAAGCTTGCGTCCCTGAGGTGACAGATAAATCACCTTTGCGCCTTCACCAGCCGCAGCTTTTGCTGCATGAATGGCGTCCCGTAAAGGTTGCACCATCATTAACATCCCCGGTCCGCCGCCGTAAGGACGATCGTCCACGGTACGGTGCCGGTCATGAGTAAAGTCACGAGGACTCCAGCTCTGGATGTTCAGCAGGCCATTTTTTACTGCCCGGCCAGTTACCCCGTAATCGGTAATTGCGCGGAACATTTCTGGAAACAGGCTAACGATACCTATAAACACAAGCCAATCCCCATAACGCCGACTTTTACCGTTTATCCGGTGGTTTAAAAACCAGGATCCCAATCTACTTCGATAGTACGAGTAGCGAGATCGACTTTCTTGATAACCTGCCCATCGAGGAACGGCACAAGACGTTCCTTGATACCAAACGCATCTTTCAGGTTTGCCTTGATGACGATGACGTCATTCGAACCGGTTTCCATCATATCGACGACTTTACCGAGATCGTAGCCTTCAGTAGTCACTACCTGGCAGCCCATAAGGTCTTTCCAGTAGTAGGAACCATCTTCCAGCGCTGGCAACTGCGAGGAATCCACGACAATTTCGCAATTAGTCAGTAGATTCGCCGAATCACGATCGTCAACGCCTTTCAGCTTGATGATCAGATCCTGATTGTGGTGCTTCCAGCTTTCCAGCTGTACTTGCTGCCACTGACCCGCCTTCTGGATAAACCAGGGCTGATAGTCAAAAATGCTTTCGGCGTCTTCAGTGGAAGAAAACACTCTGAGCCAACCACGGATACCGTAAGAAGACCCCATTTTCCCCAAAACGATGGGTTCCACAGGAGCCTGTGCGGCGAGTTGCTTGCTCATCATGACCACCGTGACAGATTAAGCTGCTTTGTTTGCTGCTTTGATCAGCGTAGCTACGCGATCAGAAATAGTCGCGCCCTGGCCAACCCAGTGAGCGATGCGATCCAGATCCAGGCGAGTGCCTTCTTCTTTTTCGCTAGCGATTGGGTTAAAGAAGCCAACGCGCTCGATGAAGCGACCGTTGCGTGCATTACGGCTGTCGGTAACAACAACCTGGTAGAACGGACGCTTTTTAGCGCCGTGACGAGCTAAACGAATAGTAACCATAACATCCTCTTGTGTGAATAAAACACCCAGGCCCCATCGAGGAACGGAGCCCGGGTGTCATATTAAAAGCCCGAAAATTTTACTGATTTCTGGGGAAAATGCAATCAGCAGTTGATAACTCTGCTATAAAAGGCCGTTGGCGGTGCCGTCAGTTCGGTGCCGGCGTGCGCGCAGCCACCGGAGCGTACACGCAGTACGTGAGGATGGCGAGCACACCCCAGTGCCGAAATGGCAAACAAGCCAGGCCGATTAGCGGCCTGGGAATCCTGGGGGCATCATCCCCTTCATACCACGCATCATCTTCGCCATTCCGCCCTTCTTCATTTTCTTCATCATGCGCTGCATGTCGTCGAACTGTTTCAGAAGGCGGTTTACGTCCTGTACCTGCATACCGCAACCGGCAGCGATACGGCGTTTGCGGGAACCTTTGATAATTTCCGGCTTAGCGCGTTCTTTCATCGTCATCGAGTTGATGATGGCTTCCATACGCACCAGCACTTTATCGTCCATCTGCGATTTCACATTGTCAGGGATCTGACCCATGCCCGGCAGCTTGCCCATCAGGCTTGCCATACCGCCCATGTTTTTCATCTGGTTGAGCTGTTCAAGGAAATCGTTGAGATCGAAGCCATCGCCTTTTTTCAGCTTGCTGGCTAATTTTTCTGCCTGCGCACGGTCAACCTTGCTTTCGATATCTTCGATCAGCGACAGCACGTCACCCATGCCGAGAATGCGCGAAGCAATCCTGTCCGGATGGAACGGCTCCAGTGCTTCGGTTTTCTCGCCGACGCCGAGGAATTTAATCGGCTTACCGGTAATATGACGAATAGAGAGCGCCGCACCGCCACGGGCATCACCATCAACTTTTGTCAGCACTACGCCGGTTAACGGCAGCGCTTCGTTAAAGGCTTTTGCGGTATTTGCGGCATCCTGACCGGTCATGGCGTCGACCACAAACAGCGTTTCTACCGGCTTGATAGAAGCGTGGACCTGTTTGATTTCGTCCATCATGGCTTCGTCAACGTGCAGACGACCGGCGGTATCCACCAGCAGCACGTCGTAGAATTTGAGTTTGGCTTCTTTCAGCGCGGCGTTAACGATATCGACCGGCTTCTGGCCGACATCCGACGGGAAGAAGTCAACACCGACCTGCTCGGCCAGCGTTTCCAGCTGTTTGATCGCCGCCGGGCGATAAACGTCCGCAGAGACCACCAGCACTTTCTTCTTGTGCTTCTCGCGCAGGAATTTACCCAACTTACCGACGCTGGTCGTTTTACCCGCACCCTGCAGGCCCGCCATCAGCACCACGGCTGGCGGCTGCGCAGCCAGATTCAGGGTCTGGTTTTCTTCGCCCATTGCCGCAACCAGTTCGTTACGGACAATCTTGACGAACTCCTGACCCGGCGTCAGGCTTTTGTTAACTTCATGACCAACCGCTTTCTCTTTTACGCGATTGATAAACTCACGCACTACCGGCAGCGCTACGTCAGCCTCCAGCAGCGCCATGCGCACTTCGCGCAGCGTCTCTTTAACGTTGTCTTCAGTAAGGCGTCCACGGCCACTGATATTGCGCAGCGTGCGCGACAAACGATCGGTTAAATTATCAAACATTGTCTCTCGCCTGGGGTGGAAACGGTCGGTCGCGACAGCGACACATCATCAGAAATTTGTCGCAGTATAACATGAAGCCGCCTTTGTTGTTATGCAACGGTTGGAGCAGCGGTCACGTAACGCTATACTGCTTTTCTTTATCACTGGCCAACTGTCGACACCTAATATGCCCGTTTTTGCTCTGCTCGCCCTTGTCGCCTACTCAGTCAGCCTCGCGCTGATTATTCCCGCTCTGCTGCAAAAAAACAGCGGCTGGCGGCGTATGGCTATTCTCTCTGCGGTCGTTGCGCTGGTAAGCCATGCTATCGCCCTGGAAGCGCGTATCCTACCCGGCGGTGAAAGCGGACAAAACCTGAGTCTGTTGAACGTCGGCTCGCTGGTAAGCCTGATGATCTGTACGGTAATGACCATCGTCGCGTCCCGCAATCGTGGCTGGCTATTGCTGCCCATTGTCTACGCCTTTGCGCTGATAAACCTGGCCTTCGCCACGTTTATGCCTAACGAGTTCATCACCCATCTCGAAGCTACGCCAGGCATGATGATTCACATCGGGCTATCACTGTTCGCTTACGCCACGCTGATTATCGCCGCGCTCTACGCGCTACAGTTGGCATGGATCGATTACCAACTGAAAAACAAAAAACTGGCCTTCAGCAATGAGATGCCGCCACTGATGAGTATTGAGCGGAAGATGTTTCATATCACCCAAATTGGCGTGGTTCTGCTGACGCTCACCCTGTGCACTGGCCTGTTTTACATGCATAACCTGTTCAGTACCGAGAACATTGATAAAGCCGTTCTCTCTATCGTGGCATGGTTTGTCTATATCGTTCTGTTGTGGGGGCATTACCATGAAGGTTGGCGCGGACGTCGCGTCGTATGGTTTAACGTCGCAGGCGCTGGCATTCTGACGCTGGCCTATTTCGGCAGCCGTATCCTGCAGCAGTTCGTGAGTTAAATCTTTAAGGAACCCTACGTGGAACACATCTCCACCACCACGCTCATTATCACGCTCCTCATCATGGTGGTCATTTCCGCCTATTTTTCCGGTTCTGAAACCGGAATGATGACCCTGAATCGCTACCGCCTACGCCATCGGGCCAAACAGGGAAATCGTCAGGCAAAACGGGTTGAAAAGTTACTTCGCAAGCCGGATCGCCTGATAAGCCTGGTGCTCATCGGTAATAATCTGGTGAATATTCTGGCCTCCGCACTCGGCACCATTGTCGGTATGCGCCTGTATGGCGATGCTGGCGTCGCCATTGCCACCGGGGTACTGACGTTTGTGGTGCTGGTTTTTGCCGAAGTGCTGCCAAAGACGATTGCCGCGCTATATCCGGAAAAAGTTGCCTATCCGAGCAGCGTCCTGCTGGCTCCGCTGCAGATTCTGATGATGCCGTTAGTATGGCTACTCAACACCATCACGCGGCTTCTGATGCGCATGATGGGCATCAAAACAGATATCGTAGTGAGCGGTTCGCTGAGTAAAGATGAACTGCGAACACTGGTGAATGAATCGCGCTCGCAAATCTCACGCCGTAACCAGGATATGCTGCTGTCAGTGCTGGATCTGGAAAAAGTCAGCGTCGATGACATCATGATCCCGCGTAATGAAATCATCGGCATTGATATTAACGATGACTGGAAATCAATCGTGCGTCAGCTTTCGCACTCCCCGCACGGTCGTATTGTGCTGTATCGCGACTCGCTCGACGATGCCATCAGTATGCTGCGCGTACGTGAAGCCTGGCGATTGATGGCCGAGAAAAAAGAGTTCACCAAAGAGACAATGTTACGCGCCGCCGACGAAATTTATTACGTTCCGGAAGGCACACCACTCAGCACCCAGCTCATTAAATTTCAGCGCAATAAGAAGAAAGTGGGCCTGGTCGTTAATGAATATGGCGATATTCAAGGACTGGTTACGGTCGAGGATATTCTGGAAGAGATTGTTGGTGACTTCACGACCTCAATGTCACCGACGCTTGCCGAAGAAGTCACACCGCAGAATGACGGTTCGGTGATCATTGACGGTAGCGCCAACGTTCGTGAAATCAATAAGGCGTTTAACTGGCACCTGCCGGAAGATGACGCACGTACCGTGAACGGTATTATTCTTGAAGCGCTGGAAGAGATCCCGGTTGCCGGCACACGTGTGCGTATTGGGCAGTACGATATCGATATTCTCGACGTGCAGGACAATATGATTAAACAGGTGCAGGTGTTGCCCGTCAAACCGCTGCGGGAAAGCGTATCGGACCAGTGAGAGTAATCCAGACCGGGTAGCGCATCAGCATTACCCGGTCTGAGGCTAATTAGCCTTTGGCTTTCGCCACAGAGACCATCGCCGCACGGATGGTACGTCCGTTCAGGGTATAGCCTTTCTGCATAACCATCAGCACATTACCGGCAGCAACGTCATCAGACTCTACCATTGCAATCGCCTGGTGCACGTTCGGGTCCATCGGCACGTCGATATCTGCAACCACCTGTACGCCAAACTTCGCCACGACATCCAGCATTGACTTACGGGTCAGCTCAATACCTTCGACCATAGCCGCCATAGCGTCATTGCCTTTGTCCGCAACTTCCAGCGCACGGTCCAGGCTATCCAGCACCGGCAGCAGTTCGTTGACGAATTTTTCCAGTGCAAACTTATGCGCTTTTTCTACGTCCAGTTCGGTACGACGACGCAGGTTTTCCATTTCCGCTTTGATACGCAACACGCTGTCGCGCTCGCGCGTTTCGGCTTCAGCAAGCTGAGCTTCCAGATTCGCAATTTTTTCATCGCGCGGATCCACCTGCTCAGCAGAAGCGTCTGGTTCAACCGCCTCAACTTCTTCGTGCTGATCCATGATAATTTCTTCCGGGGCTTGCCCCTCAGGCGTTTTCTGTTCTTTACTACTCATGAATTTCTCCGCGTTTTTTTCGCATTCATCTCGCTAACTTGGCTTATTATGGGGATCAGATTCAGGGATTCAAGGGAAGTACTCACATTGTCACTAATCTTCGTTACAAGGACCTCGAGAAAATGAACAAACATTTCAAGTGTATTGGCATTGTGGGGCATCCACGTCACCCCACTGCACTGACCACACATGAAATGCTCTACCGTTGGCTGTGCGCCAAAGGTTATGAGGTTATCGTTGAGCAACAAATCGCCCACGAACTGCAGCTGAAAAATGTGAAAACCGGTACGCTCGCAGAGATTGGCCAGCAGGCAGACCTCGCCGTGGTTGTCGGCGGCGACGGCAATATGCTGGGCGCCGCACGCACCCTGGCACGTTATGATATCAAAGTTATTGGCATTAACCGCGGTAATCTTGGTTTTCTGACCGACCTTGACCCAGACAATGCTCAACAACAGTTAGCTGACGTGCTGGAAGGCCACTACATCAGCGAAAAGCGCTTTTTACTTGAAGCCCAGGTGTGCCAACAGGATTGCCAAAAGCGTATTAGCACTGCGATCAATGAAGTTGTGCTGCACCCCGGAAAAGTGGCGCACATGATTGAATTTGAAGTCTATATCGATGAAATTTTTGCCTTCTCCCAGCGTTCGGACGGCTTGATTATTTCCACACCGACCGGCTCTACCGCCTATTCGCTCTCTGCCGGAGGTCCGATCCTGACGCCTTCGCTGGATGCTATTACGCTGGTCCCGATGTTCCCGCATACACTTTCCGCACGACCGCTGGTGATCAACAGTAGCAGCACCATTCGCCTGCGCTTCTCTCATCGCCGTAACGATCTGGAAATCAGTTGCGACAGCCAGATCGCCCTGCCTATACAGGAAGGTGAAGACGTATTAATTCGCCGCTGTGATTATCATCTGAACCTGATACACCCAAAAGATTACAGCTATTTCAACACATTAAGCACTAAACTAGGCTGGTCAAAAAAATTATTTTAATTTAACGCCAACCTCTTTACTGTATAAAAAACCAGTTTATACTGTATGCAATTACAGTTATGGTTTTTCATACAGGAAAACAGCTATGTTGGCACAACTGACCATCAGCAATTTTGCTATCGTTCGTGAACTTGAGATCGATTTCCAGAACGGAATGACCGTTATTACCGGTGAAACCGGTGCGGGTAAGTCCATTGCCATTGATGCTCTCGGTTTGTGCCTGGGCGGACGCGCAGATGCCGACATGGTACGTGCAGGCGCCACGCGAGCCGACCTCTGCGCGCGATTCGCCTTAAAAGACACCCCCGCGGCTCTGCGCTGGCTGGAAGAAAACCAGCTTGAGGAAGGCCGTGAATGTTTGCTGCGTCGTGTTATCAGCAGCGACGGACGTTCACGCGGCTTCATTAACGGCACTGCCGTACCGTTGTCACAGCTGCGCGAGCTGGGCCAGTTGCTTATTCAAATCCACGGTCAGCATGCGCATCAGCTCCTGACAAAATCAGAACACCAAAAGTCTCTGCTGGATGGTTACGCCAATGAAGCGTCCCTGACTCAGGAAATGGCTGCGCGCTACCAGCTGTGGCACCAAAGCTGCCGTGACCTGGCGCATCATCAACAACAGAGTCAGGAGCGTGCAGCCCGGGCAGAACTGTTGCAATACCAGTTAAAAGAACTGAACGAATTCAACCCGCAGCCGGGTGAATTTGAGCAAATTGATGAAGAGTACAAGCGTCTGGCTAACAGCGGGCAATTGCTCACCACCAGCCAACAGGCGCTGGCTATCCTGGCGGATGGCGAAGACATCAACCTGCAAAGCCAACTGTACACTGCAAAGCAGCTGGTCACTGAACTGGCAGGCATGGACGGCAGACTTTCCGGTATCCTGGATATGCTGGAAGAGGCCACGATCCAACTCAGCGAAGCCAGCGACGAGCTGCGCCACTATTGCGATCGTCTGGATTTGGACCCTAACCGTTTGTTTGAACTTGAACAGCGTATTTCCAAACAAATCTCATTGGCCCGCAAGCATCATGTTGCCCCTGAAGCGCTGCCACAGTTCTATCAGTCATTGCTGGATGAACAACAGCAGTTAGACGATCAGGCCGACTCGCTCGAAACCTTAACCCTGGCGGTGAACAATCACCACCAGCAGGCTCTGGAAACAGCAAAAATGCTGCACAAACAGCGCCAGCATTATGCTCAGGAGCTGGGACAACTGATTACAGAGAGCATGCATATTCTCTCAATGCCGTACGGTGTCTTTTGCATTGATGTGAAATTTGAGGAACATCATTTGAGCGCAGACGGTGCCGATCGCGTAGAGTTTAAAGTGACCACTAACCCAGGCCAGCCGTTGCAGCCGATTGCGAAAGTCGCTTCCGGTGGGGAACTGTCGCGCATTGCGCTGGCTATTCAGGTTATTACCGCACGCAAAATGGAAACACCTGCGCTGATTTTCGATGAAGTGGATGTCGGTATCAGCGGCCCGACTGCTGCGGTAGTGGGAAAAATGCTGCGTCAGTTGGGCGAGTCAACTCAGGTAATGTGCGTTACTCACTTGCCGCAGGTTGCTGGCTGTGGTCATCAACACTTCTACGTCAGCAAAGAAACGGATGGCGCGATGACCGAAACACACATGCAGCCGCTTGATAAACGCGCTCGCCTGCAGGAATTAGCCCGCCTGCTTGGCGGTAGCGAAGTGACGCGCAATACCCTCGCAAATGCAAAAGAACTGCTGGCGGCATAAACTTTTTTACCTTGTTAAGGTCTGAGTTCAACATAAAATCGCCGACCGACCCGACAGCAAAAGGTTTTAAAGTGGTGAAAGGTCTATTATCATCGGCATATTACATATGAGCCGCGTACTGCTCGGGCCCGAAAAGGAATCAAATCACTATGCGCTGTAAAACGCTGACTGCTGCTGCAGCAGTACTACTGATGTTGACTGCAGGCTGTTCCACTCTGGAGCGAGTGGTTTACCGCCCTGACATCAACCAGGGAAATTATCTGACACCTACCGATGTCGCCAAAGTGCGCACGGGTATGACGCAACAGCAGGTTGCTTATGCTCTGGGTACACCAATGATGTCCGATCCTTTTGGCACTAACACCTGGTTTTATGTGTTCCGTCAGCAACCTGGTCATGAAGGCGTAACCCAGCAAACACTGACGCTGACCTTTAACAGCAGCGGCATTTTGACGAACATTGATAACAAACCTGCTTTGACCGACAACAAGTAGGATTAACAGATCAAAAAAAGGTGCTCAATGAGCACCTTTTTTATTGTCTGCTATTTTTTAGCGGATTTCTCTGCTCGCTGTCTGCGCAGCTCTTTCGGATCAGCAATCAGTGGCCGGTAAATTTCCACCCTATCACCGTCCTGGAGAACATCAGCAAGCTTTACCGGACGGCTGTAAATGCCCACTTTATTTTTGCTGAGATCGATATCGGTACGCAATTCCAGCAGCCCGGAAGCGCGGATAGCCTCTTCCACCGTAGCGCCCTGTTGCAGCGTCACACGCTGTAGATACTGTTTCTCGGGTAGCGCATACGCCACTTCAACGACAATTTTAGCTGACGCTGACACTGTAAACCTCTTTCGCGCGGACCGTGAAGGCCTGCACCATGTTCGAAGCCAGCTCTTTAAAGATACGACCAAATGCCAGCTCGATTAACTTATTGGTAAACTCAAAATCGAGATGAAATTCAATGCGGCACGCTTCATGACTCAGTGGCGTAAACTTCCATCCGCCAATGAGTTTCTTGAACGGTCCGTCGACCAGATGCATCAGGATGCTCTGGTTACTGGTCAATTGATTGCGCGTGGTGAACGTTTTGCTAATCCCTGCTTTCGAGACATCCACCGCCGCGGTCATCTGTCCCGGAGTCGACTCCAGCACACGGCTACCGGTGCATCCCGGTAAAAACTGGGGATAGGATTTAACATCATTCACTAGCTGATACATCTGTTCCGCACTGTAAGGTACTAAAGCGGTCCGGCTAATCTGAGGCATAACAATTTCCATCAATATCAATCACACAAATAATACCATTTATCCCCCGCTAAAAAAAACGCTATAGCCTAACTCGTGCTAAGATAGCGCCTTGCGCCCCGCTGGATGAAATGGGGTGTTTTTCGATTCCAGATTACCTATACTGAGCGGCATTATGACGAAGAAAAAAGCACACAAACCTGGCTCAGCCACAATCGCGCTTAACAAGCGCGCACGACACGAATACTTTATTGAAGAAGAGTTCGAAGCAGGACTCGCTCTGCAAGGTTGGGAAGTCAAATCCCTGCGCGCGGGTAAAGCTAACATCGGCGACAGCTACGTCATCCTTAAAGACGGCGAAGCATTCCTGTTTGGCGCCAACTTCACGCCAATGGCTGTTGCCTCAACGCATGTGGTATGTGATCCCACCCGTACCCGCAAGCTGTTGTTAAACCAACGTGAGCTCGACTCCCTGTATGGTCGAATGAATCGTGACGGTTATACCGTTGTTGCGCTTTCACTGTACTGGAAAAATGCCTGGTGCAAAGTGAAAATTGGCGTCGCGAAAGGTAAGAAACAGCACGACAAGCGCTCCGATGTGAAAGAACGCGAATGGCAGTTAGATAAAGCGCGTATTATGAAAAATGCTGGTCGCTAAACGCTATTCTCCTGTGACCAGTCTCTGATCCTGAGACTGGTTGTTATTTTTTAGTTATTGAAACCCACCCAATACATTCATCAGGTTTATGGTTTCTTTGTGCTGAATCGTTCAGGTATGAAATAAACTCCCCTGGCATTACCGTAGCGCCCCATAGTCTAATAAAATAAAACTTCAAGACCATGCCACCTATATTCAAACTTATTTAATAACACTATTATTACTGTTGTTTATTATATCACCTCTCATTTCGATTAAAATACAAAATCTTTAAATACAACAAGTTAACCAAAAACAAATCATTAAATACACACCGGAAAGTATACTTTTCAATTAGCTAAATATATTTTTAATATGGATAAGTTGCAGAATACATTCTTTCTGACTATATCATCTAATACGAAAGAACTATTCAGCTAACAGGGCCCGAACGTATTTGATAAGTAAACGAACATCTGTATGACCTAATCAATGTAATTACATGTCTAAATTCATCTTTATGATGAACGGGGCCCCTGTCTGCTCATTTTCCCAGCGCGCTGTTGCGGATTAATACTCCCGACATGCCATCAGGAGTGAACATATGCGTCTACTCGCCGTTGTATCAAAATTAACTGGCGTTTCCACAAATGTTGAATCCTCTGAAGTTACGCTCAGTTCGCCTTCTATCGTGAAACTGTCGGTGTCGCGTGAGGAGGTGAGTCAACTGACACGCGTTAATCAGGATCTGGTTGTCACACTCCGCTCAGGTGAAACCATCACCATTAAGAACTTCTACGTGGGAAAAGGTGATGCGCAAAACCAGCTTGTTCTGGAAGACAGTAATGGCGCGCTGTGGTGGGTTCAGGATACTGATGGGGCATTCCATTTCCAGCATCTGGACGATCTCACCCCGCTAATGACTGCCGAGGGAAGCCATGAAGGCGGTGCCGTCTGGCCGTGGGTTCTTGGTGGGATCGCGGTCGCAGGCGGAATTGGCCTCGCGGCGGGTGGTGGCGGTGGTGGCGGGAGTGATAATAACACCGGAAACGGTAACGGCGGAAATGGCAACGGTAATGGCAACGGTGGTAATGGTGACGGCGATGGCGGCTCACCGCCAACAACAACCCCTAACATGTCTGATGTACCCGTTATCACCAGCGTAATCGATAACCAGGAGCTGATTACTGGTCCTGTTAATCAGCAGGAACCCACCAACGATAATACGCCTACTCTCCAGGGCACCGGCCCCGCAAATGCCACATTGCATATTTTTGATAACGGTGTCGAAATCGGCCAGGTCACTATCGATGCCAACGGCAACTGGTCGTTTACGCCATCCTCTCCACTCGCAGACGGTACCCACAAGTTTACCGTCAGTGCATCAGACGGTACGGGCAGCAGCGGCATGTCGGACAGTTGGGAGATTATTGTCGATACGCTTGCCCCCGACCCCCCTGTCGTCACGCAGGAAATTGACAATGTCGGTTCTATTACCGGTCTTATCGCCAATAACGGCGTAACCGACGATGCCACGCCAACGCTCACAGGCACAGGCGAAGCCGGTTCTTACATCAGCATTTCTGATAACGGCATTCTGATTGGCATGGTTCAGGTGGATGACAATGGTAACTGGACGTTTACACCTGACACGCCGCTTAGCGACGGTGTTCACAATCTGACGCTGACGCAAACTGACGTCGCGGGTAACGTGAGCGCGGAAACGAGCGTACCGACATTCACTGTCGATACTACTCCGCCTGAAGGCGCGGTCATTTCCTCCGTTAATCCGGAAGGCACAACGGTAACCGGTAGTGCGGAGGCGGGAAGCCTGGTCACTATAATTGGTAGTAATAATCAGGTTTTAGGTTCAATCAGGGTCGACCAAAGCGGCCATTTCTCCATCACGATTTCACCTTCACAGACGCACGGTGAAGCACTGATCGCGAAGATTCAGGACCAGGCAGGCAACATCGGGCCAGATACCTCCTTCAATGCCACTAACTCTGGCTACCCGGGCGTACCCGTTATCGTCAGCATAATGGATGATTTTGCTCCCTCAACCGGTCTGTTGAGCAATAATCAGGCCACCAACGACCAAACGCCCACGCTCTCGGGTACCGCTGACGCCAACAGCACGGTTAACATTTATAACAACGGGGTGTTAGTTATAAGCGTACAAGCCGATCCCAGCGGCAACTGGACCTGGACCCCCAACACCAACTTGCAGGACGACTCATACTCCTTCACCGCCACAGCAACCAACCACCTGGGCACGGGAGGAACGTCAGCGGCATTCAATATCACTATCGATACTCAGCCACCGTCAGCGCCGGACGATCTGAACGTATCTGCCGACGGCTCTGTCGTCACCGGTACAGCCGAACCAGGAAGTACCGTGACCATCAATAATAATAACGGTCTTCAGATCGGCAGCGGCGTCGCCGGAACGGATGGCTCATTTACCATCACCATTAACCCGCCTCAGACCAATGGTGAAACCATTACCGCTATCGCCACCGATCCCGCCGGGAACCCAAGCCTACCGGAAACCGCGCTCGCGCCAGACATCACGGCCCCGCTGCCGCCAGCTAATCTGGTGATTAATCCTACAGGCGATCAGGTTACCGGCATGGCGGAACCCAACAGTACGGTACATATTCTGGATCCTGGTGGCGCGATAATTGGAACAGCAACCGCTGGTTCGAACGGAGAATTCACCGCCACGCTGGTTCCGCCGCAGACCAACGGAGAACATCTTGTCGCCAACGCGACGGATGCGGCTGGCAATACCAGCGGCAACAGCGCGATTACCGCCCCGGATACCACGGCGCCTGACGCGCCAACCGGCGTCACCGTCGCCGGGGACGGTGGTTCTGTAAGCGGACATGCTGAAGCGGGAAGCACCGTCACTGTAAAAGACAGCAATGGTAATCAGATCGGCACAGGCCAGGCAGACAGCGGCGGCAACTTCTCAGTGTCGATTACGCCGTCAAAAATGAACGGCGAAACGGTAAACGTTACCGCAACGGACAGCAGCAGCAACGAGAGTCAGCCGACTTCCGCATTGGCACCGGATATTACCGCCCCCGGAACGCCCATCATCACTGCTGTAACGGATGACCAGCCCATGTACCAGGGCCCTCTCAATAACGGCGACGTCACCAACGATAGCAAACCTAAACTGGAAGGCACCGCTGAAGCAGGTTCTCAGGTCAAAATTTACGATAACGGTACCCTGCTGACGACCGTTACCGCTGATAACAACGGTAAATGGAACTATACGCCAGCCTCGGCGCTGAGCGAGGGCGCTCATATCTTCACAGTGACCGCCACAGACGCCGCGAATAACACCAGTAGCGCGGCAAGCTGGAAAATCATTGTCGATACCATTGCGCCCACAGTTCCCGCAATCACGCTGGTGAACGATAACGTCGGTACGATAACCGGCGACGTTGCGAACAACGGTGGCATCACCAACGACAACACGCCGACGATTTCAGGCACCGGTGAGCCAGGTTCGTTAGTTAGCCTGTTTGACAATGGCACTTTACTGGACACTATCCTCGTCACCAGCTCCGGGACCTGGAGCTATACAGTGCCCGATGGCGCTCCGCTCACTGACCGGGTGCATAATTTCACGGTATTGGCTTCGGATATGGCAGGTAATGTCACCACCTCACCAACGGTTGTGACTATCACGGTTGATACACAAGCACCTGCCGCGCCAGTCATTCTCAGCATGACGGATAATGTCGGCAGCATCCAAAGCGATCTACCAACCAACCAGCGTACGGACGATACGCTACCAAAACTTAACGGCACGGGTGTTGCCGGTTCAACCGTCACGCTGTATGACGGCACGACGCCTATTGGCAGCGTACTGGTACCGGCGGACGGTAACTGGAGCATTCAGGTGACTCAACCGCTAAGCGAAGGGCCGCACACGCTGACCGCCGTGGCGACAGATGCCGCAGGTAATGCCAGCACACCCGCAAGCTTTGCGTTAACCATCGATACCACGCCACCTGCTGCTCCGATTATTGTCGCCGGAGAGGGACTGATAGGCGGCGCTACCCTCCCCCTGGCAAACGGCGGCAGTACGAAAAGTACCACCCCTGTTCTTTCTGGTACTGGCGAGCCGGGAGCAACCATCACCGTTGCTGATAACGGCACAACGTTGGGTCGCACCACCGTCCAGCCTGACGGTACATGGACATTTACGCCACCGAATGCGCTGCCTGAAGGACCGCATAAATTCACCGCCACAGCGACTGACGCAGCAGGCAATACGGGGATCCCGTCGGCGAGCTTTACCCTGACGGTTGACAATACGCCCCCCGTGCAGCCTGGCGCGCCTGTCATTACCGACGATGTGGCTCCGGTAACGGGCGTGGTCACGAATGGCAATACCAATGACACCACGCCAACCTTTAGCGGCACCGGTACGTCGGGGGATGTTATTTCGGTGTATCTCGACGGCAATACCACACCACTGGGCACCACCAAGGTTGGTGCAGACGGCACATGGAGCTTTACGCCGACCACGGATATTAACCCGGACAGTTATCAGGTCACCATCACCGCAACCGATCCGGCAGGCAACGTCAGCCAGCCGTCGACTGCCGTCACCCTGAACATTGATACTACGCCTCCCGCAACGCCTACGATCGAGGCGGCAGATGACAACGCAGGCACTATTCAGGGAGATATTGCAGAGAACGGCACAACCGATGACAGTACGCCGACCGTGCGCGGAACCGGGGAAAGCGGCTCGATCATTACGCTATATAACGATACTACCGTCATCGGCACCACGACCGTAGTGAATGGTTTGTGGACTATCACTCCGACGACGGCGCTGCCCAATGGCACCTACACGCTGACGGCAGTCGCCACCGATGCTGCAGGCAACCCCAGCGGCACCTCAAACAGCATTTCGTTTACGGTGAATTCGACACCGCTTACCGCCCCGCAGGTGACCGATATTGCAGATGACGTCGGTGTGATTACCGGTACACTCGGCAATGGAAGCGTGACGGACGATCTCTCCCCCACCGTCAGCGGAACGGGAACACCGGGCAGTACGATCCTAATCTATGATAATGGCAATCTCATCCCGCTAAACATCACGGTGGGAGCCGATGGCAAATGGAGCGTGGACGTTCCGCTTTCGCCCAATGTGCAACATACGCTGACCTTTGGCGCGCAGGATGCGGCAGGCAATAGCCTCCCGGCGGGCAACCCGGTAATTATAACAACCGATACGCAAGCGCCGACTGCCCCCATCGTAACCACCATAGATAATAACGGTACGCTGGTGAGCGGGACGGCCGAAAAAGGCAGCACCGTTATTATCAGAAATGGCACCACGGTCCTCGGCCAGGCCGTTGCTGACAGCATTACCGGCGCATACACCGTCACGATTTCACCGGCTCAGACGGCGGGTGAAGCATTGAACGCGATCGCTCAGGATCCGGCGGGCAACCAAAGCGGAGAAACATCGTTTACCGCCTCAATCTCGGGCCTTCCACACCCACCGACTCTGCAAATCATCGACGATGTTCCTTCCGGTTTAACTGAAATTGGTAACGGAAAAACGACCAATGACACGCAGCCAACCTTACAAGGCGTGGCAACAGCCGGCGCTGATGTAAATATCTACCAAAACGGAATCCTGCTGATCACCATCCCGGCTGACGCGAGTACCGGTGCCTGGAGCTACACCATCCCCAGCGCGCTGGCGGACGGCACGACCTGGAACTACGCGGTCTCTCAAACGGTTGGACTCGACACCAGCGGCCAGTCGCCAAACTATGCCATTACCATCGATACCACCGCGCCGCTCGCACCAAGCATCACCGCCGTTACTGATGACGTGGCTCCGGTGACGGGCAACGTCGGCAGTGGACAAAGCACTAACGACACGCGCCCAACACTGAGTGGTACTGGCGAGATTGGGGCGACCATTACGGTTTATGACGGCGGCGTGTCCATCGGCACCACTACCGTTAACAACAGCGGAAACTGGAGCTTTACCCCGCAAAATGCCCTGAATGACGGCCCTCACACGTTTACCGTGCGCGCCACTGACGCGGCTGGCAATCAGGGGGTCCCATCCGCATCGTACCCAATAACGGTGGACACAGGCCTGCCTGGTGCGCCAGTTATTGTGTCAGTAACTGACGATGTAGGTGGAACAACCACACTCATTTCCGGGCAGACAACCAACGATAATACGCCAACCCTGGCAGGTACTACCGAAGCGAATAGCGTAGTCACCATCCGCGATAACGGCACGGTGATTGGCACAACCACCAGCGACGGAAGCGGCAACTGGAGCTTTACGCCTTCTCCGGCGCTCGGCGAGGGCAATCACGCGTTGACCGCCACGGTCACGGACGCTGCTGGTAACGTCAGCCCGGCAACCGCGCCATTCTCGCTGTTGGTCGACACACTCCCACCAGTAGTGCCAACTATTCTGTCAGTCATCGACGATCAGCCAGGAAGCACTCAGTTGACCAACGGCCAACTGACCAATGATGCCCAACCCACACTGAATGGCATTACCGAACCCAATGCCATTGTCACTATTCTCAGTAATGGTACGATCATTGGCACCGCAAATGCCGATGGAGCCGGTAACTGGAGCTTCACCCCGACAAACGCGCTGGCGCAGGGGGAAAATATCTTTACCGTGACGGCGACGGATGCGGCTGGCAACACCAGCGGAGCCTCCTCTTCGTTCACGGTACTGGTGGATTCAATTGCCCCGTCTGCACCGGTAATTCTGACCGTTCAGGACAATACCGCTCCGACAACCGGGCCTATCTCCAACGGGCAAATCAGCAACGAAAGTCGCCCGGCGCTCAGCGGTACCGGTGAAGTTGGCGCGACGATTACCGTCCTGAGCGATGGTCAGGCCATTGGCACCACCATCGTCGGCGCAGGCGGAAGCTGGAGTTTTACACCCTCCGCGGCATTAGGTAACGGCCAGCATACTCTGACCGTCACGGCTACAGATAGCGCAGGCAATACCAGCCTGCCTTCTGGTGGCTTTACCTACACCGTCGATACTCTGGCACCGACAGCACCAGTGATTACTCAGGTTGCGGATGATGTCGGCCCACTGATTGGAAATCTGAACAACGGTCAGGCCACGAACGATCCACTCCCGACGCTTAGCGGTACGGCTGAAGCCAATTCCACGGTGAGAATTTACGATAACGGATCGTTTATCGGCTTTACCACAGCGGATGGTACGGGCACCTGGACCTTCACACCGGGAACCCAACTTGGCAACGGTAACCACGCGCTGACGGTAACAGCCACCGACGCGGCCGGAAACATCAGCCCGACGTCTGCAGGATTTAACATCGTTGTTGATACCGTCGCCCCGCTTGCGCCAACGATTATCCAGGCGTTTGATGACGTGCAGCCGGGAACCGGAACGCTATCAAACGGAGCCTTTACCAACGACACCCGTCCCGTACTCAGCGGTTCAGCGGAAGCCGGTGCCCGGGTAGCCATCTACGATAATGGCGCGCTGCTGGCAACGGTGACTGCGACGATAGACGGCACCTGGGAATATCTGACCACCACACTTGGCAACGGTCAGCATGTGTTTACCGCCATCGCCACCGACGCCTCAGGGAACGTGAGTCCTGTCTCAGGCGGGTTTACGATTAATGTCGACACCATTGCACCATCCGTCCCGTTGCTGGTCTCTGTGGTGGATGATATCGCAGGCGGCGTGTTCAATGCAGCGCTCAGCAACGGACAGCTGACCAACGATGCGCGCCCGACGCTGAACGGCACCGCCGAGGCAGGCAGTACCGTCAGCATCTATGACGGAAGCACCCTGTTGGGTACCGCGCTGGTGCAAAGCAATAACAGTTGGTCGTTTACCCCAACCACACCGCTGGCGAATGGATCGCACACCTTCACTGTCACCGCCACTGATGCGGCGGGCAACACCAGCGGCGCGACGGCAGGCTTTAGCGTGGTAGTTGACACCACGGCGCCGACGCAGCCTTCAATCAGCAGCATTATTGATGATATTGGGCCAAATACCGGGCCGATTGGCAGCAATCAGCCGACCAACGACGCGCGCCCAACGTTAAACGGCAGCACGGAAGCCAACGCGCGAGTTGATATTTATGATAACGGCAGCTTTGTCACCAGCGTAACGGCGGATGGCAGCGGCAACTGGAGCTACACCCCGACTACCGCGCTGGCACAAGGTACCCACTCGTTTACCATCACCGCAACGGACAGCGCGGGTAATACCAGTGGTATATCGTCTGCGGCAGCGATCGTGGTCGATACCGTTGCCCCAGGTATCCCAACCGGGCTGGCGGTAAACGCCAACGGCACCGCGCTCACCGGCGTTGCCGAGCCAAACAGCACGGTCATTATTACCTCCAGCGGCGGAACGGTGCTCGGCACGGCAACCGCCAACGCCTCCGGTAATTTCACCTTCACACTGAACCCACCGCAAATCAGTGGGCAAACTCTGCTGGTCAGCGCACAGGATGCCGCAGGCAACATCGGTACGGCGGGTAACGTGCTGGCACCGTTTACCGGCGTACCACCTGCGCCTGTTATTGCCAGCGTGCTCGATGACGTCGGCACTATCATGGGACCCGTCGCTCCCGGTAAAACCACCAATGACACCCTGCCAACGCTCAGCGGAACGGCGCAAGCTAACGCCGTCATCAATCTGTACAACAACGGCGTGCTAATGGGCTTCACGACCGCAGACGGTAACGGGATCTGGAGCTTTACCCCATCCGGTGCACTCAGCGAAGGTAACCATGCGTTTACCGCCACGGCAACCAACGCCAACGGCGCAAGTGGGTTGTCCGGTTCGTTCAGCGTGATCGTGGACACCACGCCACCGACCGCGCCAACGCTCCTGATCAGCGCCGATGGCGGTACCGTCAGCGGCGTCGCCGAAGCGGGAAGCACGGTCACCATTTCTCTGCCCGGCGGCACCAGCGTGACGGCAATCGCCAACAGCAGCGGTGTCTACAGCGTCAACCTGCCGGTTCGCCAGATTGAAGGGCAGTCGCTGTCCGCCACGGCGACCGATGCGGCGGGAAATACCTCATCGCCGACAAACGCTCTCGCACCAGTATTGCCGCTGCTGGCTGAAGACAATGTCACCAGCCTGCCGCTACAAACCGATGTCACCGTCAGCACCGAGCATCAAAGCGATTATGGTTTCCTGTTGGTCAATGCGCTGGGAAATGTCGCCAACGTGCTGGGGAACGATACGGCAAGCGTGAATTTCAGCATCGCTTCTGGCGGCAGCGGATCCATTACAATCAATGCCGCAGCGACCGGCGTAGTGCTGTCGCTGTTAAACACGCTTGAAGTCGTCATCCAGCGCTTTGACACCGCGCTGAATGCCTGGGTGACGGTGGTGGATACCGGAAAACCAGACTTTGCCAGCCTCCTCACTCTGGGCGCCTCAGGCGTAACGCTCAATTACAGCGGACTGACTGGTGGTGATTACCGCGTGGTCAGCTACAACACCAACCTGCTGGCGACCGGAGCATACACCAGCCTTGATGTCTCTGTGGTAAAAGCCAGCGCAGGAACCATCACCGGCGGTACTACCGAGTCTGGCAATATCATCACCGATATCGATCCCGCCAACGGGCAGGATAATGCCCCTTCCGGCACGCTGGTTACCGCCATCACCGACGGTAGCGGCAACGTCGTGAACATCCCGTCGGGCGGCATTGATGTGCAGGGGAAATACGGCATCCTGCATATCAATCAGAACGGTAGCTACACCTATACCCTGACCGATACGTCAATCTCAGTGTATGGCCGTTCTGAAAGTTTCACCTACACGCTGACGCATGGCAGCGATCACTCCTCGGCAAAACTGGTGGTAACGCTCGGTCAGGCTCCCACCACCAGTACGGTAACCGCGGCAGACGATGTGGCTGCGCTGACTTACGGGACGCAGGTCATCGCGGTTGATCATGGCACATCACAGCAAACCGGCTTCACCCTCGCCAACGTCGGACTGGGTAATGTGCTGGATGTCAGTCTGGTTAACGGTTTAACCAATCCGATCAAATTTAATGTGGATGATGGCGCAACCCGCACGCTGACCGTCAAGGCCAGCGTTCTCGGCGTCACGGTTGGCGGTTTTGATCTCTATGTTTATCGCTTCAACGAGTCCATTCAGCAGTATGAGCAGTTCCGCGTGAAACCTAACTGGGTCACGGCGCTGTTAGGAGGTAGCTCAACGGACTACACCATCACCCTGCCGGGCGGTGACTACCTGTTCCTGCTTAACGCTTCCGGCGGTCTGACGCTGCTGACCGGCTACACCCTGGATATTAAGGCCGATCACACCTACGCCGTCGACAGCCTGAGTGCGACAACCAATGGAAACCTGCTGGTCAACGACTCGGCTCCGGCCAATACCGTTATCACCGAAGTGAACGGTGTCACCGTTAACACAACGGGCACTACCACCATTAACGGACAGTACGGCACGCTGATTATTGATGCGAAAGGGAACTACACCTACACGCTGAAAAGCGGACTAGGCGCAGACGGTATCAATACGCCGGACAGCTTCGTGTATAAGGTCAAAGCGCCAAACGGCGATACCGGCAGCGCATCGCTGAATATCAAACCAACACCGCAGCCGCTGGATGCAGTAAATGACGTCAGCAGCACGATGGCGGTCACCACCCAGGCTGATACTTCCCGGTCGTTTACCGACGACAGCGTCGGGAACGCCAGCTGGAGTGCCCAACTCCTTTCACCCACCTCAAAAAGTGGTACTGGCGTCATTGAAATCGCTACGGGAACGGCAGTGCAAAACGCCATACTGCATTTTAACGTCGCGTCAGGTCTGACGCTGGGCGGGCTGACCGTCACCTGGGCGCTGTATGACAGCAACAACATCAAGATTGCCGGTAACTCTTTCAATGGCGGATTGCTGGTTGGCGGCAATATCGATATAGCCTTGAGCGGGATCGTACTGCACCCCGGCAACTATCGCCTCGACTATACCGGAAGCGTCGGGGGGCTGGGGCTGGGGAATATCACCATCACCCCCAGCGTGAAAGGTACGATAATCGACCTGCAAAACTTCGAGACTTCCACAGCGAACAGCATCACCGGCAATATTTATGACGGAGACCATATTGCCAGCGTGAATACCTTGCTGACGGTGAACGGCACGGGCGGCAGTACCGCCACGCTTGATCCGCTGAGTAGCACGACCAGCGCCATCATTAACGGGTTGTACGGCAAACTGACCATTGGCATTGATGGTCATTACACCTATGCCCTCAACAGCGATGTCTCGCTCTCCACCATTGTCACCAAAGAGACATTTACCTACACCCTTAACGACCAGAATGGCCATACCGATACCGCTACGCTGACCATCAATATGAATCCGCAAGTGGTGAGTACCGTCGATGCCGATCGCCTGACTGGCAGCGCCTACGGCGATACGCTGATTTATCACCTGCTCAACGTCAACGACGCTACTGGCGGCAACATTAGCAATGGCGCTACCGACACCTGGACCAACTTCTCGCTGGCCCAGGGTGACAAAATCGATATCGGCGACCTGCTGGTGGGCTGGAACGGGCAGAACGCTACGCTCGGCAACTACCTCACCATGACCACCAGCGGTAACAACACGGTGATTGCCATCGACCGCGACGGTACGGGCAACACTTATCACTCAACCAATCTCATAACGCTGGAGAACGTACACACCACGCTCGATGAGCTGGTGCAACAAAATCACATCGTGCCCTGACGTTAACGCAATGCGTTAAAGCGCCATAACTACAGCCCCGGATGCCATGACGTCCGGGGCAATAACAGTCGTCGCTGCCGTATTTTGTAAGGGATAAACTATGAGAAATGTCGCGCCTGTTGCATTACTTCTGGCATTAACGCTCTGTACCCTGCGGGTGAATGCCGAAGATGAACCGCAAATTATTACGCCGGAAGGACTGGCCACCAGCCAGATGCTTCCCTCGCTGGACGGCGCGGTTGCCGATCTGCCGCTGAGCGCTGCCGCACCCGGCAACCTGATGCTCAACGACGCGGTAAGTCGTGCCGTGAGCTGGCATCCTTCTATTCGTGAATCGATCGGCAAACTGCTTTCGCAAAACGAACAGATCGACGTGGCGAAATCGAAATATTACCCACAGGTTTCTGCCGGAATGAATAACGGTTACAGCAATACCTATACCGACCACGGCTTTAGCCCGGCGCTGGTTATTTCGGTGTCACAAATGCTGTACGACTTCGGCAAAGTGGCAAGCCAGGTCCGCGCCGAGACCGCCGGAGCCGCACAACAGCAGGCGAATGTGTTACTCAGTATTGATACCATCGCCCACGCAACCGCCAACGCGATAGTCCAGGTGCAGACGTGGCAACAAATGGTGGATGCCGCCGAAGAACAGCTCACCGCCTTAAACGACATTGGTCGACTGACCCGACAACGCAATGATGAAGGGGCAACCTCGCTGTCCGACGTGGTACAAACCGATGCGCGTATCGAGTCTGCGCGTTCTCAGCTGGCGCAGTATCAGGCCAATCTCGACAGCAGTAAGGCCACATTGATGAGTTACCTCGGCTGGAACTCACTTAACGGCATCAGCAACGAATTCCCGGCCAAACTGGACAGCAGCTGCGATGTGGTCAAACCGGAAGATAAACTGGTTCCCGCGGTACTGGCGGCCTGGGCACAAGCGAATGTGGCACAGGCAAATCTCGATTACGCCAACGCGCAGATGACGCCCACCATCTCTTTGGAACCGTCGGTTCAGCATTATCTCAACGACAAATACCCCAGCCATGAGGTGCTCGACAAAACCCAGTACTCCACGTGGGTAAAAGTTGAGATGCCGCTGTATCAGGGGGGCGGACTCACCGCCAGGCGCAACGCCGCCAGCCATGCGGTAGAGTCTGCACAATACTCCATCCAGCGCACCCGACTCGAAGTACGACAAAAATTACTGGAGTCCCGCAGCCAGGCAATTAGCCTCGCCACCGCCCTGCAGATTCTGCGCCGCCAGCAGCGACTGAGTGAACAAACACGCGAGCTTTATCAACAGCAGTATCTGGACCTCGGTTCGCGCCCGCTGCTCGACGTGCTTAACGCCGAGCAGGAGGTGTATCAGGCCCGTTTTGCCGAACTCCAGACTCAAAACCAGCTGCGCCAGCTCCAGCTGAACTGCCTCTATAACACTGGCTCGCTTCGCCAGGCGTTCGCCTTAAATAATCGCAGCATTCAATCGGTGGAGATCAAGCTATGAGCGACCTCGATTCACATGCAGAAGATGCGATTAGCGAACACGCTCTTAGCCAGTGGGCGCAGGCGATGACGCATATTGCCAATCACTATCGCGTGGCCTGTTCTCCCGGCGCAATCCAGGCCAACGCCCCGTGGTTTGCGGGAAAAAGCCGGGCAACGGCCCTATCGCAACTGGCGCGTCAGGCTGGACTGTCATTTCATACGCTGAATACCGCCACGCAGGCGTTCGGTCAGTGGCGTCTGCCGGTGGTGGCGGAACTGCGCGACGGCCAGCTAATGGTGATAGAACATTTCAACGGCGAAGATGCACTGGATGTGTTTATCATCGCCGAAGAAGGCCAGCGTAACCGGTTAACGATTGCAGAACTTCTGCCGGAGATCGTGAGCATTACCGCGCTGCGCCCGCTGTCGGCGCTGAAGGACAGTCGGGTAGACCGCTATATTTCGCGCTTCAAGCCCGACTGGATGCGCGAACTGGTGTTAAAAGACATTAGTCCTTATCTTCCGGTCATGATTGCTGCCTTTCTGATTAACGTTCTGTCGCTCGCCGGGATTATCTTTTCTATGCAGGTTTATGACCGGGTGATCCCCGCCCAGTCTTATCCAACGCTGTATGTTCTCTCCACTGGCGTTCTGGTGGCAGTGCTGTTTGGCTTTTTGCTGCGTGAAGCGCGTACCCACATCATGGATCTGCTCGGCAAACGCGCCGATATGCGCATTTCCGATCGCGTATTCAGCCATGCGTTGAGGCTGCGTAACAGCGCCGTCCCCCGCTCGACGGGGAGTTTCATTTCTCAACTGCGCGAGCTGGAACAAGTTCGCGAGATGATCACCTCCTCGACCATGTCGACCATTGTCGATCTGCCGTTTTTCTTTTTGTTTATCGTGGTGCTGGCTTTTATTGCCCCGCCTCTGGCATGGATAGCGCCCGTAGCGGCCCTGCTGATGATCCTGCCCGGTTTGCTGTTACAGAAGAAACTGGCGGTGCTCGCCAACCAGGCTGCCCATGAATCCACCCTGCGCAACGCGGTGCTGGTCGAGAGCGTTCAGGGGCTGGAAGACATCAAGCTGATGCAGGCGGAAAACCGCTTTTTACAGCAGTGGAACAGCTACATCCGCATTACCGGAGAGTCCGGGCTGCGTACGCGCAGGCTGACTCAGGGGCTGATTGGCTGGGGCATGTCGGTACAAAGTCTGGTCTACGCCGCCATCATTATGTTCGGCGCGCCGATGGTCATTGAAGGCACGATGACCACCGGGGCCGTGGTGGCCGCTTCGATGCTCGGTTCCAGAATGATTGCCCCAATGGCTAATCTGTGCGGCGTGCTGGCCCGCTGGCAACAGGTTAAGGCGGCGAAGATGGGGTTGGATAGCATCATGCAGCTCCCCACTGAAACACAGTACGATGAAGACCGGGTGCATCAGGAGATTTTTCACGGTCATTATCTGTTTGAGAACGCACACTTTCGCTACCACAGCGACGATCAGCGCGTTCCGCTGCGCATCTCGCGCCTGGAGGTCATGCCCGGCGAGCGCGTGGCAATCCTCGGGCGTAACGGTGCCGGGAAATCAACCCTGCTGCAAGCCATGGCGGGCGGTGTGGAGATTATCCAGGGCGATGTCCGGCTCGACAACCTGAGTCTGGCGCAGATCGATATGGCTGATTTACGCCGCAACATCGGTTTTCTTAGCCAGAACGCGCGGCTGTTTTTCGGCACCCTACGCGAGAACCTGACCCTCGGCGCACCGCATGCCAGCGACGCGCAGATCTTCGAAGCGCTGGAGGTCAGCGGCGCGGCAGCTTTCGTTAAACAGCTCGCCAAAGGGCTGGCGCATCCCATTATGGAGGGCGGCAACGGTTTGTCCGGTGGACAACGGCAGTCGATCCTGCTGGCAAGAATGCTGCTGCGATCGCCCAATATCGTGCTGCTCGACGAACCCAGCGCCTCGCTGGATGAACATACCGAGCGGGAGTTTATTCAGCGCCTGAACCAGTGGCTGGGCAACCGCACATTGATTGTCGCCACCCATCGCGTACCGGTTCTGGAGCTGGTCGAGCGCGTGGTGGTATTAAAAGAAGGCCAACTGGTCATGGATGCCCCGAAAGCGCAGGCATTAAATGCGAGCCGGGCACCCGCCCCAACTCACGGTCGGGAGTGGAAAAATGAAAACCAATCCGCATGATGCCGCCATGGACGACCTCGATATCCGCCGCGAGCACCGTTTTTCCGGGGCCAGCCGTATTATTCTGCTCAGCACGCTGCTGTTTGCCGTCCTGGGTATCTGGGCATATTTCGGCAAGCTGGATGAAGTCTCAACCGGCAGCGGAAAAGTGATCCCCAGCTCGCGAGAGCAAGTCTTGCAGTCGCTGGATGGCGGCATTCTCGCCGAGCTTACGGTACGCGAGGGAGATAAAGTGCAGGCCAATCAAATAGTCGCCCGCCTCGACCCCACCCGTTCTGAGTCCAACGTTGGGGAGAGTGCAGCCCGTTATCGCGCCTCACTGGCTTCCAGCGCAAGGCTTAATGCCGAAGTTAACGATCTGCCGCTGGTCTTTCCCGATTCACTGCGCGTCTGGCCGGATCTCATCGCCTCCGAAACTCGTCTGTATAAAAGCCGTCGCGCGCAGCTTGCGGATTCAATGGCAGAACTTCAGGATGCACTGGTCTCAGTAAATAAAGAGCTGGCCATCACCCAACGGCTGGAGAAAAGCGGTGCCGCCAGCCACGTAGAAGTGCTGCGCCTGCAACGACAAAAAAGCGATCTGGGGTTAAAAATCACCGATCTGCGCTCGCAATATTTCGTGCAGGCGCGGGAAGCGCTGTCAAAGGCCAACGCCGAAGTGGATATGCTGGCGGCGATTTTAAAAGGACGTGAGGATTCCGTCACCCGCCTGACCGTACGCGCGCCGATGCGCGGTATTGTGAAAAACATCCAGGTCACCACCATCGGCGGCGTTATCCCGCCCAACGGCGAGATGATGGAGATTGTGCCGCTGGACGATCATCTGCTGATAGAAACCCGCCTGTCGCCGCGTGATATCGCTTTCATCCATCCCGGCCAGCGGGCGCTGGTAAAGATAACCGCCTATGACTACGCCATTTACGGCGGACTGGAAGGCGTAGTCGAAACCATCTCTCCGGACACCATTCAGGACAAAGTGAAACCGGAAATCTTCTATTACCGCGTGTTTATCCGCACGCATCAGGACTTCTTACAGAACAAACTGGGACGCCATTTCTCCATCGTACCAGGCATGATTGCCACAGTGGATATAAAAACAGGTGAAAAAACCATCGTCGACTATTTAATCAAACCGTTTAATCGCGCAAAAGAAGCGCTGCGCGAGCGCTAAATCCTTGAGGATTAGGGGTTGCGGGGGCTGGTCACGCGTGTCACAAGTCTGTTATACTTGCTCTAACACATTGGGGCTGATTCTGGATTCGACGGGATTCGCGAAACCCAAGGTGCATGCCGAGGGGCGGTTGGCCTCGTAAAAAGCCGCAAAAAAATAGTCGCAAACGACGAAAACTACGCTTTAGCAGCTTAATAACCTGCTCTGAGCCCTCTCTCCCTAGCTTCCGCTCTTAAGACGGGGATCAAAGAGAGGTCAAACCCAAAAGAGATCGCGTGGAGGCCCTGCCTGGGGTTGAAGCGTTAAAACTAATCAGGCTAGTCTGGTAGTGGCGTGTCTGTCCGCAGGTGCCAGGCGAATGTAAAGACTGACTAAGCATGTAGTACCGAGGATGTAGGAATTTCGGACGCGGGTTCAACTCCCGCCAGCTCCACCAAACACCGGTGAAAGCCCTCAGCGCAAGCTGAGGGCTTTTTTGTGTCTATTGACCCGTCCTCTGAAAGCGTTGACACGTTCCAGACTTAGATCCGGAGAACGTGATGATAGCTGAATACGAACAGGCAGATTAATTTCCTGATAACTCTTTTTATTTAACAGTGAACGACCATGGTTAAATAATATCCCTACAAGCTTAAAATCGTCACGATAAAAAGAAACGTATTTTTTAAATACATTCGTCATTTAAACGTTCGACATCGTTAGACAGCCCACAACGCCGCATAGTGTAAAAATATCCAGTTAACTTCTCCATGAATAACTCTTGAATTTTCCTACTAAATACATATATTACGCATCCCGTTCAGTACATGAAATAACCTTTGATTTTTTTAATTGATATTGGAGTTACAAATGTCAAATAAGAAAATTTCGCGGAGCAATGGGGCAACAGGCCCCGTTAATAAGGTTGTCGCATGGTCAACAATCGCTTTGCAGGCTCTGTATCCTGCCCTTCTTAGCTTCACGCCAACCATCAGCCATGCGTCAGCCGTTAAGGCATCGCAGGCCGCCGCAGAACAGCAAGAACTGCGAGGCCTGTCTTCTGTCGCCGCGCAGGCTGGCAGAAGTATTGAAAACGGCCATGCGGGCAGTTTTGCTGCTAATACCGTCTCAGCACAGGCAACGAAGGAGGTGGTAGAGTGGCTACAGAAGTACGGTAATGCACGTATTCAACTCAACGTCGATGACGCTTTCTCGTTGAAAGATTCGGCGTTCGATTTCCTTTATCCGTGGATTGATACAAAGCAGCATGTTTTATTTAGCCAGACATCGCTTCACCGTACCGATGACAGAACCCAAACTAATATCGGTATGGGTTATCGCTATTTTACGGCGGATAATTCAATGCTGGGCGCAAACTTATTTTATGACTACGATTTAAGTCGTCATCACGCACGTATGGGTGCAGGCGTTGAGTATTGGCGAGATTATTTACGCGCAGGCACAAATGCTTATTTAAGATTATCGAAATGGAAGGATTCCCACGATCTGGATGATTATCAGGAACGTCCGGCGGATGGATGGGATATCTATACCCAAGGTTGGTTGCCATCGTATCCGCAACTGGGCGCATCGCTTAAATATGAAAAGTATTACGGCAAGAATGTCGGCCTCTTTGGCAGCGATCATCTTCAGGAAAATCCGTACGCCTTTACTGGCGGGATCAGCTATACGCCGGTCCCTCTAGTTACGCTTTCCGCTGAACACAAGCAGGGGCAGAGCAATACTCATGATTCACGCTTCGGCATAGAGATTAACTATCGCCCCGGCATCCCGCTGGCGAAGCAGTTGGACAGCGACAATGTTGCGTTAATGCGCGAAGTTCAGCACGGACGCTACGATTTTGTCGAACGAAATAACAATATTGTTCTGGAATACCGCAAAAAATCGGTTCTGAAAATCCGCCTGCCTGAAAGCGTACAGGGGGAAGGTGGCGCCGTTATTCCGGTGACTATTTCGCTGGATAAATCCCACTGGGGCATTCAGTCGGTAGAGTGGAACGATAGCGCATTTACCGCCGCTGGCGGACGCATTTCCGGTAGCGGCACATCATGGCAACTGACGTTACCCGCTTATACACCAGGCGGCACTAATCACTGGCAAATCGGTGCAACGGCGCGAGATGTTAAAGGAAACGCCTCTAACTATGCGGTGATGGACGTGACGGTGACGAGGAGTTCGGCCTCTGTCGGCACAATGGATTTTACATTGAACGGCGAGCAGCAACCGATCATCGCTGCTGACGGGAAGTCACAGCATCCGGTTACGCTGGTGCTTAAAGATACCAATGGTAATCCGTTAACAGGGCTTGCACATGACATTGAGTTGTCTTTAGCGTTTACACCTGACGCACAGAGAAATCGTGAGCGTTCGGCACAGGCTCCAAAGCTTGGTGAAGTGCAGGAAACCCGCTCCGGGGTGTATACCGCCACGCTGACGCCGGGTTTAACGGCGGGGACGGCACGCATAACCGCTAAAGTTCTGGGTAAAACAGAAACCCTGACGGTGAAACTAAAAGCGGTTTCCGCCGAGGCGGCAAAATCGACATTCACGGTAATGCCCATGGAGCAGGTCGTTGGACACCCGATTAGCCTGGCGTTAGAAGCAAAAGATAAAGACGGGAATGCCATCACCGGCGACGACAGCTTACGTTTTTATGCAGTTTCAGCCAGCGGCGAGGTCCGTTTTACTGCCGTAGAAGAGAAAGACGGCGTGTACAGCGCTAAGGCAACGTCTGAACTGGCTCAGGCGACACGCATTGGTGTGACGTCACAAAAACATGATTTCTCCGGGCTGGAAAAACAAGCCAACTGGATTGCCGACAAAACGCAACCGGTGGTGCAGGCTTTTAACCTGACCAAGGACAATGCACTGGCGGATGGCAAACAGAGTAATATCGCGGTCGTTACCCTGACCGACCGTTATGGGAACCCGCTGTCCGGATACACGGTCACTCTGGCGTTACCGCCACAGGTTAAGATCGCGAATGGGGAGAACGTTGTGAAGACCGATGCCAAAGGTGAAGCAAGATTCTCACTGACCAGTTCAACGCCGGGAACTTATGATATTACGCTAAGCGCGGGGAACATCAGCTCATCGCTAAGCGTAACATTTGCCTCTGCAATGGAGGGGGCAACATTGTCTCTGACAGCCAAAGACAATGGCGCAATCACCAATATTGCAGCAAACGGTCGCGATGGTGCCACGCTTGAGATCATGCTCAACAATACCGCCGCGTCGGTTGAAGGACAGAAAGTGGAGCTTATCGTAACGCCACAAGGGCTCGTGTACCCGGAGAAAATCACCACCAATAAAGACGGTTACGCGACGGTAACGTTAACTACGGTTAAGGCAGGTCATTACACCGTTAATGCCAGGGTTACAGATGGGCAGCACAGCGTTGAGTCCTCAAGCGTTGACCTGGAATTCGTACCTGATATTAACAGCGCAGTGCTGAATTTGACCGCACCGTCTGAGAGCATTGTGGCAAACGCATCAGCGGCACATGAAATTCAGGTACAGGTTGTCGACGGTGAAAACAACCCATTTAGTGGTGACGTGCACCTGACCAGTTCCCCTGCCAGTGGATTAAAACTGGGCCAGTCCGAACTGACATTGGATGAGAAAGGAATGGCATCAACAACCTTTATTGCCGCAGAAGCTGGGCACTATCAATTGCAGGCAACCTTCATCAAAGAGGGTAAACGCGTTACGGCGAGTAAGGCGATTGAGGTAGTATCGGATCTGCAAAATGCCGCGTTGACGATCGAACCGTCAACTACAACCGCCGTAGTCAGTGATGCGGATAACGTGGCGTTTACCCTGCATCTGACCGATACATCAGGGAACAGCGTCAGCAACCGTAAGCTGAAAATTACGGCTACAGGCCCATCGCCACGCGATCCTCTGGTGATTGACAATACGCTTGTCACCACCAATGGTTCCGGTACTGCGACTGTAAATGTCCACGGTAATAAGGCGGGTCGTTACACGCTGACCGCCACATTGGCTGAACACGGTAGCAATGTCTCGGCAAATGCTTCGATAACGCTGAATGCCGATGCCCAGAATCCAGTACTCACTCTGGAGCAGGATCCTGGCTATGCCGTTGCCAACCTTGAGCCGGTAGGCTTTATGGCCCGGTTGCAGGATAAATTCGGTAACCCGTTAAACGGCAGTGTCGAATTTAGCGCAGGCAGCAAAGCCAAACCCGGCAGCGGAACCTTTACGATGACGCCGGATAAAACCAACTTTAAGTTAGGGAATGCTTACTCTGAACTGAGAACGGATACGGCCGGTGTAAGTTGGGTAAGAGCGAAGGCAACGACGGGAGATAAAACGTTGGAAAAAGTACTCACCGTCTGGGTAGTTGAGAACCATCAACCAAATTCCTGATCGGGATATAAACAGGAGATAGCCGCAGCGTGGCGGCTATCTCCCTTTCTATATATTGTCCACGCGTCCTCTACCCACTAAGACTCAGAACTGTAATAGCTTTAGCAAAGCTAAGTTCACTCTCGATGATTCCCCTTCCCCCGTTGATTTGAAAACAAGCAGCAATATAATAAAGGGGCTGGAAATATCGACAAAACCTCAGGTAAAATATTTCCAACCAGATGGCTATATTATCAAAATTAATTTATCACGTGACAAACTACGCAGGGAGACTTGAATCGAGTATCCGGTATCGATGTTTACATCACATTAATGACACGTGACATATATCATCAATTCGGAGATCTACATTTTCACTCTCAAAAATGTATCCCGATAAATATTTCACCCCAAAAGTGTTAAATTTTTATTATGATTATTTTGCGGAGAGTTTATGAACAAAATATATCAAATAAAATGGAGTAAAGTCCGTAATTGCTGGTGTGTGTGCTCCGAACTGGGAAGGAAGAACACGAAAAAAAAGTCCAGGGCGTTATTAGCCGGTGCTGTAGCGCTATGCTCATCAATGGCTTTTGCTGATGATATTGATGTCATCACAGATAACACCATTGATTTTGGCCAAAACAGTCACTCCATTAATTACCATATCAATGTAAAAGATAACGCCAACCTGGTGATTAATGCGCCGGACTCTCGCCCCCGCCTGACCTTCACATCAGGTGGTGGGCTGGATATTACCCAAGGAACAGTGCGTATCAATGGTGAGCTAAACGTTCTGCTGAGAGGTACGGGTTACCTTAACGTGTCCAATGCAGGCAGCGAACTCTATGCTGACGACTTATATGACAGCGCATCAGACAACTGGCGAACTGGCGGTTATTTTAACGTGTCTGATGGCGGTAAGATTCATGTTAAAGGGACCAGTCGTCTTACCTATGAAAGGGGAAACATTAGCGGCGAAGGTAGCCAGGTAAATACTCAAACATTCTTCATGGGTGTTTTCAAGAGCTACGGTGGCGATCAATTCCTGTCGGTTAATAACAAGGGAGAAATTAACGCCAGTGAGAAATTAAGTCTGGGGTATTTTAACCAAGACTCAAATACCACTTTAGTGGTATCAGATATGGGGAAAATCTCTGCTCCAGAAATTAGCTTGAGTACGAACTCAGAATTAGCATTAGGCGCTCAAGAAGGAGAGAAAGCTAAAGCTGCTGGGATTATTGACGCCAAGAAAATAGAATTCGTTTGGGCTAGTACGGACAATAAAAAAATCACACTGAACCACACCAGTGATAACGCCAATATAACAGCTGATATATCAAGCGGCAGTGAGGGGCTGGGTAATATCAATGCGCTTAATGGCACAACGTTTTTGTCCGGAGATAACTCAAAATTTAGCGGCAAAGTAAAAATTGCCAAGAATGCCACCCTTGGGGTTACGCAGAACCTGGGAACCGCTGATATTAGCAATAGCGGCAAACTCTTGCTGAACGCTCAAGATGACATGGAGTTCACCAATAAGATTACAGGGAACGGTATTATCTCCGTCGGCGCCGGAAATGTGGCGTTAATGGGTGATAACAGCGCCTTTAAAGGCAAGATCAATGTTGAATCGGGTGCCGTTGCGACCGTGTCCGATCAGAAAAACCTGGGCTCTGCCGGGTTATCCGTTGCCGGGAAACTGCAGCTCAATAGTACCAGCGACTGGTTGTTTAACCACAAGATTTCTGGGTCCGGCATCCTGAGTGTCGATACGGGAAATCACGCTTTCTCTTTTAAAAATAGCACAGCGACCTCTGGGTTCACTGGTGCACTGGCGTTACAGAATACGACATTCAACCTGCAGGGAACCAACACCGATGCTCTTGCAAAAGCAGGGCTGATTGCAGGAAAAGGAAGTGAAATTTCACTGGGCACTGGCACACAGTCCATTGGAAGCCTGGCCTTTTCTGGCGGTACCATTGAGTTTGGTAACATTACCCCCGGCATACACCAAACCGACAAAATGGTGAATGTTAAAGATCAGTTAGACCTGACTGGGTCTGGTGCTGTGCAGGTGAATCCTGTGGGCGTAGTGGACGCCATATCTCAGGGTATTGATACCGGTCTCTCCTTAATGGAGCAGGAAGACGCCAATGCGGAAATTAAGCTGGTTTCCACCAATTCAGCAACCGTTGTAACAGGAGATGCCGGAAACCTGCAACTGCAGGATCTGAACGGTAACGCGATAACAGATGCTGTTCAGCATGACATCAGCCAGGACGGACAGGTTGTAGCAAAGGGAACGTATGACTATCGCCTGACCAGTGGGCAAAATCATGACGGCCTTTATGTGGGCTACGGTCTGACACAGATTGAATTACAAGGACAGGGTCAGAATGCATTGATCCTGAACGCCAACGGAAAAACTGGAGCGGCTGCGGAATTGAGTTCCCGCCTGACCGGCTCCGGGGATCTGGCGCTCGACAGCCAGAAAGGCCACACAGTTTCACTGTCAGGTTTGAATAATGATTACACCGGTCTGACCGATTTGCGCAGCGGTAATCTACTGATGCTCAATGATAATGTACTGGGCCATACAGCAGGTCTGCAGATGGCAGAAGAGACCGTTTTGGATATGAATGGGCATAGCCAGACGATTGGGCAGCTAACCAGCGCAGTGGGATCAGTTCTGAATATTAATGGCGGTAGCCTGACGATTTCTAACGGCGGAACATCCGCAGGAGCATTGGTCGGCAGCGGTAATCTGAATATAGATAACGGTGTCTTTAGCGTGAAGGGCAATAATGCGTCCTTAAGCGCAACAACGACCATCGCTTCCGGCGCAGAGGTCACTCTGGATAATGTTCAGGGATTGGGGACCGGGGAGATTATTTCCGATGGCCACCTCAATCTCAATGCCGTTGAGGGACACTTGTCCAACAACCTTAGCGGTAAGGGTGAAGTTTCATTCAGCGAATCTAACGTCGCTCTTGAGGGGGATAACAGTGGATTTAGCGGCCAGCTTAACCTGGATAAAAACACACAATTAGTGGCGTCAGCCGCCGAACATCTGGGGGAGGCGACCATTCATAATCAGGGTGACATGATCCTTAACAGCTTGGATGACTGGACCATGCAAAACCAGGTCGATGGCAGCGGTAATGTCATCAAGCAGGGTCAGGGCACTATCACTCTGACTGCAGATTCCACCTATACCGGCACCACTGATATTCAACAAGGGGGTCTGATGCTGGGTCAGGAGGATGCACCTGTTACCTTAGCGAGCCAGCAGGTCAATATATCTTCTGCCGGTATGCTTTCAGGCGCGGGAACGGTACTAGGCAGTATCCATAATGCCGGACTGTTTGTTGCCGGAAATGGAGCATCAGGCCACTTTACTGTTGGCGGAGATCTCACCAACCAGGGTGCGATATCTTTAGGGAATATTGGACAGTCCGCAGGCAATCAGCTGATTGTTGAAGGAAATTACCACGGCGACAATGGCGTTATTAATTTTGATACGGTTCTGGGGGACGACCGTTCGGCCACCGATAAGCTTATTGTAAAAGGTGATACCACTGGTAATACTCAAGTAAGTGTCACCAATGCAGGAGGCCAGGGTTCACAAACTCTGGAGGGGATTGAGCTTATTCATGTTGATGGCCGTTCTGATGGTGATTTTACTCAGAGCGGGCGTATCACTGCGGGCGCGTATGATTATTCATTGGTTCGAGGTCAGGGGGCTAACAATAATCACTGGTATCTGACCAGTCAGTTGAATAAGCCTGAAAAACCCGAAAAACCGGTTTCGCCCACAGAGCATATGCTTCGCCCGGAAGGAGGGACCTATACCGCGAACCATGCTGCCGTAAACACCATGTTTAACATGCAGTTACACGATCGCTCGGGCAAAGCTCAGTACACAGATGTGTCAACCGGAGAGATGAAAACCACCGGTATGTGGATGCGTCAGGCAGGTGGCCACCAAAGTTGGTATGACGGTAGCAGCCAGTTGCGTACTCAAAGTAATCGCTATGTGATGCAGCTCGGCAGCGATATCGCGCAGGGCTCAACCAACGGGCATGATAGCTGGCGTTTCGGGATCATGGCCGGGTATGGTCATGACAATAATCAGACCCGCTCATCAGCAACGGGTTACACCTCGCGAGGTAGCGTCAATGGCTATAGCACTGGCCTTTATGCTACATGGTTTGCCGATAACACCGACCATAAAGGCCTGTACCTCGACGGTTGGGCACAATATGGATGGTTTGACAACCATGTAAAAGGTGAAGGACTGGCTTCTGAGTCCTATAAATCCAAAGGTCTGACAGCTTCTGTTGAAACGGGATATACCTTTAAAGTTGGCGAATTCTCTGGCAGCAAAGGAACCGTTAATGAGTGGTATGTTCAACCGCAGGCGCAAATTACCTGGATGGGGGTCAAATCTGATGACCATCGGGAAGCTAACGGAACGCGTATCGAGATGAATGGTAACGGTAATATTCAAACCCGTCTTGGAGCCAGAGCCTACCTGAAAAGCTTTAATAAAATGGATGAGGGCAAAGGCCGCGAATTCCAGCCATTTATTGAAGCTAACTGGCTCCATAATACACGCAGTTTTAGCACTAAAATGGACGACGTTAGCGTCAGCCAGGAAGGTGCACGCAATCTGGGAGAGATTAAACTGGGTGTCGAAGGCCAGATTACACCAGATTTAAATCTGTGGGGTAATGTGGGCGTCCAGATGGGAGACAACGGTTATAACAACAGCTCGGCAACGTTAGGACTGAAATATCATTTCTAATTAGCCCTCAACAAAAGATAGCCGGGGTGTTTTCGAGAGCACCCCGGCTACTGCCATAACCTCAAATATATCGACGCTTGCATTATTCTCATGGCCAGGCGAGCTATGAGAATAATGAGCACTTAAATAGCGCCAACCGTCATCCCATTCTTCCCCCTTTTACTCATCAAAAGGAGGGAAAAAAACGACTCGCAGTTAAAAAAGCCATTCATGACCTTACTTATCAACCGGATAATCCCTGTTAATCCACGCATGTTCATCTTCCCAGGTAAACATCCATTTGCGAACCGGGCCGGCCATCACGTTAAGGTAGTAACTGTCATATCCCGCCAGAGTTGCCACCGGGTGATACCCTTTCGGCACCATCACCACGTCGCGGTTATAGACTGCCATACACTCGTCAAGTGACCGGTCGTCGGTGTAGACCCGTTGCATACAGAATCCCTGCGGCGGGTTGAGGCGATGGTAGTAAGTCTCCTCCAGATAGGTTTCCTGTGGGGGATTATCGGTGTCATGCTTATGGCTTGGGTAAGAACTGGTACAACCTTCGTTGGTCCACACCTCCACCACCAGCAGGCTATCTGCGGGTTTATCTTCCGGTAAGATGTTGTGCACGTAGCGCTGGTTGTGACCTTTGCCGCGCGCTTCCCCGTCAATATCCTTAGGTGCGATCAACCGCGTTGGGTGCGTGCCTTTCCCCGGCGCAGCGCAGACTGCCAGCTCCAGTCTGGTCACCGCCTGAACCTGTATGGTTTCACCAGCAGTGACATAAACCGCCCACGGTTTGATGCGTTCAAACGGGCTCATCCGCTCACCGATATCCGTAAAAGTTGCGCCCGGCGTGGTGATGGTCGCGCGTCCGGCGACCAGTACCAGGCAGCGTTCTTCGCTGACGGCGGGCAGCATAAGCTGCTGCCCTTCCTCCAGTTCATACGCTCTAAAGCCAACATATCCCCAACCGGCGCTTTCCGGCGTCACTGACTGCGTACACCCTTGCGCGTCCGGCTGCTGCCAACGTGATAATAAACGTGACATATCACCTCCTCAGATAAGCCCGGCATCCCGCGCCAGACGGCTAAGGTTGTTATAGCCCAGACGCGCATACGTCAGCGGATGCGCGATGGCTGGATCCTGCTCCGCCTCCACCACCAGCCACCCCTGATACTGGTTCGCCTTCAGCAAGGCCATGATTGGCGGATAGTCAACGCAGCCATCTCCCGGTACGGTAAAGACGCCGCTCAGCACCGCATCGAGGAAGCTGGTTTTGCGGTTTTTGACATCCGCCAGCACGTCGGCACGTACGTCTTTGCAGTGAACATGGTTGATACGTGATGCCCAGCGCTGCGCCACAGCCAACGGATCGGCACCTGCAAAGGTCAAATGCCCGGTATCGAGCAACAAGCCAACTTCATCACCGGTATTCGTCATCAGATTATCCACATCTTCAGCAGATTCAATCACCGTTCCCATGTGGTGGTGATAGGCAATCTGTACCCCCTGCTGCTGGGCGTAGCGCGCAAACTCGGTGAGCTTTTCACCGTACTCTTGCCAGCGCTCTTGCGGGAAGCGCGGACGCAGATGTACCGGCGTCTGCTGCTCGCCGTGAATGCAGCCACTGACTTCGGCAAAGACCAGCACCTTCGCTCCCAGTTCGCGCAGTAACGTCAGATGTGACTGCACGGCGGCAATCTCCTCCTCCAAGCTGCGTTCCAGCAGACGTCCGGAGTACCAGCCGGAAACCAGTTGCAGGTCGTGGTGCTGCAAAATGGGGCCGAGCAGTCGCGCCTCACGCGGGAATTTGTTGCCCAGTTCGAAACCAGCAAATCCAGTCTCTTTGCCCTCGCTCAGACACGTATCAAGCGACGTCTCAGCGCCCAGTGAAGGAAGATCGTCATTCGTCCATGTCAGTGGATTAATACCTAATTGTACCGTCATCATCTTCTCCTGAATTATGCTTGTCCGCGCTCGCGCCACCAGGCGATAAGCTGCAGGTAGTTATCTTTAATGCGCGCCACCAGCTGCGCATCGTCAATATCGTGTTTCAACCACGCGCGGGAAGCGTCGCCGAACAGCGTGCGTCCCACGGCAAATCCTTTCACCACCCCATGACCCGCAGCCGCTTTAAAATCAGCACACAGTTGCTCTGCCGGTGCGTCCAGACCCAGGATCACCACGCCACGGCAGTGCGGATCGCGCCGTTCGATAATGTCACTCAACGCCGTCCAGCCAGCAGAAGTCAGCGGTGGGAGTTTCCACCAGTCGGGGTAGATCCCTAAGTTGTAGAAGCGGGAAATGGCGCGCAAATACAGTTCATCACTGCGCGGCATACTGGCCGGTAAAATCACCTCCAGCAGCAGCTCATGGCCGGACTGGCAACAGGCGCGGTACACCTCAGCGATTTTCTGTTCTTGTTCCAGACGCAACGCGTGGGCATCTTCCGGATGGAAAAAGACCAGACACTTCACCACATGTTCCTGCGGCCAACTAATGAGCTGAGAGCCTATATTGCCGTGTTCCATCTCCAGCGGGCGCGACCCCGGCAATTCGATAGGGCGACCTATCCACCAGCCCTCTCCAGTTATCGCATTCAGCGCATCCTGACCAAACGTACCATCGCAGAGTAGCCCGGCCTTGCCCTCCAGCCCGGCGATGTTGGCCGCTTCACGGCTGGCCTGCAAAATAAGCTGTTTCAATGCCGGAATACGCTTCAAAGACGCGCCGCACTGCAACGCCATATCTTCCAGTTGGCTACGGTGATCGAAGGCCATCACGCACAGTTCCGGCCATGTGCGGCGGCGAGTCGTCACGCGATGCAAATGGTTGAGATGCGGATCGAGATCCGGACGTGGAACCTCTGCGGCGCGAGAAAGATAATCATCAAGCTCCACTTTGCTCGGCATCGCCGGCGCACAGCCGTGACGCGACACCACCAGCGCACCGCAGGCGTTGGCGTAGCGGCACGCCTGCTCCCATCCCTCATCGTTGAGGTAGCCGCGCAGCAGACCGGACATAAACGCGTCCCCTGCCCCCAGCACGTTCAGCACCTCCACGCGCACGCCGGTCACCGTCAGGCCATCGTCAAGCCGGGCCGGGATCGCGTCGGTATACACCGAGCAGCCGAGCGCACCACGCTTGCAAACCAGCGTCGCGTGACTCACGCCGCGAACCTGAGACAGCGCCTGCAGCGTATCGGTACTGCCGCCCGCGATATGAAATTCCTCTTCGGTGCCGACAATTACATCAAAAAGATGCAGCACCTCCTGCAACTGGCGGGTGACCTGTTCGGCGGCGATAAAGCGCGTTTCGCCGTCGCCTAAGGAAGTAAGCCCCCACAGCACCGGGCGATAGTCGATATCCAGCGCCGTACGCACGCCGTGACGCCGGGCGTAAGCGAGCGCCGTCAACACCGCCTCGCGGGTTTGCGGATGAGAAAGATGCGTCCCGGTGATGGCAAGACAACGAGCAGAAGCGATGTACTGTTCATCAACATCGCTGGCGGTAATCGCCATATCCGCGCAGTTATCACGGTAAAAAATCAGTGGGAAGGTGTCCCGGTCTTTAATGCCGAGTAGCACCAGCGCCGTCAGGCGGTCTTTATCAGTGATCAGATGGCTGGTATCACAGCCTACCTGGTTTAATTCTTCACGCAGGAAACGCCCCATATGTTCGTCGCCAACCCGCGCCAGCATTGAGGAGCGCAGCCCCTGGCGTGCCGTGCCGTAAGCCACGTTGCCGGACGAACCACCAAGATATTTGGCAAAGCTCGACACATCTTCCAGGCGTGCGCCAATCTGCTGACTGTAGAGGTCAACCGCCACGCGGCCCATGCATATCACATCAAACTGCTTTTCCACGTTGATACCTCTTCAGACAATGTCGTTCACGTTCAGCCAGCGGCCTTCCTGGTGCGAGAGTGCGATAGTGTCAAGCACGCGCGACACCTTCCAGCCCTCTTCAAAGTCCGGCCACATCGGCGCATCGGCAGCAATGCCGTCCACCAGGTCGCGTACTTCTACTGTTTTCTGGTCGTTAAAGCCGATACCATGCCCGGCTCCCATGCAAAACGCGCCGTAGTCCGGGTGCGCCGGGCCAACCAGTAAAGTGCGAAACCCCTGGCGGTTGACCGGATCGTCATGCAGATAGAGCTTCAGCTCTGCCATGCGCTCCTGGGTAAAACTGATAGTTCCTTTGGTCCCGGTAATCACATACGACAACCCCATCTTGCGGCCACAGGCAACGCGCGAGGTTTCAATCACCCCTTGCGCACCGCCCGCAAAGCGCACCATCGCGTGGGCCTGATCTTCGTTTTCTACCGTCACCATTTGCGAGGAACCGACGTTCGCCGGACGCTGTGGCACCACGATCTTCAGGTCGCCGCAGACCTGCTGAATATCCCCAACCAGGTACTGCGCCATATTGACGATATGCGCCGCCAGATCGCCAAGCGCCCCAAGCCCAGCGGTCTCTTTAAAACAATGCCAGTGGATCGGTGCAAGCGGATCGGCCATGTAGTCTTCGTTGTGGGTGCCGTAGAAATGGATCACCTCACCAATTTCTCCGCGCTCAATGATCTCTTTCGCCAGCTGCGCCGTTGGGTTCTTCATATAGTTGAACCCCACCAGCGTTTTCACTCCCGCCCGCTGTGCAGCTTCAACCATTTCACGCGCGTCGTGGGCGTTCAGCGCCAACGGCTTTTCTGAGTACACATGCTTGCCATGGCGAATCGCTTCCAGCGCCATCTCTTTGTGCAGATGATTAGGAGAACAGATATCCACGACATCAATGGCCGGGTCAGCCACCAGCGCACGCCAGTCTCCGGTTGAGCGATTGAAGCCAAACGCCTGCGCCCGCTCGGCGGCCAGCTCTGGAGAGATTTCCGCCACCATTTCGCGCACCAGCTTGCCGCGCAGGTTAAACACCGTCGGGGCCTGGGCATAGGCGATGGCATGCGCCTTGCCGATATACCCGGTGCCAATCAATCCAATACGAACTTCTTTCATCATGACCCTCACAATGCGCCGCGACGGCTCTTGGCGTAGGTATCGAACGCCACCGCCAGAACGATAATTAAGCCGGTAATAATTTGTTGGTAGTAAGCCGAGACGTTCATCAGCACCAGACCGTTAATCAGGATGCCCATGATGATCGAGCCGATAATGGTGCCGCCAATACGCCCGTAGCCGCCCATCAGTGAGGTACCGCCAATGACCACCGAGGCAATGACGCGTAGCTCAAACGAGATCCCGGCGACCGCTTCTGCACTGCCCAACCGCGCGCTGAGAATGAAGCCCGCCAGTCCTGCCAGACAGCCAATTAACACGTAGACGCTCACCAGCACGCGCTTCACGTTAACCCCTGCCAGACGCGCCGCCTCCGGGTTGCCGCCGATGGCGTACACGAAGCGCCCCCAGCGGGTTTTATGCAGCGCCAGATAACCGCCTACCGCCACCAGCGCGAATATCCAGATTGGAATGGAGATACCGAGCAGTTCGCCGCGTCCCCACCAGCGGTATCCCGCGTCGAAACCGGCAATTGGCGCGCCGTCGTTAATCACCAGCGTCAGGCCGCGCCAGATAGTCATCCCGCCGAGGGTGACGATAAACGGCGGCAGACGCAGGCGGGTCACGCCGAGGCCATGCAGAAAACCAATCGCGGTGCCCATCGCCATACAGATACCAAGGCCAATCAGCCAGCTCATGCCGCCCCAAGCGTTCGGGTCGACGGTGGTGAAGTTGTCGCCCTTAATCACATACGCGGCGGTCATGGCGCACACTGCCAGAATAGAACCTACGGAGAGGTCGATCCCGGCGGTCAGAATGACAAACGTCATACCGACGGCCATGATCCCGTAGATGGAGACTTCGGTCAGAATGTTGAAAATATTGCGTTCAGAAAGAAAATTGCTGTTCTGCAACTGAAAGAAAATCAGCAGCAGGATCATGAAAATCAGTACCCCAAAGCGCTCAAAAAAGGCAATGGGATCAAGACGTCCGCCGCGTTTGGCTGGAACCTGCGTTTTAGAAATAATCTGCGTCATGAATCACTCCGTTATGCCGCATTCAGGGCGTTGTGGTTGATGGCCATCATCGTCATTAGCCGCTCTTCGTTGGCGTCGTCGCCGTGGATCTCGCCGGTCACCCGGCCTTCACTTAGCGTGATGATCCGATCGGAAACCGCCATCACTTCCGGCAGATCGGAGGAGATCACGATCACCGCCACGCCCTTTTTCGCCATATCAAACAGCACCTGATGGACTTCTGATTTGGTGCCAACATCGATGCCGCGCGTTGGTTCATCCACGATCAACACTCGCGGATTAAGCGCCATGCAGCGCGCGAGGATCACTTTTTGCTGGTTCCCGCCGGAGAGCTTGCGCACCTCTTGCGCGCTGTTGACCATTTTGATCTGCAGCGCCTGGCGGTATGACTCGATCAGGGCATCCTCTTTGCGGGTATTCACGAACCAGCGCCAGTGCAGTAGTGACGAGAGGCTGGAGAGCGACAGGTTGTCGCGGATCGACAGCCCAAGCACCGCGCCCTCTTTTTTACGATCTTCCGGTACCAGCGCCAGCCCCTGATCCAGCGCAAACAGCGGATCGCGCGGCTGATATGGCACGCCATCAAGTTCAAAGCTGCCGGAAGTAAAACTGTCGGCGCCAAACAGGCAGCGGGCCACTTCGGTGCGCCCGGCACCCACCAGTCCGGCAATGCCTAACACTTCGCCAGCATGCACGTGGAAGCTAATGTCGTGCAGCGCGATACCATGCGGATCCAGCGGCGGTTTTTCGCGGCTAAGCCCCTTCACCGCCAGACGCACAGGTTTATCTTCATGGTGAGTTTCGCTGGCCGGACGGCGATTAAAGGCCACATCGCGCCCCACCATCAGGCGGATCAGCTGTTCTACGGTGGTCTGTGCAACTGCGCCATTCCCGGTGAATCGTCCATCCTGGAAAACAGTGAACTGGTCGCAGAGTTGAAAAACTTCATGCAGGCGATGGGTGACGTAGATAATGCTCACGCCACGCCCTTTAAGTTCCCGCACCACACGGTGTAGGCTTTCTACTTCGCTGTCGCTCAGCGCGGCGGAAGGTTCATCCATAATGATCAGCTTTGCGTTCAGCGTCAGCGCCCGCGCAATTTCCACCATTTGCTGCTGCGCCACGCTCAGTCGGGCCACGGCCGTGGTTGGCGCAACGTTCAGTTGCAGGTAATCCAGAATCACCTGCGCTTCCTGATTTACCGCCTTTTCGTCAACAATCAGATTGCGTTTGCGCGGTTCGCGACCGAGGAACATATTCTCGGCGACGGTCATATTGGGCAGCAGATTAAATTCCTGATAAATCGTGATAATGCCCTTGTTCTGCCGCTCAACCGGAGAGTCTTCTACCGGCAATGTTTCGCCGTTGAACCAAATATCCCCGCGTGTTTGCGGCTGTGCGCCCGCCAGTGCTTTCAGCAGGGTCGATTTTCCGGCACCGTTCTCACCTAACAGCGCATGAATTTCGCCTGCTCCGACGGTCAGCTGTGCGCTGCTCAGCGCCCAAACGCCGGAAAAGCTTTTCGCCAGGTCGGTCACTTTTAGTAAGGGTTGCGACATCGGTCTGCTCCTCCTCATAGAGAGCCGCCACTTGTGCGGCGGCTGCGGACATATCAGTTACCGGCCTCACTAATACGCTCGGCCTGCTGCAGGTTCTCTTTGGTGATAAGCGTTGGCGGGTAGTCAGCCCCGGTGATCGCCGTCTTCTCACGGACGTTATTCACCAACTGGCTCATGGCCGTTTTCACCGCAAAGCCAGGACGCTGATCCGCCGTCACTGCCAGCCAGCCGTCGCGCACACGCGCCAGTGCTTCCGGCACGGCATCGAAGCCCGTGACCAGAACTTCACCCGGTTTCAGTCCTTGTCCCTGTAACGCTTCAATCGCGCCCAACGCCATATCGTCGTTAGCGGAGAGGATCACCTGCGGACGCTTCGGCAAAGAAGGCAGAACGCTTTCGACAATGCGCATCCCTTCAGAACGCATCCAGTTACCGGTCTGATCAGCAACGATCTTGTACTTTTCACCACCCGCCTTCAGGCTGTCGCGAATGCCTTTAGTACGTTCAATGTTGGAGGAGGAGCCTGGCTGGCCGGTCAGCAGAATAATGTCTGCCCCGTCAGGGAATTTGGTTTTGACAAAGTCGCCAATCGCCTGGCCGCCTTTGTAGTTGTTCGCGCCGAAGTGCGGCACTTTTTTCTGGCTGTCAACGGAGCGGTCGAGGGTAACAACGGGCAGTTTCGCATCCTGAATTTCATCTACCGCGCTGGACACCGCGTTGACATCGTTTGGTGAAACAATAAAGCCCTGTGCACCACGAGTTATGGCGTTTTCCAGGTCAGCGACCTGTTTTGGCGAGCTACCCTGCCCGTCCAGGACCTGTAAATTCACGCCCATCTCTTTTGCGGCTTTCACCGCCGTGCGCTGCATGTGAACTTCAAATGGCATCGCCAGGTTTGGCGTACTGAAAACAATTTGCTCGTTTTCAGCAATGGCTGCCCCGGATGTCATGGCGATGAGGACAGCTAAGATCAGTTTTTTCATTATTATGTCTCTCTGTGTAGGGTAGGTTGTGGTGACAATCAGAGGAGAACTTCACGCTGGCTATGCAGTGACTCCAGCGCTTTATCCGCCAGATACAGCGCACGCTCGCCATCGTCCCCGCTGCAATCAGGGACCGCTTCGCCGCGCAGTACCGCAACAAAGTGTTCCCATTCCGCGGCATAGGCCGATTTATAACGCTGCAGGAAGAAATGTTCAGGTAACGCGCTGGTGCAGCCGGTCTTCGCGTAGTGCTGCACCTGATTTTCGAGAATGTTGCCCGCGCACAGCAGCCCTTCAGAGCCGTGCAGCTCAAGGCGCTGATCGTATCCGTAAGAAGAACGGCGGCTGTTGACGATGGTCGCCATCGCACCGGATGAATATTTCAGTACGATGAACGCGGTATCGATATCGCCCGCTTCGCCAATCGCCGGATCCACCAGATTGCTGCCCTGGGCATACACCGAAACCGGCTCTTCGCCCATGATAAAGCGCGCCATATCAAAATCGTGGATGGTCATATCGCGGAACATACCGCCGGACACACGCACGTATTCCGCAGGAGGCGGAGACGGGTCGCGGGAGATGATCAGCAGCGATTCCGGCTTTCCGATACGCCCGGCCAGTGCGTCAGTTTTCACACGGCGAAACTGTGGATCGAAGCGGCGGTTGAAACCGATAAACAACGGTACGTCGTACTCTTTGACCACTTTCAGGCAGTCGCGTACACGGGCCAGATCCAGGTGGACCGGCTTTTCACAGAAGATGGCTTTGCCGTGGCGGGCGGCCATTTCAATCAGATCCGCGTGGGTATCGGTCGCGGAGGCAATCAGCACGGCGTGAACGTTAGGGTCCGTCATCGCCTCATCCAGGCTTTGCAAACGAGTCTGGTACTGTGTGGCAAGACGGGTGGCAAATTCCTGATTCGGGTCGACGACGGACCAGAGGGTAGTGGCACTGTGACTGGCAATGTTAGCTGCATGTACCTGGCCAATTCGGCCAGCGCCCAGTAAAGCAATGTTAAACATAACGGCTCCCGGTGTTGGTGAATGCGATGAACTAACGACCCTTTAAATAAAACATTTATTTCATTTTTATAAATAGTGAAAATTATATTTTTGGGTGCAAGTTAACACTTTTGAGATGAGTGAGATAAAATTTGTTATCAATATCACAACATAACAACAGGAAAGATGCAGGAATTGGCCCCCTTCCGTTCAGGAAGGAGGCGATGGATGAAGAGAAAGGAAAAATGAAATGAAAATTTCGTTGTCGCAGGTTGCCGGATGACGGCGCTAGCGCCTTATCAGGCCAGAGGGGTGGAATCCGCTGTAGGCCGGATAAGCGCAGCGCCATCCGGCATTAATCGCTTTTAGTACTGACGTGCGTTTTTCACCTGCTCAAACGTCTGCTCAGCCGCTTTTCGCACCGACGGAGATTCTGCCACCTGCGCATCGCCAGTGCGCCACCAGGAGGCATAGTCGTGGGTCATGGTTTTCGGCAGGACTTTGATATCCAGCAGCACAGGCCCCGAATGCGCACGCGAGGCTTCCAGCGCCGCCAGCAGGCTTTGCTCGTCATGTACACGCCATGCCCGACAGCCGTAGCTTTCCGCGTTTTTAGCAAAATCGACCTTCACCAACGGCCCATCCAACCGTCCGGTTTGCGGATTACGGTGACGGTTTTCCGTACCGAAGCTCCCCATCCCATGCCCCATCTGAAGGTTGTTAATACACCCGAAGCTGGCGTTATCAAACAGCAGGATAGTGACTTTTATCCCCTCCTGGACGGCGGTTTGTAGTTCGGAATGCAGCATCATGTACGAGCCATCCCCCACCATGGCATATACCGGCTGCTGCGGCTTCGCCAGCCTGGCTCCAATAGCAGCCGCAATCTCATAGCCCATACAGGAGTAACCGTATTCCAGGTGATAGCTGTCCGGGGTTTTGACCTGCCAGATACGCTGTAAATCGCCAGGTAGCGATCCGGCGGCCCCTACGACGATAGCGTTATCTTCAATGTGCTGATTGATAAGCCCCAGCACCTTCGTCTGGGTCAACCGGGTGTTTAGCGTGTCGCCATATTCCGCCAGTTGAGCGTCAAGATGCCCAGCCACTTCGGGTTCGTCATCGGGACGCCAGTCGCGCTCCCATAAACGTTGGCACTCATCGCGCCAGGCCTCTTGCGCCTGCGCGACCTCCTTCCCCCAATCGCTGCGGTAGTCTTTCAGTGTTTCAGTTAATGCCGTAAGCCCGGTACGGGCGTCGGCGATAAGCGCAGTGGCATCAAGCTTCAGTGCGTCAAACTCCGCCACGTTCAGCAGCAGGAACTCAACCTCCGGATGAGAAAACAGCGCTTTCGAACCGGTGGTAAAGTCGGTGAGGCGCGTACCAATGCCGATCACCAGATCGGCTTGCGGTGCGAGCTGATTCGCTGCCATCCCGCCAGTCACCCCAATGCCTCCGAGGTTAAGTGGGTGGTCACTAACCAGCGCTCCCTTTCCGGCCTGAGTTTCGGCAAATGGCAGTTGCAGCGTTTCAACAAACGTACGAAACGCCTCATGCGCGCCGGAATATCGTACCCCGCCGCCGCATACCACCAGCGGACGGCGTTTGCGGGCAATCAGCGCCCGCGCCATCGCCAGACGCTGCGGGTCGGGTGGTCGACGTTCGATCAAATGAACGCGGCGCGCAAAGAAGCTCTGCGGATAGTCCCAGGCTTCCCCCTGCACATCCTGTGGCAGGCAAATAGTTACGGCACCAGTATCTGCGGGGTCAGTAAGCGTTCGCATCGCGTTTAGCATCGCGCTCATTAACTGCTCCGGTCGGTTAATCCGGTCCCAGTAACGCGAGACCGGGCGGAAGCAGTCGTTGGTACTGATGCCAAGGTCATGGTATTGCTCAATTTGCTGCAATACCGGGTCCGGCTGACGACTGGCGTAGACATCGCCAGGCAACAGCAGCAGCGGAATACGGTTCGCCGTCGCGGTTGCCGCTGCGGTGACCATGTTTGCCGCTCCCGGCCCAACCGATGACGTCACGGCAAAAATACGCTGGCGCCGATGCTGTTTGGCGAATCCGGTCGCCATGTGCGCAATTCCCTGCTCATTACATCCCTGCATCACCTGCAAATGACCGGGTGCCTGCTCCAGCGCCTGGCCAATGCCAAGCACGTTACCATGACCAAAGATGGTGGCGACGCCCTCGACAAAGGGCGTTTCCACGCCATCGACACAGATATATTGTTGATTAAGGAATTTGACCAGCGCCTGAGCCATGGTCATACGTTCGGTTTGCATAAACCCTCCTGTCAGCCCAGCGTTGGCATGGAGAACGCGGCCCCTGTGTCCTGCAGCATCTCCGGCCAGCGTGCGGTGACGGTTTTCATCCGGGTGTAGAAGCGCACGCCATCGTTACCATGAACGTTCAGCGCACCAAAAATGGACCGCTTCCAGCCGCCAAAACTGTGGAACGCCATCGGCACCGGAATAGGCACGTTTACGCCCACCATGCCCGCCTGCACTTCTTCACAGAAGCGACGCGCACAGCCGCCGTCACGTGTGAAAATTGCCGTGCCATTACCATATTCATGACGGTTAATCAGTTCCACCGCGCTGCTGTAATCTGCTACGCGCACCACAGAAAGCACCGGTCCAAAAATCTCTTCTTTATAGATGGTCATCTCCGGCGTGACGTTATCAAACAGGGTCGGCCCGACAAAATAACCCTGCTCATGGCCTTTAACGCTAAAACGTCGACCGTCCACGCGCAGGCTGGCCCCCTGCGATTCCCCACTGTCGATATAACCGAGCACTTTATTACGGTGTACCGAGGAGATAAGCGGCCCCATTTCATTTTCAGGTGTCTGATCAAGCCCCGGCCCGACACGCAACACCGCAATCTGTTTTTCCAGTCGCGAGCACAGCTCGTCTGCCGTTTTGTCTCCTACCGCCAGCACGACCGAAAGCGCCATGCAGCGTTCACCCGCCGCGCCGTAAGCGGCCCCCATAATGGCGTTGGTTGCCATATCCATGTCGGCATCCGGCATTAAAATGCAGTGATTTTTAGCGCCACCTAACGCCTGACAACGCTTACCGTGGGCCGATGCCGTCTGATAAATGTATTCCGCAATCGGCGTAGAGCCGACAAAGCTCACGGCCTGCACGCGCGGGTCAGTTAACAGCACGTCAACGGACTCTTTGTCCCCCTGCACGACGTTGAACACGCCGTCCGGCAATCCGGCTTCTTGCAGCAGTTTCGCCAGTGCCAGAGCGAGAGAAGGGTCTTTTTCTGAGGGTTTCAGCACGAAGGTATTCCCGGTTGCCAGCGCGATGGGGAACATCCACATCGGTACCATTGCCGGAAAGTTAAACGGCGTGATCCCGACGCAAACCCCGAGCGGTTGCATCAGCGAATGGCTATCGACGCCGGTACCTACGTTGGCTGAGTGTTCGCCCTTTTGCAGATGTGGGATGCCACAGGCAAACTCCACCACTTCCAGGCCGCGGGTCAGTTCACCAACTGCGTCAGAGAATACCTTGCCATGCTCTTCGCTGATGATGCGAGCCAGCCTCTCCATGTTTTCTTCCAACAGCGCCTTAAAGCGGAACATCACTCGCGCACGTTTTAACGGAGAATGGCGCGCCCACCCGGGGAATGCGTCGTGCGCTGCCGCAATGGCTTGCTCGGTTTCCTGTGTCGTACTCATCACCACCTGGCGGATCTTCTCGCCGGTGGCCGGGTTGAAGATTGCCTGAACGCGCTGGCCTGAACCGGTGACACATTCGCCGTGGATAAAATTCGCTACTGTCTCCATCCTTAACCTCTCGCTGTTGATACGTGACTGTTACCTGAACACTGTTATCTGTGTACTATATATGAAACAAACATTCCATTTTAAGTTGAAATAAAATAAATAATGATTAATGTGATCAAGGATGGGTTTTTATGTTAACAAGCGGAATCGCATGATTAGCGTGCACTGGCATAACGTTTCAGCGGACGACAAGCCTGAAGCTTTTGTTTCGTTTTTACAGCCAGATGAATGAGTGACATTTCAAAGACGCGGTTTTGCGTTTAGAATCATAAAACTATGTACCAGGAGGTAAAATGACAACAGCAACCAGCCTGAACGAGCTGCAGCAGCAAATCCGCGATCGCTACGATAGCCTGAGTAAGAGGCTGCAGCAGGTGTCCCGCTATGTGCTGGATAATACCAATAGCGTGGCCTTTGATACGGTTGCCGTCATTGCTGAACGTGCCGGAGTGCCGCCCTCTACGCTGATCCGCTTCGCCAACGCCTTTGACTTCACCGGCTTCAACGAAATGAAACAGCTGTTTCGTATGAACCTGGTAGAGGAAACCGCCAGCTACAGCGACCGCGCGCGCATGTTCCGTGAGATGGAAAGCGAAGCCGTACCGGAAACCCCGCTCGATATCCTGCAGGAGTTCGCCCGTTCGAATACCCAGGCGCTCCAGCAGCTGGCAGCCCGTGCCGAACCTGAAATGTTGGAACGCGCCGTACAATTGCTGGCAGAAGCCGACACCATTTACATCGCTGGTCTGCGTCGTTCGTTTAGCGTAGCGGCCTATCTCACCTACGCCCTGAGCCATCTTGAGTGTCGCCCTATTCTGCTCGACGGAATGGGCGGAATGCTGCGCGAGCAGATTAACCGCATCAAAGCGCACGATATTGTGGTGTCGATTAGCTTCTCGCCTTATGCGGAAGAAACCGTGATGGTCAGCGAAACTGCGGCCAATGCCGGCGCGCGCCAGATAGTGATTACCGACAGTCAGATAAGCCCGCTGGCCACGTTCAGCGATCTCTGCTTTGTGGTGAAAGAGGCGCAGGTTGACGCGTTTCGATCCCAGTCTGCGACGCTGTGCCTGGTGCAGTCGCTAGTGGTGGCGCTGGCTTACCGTCTGGGTGACGGGAGTAATGAACGCGGTCATTCTGTCGGGTGATGAGCACCGCAAAAATTGACGATCCGCTTTATTACATTCCCGCCAGCGTGACGTGAAACCGTGATGTCTGCCGTTACTTTTATGGTCGTTGAAAATATCGCCCTTATTCAGCGACCAGATAAAATACAATCCGTTATTACCATAAGCTACAATTATATTAATATTAGATAATCAACAATGCGCATGCTGACAATAATACGCAAAGGTTTACTATAGACCTGTCTTTTTTAAGCAGGAAAGTAAAATGAAAAATACAAAAGGGTTGATGATTATTGCCCTTGCTTTCACCCTGGCATCATGTGCTTCCATTCCTGAGAATATCAAAGGTAATAATCAACCCGATATCCAAAAAAACTTTATCTCCGTGCATAACCAGCCCGGTTTATATACCGGACAGCAGGCCCGCTTTGGCGGTAAAGTCATCAATGTGATTAACACCAAAAAAGATACGTTGCTGGAAATCGCCGTTTTGCCACTGAATGACTCTGCTAAGCCACAAATAGAAGCGAGCTATCAGGGACGTATTCTTGCCCAGCAGAAAGGTTTCCTCGATCCGGTAAACTACAGAAACCATTTCGTGACTATTTTGGGAACAATTCAAGGAGATGAGTCAGGATTCATCAACAAAGTCCCGTACAATTTTGTTAAAGTTGATTTACAAGGAATCCAGGTTTGGCATTTAACTGAGTCTGTCAACACCACCTATAACATGTGGGATTATGGTTACGGCGCATTCTGGCCTGAGCCGATGTGGGGAGCGCCTTACTACGCCAGTACAGTCACTCAGGTAACTCCGGAGCTAGTGAAATAATCCCAGAGGTAAGATGGCGTGACTATATTCCGGAGTCAGGTGTTGGCAAACAACCCTTCTCATCACCCCGCGTTTATCTTATTGCGCCATCCTGCTTCATGGGATCCTACGCTTAACATGCATTCTTCCTGTTACATATAATTTTTAACCGCTAATTCTTTAGCGAAGAAATGGGCTTTACCCTTCTCATGCCTGACCATCTTTTGTTATTTACCGACAACTCCCCCACCCTGCATGCAATAAAAGAACATTTGTGTTTACACATTATTCAGGGATTACTATGAACAGAAAATACTTACTGTTGATACCATTATTCTTTAGCAGCATCATCATCACCGCCTGCGATAATAAACCTGCAGTAAAAACAGCCATGGAGCCCGAGGTCGGCGTTGTTACCTTAGCGCCCTCCTCAGTAAATATTAAAAGTGAACTTCCGGGTCGCGCGCTTGCGTTCGAGATCGCCGAAATCCGCCCTCAGGTTGGTGGGATCATCATAAAACGCAACTTTGTTGAAGGCGATAAAGTCAGCAAAGGAGAATCACTGTATCAAATTGATCCTGCCCCGCTGCAGGCACGACTGGACTCAGCTAAAGGCGCGTTGGCAAAGGCACAGGCTACCGCCAATAATGTTCGTCTGACACTCAATCGGCAGTCAGCATTAATAAAATCTAATTACGTCAGCCGCCAGGACTATGACACGACGCGTTCACAGCTTAATGAAGCGCAAGCCAATGTTGCCGTCGCTAAAGCGGATCTTGAACAAGCCACCATCAATCTTCGATACGCCAATGTTACCTCGCCCATTGATGGCATTAGCGGCAAATCTTCCGTGACCGTGGGTGCCCTGGTTACTGCCAATCAGGAAAACGCGCTGGTCACCGTTCAGAGATTAGATCCGATTTATGTTGATTTAACCCAGTCAGTACAGGACTTCTTACGCCTGAAAGAAGAGAAAGCCAACGGCCAAATCGCCCAGCAACAAGGCAAAATTCCGGTTGAGCTGATGCTGGAAAACGGCAAGCCCTATCGCCATACCGGTACGCTTGAGTTTTCCGATCCCGCTGTTGATGAGACCACCGGTTCGGTAACCCTGCGCGCCGTATTTCCCAATCCTGAAGGTGAAATTTTACCCGGTATGTATGTCACGGCGTTGCTGGACGAAGGCAGTCAACAAAACGTGTTGATGGTCCCCCAGCAAGGAATTACGCATAACGAGCAAGGAAAAGCCACCGCGCTGATCCTTGACCAGGAGAACGTAGTGCAACTGCGTGAAATAGACGCAGTGAAGGCCGTTGGTAATCAATGGTTAGTGACCGCGGGATTACGTCCTGGCGATCGGGTCATTGTGTCCGGATTACAAAGAATTCGTCCGGGAATCAAAGCCCGGGTCCTCCCTTCAAAACTGAACACACCTGACACGGTAGCTGAACAGTAATATTTCAGGCATTAAGGACACTTTCTTCATGGCCAACTTTTTTATTGAGCGCCCGGTTTTCGCCTGGGTGCTCGCTATTATCATGATGTTTACGGGCGGTATCGCGATAATGAACCTGCCTGTCGCCCAATATCCACAAATTGCGCCCCCAACCATTACCATCAGCGCTGCCTACCCAGGGGCTGATGCAAAGACCGTTGAAGACTCCGTCACCCAGGTGATTGAACAGAATATGAATGGTCTTGATGGCCTGATGTATATGTCATCCACCAGCGATGCGGCAGGTAATGCCTCGATTATCCTGACCTTCAAAACGGGTACGTCACCCGATATTGCGCAGGTTCAGGTACAGAATAAACTGCAGCTGGCGATGCCTTCCTTGCCACAGGAAGTACAACAGCAAGGGATCAGCGTTGATAAATCCAGCAGCAATATCTTAATGGTCGCCGGTTTTATCTCTGATAATAACAGCCTGAGCCAATATGATATTGCCGACTATGTGGCCTCGAACATTAAAGATCCGCTAAGCCGCACTGCCGGGGTGGGGAGCGTACAGTTATTCGGTTCGCAATACGCCATGCGCATCTGGTTGGATCCACAAAAGCTCGACAAGTATAACCTCACTCCCGAGGACGTCATTACCCAACTCAAAGTGCAGAATAATCAGATATCTGGCGGGCAGTTGGGGGGCATGCCTCAGTCAGCCGATCAGCAGTTAAATGCGTCGATAATCGTCCAGACGCGTCTGCAAACAACCGATGAATTTGGCAAGATCTTCCTTAAAGTTCAGCAAGATGGTTCTCAGGTTCTGCTGCGCGATGTCGCGCGCATTGAGCTGGGTGCGGAAAATTATGCAACGGTTGCACGTTACAACGGCAAACCCGCCGCCGGGATTGCGATTAAACTTGCCGCTGGCGCCAATGCCCTGGCAACGTCCCAGGCGGTCAAGCAAGAGCTGAACAGATTATCGGCCTGGTTTCCGGCCAGTATGAAAACCGTTTATCCCTATGACACCACGCCGTTTATCGAGATTTCGATTCAGGGTGTTTTTCATACTTTGATCGAGGCAATCATTCTGGTATTCCTCGTCATGTATCTGTTTTTGCAGAGTTTCCGTGCGACGCTTATCCCCACTATCGCCGTTCCGGTGGTTATCCTCGGAACCTTTGCAATACTCGACGTTGCCGGTTTTTCGATTAACACGCTCACGATGTTTGGCATGGTGCTGGCGATAGGGCTGTTAGTCGATGATGCCATCGTGGTGGTTGAGAACGTAGAACGTATTATTGCTGAAGAGCACTTGTCTCCAAAAGCGGCAACGCATAAAGCAATGGGCCAGCTCCAGAGGGCGCTGGTTGGTATTGCCGTCGTGTTATCCGCCGTATTTATGCCGATGGCGTTTATGAGCGGGGCAACGGGTGAAATTTTCCGTCAGTTTTCCATCACCTTGATCTCCTCCATGCTGCTGTCGGTATTTGTGGCAATGAGCCTGACGCCTGCACTTTGCGCTATGTTGTTGAAATCCCACGAAGGAGAAAAGGCAAACACACATTTTCTGTTTACTCGTTTCAATCACTTCATGGAGAAATGCACCCATCACTACACGGACAGCACCCGTAGGCTGTTACGTTGCACCGGCCGTTATATGGTCGTCTATTTAGTCATTGGCGCTGGCATGATGGTGCTGTTTCTCCGTACTCCTACCTCCTTTTTGCCTGAAGAAGATCAGGGCGTATTCATGACCACGGCGCAATTACCTTCCGGTTCAACGATGGTAAACACCAGCAAAGTGCTTGGGGAAATAACGGATTACTATCTGACAAAAGAACAGAAAAATGTCGCGTCTGTTTTTACCGTTGGCGGATTTGGCTTCAGCGGACAGGGGCAAAATAACGGTCTGGCGTTTATCAGCCTGAAACCGTGGTCAGAACGTGTTGGCGAAGAAAACTCGGTTACCGCCATCATTCGCCGGGCAATGATGGCTTTAAGCACCATTAATAATGCCGTCGTTTATCCGTTCAATTTACCCGCAGTCGCGGAATTGGGTACCGCTTCAGGTTTTGATATGGAGCTGCTGGATAACGGTAATCTTGGGCATGAAAAAATGATGCAGGCCCGCAACCAGCTCCTGGCTTTGGCCAGCCAGTCACCCGATGAAGTTAACGGAGTGCGCCCAAATGGGCTGGAAGATACGCCGATGTTCCGCATTCACGTCAACGCCAAAAAGGCTGAAGCTATGGGCGTTGCGTTATCGGATATTAATCAGACCATCTCCACCGCGTTTGGTAGTCGCTATGTCAATGATTTCCTGAACCAAGGGCGCGTAAAAAAAGTGTATGTCCAGGCCGATACACCGTTCCGTATGTTGCCGGACAATATCAACCACTGGTACGTACGTAACGCCTCCGGTTCCATGACGCCGCTCTCCGCCTACTCATCCACCGAGTGGACCTACGGTTCTCCTCGCCTTGAACGCTACAACGGTCAACCAGCAATGGAAATTCTGGGCCAGCCGGTTGAAGGGAAAAGCAGCGGTGATGCGATGAAATTTATGGCATCGCTGATTAATAAACTGCCCGCAGGCGTCGGCTATGCCTGGACCGGTCTGTCTTATCAGGAGGCGCTATCCACAAACCAGGCACCAATGCTGTACGGCATTTCGCTGATCGTCGTGTTTCTGGCGCTGGCGGCACTGTATGAAAGCTGGTCGATCCCGTTCTCGGTGATGCTGGTTGTGCCAATCGGGGTGGTCGGCGCTTTGCTGGCTACCGATCTGCGTGGCCTGAGCAATGATGTTTATTTCCAGGTCGGCCTGCTCACCACCATGGGGCTGTCGGCTAAAAACGCCATTCTGATCGTCGAGTTTGCCGTCGAGATTATGCAGAAAGAAGGGAAAACGCCGCTTGAAGCTGCGGTGGAAGCCGCGCAAATGCGCTTGCGTCCTATTCTGATGACCTCACTGGCCTTCATCCTGGGGGTTATTCCGCTGGCAATAAGCGACGGCGCAGGCTCTGGTGCGCAAAATGCCGTCGGTACGGGGGTTATCGGTGGGATGCTGGCCGCGACGGTACTGGCAATCTATTTTGTTCCTGTGTTCTTTGTCCTCGTTGAAAATACGTTAGCGCGATTTAAAGCTCGACGCTGATCCCCTGCCCTATCCCTGGGTTTAGATTATTAAATTCCCAGGGATGGGGCTTCGTTTGTCAGGTCTACGGTTATTAGCGGGCACGGCTATCCAGCGAGTTTCTCGTGGATAGCAGGGTAAGCATTACGCGGATTTTTTGTAGGGAACAACTGATGGTAGGAACAGAGGTTGTCAATTCTAACTAAAGCCAGGCTATCAAAACGGTTAATCAATAGTGCAGACCGGAACCTTTCAGATTTACAGCCAGTTCACCCAGTTTAGTATTCGGATGCTGATGGCACATTTTAACCATTTTCGGTACAGCTTCCGTTTCCACCTCATGCAGGGGAACATAATCATCGCCTTTAAAGTCAGAATTTTTATTAACAATCACAAAGGCAATTGCCGTCTTGTATTGCTGACTCATATCAACAAATTCTTTACAGGTCATATCTTGTGGCGCAGCTTCCGTTGCCTGAGTAGCCAAAGCACTGGTCATTGGTGCCATAACAGAGGTCACAAGAATAGCCGCAGAAACCATCATTTTAATATTCACTATGCGCTCCAGAGTTAGCATTAATTTTTATCGGCGAGCTTATCAGTTTTAACCAGCGTCGCATTTCTACGCAGGCTGATAAAAGCTAAAGAACTAAAGATCATCTCGACACCAATAAAGATTGAGGTAAATACATACGATCTGTCGGGATCCATATTCAGCCATACGCCGGCAATAAGCAGGTCAAAAATACCAATGAAAATGTTCCATCCATAACCCGGACTACGGAACAGTTTGACCCCAGAGGCGATACGAAAAATCCCCCCCAGAATAAACAGGCAGCAAAATACCATTGCCAGTGAATTCATGCCTATCACAGGATTCACGAGGAAACAGTACCCCAGCAGTAACCACGCGATAGCAAAAAAGGCATAGGTAAATTTGGCTTTCAATTGCTTTTTACCTGAACTAAACAGGCTATAAATAGAATAGAAACCACATACCAGGAACATAAAACCGGTTGCATAGCTTAAATAAACACCTGCAGCAATCGGATAAATCAAGCAGCAGATGCCACAAATCAACATCAACACCGCCATAATCGTCGCGTGCTTTTTATAATGAACGAGTGTTTTTTCATTAAACGCTCTCAGGCTACGCTGATTAAAAACAAACATACATCCTCCGTTATATATAAACGCAATGTAACCTGTTGACACAAGAATTATTACTCACTCAACATATGTTACTTACAGTGGAATGATAAGACTTCCACTAAGGAAGCGTATATAAGAACAAGAGAATGTCGCTATGCGTATATTCCTACACATGTCAGACATCTGACACTTGTAGGATTAAACGGTCATTATTCTATCTTGGCTCTGATTCCTCTCTTTAACATTATTTAATATGCTTATTGCGTTTGGTGACATATACCAAATTTATTCAGGAGAAAGTAATGAAAAAGATTATTCTTGCGGGTGTGCTTGCAACCATGATGGGTTCAGCACCAGTGATGGCTGCTACTGCTACCACAACCACTCCGGCGCAAGCTGCTACCGCAAATGTACAAAAAGAAGCTGCCGATGTTATGCAGGTCGCAGTGCAAGGCGCAAATGCGATGCGTGATATTCAGCTTGCTCGTCTGGCCCTGTTTCATGGACAGCCTGACAGCGCTAAAAAATTAACCGATGACGCGGCTTCCCTGCTGGCAGGCGACAGCAAAGATTGGGCGAAATTTGTAAAAGCTGCGCCTAAAGCCAAGATGATTGACGATCAGTACGTGGTTATTAACGCTACGGTCGCGCTGTCAGAAGACTATATTGCGACTCCGGCCAAAGAATCCGCTATCAAAACAGCGAATGGCAAAATGGCCAAAGGCGACTGGAAAGGTGCAGTGGATACTCTGCAACTGGCTGGTATCAGCGTGCTTCAGACCCAATACCTGATGCCTCTGAATCAGACTCGTAAAGCCGTTGCCAGCGCGCAAAAACTGCTGACTTCCGGTAAATACTATGAAGCAAACCTTGTGTTAAAAGGCGCTGAAGATGGCATTGTGGTCGATAGCGAGATGATCGGCGCAGGCCAGTAGTACTCAGCACTACGGAGTGTTGAACCAGGACTTTCTCTCCTGATCGGGCAGCTACGGCTACCCGATCAGGGGGATTAATGGCTAATCAGACTGTCTATCTCAATCTCAATTTCCCGCATAACAGCAATAATCTTCTGCAATGCCTCCTCGCGTACTGCCAGAGGAAGATCGTCATGTCGTCTGGATTCGAAAGGTTCGCACAGGTTCTGTAGCGCAGTGATACCCAGAATTTGCGCCGAGCCATGCAACCGGTGAAGAGCTCGCAAAAACAGCTGAGGTTCATCTTGCAGAACGGCTTTCTCAGCCGCTTGTATATCATTCAGCGTTGCCTCGCGAAATGTCTCGAGAATCTCGTTCATCAGTGCGCGATCGCCGCCGGTATTTTCCGTCAACACATTGAATTTCAAATGCCGGATTGTACAAGGAGACGAATAACCGGTTTCGATTTTACTCAATTCATGGGTCAGTGTCTGAATCGACACAGGCTTGAACAGGCACAAGTTCATACCATTTTGCAGGCATCGATCGCGTGACTGTGGAAGTGCGCTGGCCGTCAGTCCCCATATTTGTAAATTCGGCTGTTGACGACGTAGCGAAGCCGCGAGATCAAACCCGTCTTTTTTCGGCATATTTACATCGGTTATCAGCAGATCGTACGATTTCTTCGCTAGTTTGGCTTCTGCTTCCTCCCCATCACACGCTTCATCCACGCTGTAGCCAATGGCATTCAACTGTCGCTTGAGCAGCAGGCGATTGGTTGGATTATCGTCAGCTATCAAAATAGACAGACACGGAAGCGGTAACAGAGTACCGGGCGCATCGCCATCCGATACAATCGACTGTCGAGCTGTTTCAACCGGCAGCGTTATGGTAAACGTAGTTCCTTGCAACGGGACGCTCATCAACTCCAGCGTCCCGCCCATCAACGTCACCAATTCTTTGCAGATAAATAACCCCAGTCCAGAACCGGTTTGTTGACGCCCGCAGCGTCCCTGAGCGTAACGCTGGAAGAGCCCCGCCTGCTCCTCTTCACTAATCCCGCAACCGGTGTCGCTAATGGCGATGGTCAGGGTACCGTGATTCTCCCCCTCAGGCATCAAACGGGCCGTCACATGAATGCTGCCCTGCTCGGTAAACTTCAACGCATTACCCACCAGGTTGGTGAGAATTTGCCGCAAAGCCTGCTGATCGACAAATACCCGCTCGTTCGCCGGCAACTGACTAACGCAGGCAAGCGTAATGCCTTTCTGTCTGGCTAAGGCATCGAAAGAGTGGCATTGCAATTCAATGAGCTGCGAGAGATCCGTCCATTGAGGAACTACCTGGTATTTACCAGACTCAATCTTATCCACATCCAGAATCTTACCGATCAGCCCAAGCAATGACTGGGCCGTCGCCCCGGTAAGGGCAATCGCCTCTTTTCGCTGTGCCGGGCTGAGTTCTGAACTCGACAGTAATTCCACAAAGCCAACAATCGAACTTACCGGAGTACGTAACTCATGGCTCATACTCGCCAGAAAGCGGCTTTTGGCCTTGGTTGCTTCAATCGCTTTATTCTTTTCGTTTTCCAGTTCTTGAGATAATGCTTCTTTGAGATGAAGCTGCTCTTCCAGTAGCCGCTGCGATTGTTTCCTTTTATTTACCTCACGGGAGAGTGAGATCCCCCAGATCAGGCTAATTGCTATCAGCAGCAGCGCGAATATCCCCAGTTGATAGAACTGTTTGCTATATCGACTCCAGAAATCGACCTGCGTATTGGAAATTTTCGACCACCTCTCCGTCATCTGCAAAATTTCACGTGGCGGTATGGCCTGAAGCGCTTTATCCATAACAGACTTCAACACCGGCTCGCGGGGAGAGATTGCAAAACTTACCGACGCACCAGGCATATCTGGAAGCCTAAAAAAGTGCATATTTTTCTGGTAGTAATGATCGACCATAAATCTTGCCGACAATTCGGTAGCGATTGCCGCATCAACGCTGCCCTCCTTGACCATGGCCATCGCAACACTGCCAGTATCCGCATTCACCCAGGTGGCCTGCGGATAGCGTTGCTTAAGCTCACTTTCCAGCACATGCCCGGCAGGCAAAGCAATGCGTATCGGCTTCTCCAGTAGCGATTCGGCGGTTTCCTCACGGGAAGTGATCATCACAAATGCCACATTCATCAGCGGATCGCTAAAGGCCGAATTGGGCGGGTTTTGATGAGTTAGCGTGATAGTGGGATACATATCCCACTGTTCGCCGCTTATTTGCTTTGTCTGCTCACTTTTAGAGCTAGCTAAAATGGGTTCAAAATCGAGCCCCGTTTGCAGATGAATAATATTCAGCAAATCACCAATAATACCGCGTAACTCACCACTGCGATCGACCAGCGTATAGGGCGAGTAATCTGGGTTGATTAAAATGCGGATAACATGCTTTTTCTTCAACCACGCTTTTTCCTGATCGGTGAAAGGAATAGGCGCATTCAGATAGGCAAGGTTGCCGCGGTTCAGCCAGTTCTGCATGACTTGCATATGAATTTCATTACTGATTGACGTAATGAAACCATCAAGAATATTTCTTAATACAGGCTGATCTTCGTTAACGACAAAATAATTATATTGTTCTTGCTTATCAAAGTAGTGCGTAATAACCAGTGATTGTGAGAAGTATCGAGAGATACAATGACTGCTGGTGATATTGTTACCAATATAATATTGGTTATCGCCATTCACTACCGACGCCATAGCCTGATACTCGTCGTCATAAAATGAGACTTTAGCCTCAGGAAAAGCCCCCTGGATAACATCGAGAAAAGGGCAATCCCGTACACACGCGACGCTAACCTGATGGTTCGAGGTCAGCGGCAGCAGAGTGTTTTTTAGCGATGTTACAAGCGTCGGCCACGTGGTCAGCAATGCCGAAGTGCGCAACAGATTTCCGCCAACATCCTGGCGTCGGGACAGTTGGGTTATCAGCGTATCAACATCGTTATTGGCGAGCGCGGCCAGCGCCTCTTGCTCATTATCATACTGCTTTATAATGATTTTTAGATTGAGGTTCTTTTGCATTAACGCAAGGTAATCCGCGTTGACGCCTCGATAATATTCACCGCTATTTTGATAAACAATGGGGGAGACTTCCGGTAACCAGGTGCCAACAACCAAGGTTTTTTTATGCGCTAACCAGTTTGTTTCTTCCCTGTTCAAGCCGATATTTTGCACTGAGGTATTATAGTTACTTTTTAGCTCAACTTGCCGAGCTGAGCTTACACCCGTAGACAACCCGATGGTAAAGATGACCATCAAAAAAATAAAAAAGCGTTCCAGCATTACTCTATCCTATTTTATTTCTCTGCGCATAATCATAAATTTCCATTAATGATGAACAATCTAATTTTTCCATCAACCGGCTTTTATAGGTACTTACCGTTTTATTACTGATATTCATTCTGCTGGCAATTGTGCTGTAATCCATGCCATTAAGGATATAACGCAATACTCTCATTTCCTGGTTCGACAACGTATCAAGCTTATCCTGCTCGCTGACGGATGAACCAGTAAAATGCTCAAGGGAAAAGGGAAAATAGCTATAGCCATTTTTTGCTGCTTCGATTGCGGCAAGAATATTATTCATACCTTCTTTTTTACTCACAAATCCGTTAGCACCGTATTCGGCGCTACGTTTGCCGTAAAAAAATTCATTTTTGGCTGAAATGATAATGATTACACCAGCATAGTGCCGCTTTCTCAGCTGCTCCAGCACTTCGATGCCACTGATACCCGGAATATCCACATCGATAATCAACAGCTCCGGTTTGGTTTTTTCAACGGTTTGAACCACTTGATCTCCACTGTCGAGTTCGGTGGTCACAGCGATACCATTGGTATCGAGTAAGTTGCGGATGGCAATGCGAGCCAATGGGTGATCGTCAACGATTATCGCGTTCATTGCGTATAAGAATCCCGATAAATAAAGAGAGGCGATGGCTATAGAGCAGATGAGTCTTCAATATTATGTTTTATAAACGCAAGACTTTAAGAGGAAAATTCTAGCATAGCCACGCGTATATTTTATTATTTTTTCATAATCCGAATGAATAAATCATAAAAATAACATTTCGATTTACAAAAATTAAACTTTAAACCTTTGTAAATCTCAAATCATTAACACAACGTAAAGGAAAATTCCTACACATGTAGGACAGGTCTTTCATTTATTAGGGGTCATTCTTAACAAAGCTATTAATATCAATAGGGTAGTAAGCATTAGAACCGTAAAAATACAAAAAATACCCCTCATCTGACGATCATTCCGTTAGGGTGGCATGGTGGAAAGCCGCTATCAAATAGCCGCTTACGTTGAACATTCCCATGCACATTTCTATGCCAGCAACTTTACATTACAAACAAATATTATTTTTCAATACGTTGCCTACGACCGTTTTTTGTTAATTTTATTTCTATATGAAATTATCCTACACTTGTCTTTATGCTTAAATAAAGCAGAAACAGCGCATTTTCAAATTTCCAGGTTACATCGATGCGCTGCTAAAAAAATAAGATAGAGAATTTTTCATACTTTCGGGTGATAACAATTTTACTAACCTGACTTTTGGAGAAACTGTAAATCCAGAGGGATCGTACACTGGCACAACCTGGCGGGAAGAAAAACCGGCCAACGTTAAAAGCATCACTTTCACATTCTAAGGAGAAAAATAGGTTACCAGAACAGCAAGTTACGCTTCTCTTCTGGTAGTAAGCAAAGCAATTGATTGATGGCGTATAGCAAAATGAATCAAATACGAGAATCATTAAACAATGTTGTATTCCCTGACACAATGCCTGACGTCTGGCCTTATCAATCCTGGTGTTCACCTGAAAATATTGATACCGATATTACATGGTATTCATTTACTGAGCTGGATTTGACGATCGAAGCCTGGCTGGGTAAAGACTCACTCATCCCGGTGAACAAAACCGTATGGGGTTTTGTGAACGAAAATGAACCATTAATCCAGATAGTTATCCACGAAGATATTGCATATATTGCAATTAATCACAGATTCTATTCATGGGTAATTATTGTTGCGGGAGCATACAACTTAAACATCAGTCTCGATCTTGCCTCCATATTTAAACACACAGCCTTAGCCGATACAGCACTATGCATTATAGCCAATCGCGTTGACATACATTCAGTAGAGGTATCTCTTAACACCGCCCGATCTTTTATGAACTTTGTTTTCTTTCATGAATTGGTTCATTTGATGTGTTGCCAGCATCAATACATCAAGATGAATGGCAACCAACTTCCGTATATCAGGACCATGGAGTTTATTGCCGACTTTCTTGCGTACGAACATTCACTCATGCCTGTAACTTACGAATATACCGTACAAAAAGACAACTGGGATCTGCAGATGAGTACCGCTCGATGCCTTGGCTTTGTCATCGCGTCCTATTTCATCATTAAGACGAAACAGATCAACAAGTTAAATCTATATCCATCCATAAATGAAAGAACCACCTTGTTGCTGAGTTATATATTATCGCCATCTTTAACGCGGAGTGAACGGGAGGGATTACTGCTAAAATATGAAGCCAGTGGAATAATGGATGCTTATATCCGGCGAGGAAAGCTAGGATTTAATATTGGCAATAATGATTCCCTCACCTCGACTGAATATTCTGCATGTCGTTGTAATTGCAGCAAATGCAGCGCATTCGCCAACGAGATATGTAACAAGGCCAAACCATTGAACAGCGAAGTATTAAACCATATGAGCATTTATACAGAATGCTTCCCTAAAAATAAGGTTTTTTACCCCTTTCCTGTTATAGATAAAAGAGATAACAAAACATCTCATTTTTGTAGTTTACAAAATCCTATACTGTTTTCCTTAGAGAAAACGATTAAAAGATCCTCTGCATTTCTATCAAACCGATTCCTGAGTTTCTACTAAGAGCCTAATGGGATAGGCTCTTAATCACTTATTTCCGTCATCCTTAATGTGGCTCTGGAACAGCAGAGCCACAAGAGAGAGACATTAATCAGGCTTTACTGGGCAACGCTCCCACTGCGTGCGAGCTTTTGACTGTCAGCGTAACGACAGCTGAGCACAACAGTGCAGCAATCATAAAGATAAAGGCGCTGTTATAGCTTCCGCCACTACTTTGGATAAGCCAGCCGATGATAGGCGCTGATACAACCCCCGCCATCTGGCCGCCAAAGTTAACAATACCGGATGCCCGCCCCATGATGTTGCTCGGGATCGTATCCATCAGAATGCCCCAGAACGTCGCCATGGCAAAGAACATGAACAGGGCTGAGACACACTGATAAACCACCGCCATATCTGCACTGCTCACGCTGAAAGTCAGATACAGGAATCCCGCGGCAATAACAGAGGTTACAACATACAGCGTTTTACGCTGGGGTTTGAATTTGTCTGAGCAATAACCGCCTAATAATGTTCCGCCTGCCCCGAACAGGAAGGGAATGGCTGCCATGACCCCGGTCTTTGCCAGAGAAAACTCTCGTACGGTAATCAGATAGCTTGGTAGCCAGGTTGAAAAACCCCAGAAGGTGATATCAAACAAAAACCAGATGCTGGCCATTTGCCAGAGCACCGGCATTTTGAGTACGTCTTTAAACGCGATAGCACTGGTGTTTTGCAGGCTCCCCTGATCGTCAGCAGCCAGCTCAGCCAGGTCTTGCTGCGTAATGGCAGGGTGATCTTTCGGGTTGTCACGTGTAAATAAGTAGATACCTGCCGCGATAAACAGACCGGGAATACCCAGCACGATAAAAACCATGTGCCAGCCAAATGCCCCGATGATGCTTGCCGCCACAACTACCGCCAGCGCTGGGCCTAAGGTGTTAACCGTTGACTGAATCGCCGTGGCGCGACCACGCTCTTTCGACGGGAAATAGGTTGATATCATCTTCCATGAGGCCGACGGGAAACATCCCTCACCGATACCAAAGAAGAATCGTACTGCTAACATCAGCGGCAGCGTCAGCACAGCGCCGGTTAAGCTGGTGAACACAGACCACCATGCAATACCAATGGCCATGATTTTGCGCGAGCCAAATTTATCCGCCAGTAATCCACCGGGAATTTGAAACGCAGCATAACCAATAAAAAAGGCGCTAATAATTAAACCTTGTTGAGTCGTATCAAGATTTAAATCTTTGCCAATATAAGGGAGCGAAACGCTCATCACCATTCTGTCGAGAAAAGAGAGCAGCCACGCCAGCCAGATCAGGGTCAGGACGGTATATCTTGCTTTCCAGGTCTTGGGTTTACCTGAAGGTAAAGACGTTTGTAGGTTCATTGTGATGTCCTTAGGGTGTAGTGATCTACCGCGGCCATAAATAGTCGCGATAGATCCATGCGTGTTTAGCGTTATTTATTAATATTGTTTTCTAATAACCGTACCGCTACAGGCATAACTTTCCGTGCCATTGATTAAGGCAATGCGCCCATTAACCATGACAATTTCAATCCCTTCCGGGTACTGATTGGGTTCCACAAAAGTACCTTTATCCGTAATTGTGTTCGGATCGAACATCACAATATCCGCTGCATAACCCACCTTCAGCAGTCCGCGATCCTGCAAACCCAATACTTCAGCAGGTTTTCCCGTCATCTTGCGGATTGCCGCTTCCCAGCTCAGACATCCCTCTTCACGGACATATTTACCGAGTACGCGAGGGAATGCGCCAAACACGCGCGGGTGCGGTTTGCCAGCCCCCATTAAGCCGTCGGTACAGACGTTTTGCTCAGGTCGACAGAGAAACTTAATCACGTGCTCTTCGGTACCGTAGAAGTCGACCATCCCCACGGCGTTTTCCTCTTCAAAGAGCAGATCGAAGGTGGCGTTGTACGGATCTTTTCCGCGCAGCTCGCCCAACTGGACGAGGTTCAAACCGACAGCATCCTGATTTTTTGCCGTTTTTACGCTGGTGACAAAAATCTGGTCCAAACCGGCAAAATCGATAAAGTTATCCCAGCCAGGAATACCCTGCTGAATATCATCAATCATTTTGGCGCGCAGTTCGGGCGAGGCGAGACGCTCAAGTAATTTGTCCGTACCACCGGAGTGAACCCAGGGCGGTAGGATCACGCCAAGCATCGTACTGCCCGCCACATACGGATACTGGTCGAAAGAGATACGAATTCCCTCTTCCTGCGCCTGTTCCAGCATGCCCAGCATCTGGTCGATCAGCCCCCAGTTTTTCTTGCCGCAAACCTTCATATGCGAAATATGTAGCCAGACGCCGGTGGCTTTGGCGATATCAATCAGTTCCTGGGTTGAGTTGATAATATCGTCAGCTTCACTGCGCTGATGCACCACAAAGATCCCGTCATATTTCGCAGTGACCTTACACAGTTCAATCATTTCGGCAGTATCACCAAAGGCGCAAGGCATATAGATAAGTCCAGTGGAAAGTCCAAATGCCCCAGCCTTTAGCTCCCGCTCAAGGACTTCACACATCTTCGCCACGTCTTCACGGGTTGAAGGACGCCCATCCAGACCCATCGCTTCCATGCGCACGTTGCCATGAGGAACTAAATACGCGAGGTTTGTCGCCGGATGACGTGATGCCAGCAGATTGAGATAACCGTCTGTATTTTTATACTTCCAGTCAATTTTGTCGGTGTCACCGTCCAGTCCGGCGATATTTTTACGCCAGGCTGGAATATATTCTTCAGGTAGCGGTGCTAAGGCGACGCCGTCCTGGCCCAACAGTTCGGTGGTGATACCCTGACGAATTTTTGCTGACAGCGCGGGGTTAATAATGGCCGACAGGTCAGAGTGCGTATGGGTATCAATAAAGCCAGGGCAAATAATTTTTCCTGTTGCATCAATTACCTGTTCATTGATGCCAACTTCAATTTGACCGATTTCGACAATACGTCCTTCATCAACCATCACATCGGCAATTCTGCCTTCACTGCCTGTCCCATCGATTACATTTCCGTTTTTGAAAATGGTTTTCATCGTTATTCTCCATGGCGGTGCTGCTGAGCGACACCGCCTGTAAGGTAAGAGGTGGTTATCTTTATTTTTATTGGCGATAGAGTGTCTGGATGATGCTGTAATAGCCGCTGGCCGAGCCGGTTAACTGATCGATCTCGATATACTCATCAATGGTGTGTGCCAGGTTTTCTCGTGAAGGACCGAAGCCGATGGTTTTGATTCCCGCTTCGCCCGCATAGTGGCTACCGTTGGTACAAAATGAGTACTGCGTAATGGTTGGATTAAAGCCAGCCTCGCGAACGCCCGCCAACGCTGCCTGCACGAATTCGTCTGACTCGTCGTACACCCAGCCAGGGAAGAAACGCTCTCCCTCAATCGTGGCGCCGGTATAGCAAGACTCCTGACCCACCGCGTAGGACACTCGGGCCTTAAACTGCGGACCCTGAGCAATAAGTTCGGCAAGCGCATTTTCCAGCGGAGCAATCACGCTTTCTTTGGTTTCACCCACCAGCAAACGGCGATCGTAGGTTGCGCGACAGTAATCCGGTACCACCGAGGCTCCCGGGTACGGCGAAGATTTAATGTCGGTCAGTTCCAGAATGCCAGGCCCCAGAACCGGATGCGTCGGCGGCGTGATCGTGCGAATTTTGTCGATCAATTGCGCCATTTTGTACACCGCGTTAATCCCCGCCTGTGGGTTAGCGGAGTGCGCGGGCTTACCAAAGGTTTCGACCACAATCTCAGCACGGCCACGCTGACCAATTTTCAGGTTTAACTCGGAAGCTTCACCGATGATCACGTAGTCTGGCTTATAGCGCTCGCTGACCAGGCGGGCAGCAATACCTTCAAAACACTCTTCGTGCACAATGCACGCAACGTAGATTTTCCCGGCAAAATTTCGCTGATTGTCCTGACCGAAAAAGCCCACGGCGGAGATCATCGCCGCCACGGCGCCTTTCATGTCTGTTGTGCCGCGACCATAAATTTTGCCATCTTCAATATCGCCGCCGTATGGATTGCGGGACCACTTCTCTTCGTTCACCGGCACGGTATCGATATGTCCATCGAGAACCAGCGTTTTCCCCGGCTGGGTGCCGACAATGCCGCCAACAATGTTGCCGTACTTATCAACGTGGATGTCATCGAATTGGTAATGCTGCATCATTGTTTTTATGGCATTAACCACTTCCCCTTCCTGACCGGAATAACTTTTTTGTTGGATCAGCGCCTGACAGTTTTTAATGACTTCTTCAATGCGGTTTGCAGATAACATGGGTTTCTCCGTTATATCTCTCAATCAGGGAATTATTTGTTGATGCCCGGGTACTGACCGCCCCAGACAATATCCAGATATTGTTGCGGGTCGGTATCCCCTTCGGTGCTGACTAACAACACACGAGAGTGCGCATCCAACCCCAGTTGCTCACGCGTTTGCGCCAGTTCAGGCGAGGTCATCAACAGCGCCAGCAGACCGGTAGTAACCGCACCTGACTCACCCGAAATAATCTGTGGATCGCCTGCCAGCGGGTTGCCCAACATGCGCATGCCCAACGCTGCAACTTCATCAGGACAGGAGGCAAATGCGTTGGCATAATCGCGCAGCAGTTTCCAGCCGATACTGTTCGCCTCACCGCAGGCGAGACCGGCCATCACGGTTTGTAAATCACCGCCCACCGCAATGGCATCTCCCTCTTTCGAACGGGCTGAGCGGTAGAGGCAATCGGCAATTAACGCTTCGGCGACGATCACTTTCGGGCGATTCTCCCCCCAGGCTGCCGTCACCATTCCCTGAACCATTCCGGCAAACGAGCCGACGCCTGCCTGCACAAAAATGTGCGTCGGCGCAACCTGATGCAGCTGATCTATCGCCTCCAGCATTAGCGTGCCGTAGCCCTGCATAATCCACTGCGGGATCTTTTCGTATCCTTCCCACGCGGTATCCTGCACCACAATCCAGCCATACTTTTCGGCCTGTTCTGCGGTCATACGAACCGCATCGTCATAGTTCATATCGACGATCTCAGCGGTAGCGCCTTCGTTACGAATAGAGGTCAGACGTTGCTGCGAAGAGCCCTTCGGCATATACACCACGGCGTTTTGCTTCAGTTGGCGCGCCATCCATGCCACGCCGCGACCGTGGTTGCCATCAGTAGTGGTGGCAAACGTGACGGTTTGCAGATCGTGGCGTACCTCTTCGCTGGTCATCACGTCAAACGGCAGTTCGCTGATATCCTTACCAACTAATTCAGCGATATGGCACGCCATCGCATAGGAGCCACCCAGCGCTTTAAAGGCTTTCAGGCCAAAACGCTGAGATTCATCTTTGAGGTAGATATTTTTTACGCCCAGTTTTTGTGAAAGCGCCGGTAGCGTATACAGCGGCGTCGGCGCGTAACCCGGAATAGACCGATGAAAATTCAACGCTTTTACCAGTTCCTGGCGGCTAAACGGTGCCAACGGCGCGTTCGGATGTTCGGTAAACGGTGTCTGGTTAATAAAAAATGATAAGTTTTCCTGCATCATAAAACCTCATTGTCCTGGTATTTCATTCCCTGTAATCGGTGCAATACAGAGATATTTCCGTTATCGGTATTGGCAATAGAGCAAAATGCTTACCAGCTTTTTATTAACCGAGTAAATTCTTATGAATATTTTAATAAAGGCTTTAATTTCAATAAATTAAATAGAAATAAAAATTGACACCAAAAAATATCACTGCGTCAGTTTATCGCCTCATTTTGATAAATTCTCATTATTGATAAATAGTGTGATCGCTGAAGATAAAATAAGAAAAACATCCAAAAACAGCGTGATAGATTGATTTTTCGCAAATCATTTTTGCATTGCTTCGCCTATTTATCATTTTCCTTGAGAAATGCGACACACTGCCGGAGAAGTACCATGATTTCAGTACTCAGCAATATTCAGGATGATATATGCAATTATGCCGACGCTATTTCTGGCATAACGGGCACGGACGTTGAAATCATTGATGAATCTTTAATGCGCATCGCGGGTACCGGGAAATACCGGCATATGCTCAATGAGAACGTGGCCAAAAATGGCTACATCTATCGTCACGTATTGCAGGTGAGAGAAACGGTACTGATCAAAAATCCCGGCGAGCATCCGCTGTGTCAGTTATGTGAAAAACACCACTACTGTTCTGAAATGCTGGATTTGAACGCACCCATTTTTCTCAATAATCGCGTGATTGGCGTGATCGGGATTATTTGCTCAACCCAGGCACAGCGTGACACGTTACTGAGCCAGATTGATAAATTTGTCACCTTTATTGAGCAAATCGCCGTAATGATCTCCAGTAAGGTCTTTGAATGCCTGGAGCGTTTACGCGCGCAGGAAACGCTTGGCGCATTTCGGCGTCTGATCGATGCTATGGACCGCGGCGTGGTGGCAATTGATGGCAAGGGTCTTATCTGGCATGCCAATCATTCAGCCGATCGCATCCTCAACCGTGAGGTTCAGGGATTACCACTGACCATTGAAACAACCGGAGACAGCCTGTACGGCGATGAAGAAGCGTGGCTGACGCTTGAAGGTCAGAAACATCATGTACTGTGCAAACAAATTTCGCTCTCCTCGCAGGATAACGATCGCTTAACCATGGTTATCTTTCGTGATGCACACGACTACCTGAGTAACCTTACTCCATCCCCTTATGAGTCCGATATGCAGGTGCGACTGATTGGTCACTCTCCCTCAATGGAGCAACTCAGAAGCACCATCGGTAAAATCGCCAACAGTTACGCCAGCGTGCTCATCACCGGGGAAAGCGGCTCGGGGAAAGAGGTCGTGGCTTTTGCCATTCACCAAAGCAGTCCACGTAAAGCCGCGCCTTTCGTGACAATCAACTGTGCGGCTATCCCCGAACAACTGCTGGAAAGCGAACTGTTTGGTTATGTTCGTGGCGCATTCAGCGGGGCCGATCCCAAAGGACGAATGGGAAAATTTGAACTGGCCAACGGCGGCAGCCTGTTTCTGGATGAAATTGGCGATATGCCGTTGCACCTGCAGGCCAAGCTGCTCAGGGTATTACAGGAAAAGGCGATCACCCGCGTTGGCTCTAATAACACCATCAATATTGATGTGCGCATTATTGCCGCGACCAACAAAAACATTAATGCGATGGTGGAGAATAATCAGTTTCGCGAAGATCTTTTCTATCGCCTGAACGTGGTCCCTCTGGTACTTCCTTCCCTGCGTGAACGCCGGGCTGATATTGCGGTCCTCGCACAGTATTTTGCCGATGAGTTCTCGGTCAGTTACCAGCGACCACCGCAAAAACTGCCTGATGACGTTATTAACCGCCTTTATGCCTGGCACTGGCCGGGCAACATTCGTGAATTACGCAACGTGATCGAATACATTTTTGTGATGCGCGGAGAAGCCGCCGGGATCAACGCCAGCCATCTTCCCCCTTACCTGCTCACCGCCGCTGACGGTAGGAAAACGACGATGACCGCGCAACCCTGTCAGCTTGCCAGCAAAGGAAAACAGGCGGAAAGAGAAGCTATCGAAAACGTCATCCAGCGGTTCGGCTCAAGCGTTGAGGGGAAAAAACAAGCCGCGACAGAACTGGGGATCAGCATTGCCACGCTCTATAGAAAAATAAAACTGTACGGTTTGTGAGCCCCCCCTCTTAGCGAAGAGGCTCACGTAAAACCATACTGTGCAACCGAATGCGTTACAGGGCCGATTGATTTCGATGCTGCTCGAAATAGCGTCTGGCCTTGTCGTCAGCTTCTTTCAGGTCTGTCGGATTCAGGTTCTTCTGCGCGATATCCAGTCCATTTTGCGCATCAGAATTCCCATTAGCGAAGGCCACCGCACTCCAGATATACGCCTGAGCATAATCCTGAGTTACCCCTTTGCCTTCAAGGTACATGGTTCCCAGCATCCCCTGAGCTTCCGCATTTCCCTTTCTTGCGGCCTGTTCAAACCACTCAGCGGCTTTTTTTTCATCCTGAGCGACGCCATTACCTTCTAAATACATCAAGCCAAGATCTTTCTGCGAGCCTGCATCTCCCTGGGCCGCGGCTTTCTCCAGCCACTCCACCGCTTTTTTACTGTCCAGGGCCGTTCCCTCTCCTTTTGCGTACATCATGCCAAGCATGCCCTCGGCCAGCATATCCCCTTGAAGAGCAGCCTGATTAAACAGCTCAAACGCTTTTTTGTGGTCCTGAGCCACACCAACGCCCTCGCCAAGGTAATACATCGCGCCGAGCATGCTCTGGCCCAGCGCGTCCCCTTTGCTGGCGGACTGTTTAAACAGCGCGAAAGCTTTGTCGGTATCCAGACCGACACCATCACCTTCAAAGTACTTTCTGCCCAGTAATCCCTGCGCTTTGGCATCCCCTCGTTCAGCCGCTTTACTCAATGACTTAACGGTGTTGTAGCCCTCTAATAGCGACGCCTTACTTTCAAGGAAACGCTTTGCGTCAGGATTGCCCTTCTCAACCGCACGATGGAGCCACTCAATGGCATGATAGTTTCCGCGCTCGGCAGCAATGCTTAACCACTCGACGGCCTGCTTATTGCCTTTTCCGACTTCGTTGTCAAACCACTCAATGACCTTACCGTCATACCAGCGCGCGCCCTCACCATCAAAGTAAACTAAGGCGAGCAGATAACGCGCATCGAGATTGCCCTGCCCAGCCGCACGGGTCAGCCATTCAACAGCGTTCTTGTCATTCTGCTGCACGCCCTTACCTTCAAAATACAGCACACCGAGATAGTATTGGGCATCGACATTCCCCTGAGCCGCCGCTTTGCTAAACCATTCGGCCGCTTTCTTGTCATCTTTCAGGCCGCCTTTACCCTCGTAGTACATCAGTGCAAGCAGATGCTGGGCACTCGCATTACCCTGCTCAGCCGATTTGGTCAGCCACTCGCTGCCTTTACTGAAATTCTGCTCTACCTCTTTACCTTTTAAGTACACGGTTGCAAGCACAAACTGCGCCTGCGCATCTCCCGCCTCAGCACCCTGCTGTAAAACAGCCACAGGTTCTTTATTCCACTCTTTTGCTTGTCCCTGTGAAGATCCCGCACCCCACAATATTCCGATGAAAGTGAAGGCGAGGAGAGGCCGAATGTTCATAAAACGTAATCCTTGTTAAGAAAAGGCACATAATGGAGATGCTCCAACGGCAAGCCAACTTATTTAACTGCGATTGTGATCCGTGTCGGAACTATCAGATATTAACTGGGAAATGTGCAAAATATAATTCTTTGACTATGCAGGTGATCCTTAGTGAATAATGCACAACAAAAAGGCCATGTTAATAACATGGCCTTTCGTCTGGACATGGCGTTGAAACTTAATCAAACACACCATTAATAACAGCGGTGACAATCGCCGTGCTCAGTGCAATCAGCACCAGATTATCGCCAATAACCTGCCATTCATAGCCCGGGTAATACGGAAGTTGATTCAACATTGATGGCGGAACGCTCTTCCTGGCGATCCCCGGAGGAAGCGGTTTTCCTCGCGCCAGATTTTTGGCAATACCTGGAGGCAGTGACTTATAGCCCGTTAGACCGTATCTGACGGCATACTGCCTGGCCACGTTATAGCTGATGTCACTATCAACATGGTCCGGCTTACCATAATTTTTACGCTGTTCTGATTGTGCGTTATTTTTTTGGTCCGCGTGTCCTTTCTGGCTATGACCACTATTCCCCTTGTTCCCGCTATTACCATGATTGCCACTGTTACCATTTCCGTTGCCATTACCGGGGTTAGCCAACACAGGAGTAGCACACATCGTCATCGCAGCAACGGCAACTACCGCCGCGGCTAAAGTTTGAAGCCTGGACATGATGATTCCTTAAGCTGTGGATACAAATAAAAATGTACGGTATTCGCTGAATACTGGCTATCGCTTCAACTCCGATTTATGGGCAAATAAACGATGTTGTTTTGCCATGGACTCCCCAGATTGAGCGTTTTTGAGATTACAGCTCGCCATTCCCGCTATCTCAGATCGGCAAGCGACAGGCACAGGATCTGAGTTTTTGGGAATAACTTCGCGAAAATGGAGAGAAAACGACGTTTTTTTTCGGTTAAGCTATGTTCATGCTTTGGCGTTACCCCATGGCCGGAATCACTATCCAGGAACCCAACCATAATGGCAAAAAGTACCCCGCAGCTGCCGCTCGACCCCCATATGTGTCGCAGCTATGAGAAAAAGTCGCGAAGTCCGCTGGCGCTCTATTCCGAGTATCAGCGTATGGATGTCGAACTGCGGGCGCCGCTGGCTATGACCTACAGCCACTGGCACGGCCAGGTTGAGGTGAACGTGCCATTTGATGGTGATGTGGAGTATCTTTTTAATGACGAAGTGGTGAAGAGCAAACAGGGTTTTATCACCTTGTTCTGGGCCTGTACTCCCCATCAACTCACGGATGCCGGACACTGTAAACAGATGGCCATCTTCAACTTACCGATGCATCTGTTTTTATCCTGGCCGCTGGACAGGGAGCTGATTAATCACGTGACCCACGGGATGGTGATTACTTCGTTGGCTTCACAGCAGCTGAGCGCGTTTGAAGTACAGCGTTGGCAGAATGAACTCAATAGCGATAACGAACAAATTCGCCAGTTAGCCATTGATGAAATCGCGCTAATGCTCAAGCGCTTTAGCCTCGCTGGCTGGCGGCCGGTACTGGGTAACAAAACGTCGCGCACCCAGAAAAACAGTATTTCACGGCATTCACAGTTTTACGTCAGCCAGATGCTGGAGTTTATTGCCGCCAACTGCGACAAACAGCTTACGGTTGATGCTATTGCCGAACACGTTAAGCTCAATCCCAATTATGCGATGGGTATTTTTCACCGGGTGATGCAACTGACGATGAAACAGTATATTACCGCGATGCGCATTAACCATGTGCGGGCTTTACTCAGTGATACGGATAAAACAATTCTGGATATCGCTACAATTGCAGGATTTCGCTCCAGCAGTCGATTTTACAGCTCGTTCCATAAATACGTCGGCATGCCGCCACAGCAGTATCGAAAATTGAGTCAACAACGCCGACATCATTCACCTTATGCCGAGGGGTAATTTATTCACCAAACGTTCTCTTACCTTACTACTAAAATATAAGCACCAGAATAGCAGGTCAAAAAAGATAATCTGCAGCAGTTAATAAAATAGGGTTCAGCCATGAGCTCTGGCAACTATGTTGCTCAGACATGAGTGACCTGTAGCAGGTATTTATTTGACGTGTTCAACCATTAATGATTGGGATGGAATTATGGAATTAAATAACTGCACCGCCAACAACAGAAAGCCATTGTCTTTCTTTTGGTCAGTTTTACCCATGGTAGTCATGCTGGGCGGGATTAGCATCGGATATTTTATCTTCAATATTCGTGCTGAACCCATGATCCTGATGGGAACGGCAGCCGCCTCGTTTATCGCCATCGCTCACGGCTACACGTGGGATGACATTCTACAATCTATTTGCAATAAAATATCTGAAGCGCTGCCGGTCATATTAATTGTCGCCAGTATCGGTTTCTTAATTGGCGCATGGATGGTGTCAGGCACTATTCCAATGATGATTTATTATGGTTTGAAGTGGATTAACCCGCAGTATTTCTATATTTCGGCATTTATGCTGGGGGCACTAATCTCAGTATGCACCGGTACCTCCTGGGGTTCTATCGGGACCGTTGGTATTGCCATGATTGGCGTAGCGATTGGTCTGAATGTCTCGCTGCCCATTGCCGCTGGTGCCATTGTTTCAGGCTGCTGGTTTGGTGATAAGCTCTCACCGGTTTCTGATTCAACCAACATGGCTGCACTGGCTGCCGGGGTAAACTTGTACTCGCATATCGGCCACCTGCTGTGGACTACCGGCCCGGGTTTTATTATTTGCTGCGTCGTTTACAGCTATATGGGCATGGGCATTGATGCCTCGTCCAGCGCGCCAGAAAACATTACCAACTTGATGAATTCTATTGGTCAGATTTATCACTTCAATATTCTGCTGCTACTCCCGCCGATCATCGTTTTATATGGCTCACTGTCAAAAAGACCGCCCATTCCGATGCTCTTTTTATCTACGATAGTCTCAATGATTTTGGCATTAGTCTTTCAGCAATTCACGGCATCCTCTGTCGGCGAATCCGTGGTCAGTGGCTTTAAGCTCGCAATGCTTACCGGAGATAATCTGCCGACACTGTCTTCCGATGTTTCCCGCTTACTGGAGCGAGGCGGCGCTATTTCAATGTTTAGCAGCTTCGTTACCGTTTTCAGCGCCTTCAGCTTTGCCGGGGCAATGAGCGCGACAGGCTCTCTGCACACCGTGATAAACGCGCTGACAAAAGGCGTTAAATCCACATTCCGCCTGGTGGCTACCACGATTGTGACGACATTTACCATCTGTGCCTGCACGGCAAATGGGACCTTACCGTTGCTGCTGTGCGGTGATGCCTTTAAAGAGGAGTACAAAAAGCGAGGTCTTGCGGCAAAAAACCTCTCGCGAACCACTGAAGATGCCGGAACCGTTGTCGAACCGATTATCCCCTGGTCTGCCTCAGGCGTTTATTGCGCCACTATGCTGGGTGTTGCCACGCTTGATTACTTGCCCTGGGCAATCCTCTGTTACAGCGGCGTCATCTTTGCCCTACTGTGGGCGGCAACCGGTATTGGCATTGCTAAATATGAGCCCAATGAAGCCACTGAGAATATGGTTGAGCAAAAATCGTAGACTACTAAATAGCTAAATATTAGCTATCACCAGGGTAAATTAAATATATCCATTAGATATACATAAACATTCTTCGCTTTTGCGTTGCTTACACTATTTTCAGAGACTTTCCAGGAGTCAACAATGTCTTTGTTTGATGATATTGTCACAAGGGATATTAATTGTCGTAAATACGGGCAATTACAACAGATGTACGGTACCACCGATGTATTACCGCTGTGGATTGCAGATATGGATTTTGCGACACCAGAGCCAATCATGAGCACGCTGCGTTCGGTGGTGTCAAAGCCTGTGCAAGGCTATAACCTGGATTATCCACAATGGAAAGAATCTGTTATTCATTGGTATGCACAACAGTATGATGCCGATATCAAGGCACACTGGTTACATTTTATTCCCGGTGTTATAAAAACTATCGTACTCTCTTTAATGGCGCTTACCCGTCCAGGCGATAATATTTTAACCTGTACGCCAATCTATGATCCCTATCCTAATCTGGTAAACACCAGCGGTAGGAATTTGATTCAGACGCGCCTCATTGAGAAAAACGGGCACTATGAATTTGACTGGTATGATTTCAGCGAGAAACTCAAGCAGTGCAAAATGTTTTTGTTCCCTTCACCGCATAATCCAGGTGGAATGGTGTGGTCGCGAGAAACGTTGGAAAAAATAAGCCACTATTGCCAGCAGGCTGGCATCATCATTCTGTCTGATGAAGTGCATAGTGATTTAACCCTGCCAGGAAAGCGCCATTTGCCGTTTTTTACTGTTAATGAAGCGCCAGATAGTCGGTCAATCGTGCTTACTTCCATCAGCAAGACCTTCAATACGGCGGCGATCCAGGGCGGAATCGCCATTATTAAGAATGATGAATTACGCCATCAGTTCTACCACTTTCTGGATAACTGCTACCTTGCCGAGACGCATTCATTGCAGCAGGCGGCCATTTATAGCGCTTTTACCCATTGTGCCGACTGGCACCAGAAATTATTGGCCTATCTGGCCGACAATGTAGCGTTTGTGAAAAGTGAAATTGAAAAGCACTGTCCTTTGATCTCAATAGTGTATGGCGGCGCGTCGTATCTTCTGTTTCTGAATGCGGAAAAAATGGATCTCAGCGATGAGCAGCTAAGCGCTTTTTTTGTGCATGACGCCAGGCTTGGCCTGTCACCTGGGGCGCAATACGGTCCCGGTGGAGAGGGGCATATGAGACTCAACGTTGGCTGCCCGCGCCCGGTACTGGTAGACGCGATGAACAGGCTAAAAGCGGCATGCCAGAAATGGCAGAACGCATAGCGTACATCACACGATTTGCCCTGCCACGGTGGGGCAAAATTATCCAAAGATGTTGCTGAACTGCTATAAAGTCTTTCCCTTCTGTCGGCTGGTGTTAAACTGGAAAGTGTGATCTTCATCATAACCTGCTTAAACAGAGACAAGAGACACTGCTATGCAACATATCATCGAGGGCTTCCTCAACTTCCAAAAAGAGATTTTCCCTCAACGCAAGGAACTCTTCCGCAGCCTGGCATCCAGCCAGAATCCTAAGGCACTTTTCATCTCCTGTTCCGATAGCCGCCTGGTACCAGAACTCGTTACTCAGCAAGATCCAGGACAGCTTTTCGTTATCCGCAACGCCGGTAATATTGTACCGTCATTTGGTCCGGAACCGGGTGGTGTATCCGCAACCATCGAATACGCGGTTGTCGCACTTGGCGTAACGGATATCGTCATCTGCGGTCACTCTAATTGTGGCGCGATGAAAGCCATTGCCGATAGCCAGCCCCTGGATCCGATGCCCGCTGTCGCTCACTGGCTGCACTATGCCGATGCCGCGAAAGCCGTGGTCGATAAAAAAACCTGGGATAACCCAATCGATAAAGTTAACGCCATGGTGGAAGAGAACGTTATCGCACAGCTTAACAACATTAAAACGCATCCTTGTGTCGCGGTTGGGCTGCGCAATAATGCGCTTCGTCTGCACGGTTGGGTGTATGACATCGAAAGCGGTGAAATCCGTACCCTGGATAAAAACAGCAAAACCTACGTTTCCCTTGCAGATAACCCGCAGGTGCATTTCGAGTAATTCCCCCACTGGAGCAAGGATGCTCTGGATAGCTTTTACCTACTTTTGTGCTATAGACAAAGCACAGACTTGCGACTAGCTTTAAAATAGCTACTGGTGTTCCTACATCGGATTTCGCACATTTATAAAATATTGCGACAGGTCTCATGCACAGAGTACAGACAGCTGTTCATACATGGTGCAGGCGATAAAAAGGAGCCGGTACGAATGCAAGCAAAAATAAAAAAAATAATAAATATGATATTTTATCATGAGTCGTGGGATATCATGCTTATTAAGGATAATGGTACACACTTATTCCCTGACAACACTCTGGAGATATTAAGCAAATCCACTGCGCAGCAGTTAAAAAAGAAATATACATTTCAGGCCGATCCTTTTCTGATTGAAAAAGACGATAAACTGTATGTTTTCTATGAAGCTTTTAGCTTCCGTAACTCAAAAGGCACGCTACGATGTCGCGTTCTTGACCGTGATCTGGTTGAACTTGAAGATATTAGCCTTGAAGGCTTTGACGACTTAAAGTGTCATTTGTCATTCCCTTATCTGATACATATCAACGATCAACTCTTCATGATCCCCGAGTCTTCAGAAAGAAAAGAGGTAATACTGTTTCAGTCAATTGAGTTCCCTGCACGCTGGAAGCAAGTTAAAGTTTTAATCTCTGATACCGAATTAACTGACAACATATTTATCTCAGTTAATGAAACCTGTTATCTGTTGTCCACCACGATGGATAATGAAATAATTATTCATTCGGCAGATCATCTTTACGGACAGTGGCAGCGAATTAATCCGGCGTTGAAGGTGAGCAATCCTCATCATCGAGGCGCAGGAGCCTCCTATCAGGTCGAAAATAAAATGTACTTCCTTACTCAGGAGTGCACGCCGGAAACTTATGGAAAATCAATCTATATCAAAGAATTAGTGACACTGAACGACGCTAATTTTGCTGAGAGTCTGATCGAACAAATCAATTCGTCGATCAACCACAGTGATGGCGTCCACACGCTGAACTTCTCAAATAATTATATTGTTTATGATACAAAAATAAACAAATTTAGCTTTTTATCTATACTTAAAAAAATATCTTATAAATGCATGGTGAGGTATCGCAACTATTACCTTACCAAACGTAACCAATAACGCGTTCTCTATGGTACTGGCGTGAATCAATCCCCGTTTATCTGGAGTCTGTATGGCAATTCTTGTCACTGGTGGTGCAGGTTATATTGGTTCACATACTGTGTTAACGCTACTGGAAAGAGGCGATGATGTCGTAGTCATCGATAATCTGGCGAACGCCAGCAGAATTTCGCTGGACAGGGTCGCGGAACTCACCGGAAGAGAGCCCATTGTCTATATCGCCGATGTTCTCGACAGGCAGGCATTAAAAAACATTTTCGCCGACCATAACATCACCGATGTCATTCATTTTGCGGGACTCAAATCGGTTTCAGAGTCGATAAAAGAGCCCCTCGCCTACTATGAAAACAACGTCACCGGTACGCTGGTTTTACTGGATGAGATGCTGGCCGCTGGCGTTAATCGTTTCATTTTTAGCTCATCTGCGACGGTATATGGTAATCCAGAAAGCGTACCGCTGAGCGAGCAATCACCTACGGGCGGCACCACCAATCCGTACGGTACGTCTAAGTTGATGGTCGAACAAATTCTGGCCGATTTCTCACGTGCACAACCCGATTTTCGCATTACCTGCCTGCGCTATTTCAACCCGGTTGGCGCCCATCCATCAGGTCGGATTGGTGAAGATCCTAACGGTATCCCTAATAACCTGGTTCCGTATATCTCCCAGGTCGCGATTGGTAAGCTGGAAACCGTGTCGGTGTACGGTAATGATTATCCAACCCCTGATGGTACCGGTGTGCGTGATTATATTCACGTCATGGATCTGGCGACCGGTCATTTAGCCGCACTGGATTGCCAGAACAAAGGCGCGGCTTACAAAGTGATTAATCTCGGTACTGGAGTCGGGTATTCCGTACTTGACCTCATTGAGGCATTTGAAAAAGCGGCACAGACAAAAATTAATTATCAGTTTGTCGCCAGAAGACCCGGAGATATTGCCGAATGTTGGTCTGACCCGTCGCTGGCATACAAAGAGCTAGGTTGGAAGGCCATCTATAACCTTGATGAAATGATGCGTGACACCTGGAACTGGCAAAAAAATAACCCGAATGGGTATCAAATTTAATGTTCTCAGCAGCGAGCCTGACCGTCAGGCTCGCTGCTGTGTCTGACTAGCGTACCGTTATTGTTGATACCTGGTACCAGCCGCTGCTCTGTTTCCCTTCATTGGCAAAGTTGATTCTCGCGACACCGGATTTATCCAGCATTGCAACCTCAATCGCGTATTGCCCTTTCGCCAGTCGGCCTGGCATAGATAACGCATAACTGACCTGATACTTACCGGGGAGCCAGCGGCGAATATCCTCCGCGGAATTCCCCTGTGCCACCACCTTATTGGCGCTGTCTACGACCCGGAATGCCAGCATGTAAGGCAGATAAATCGGTGCGACACCCTCATTGTACCAGGTACTGTTTAATGTCAGCGTTTGTCCGCTGTCCCACACGGACTCATGGCTCAGGGACGCAAGGCGAAATCGATAGCCCAATTTGGTCAGCGCATCGTCGACAATCGGTCGATAGTCGCTGGGTATCGTTCTCGATTTCAGGTTAATGGTACTGGCGTGCTGCTTGACCGCCCAGTCAAAAATCCCCTGCACTTCAGCACGTGTATAGTGAAAGGTGTTCTTCCAGTCCTGCATATACGAGCAGATCTCCAGACTCACCGGCGCACGTTTCCAGACGTCGTTGAACCCTGAATAACTCTGCTGCGCAGCCAGCAATCGCTGCGGGTAATCATCAGCCATATGGTTCCAGGTGTCCGAAAATACGCGCAGGTCCCCCCAACAGTCCGCACGCCACCCAGCCCCACGCGCCACCGCATTCGCCAGACTTTGACCGCCGCTTATCAACATTATTTTTGGTGTCACCGGGAAAGCAGAAAAGTGCATCGCGACGTAGCGATCCAGTTGCGCCGTGGTGTATCGCTCCAGTAATGGCTTCAGGTTCGGGAAGTTGCTGTTATGCCATTCTCCCCACGACCCCACCATGCCAATATCAACAAACGCGAGATTCTCATTACCATCGTAGCGCTTACCAAATGCGTTCAACAGACGCTGGCTGTATTGAATAAACAGAGGATCGTCTAAATCCGGTATAAACGTCTTATTATCAGACGTCCAGGTTCCTTTTACGCCTTTTTTAATCAGCCAGTCGGGAATTTTAGTGCCATCCGCCGGGTCGGCAAGCGCCATAAATCGTAGCCCGACATTCATCGCAGGACGATGTGCCGCCGCGTATTTGAAGGCATCATCCACCAATGCAAAATTGTACTGGCCTTCGACTGGCTCCAGGCCCCGCCAGTAAAAACGCTCGTATTCAAATCCGGTATTGGGATAGTCCGCCAGCCCCAGCGTTTCACCGTATCCCTGATGAAAACTTGCCACGCCAATCCCCGGATTGGTTAACGGGCCCGTCAATGCTTTGGGGGTAACGGTCGTCAATGCGGCCATAACCGTCAGCGGGAAAAACATGCACAACAACGCACAAACCCATTTACGCTTCATCGCAATGACGTCCTCCACCAATTTGTTAACGCTAGCGGTCTTTCAGGCTTAACCACCAGTCCCAGATACCTACGTGAAAATTTTGGAACACATCAATACCTAACGCGGATTTGATCATATACAGCGTCAGCAATATGCAGCAGGTGACGAATAGCACGGCAATCAGCAGCAAAAAAGTGAGCAACATTCTCGACAGGGTTGATTCCTGGCGATGCTGGCGGCGTAAATCTCTGCCAAACAAAAAAACCAGATAATAACGCTTACTGAAAAAAGGAAAGCTTCTGCGAATATCGATCTGATGCCGCGAAGTCAGGGTTGTAGCAAGGAGCGCTTTTTCCACCCCTTCTTTTTGTTCAGGGGTCAATTCCTGCGCTATCCGCTCATCAAGGTGAGCGTAAAACCGTTCGATGGCAGGAGGACGATTTTGAGGACTGGTCAAAATTAACCTATATCTTTATCAATGGAATGGTAGACGTTAACCGTCTTTTTGGCGATTTCATGCCAATTGTAGTTTTGCAAATATACACCATAGTCCACGCTATTTGCTGTTGCCCCTTGGCCTAATTTTTCAGCCAGACCGGTTACATCTCCCACCTTAAAATAGGCCTCGGCGGGCAGTTGAACTTCAAGGTTAGCCGGAATATCACTGACGACGGCCGGAAGAGAAAATGACATTGCCTCCAGCAGCGCAATGGGCAATCCTTCATGGTATGAGGGCATCACAAACAATTTAGCCTGCGAAAACACCGCCTGAAGTTCGTCACCACGTAAAAAACCAGTCATCACAACACCTGGCGTGTCGGCGGCAAGCTTTTTGAGGCGCACGCTGTATTCGGTCGGATGATCCGCATCGCCAATTAACACTAACGGTATGGTCAAACCACTGTGTTGATAAGCGGCGATGGCATCATGCATCCCTTTTTCTTCCACAAACCGCCCAACCACCACGAGGTAGTTTTTCGGCTGCAGCCCAAAGCGGGAGAGCGTATTGTCGATGGTGAGCTCTGATAATAACCGCGGCTCGTTTACGCCATTGTGAATTAAATGCGCATCATAGCGACCGTGTTTTTTCTGGATCAGTTGATTAATAACTTCAGAAATCACAATCACCTCGTTGGCATATCTCACCGCCCAACGCTCACCCAGCAGCAGTATTTTTTTGGCAACGAAACCCCATTTTTGACGATCGTAATCGGGCCCGTGGTGGGTAAAAACTACCTTCTTACCCATCACACGTAAGAGTGGGATCACAAGGCCAGGGCCAATGGCATGGACATGCACAATATCCGAATGGTCAAAACGAGTCCTAAACGCCGCTAAAACGGAATGGACAATAGCTTCCAGCGAGCGCTTTTTGGGTGCCCACAACGCATAGGTTTCGACTTTTTTATAGACCGACCGTTTGTAATTTACATATGGCGAGCGAGCAATTACGCAAATATCCACGTCGAACTGCTGTTTAATGGCAGGATAAAGATTCTGACAGTGTGTCTCCACACCGCCCAGTACATCAGGAATACCACGCGTTCCAAAAACCGTTATTTTTTTACTCATACTATGGCCTGCTCAGCAGTTCTTTATACAGCGCCTGTAAGGTATCCATATGTTTACTCAGCGCATATTTTTCACTCAACCGCGCACGGCCATGTAAGCCCATATCCCGCGCCTTCTCTGGCGAGTCGGCCAGGGCGTCCATCGCATTTGCCAGCTCCTGCGCATTACCCGGTTCGAATAAAATCCCTTCAATACCGTCACGAATTTGTTCCGGGATACCGCCAATGCGCGACCCGATAACAGGCTTGCCTAAGGACATCGCCTCTAATATCGCCATTGAACAGTTTTCATAGCATTCTGAAGGCAGGATCACCGCTCGCGCATGCTTAATAAGCTTGTCGAGGGCTTCCCCTTGTTGCACATAACCTAAAAATTCAACATCAGGGTATTTGGCGGCTAACTCATCGTGCAACGGACCGTGCCCCACAACTTTCAGCGGCGCGCTGTTCCGCATTTTTTTATGCGCTGCCAACAACGTTGCCACGCCCTTTTCACGGCTCAGACGGCCGAAGTACAGCATATAGCCTTCATCGCTTACTTCGGCCAGGGGACGGCTGTCATCAACGCCATTGACGATGACATCAATGCGCGAATTTGGCAGCGTGCGCAGCAAAACACCGCGTAAAAAAACGCTTGGTGAAACAATCACATCCAGTGCCTGATAGTTTTGTGCAATGTACTGCCAGGTTGCCTCCAGGGAGAGCAGTAAACTTTTTGAGGCTGAACCTTCCTGACAACGATACCTGAAGGCATTGAAAACCGTTCCGGTAATACAGGAATCACACACCTTGCCGTCGCGCAGCATGGAATACGCGGGGCACACAATCTTATAGTCATGCGCAGTCAGCACCGTTTTGCAGCCAAAATTGCGCGCAACTTTAATCAACGCCGGTGTTAACTGATGGTAGATGTTGTGAAAGTGGACAATATCCGGGCGCTCTTTTTCTAATAACGCCAGCATTTTTTTGCAGGCCTGCGAATTATGAATAAAGTTAACCGCCGTTTTGATACCACCCAGCAGATTGCTCGCTTTGTGGTAGTCCACATTACTTACGAAATAATCCGTATAGTCCGAGGGGAAATTATTCTCATGAAGCATAGAGAAATCAATAACCTGCACTCCGGCCTGTTTCAGCATATCGCGTTCTTGAAAATAAACCGTTTCCGCGCCGCCTTTGATGAAAAAAAACTTATTCACGAGTAAAACTTTCATTACGCCAGCCTTAGTTATTCATGAATGATTTTGCTGTCAGGCGGAGTCAACGGATCGCGTACTGGTTTAGTCACCCCTTTAACCAGCCCGGCTGAAAGCACGGCCAGGTTCATTACGCTTTGCAGGCCGTTTAATAACGATCGATTCTGTACGGTTTTCAGGGCAATAAATGCAAGTAAAGGCAGAAATGCAATGTCGAAAAGTTCGAGATTGAAGGTCACCGCCGCAATGAACAAAGCAATCAGGTAAACAGAAAAAATCGCTTCGTTCCTGACCATTTTTAACGCTTTGCCAAAATAAGGTTTTCCCCAGGCACAACGTAAAAGCTCGCCTGGGGCCTGATAGTATCCGCTTTTCCAGCGGTGTTTCAGCATCTGAAAGGTCGGCATAGTATGGGAAGTATGAATAAAATACGGAATATTCAGACGACGCAGTTTATAACCCGCATCGCGCAAACGCAGGCCCAGTTCGGCTTCTTCATAAGCATGCAAATTACGGTTGGTAAGATAACCAATTTTTTCAATTGCAGATCGGCGATATAACCCGCCACCACCTAAATGGTCACTATCCCCGAGCGGATAAATTTTATTAATACGCTGCTTACGCGATTTAAATTCATAGTTAACAGCATCGTCCATTTCAACCGTTCCCGCGACGCCTGCATATTCCGGCTCAGCCTGCAAAAATGCGACAGCTTGATCCACAAAGCCCTCTTCCAACTCCATGTCACCATCCATCAGTAGCAGATATTCCCCTTCACTATACAGATAACCTAACTGATGCCCGACGCCGCAGCAGCGATCGTCTGGGTCAGTTAAGGACACTACGGTCACGCCTTTATCGATCGCAAGCTGTTGGGTGTTATCCGTTGACAGACTATCTGCCACAATAATTTTGTGTGGATAATCAATAAGCTGATTACGGATACTGTCAATCGTCTTCTCAATACATTTAGATTCATTGAGTGTTTTAATACTCACTGAAATAAACGGTTTTTGGTCCATACCATTACCCTACGCAGCGAAGGACGGTTCGACGAATCACTAAACTTGATCCTAGTGATAAATAGAACAGGAATTGTAACATCGGTGTAATCATCAGTATCTGGCTATAAGGTAAGCTAATTAAGCAACCAATCGCAAAAGCGTTAAACGCCGGTGCAAAGCTCAACAACTGAAGATCCTGCTGGTCCAATTGCTCAAGCATCAGTAATGGCTTTGGCTGACAAACCTTCAGGATATAAATGAATAAGCTAATAAAGAGCAACGTGCCGATCACCCCCACTTCCCACAGCAGCATACTCAGGGAAGTCGAGTCGAGAATTAAGTTGTAGATAATATTCAAAAAGCCCGGCGACACCGTACTACCACTGTTAGTTGCATTGAGTCCGTAGCCAAATAACGTTCCTGAAAGCCCCCACAGATCGTTATTTTTCAACCAGAACAGGAACGTCGTAAAGCGCCCTAACTCACCGGTAGACATAATGTAGTTCGGATCAAAGATATAGCTTAAGGAGTCGATAAAAATGCTTAACGAGCTTTTCGACGGATCGCCGCCGAACGCCGTAGAATAATAGTATGCGAGGATCACAATCGACAGGCTAATAAGCAACAGCATTCCCGCCACAATTACCAACAACGTCTTCAGATTGACCTTACTAACGTCTTTGACGTAGCTCGGTGAAAGCCACACCCACGCCAGGAATATAGGCGATAGCAGGATGACAAACTTCACTTCACCAATGATGCATAACCCGATACCGAGAACAATATGCAGCGCCATGGACTTGAACGTGGTGAGCCCATGCTTATATTCGGAGACTTTTAACAACATAATTAACAGGCAAAACAAGCCCATTGCGGCAGTATTCCCGCCTCCCATTGGGTCACCGCCAAACGTGCCAACCACGGAGTCCCATTTCTCATCTTCGCCGCGCACCGCGACGCGCTGGGGAACGACCAGTAAAACCTGATAAATCATTACCGGAATCTGCGCGTAAAACACCCAATACAGATAGCGCGTTGCGCGGTAAATCTGTGATTCCCGGCAAAAGCCCAGCAGCAAACAGATCATCACCAGCGACAGCGCTATTTCGTTTTTGAATGCCACAATCGCTACGGTGATCCCGCCCTGAATCAGCGTCGATGCTCCAGCCAGCACCAGAAACGAAAAGTACAACGCCAGGACAATCGTCTCCTGGGCATCCAGATGTAAGGAGCCATCACGCGTCTGCATCACCAATAATCCCACCATCAATAAGGTGAGGAAAAAAGGTATCCACAGCACTGACTGCATGCCGGTAAAGTATTGCACCAGGCCACACAGGATCAGCGTGACAAAGGTATAAATCTGTAAATAGTATCCGGTATTCAGCGTCATAGTATCACCGGCTTGTCTTTCAGGAGATTGGCTCGCTTATTCATTTTTAGATAAATGAAGGCGTAGCGAATAAATGTCAGTGAAGAAAACAAGATGACCGACGTTGCATAATCTTTATAAAAATAGGGCGTCACAACAAAAGCGAAGAGTACAATCGCCAGCTGTTCCAGTTGGATGCGCAGAAAATAGCGATGGGAACCAAAAATAAGTTCTATCACCGTCAGAGGGCTTATCGCCAGCGCCGGGAATAAATAGGGCAACATGTAGCGTGATGTCTCAATGGAGTTTATCCAGTCTTCGCTAAAACCAAGGCGCATCACAATCGGGTAGAAAATAAACACGCCAAGAGTACAGATAACCCCCAGCACCAATAACAGCATCCGTACCCGGGTATATTCCTGATAATTAAAGGTGTTATTTCTAAAATCGATAGACCACTTGGAAAAAATAGTATTACGCACCGCATTCCCGATGATCACCACCGGAGCCAGGCAAAAGCGGCTAACCACGGAAAAATAACCCGCCGTCAGCGCCGAGAACCAAAAGTTAATCAGCATAATAGGCAAATTGCTGCTGGCCATCGCCAACACTTCCGCGCTGCCCACTTTGGTAATGTGATGAATATTCTGTTTGAAAAAATGCCAATTACTGGCGGGTCGCAGATGTCTGGCCGCCACCAAACGAATATCAAACGAATGCAAAATACAGCTTATGGTCAGCACCATCGTCACGCAGGCCCACGACCAATAAAATAGTTGTACATGGTGCGTAAGAAGGACGGAAAGTACAACGACCACAGAAACAGAAATGCGCTGGAAGATCAGAAAACGAAAGTTAGCCGTGCGTAGCGATAGGTTTTCCGAGATTAAAACCCACGCCGTTGCCAGCGTCAGTAAATAGAGGAACAGGATGTTCTGGTGAAACAGCCACGCGGTGAGTACGGCGTAAGGTAAGGCAATGATCGTGCTTTGTATTAGGCAAAACACGACATTCTGCACCAGTTCATCATCCTGCTGTTTAGGAATTAACAGCTGTGATGCAAAGGTACACACCTGAGCGCCCACCACGGCGATGCTGTAGTTGAGCGCATAAAGTCCCACTTCAGCCATATCGTACTTGTGTGAAATCAACCAAATAGACAGTGCACCAATCAACTGCGAGATGACTGATGAACCGGCTATCGTGGAAGCGCTCTTCAGTAGACTCATACGCGGCCTGGCGTTGCCATCAGTTGGTCGGTACTGAAGTTCAGTGAACGCAGACCCTCTTGCGTCTCAAGATCCTTTTCTTCAACTGCATTGAGCACCGCACCAATCACCACGCCGTTATTTTCCTCGATCTTATCCAGCGCGTTGGCGATTTGTCCCGCCGACCCCGCCCCGGCTTTCACAATGAAAACAACGCCATCGACGGCACGTTTGATCAGTTGAACATCCTGGCTCTGATTCACAGCAGCAACATCAATAATGATGCGCTGATAATGCGATTTCAACTCGCGCATTAAGAGTTCAACATGCTCCGACGACAGCATCAGTAAAGATGAGATGGTGTTCTTGCCGTGTGGAATAAAGTCGAGATTATCACTGAGTTTGATCCTCGCCTGTTCAAGCTCTGTCTCCCCGCGCAGCAGTTCCGCTAAGCCTGCGGATGTAGCTGAAGCCAGCTCGGATGTGAGCCCACCAGTGTTAAAGAAATCTGCATCAATAAGCAGTGTTTTCTGGTCGAAACTAAAAGAGTTCGCTAACAGATTCGCCAACAAAGAACGCCCATCGCCGTGCTCCGTCGACGCCACGGCGAGCGTCTGTAAAGGTCGATTATCCAGCATAATCCGGGTACGGATACCGTGCACAATATCGGCATTAAGCGGGTTCTTCATGATCATGTCCCGCACCTGTGCGCGCCCTGAGGTTCCGCTAAAACGACGAATTTCACCCAACGGAACAACATTGAGCCGTTTTTTCATGCGACTGAGGGTACCGATTGAGTTATCCATTGCCGCTTTGACAATGAAATACATGATGCTGAACACCACCACCAGCATGACCACCATCAGCAACAATAAAGATTTATTCGGTTTCGCCGGTTTTAACGCGGGTACCGCAGGGTCGTATAACACCGCATCGGCATTCACGCCGGACAGCGACAGCTCCTGAGTACGTTGATAAAGCGATTTATACAGGTCTTCCATTTTATCTAACGACAGCTTTTGACTGTTCCAGGCATCCCGTTTTGACGCCATTTTCTGGAAGATCTCTTTCTGCTCAATCACTTGCTGTTGATAGTTTTTTTCGTCCGCCAGCGCCGCCAGATATTGCTGACGTAAACCGACTTTCAGCTCGCCCAACACTCGTCCGGTCTGGCTTTGGATCGATTGAACATCGGCCTCGGCTTTTAAAATAGCGGGATTTTTTGGCCCATAGACTTTACGCTGTTCGGACAACGTTCGTTGCGCCTGAATCAACGCAATGCGCAAATCCTGGATCTGAGCGTGGTTAGAGACCGAAGGCAGCGAGATAACGCTCTCAAGGGACTTACCTCCCCCGTTCACCTCGTTATAGACGGATTCAGCGGCAACCCGACGCTGGGTCGCATCGGCCAGGCGATTAGTTACGATACTTAACTGCTCGGTTTCAAAACCATCGATACCGCGGAAGGTCAGCAGCCCGGCATTTTTCAGATAGCTGTCCATCTCGTCTTTTTGCTTAGCTATCGACTTCTGAATCTCTTCCATTTTTTCAAAATTCAGTTCGCGAGCTTTCTCCACCTTCAGACGTTTCTGCTCCACCGTGTAGTTGATGAAAGCCTGCGCGACGCCATTCGCAATGTCAGCCGCTACCTGTGGGGACGTTGATTCATAGGTAATAGACGCCAGGTTCGTCGTACGAATACCAATGACATTCAGATTTTTCGCCAGCGTTTTCAGCGCTTGCTCCATTCTCAGTTGCCGACTTTCATTGCTATCAACTCCCTGAGCACCGGCTTTTTCCCCGGTAAACTCCGGGTTTTCATCCAACTTCATATCACGTACGGCTTGCTCCAGCACAATACGTGAATGCATCAACGCATATTGTGTTTCGTAGTAACCACTTCGTGTTGAATCGAAACCATCAACCTGTGGAAACGGAGAAACGTTATCAGCCTGCGCCTTAATCAGCACCGTCGCCGTTGAAACATACTTTGAGGACATCATGCTGATTAACGGATACGCGACGACCCCGGCAACGATACCGGCCAGCGCGATTTTCCAGGCGTTCTTTTTCAGCTCTTTGGCAAAACGGGAGAATTCGACACTGCTTTCTCGTTTTTTGCCGTTTTCCACTATTGATAGTTTCATCGTCAGAAGAACCCCATGCCAATAATCACGACATCCCCAGGATGAACAGAGTGCGTTAAATCGACATTCTCAAGCAGCTGATTGCTCCCTGACAGGCGAATGTTGATATCTTTTCGGTCAGCACGATCTGTAAATCCACCCGCCTGCGCAATAGATTTCTCGACGGTAAGCCCTGGCTCATAAGCGAAGCCATTTGGACTTTTTACCTCACCTGAAACATAGTATTTGCGGAACTCAGCAATACTCACCGTCACCATTGGAGATGTAAAATAATCTCCGGTCAGGCGTTGAGTTAATTCTTTAGTCACTTGATCAACGGTTTTATCTTGTAATTTAAGAGCACCAACAAACGGGAAATTAATTTCCCCGCTCTTATCCAAAATAAACCGCATCGTCATATCGGGTTGACCATGAACAGCGATATTGACCGTATCCCCCGCCCCAAGTCGGTAATCCTGCTGAACAGTAGCAGGATCGTCCATTAATCGCGGGCTGGACGCTGTGCATCCGACCAACAGGATACTGAATAGCAAAACCGCGCACAGTTCTATTATTTTCATTTTAGATCTGAACCTTAGCTTTAAGCATAATCATAGAATTATCATAACCCAACGTTCTAATGACTTCCTGATTGTCGTTGGGACCGATATAAAACGAGTCAGTATCCTTATTCGAATTTAATGTATCTATCTGATATTTAATCTCAAAATTAACCGACGGTGTGTAGTCATAGCTCATGGTGACGCTAAACACGCCATCTTTATCATGTCGATCCTTGTTCTGTTTTTTATAGTCTTCCGAAGTGAATGAGTAGTCCAATAAAGTAGAAAAACGAGTGCCTAACCAGAAATGCTGGTAAGAAAGGCCATACTGGGTCACTAAAATATATCCCCCAACTTCCGATGGGTCTTTAATGCTTTGCGCAGAGTGGGCCGTGAAAACAGACTGTTGTAACGGCTTCCACTCCGCTTTTATGTCCCAGTTTAGACCATTAAAATCATGCGAGTTTGCGTTGTTTTCAAATGTTTTATACAACCATGAAATATTCATGTCGACATTGGTTTTCCCCGTCAACTGCGACTTCAGGCCATACAGTAAATAATACTCATTAGTGTCTTTTTCTGAGTTGTTATCATAGTGACGCTGGTTAGTAATAAAGCTATAGCGAAAGCGCGTTCTGGATGAGTATTGGTCAAAAACTTCCGCTATCAGGCTATTTTCATGCCATTCCTGTTCCTGAATATAATTGTAGAAGTCCTCACTGCTGTCCCGAACATCAGAAGTGTTACCGAAAGTCAGTTTTTTGTATAACAACGCCAGTTCCGCTTTGCCGCGACCATCAGGCGCACCGTAGCTGTAGCGTAATTCACTATTGATAAAATTCGTCGTCAGCGGAGATTTAATCCCATACTGCTCGAACTGACTAGGTAAAAAACCCTCGGTGATGTCACGACCGCGGGATTCATGCCCAAGCGAATCCTCCAGATTGAGGGTTAAGCCATGCTTGAGCCCATACCGCCAGGCACCGTTAAAACGGAAAAAATGATCGTTGTAGTTATCAGCAGAATCGCTTGAGTAGTTACGATAATCCCCAGAGTACATCAGCAAATACTTATCCTGACCACGCTCTCCAATCATACTCAGAACGGGCGCCGCACTCTGAAACGAGGAACCGATAGCATCGCTGCTATGTGGCTGATAAGACACGTTATCATTATAACCATAGTCCACAGCGACCTTGCCCTGGAAGTCTATCCCCGCAAAGCCAATGTGTGATTTCGGTGTTAAATCAGCCCATGCGGACTGCGATATCACGATTCCGGTGATAACGAGTAATTTAGTATGCATTCTTACCGACAAATCCTTTGAAAATAGTTTTAATAATAATTTTTATATCCAGCCATAACGACCAGTTTTGAATGTACTCAATATCGTACTGAACCCTTTTTTCCATCTTATAAAGCGCATCGATCTCCCCGCGGAACCCGTTGATCTGCGCAAGCCCAGTAATCCCTGGCTTAACTTTATGGCGAATCATGTAATTTTCGACCTGTTTTCGGTACTGCTCATTATGCGTAACCGCATGAGGCCTGGGACCGACAATCGACATACTTCCCTGCAAAACATTAATAAATTGCGGAAGTTCATCCAGCGAAGTGCGGCGCAAAAAGCTCCCGAATTTGGTTACCCGCGGATCGTTTTTAGTGGCCTGAATAACCGTATCGGAATTCTCCATGACGCGCATAGAACGAAATTTCCAGACCTTAATTTTTTGCCCACTCAAGCCATAGCGGTCCTGTTTGAAAAAAACCGGCCCACGGGACGTGAGTTTGATACCAATGGCAATCGCCAGCATCAGGGAGGAAATCATCACCATAATGATGCTGCCAAGAACCAAATCTTCCGCCCGCTTAATAAACGAGCCCGCCCCTTCGAACGGTGAACTGAAAATACCGATAGTTTGCAGATTGTGGATGGAGCGTAACTTGGACATGTTGTTACTGTAGGTATAAAAGTCAGGAACAATATAGGTATCTACGGTGGTGTCTGACATCATGGCCAAAAAGTGACGAATGCGATGTAAAGCAACCATCGGTAAAGCAATATAGATTTCGTCTATGTTTCCCTTCTTGGCTTCCTCGACCAGATTGATCACCGGACCACGAAAGGGGCTTTTAACCTTATCAACGACATCGCCACAGCGAGATAAGGCGCGCTCATCATAAAAGGCCAGATCTAATGTGATATTGGCGTATTCATTCATTAGCGCGGTTTCTGCGGCCAGACCATTGTCGGTCAGACCAATAATCGCCACACGGATACTCTTTTTCGTTGAATACTTAAAAATAAAAAAACGAATGTAGTAAAGAAAAGGTAATGGAATGAAGTACCAGTAAATAATGGCTGAATAAAAAGGGGAAGGCAGTCTGTCTAAGTAGCCCAGTGACTCAGGTTCAGCCACCGTCATACTGACCAGTTCGTTAAAAAAAATCGCCAGCAGCGTACAAAAAACCAAGCGCTTTTGATTACGTAAACCGATCGTCTTAATCTTTTGCTGGTACATTTTAATGTATTCAGCAAACAGCAAGAAAAAGATTGAGAAGAGAAGACTCAAAATGGCAATGGTGTTAAAGGGCACCAAACCCAGCAGATGGGCGCTAAAAATTAACGTCACATTGATAACAATGAAATCGACCAGTTTTAAAAAGACTGGATATCCTTGGCTGCTAATCTTTAGCGATTTTTTAAGCATATCTCAGCCCATTATTTATTGATCTTTAATTGTTTTTTTCTCATTTCATGTTGCTAATTATATCACAAGTCTAAAAAACGCAATGGTACATTGTCAGTAAATGTAAAAAATAATACTCATTACTGTGACAATACTCCCCAGTGAAATCGTATCTATATGATTTTAATGCAGATGATATCAATAGAAGTTTTATCTACCTCAGCAAAAAAGATAACCTTTAACAACATTTTCGCTATTGACAGATAACATCCCATGGTCTATGAAAAAGTGTTTTATGTATGATAAATTGCACAAAAGTATTGTTTCAGTGACGTTGAATCACCTTAGAGGTGCTGTTTAATACAGTAATTAAAATAAAAACAGCTGCCTTACGACAACATTTCAAATGATATTAATAATACAATTAATTACCTTTTATTATAATTAAACAACAAATATCATCATCATGAATACCTCATACGGTAACGCTTAAAAAGCGTACCCGAACCCTCAGCCCACCTAATGTCTCACTACTCGTTAGCTGAGGATGCGTGCGATGCAGACGAGCAATATCATTGACCAGCGCCAGGCCGATCCCGGCGCCTGGGACATTGCCTACGTTATCAAGACGATGAAACGGTAGCAGGGCCTGATGAACCATCTGCTCATCTATGCCCGGCCCGCTATCTTCGACCACCAGCACCACGGCCTCTCCTTCTCGTTGCAGCCGGGCAGTCACCATCCCCTGCGACGGCGTGTATTTCAGTGCGTTATCCAGCAGATTCCCACACAGTTCACCGAGCAGCACTTCATCTCCCTCGACCCACACCGCGTCCTGTTCCCCCTCATAGCCCAGATCGATCCCTTTACTACGCGACTGCGCCAGTCGGGTAAAACAGCTGGTTTGCACCACCTCATACAGATTAACCGGCGAGAAATGCCTTTCCCCCTGCTCCTTACGCTTCACCGCAGACAGCTGCAACAGCCTCTCCGTCAGTTGAATGGTATTATCGAGCGTGCTACTCATGGCTTGTAAACTCTCATACCATTGCCGCGGTTCGACGCTGGCGAGAGCCACCGATGCCTGAGTTTTCAGTACCGCCAACGGCGTTTTGAGCTGATGGGAAGCATCCGCGCTGAAGCGCTCCTGACGAGAGATCAGACCGCGAAGTCGGTCCAGATAACGGTTGAAAGCCACAATCAGCAGACGGGTTTCCGACCATGGCAGCAGCTCCGGCAGCGGCGTCAGTAGGCCTGGCTCACGACGCACCATCAGCGATGACAGCTGGCGCATCGGGCGTAGCACCCGGCGCAGCAGCCAGCCAACCAGCACCAGAGTCAGTAGCACCAGCAACCCTTGCGAAACCCACGAGGAAAACAGCAGCTGTCGCGCCAGATAACGCCGCGATTGCAGCGTTTCGGCAACATAAATCTCCGCCATGCCGACAATACCGCCTTCATTGACGGGCTGCAGAAGACGTGCCACGCGGATTGCCTCACCGCGATATTCGGTGTGATAAAACCATGCCAGCGCCGGGTAAAGACGCGTGCGCGAGGTGGCAGGCGGCATCGCCGGTAAATCGTCATAACCAGAGATAACCTTCCCCGCCGGATCAACCACTTTGTAATACAGTCGGTCGTTCATATTCAGTTCAAAGCTGTCCAGCACCACCCATGGCACGTTCACTTCCAGCTGTTTATTGCGCACCTCCAGCCGCTCGGAGACGGTCCTGGCGGATGAGAGTAGTGTCCGGTCATACGCCTGGGTCGCCGCCTGTAGCGCACTGACATAGCTGTTAAATGCCGACAGGCCCCACAGCAACATTAGCGGCAGGCCCAGAAACATCAGCAGTTGCAGGTACAACGATTGGGGTTTAACCCACTTCATCGCTACGCTCCAGCACATAGCCCAGACCACGCAGCGTAGCAATACGCACATCGCTTCCCTGTAGCTTTTTACGTAAGCGATGGATATACAGCTCAATGCTTTCGGGACTAACCTCATCACTCAGGCTGAAGACCTGCTCAAACAACTGCTGACGTGAAACCGGCCGCAACCGACGGTACATCAGCACCGTCAACAGCGCCTGTTCACGTGGCGTGAGCGCCAACGGCTGCCCCTGCAACAGAAAATAGCCTTCATCGTGAAACGCCAGCTCCCCCAGTTGCTGTATGCCTTGCACCTGTCCCGCACTGCGACGCAGCAAGGCCCGCAGTCGGGCATCCAGTTCCTCGATTTCAAACGGCTTTGCCAGATAATCATCGGCTCCGACGTTCAACCCTTTCACCCTATCGGCCACCGCGCTACGCGCCGTCAGCAGCAGGACAGGAAGCGTCTGCCCGCGCTTGCGCAGCCGCTGAACGACTTCCAGGCCATCCAGCCCCGGCATATTGATGTCCAGCACCGCCAGCGCATACGTTTCGCTATGTAAAAGATGGTCGGCTGCCAGGCCATCAAACACGCAGTCAACGGCAAAACCGTTTTGCACTAGCGCTTTCTCCAGCCAGTGAGCTAACTCACGGTTATCTTCCGCTAATAAGAGACGCATATCACATCCTGTAAAGTTTCTGCCGCATTGAAAGGGAATTGAAAGGTTAATGTTTTAACAATCACGCAACCGAACTGCTACACATCGGCTCACATAATCACAAAAATCTTCTTCCGTACCTGAAAATCCGGTTTTCCGGTGTGAGGATAAACAATGAAAAAACAGTTATTTCGTACCCTTACTGCAAGCATTTTATTGATGAGTACCTCTGTACTGGCGGAACAAGCGCCGTCGCGCACTGAATGTATCGCTCCTGCTAAACCCGGCGGCGGTTTCGATCTCACCTGTAAGCTGATTCAGGTGAGTTTGATGGAAACCGGCGCTATCGAAAAACCGATGCGCGTAACCTACATGCCCGGCGGCGTTGGCGCTGTGGCCTATAACGCGATTGTTGCCCAACGCCCGGCTGAAGCAGGCACCGTGGTGGCCTTCTCCGGCGGCTCCTTGCTGAATCTGTCACAGGGCAAGTTTGGTCGCTACGGCGTGGATGATGTCCGCTGGCTGGCCAGTGTGGGTACCGACTACGGCATGATTGCCGTACGTCAGGACGCGCCATGGAAGACGCTGAAAGATCTGCTGACAGCAATGGAAAAAGATCCCAACAGCGTGGTCATTGGCGCAGGTGCCTCTATCGGTAGCCAGGACTGGATGAAGTCGGCGCTGCTGGCGCAAAAAGCCAATGTCGATCCGCACAAGATGCGCTACGTGGCCTTTGAAGGCGGTGGCGAACCGGTTACCGCATTGATGGGAAATCACGTACAGGTGGTTTCCGGCGATCTCAGTGAGATGGTGCCTTACCTCAGCGGCGACAAAATACGCGTGCTCGCGGTGTTCTCTGAAGAACGCCTGCCGGGTCAGTTAGCCAATGTGCCAACCGCCAAAGAGCAGGGTTACGACCTGGTGTGGCCGATCATTCGTGGCTTCTACGTTGGACCAAAAGTCAGCGATGCCGAATACCAGTGGTGGGTTGATGCCTTTAACAAACTCCAGCAGACCGATGAGTTTAAAAAGCAGCGCGATCTACGCGGTCTGTTTGAGTTCAACATGAGCGGCAAACAGCTCGACGACTACGTGAAAAAGCAGGTCACGGATTATCGTGAGCAGGCTAAAGCCTTCGGTCTGGCGAAGTAAACGCAGAGGCAAAGATGATGAGCGATCGTATTTTCGCAGGTATCTGGCTGTTGCTCTGCATAGCCGGGCTGTTCGTAGCCTGGCAAATCAGCAGCGAATACAGCTATGAGCCGGTTGGCCCGCGTCCCTTCCCGCTTGGCATTATCAGTCTGATGCTGGTCTGCGCCGTGGCGCTGCTGTTGCGCCATCCGGACACCATCAGTTGGCCCCGTCGCCACGTGCTGCAAAAGCTGCTGACGATGGTGATTGTTCTGTTGATGTACGCCTGGGGTTTTGAGTGGCTCGGTTTTCCCATCGCCACCGCCATTCTCACCGTGGTGATTGGCATGCTGTTCGGCGCAACCATCCCGGCTGCAGGAATTTCCGGCGCGGTGCTAGGCATTCTGCTGTGGTATGCCTTTGACAGACTGCTTGACGTCACCTTACCACTCGGCGCCTGGCTGGGTTAACGGAGAAACGATGGATACCTGGATTTATCTTTCTCAGGGTTTCGCGGTGGCAATGACGCCGGAAAACCTGGTCATCGCCTTGATAGGCTGTTTTGTCGGCACCATTGTGGGTTTGTTGCCTGGCCTTGGGCCGATCAACGGCGTGGCGATTCTGCTGCCGTTGGCCTTTGCGCTGCATCTGCCCGCAGAATCCGCGCTGATCCTGCTGGCTACGGTCTACATTGGCTGTGAATATGGCGGGCGCATCTCCTCCATCCTGCTGAACGTGCCCGGCGATGCGGCAGCAATTATGACCGCGCTGGATGGCTACCCGATGGCGCAGCAAGGGCGCGGTGGCGTGGCGCTCTCTATCTCGGCGGTCAGCTCTTTCTTTGGTTCGCTTATCGCCATCGGCGGCATCATTCTGTTTGCCCCAGCGCTAGCCCAATGGTCGCTGGCCTTCGGTCCGGCGGAATACTTTGCCTTAATGGTTTTCGCCATTGCCTGTCTCGGCAGCATGATGGCGCAAAATCCGCTGAAATCATTTCTGGCAGCGCTTATCGGTCTCGGACTTGCGACCGTCGGCGTAGACGCCAACACCGGGGTTTATCGCTTTACTTTTGACAGTGTCCATCTCTCCGACGGTGTGCAGTTTATCGTGGTGGTAATTGGGCTGTTCTCTGTCTCTGAAATATTGTTAATGCTGGAACATACCAGCAGTGGCCAGACGCTGGTGCGTAAAACGGGCCGCATGTTGTTCAACGCCAAAGAAGGCGCACAGTGCGTAGGGGCCACCCTGCGTTCATCAGTGATCGGCTTTTTCGTCGGCGTTCTGCCTGGCGCTGGCGCCACCATTGCCAGTGCCATCACCTACATGACCGAGAAAAAGCTCAGCGGCAACAGCGACAGCTTTGGCAAGGGGGATATTCGTGGCGTAGCGGCGCCAGAAGCAGCCAATAACGCCTCGGCTTGTGGCTCTTTTATTCCGATGCTGACGCTCGGCGTGCCGGGCTCCGGTACTACGGCGGTGATGATGGGCGCGCTGACGCTGTACAACATCACCCCGGGTCCAGCCATGTTTACCGAGCAGCCGGATATCGTTTGGGGGCTGATTGCGGCGCTGCTGATTGCTAACGTAATGCTGCTGGTGATGAACATTCCGCTGATCGGTCTGTTTACCCGCATGCTGACTATCCCGCTGTGGTTTTTGGTACCGGCTATCGCGGCAGTCTCTGCGGTTGGCGTGTACGCCGTTCACAGCACCACCTTCGATTTGGTATTGATGGTCGCCCTCGGCGTGCTGGGCTACATCCTGCGTAAAATGCACTTCCCAATGTCGCCATTGATTCTGGGCTTCGTTCTCGGGGAAATGCTGGAGCAGAACCTGCGCCGGGCGCTGTCTATCAGTAACGGCAGTATGGATATTCTGTGGGCCAGCGGCGTGGCGAAAGTGCTGCTGGTGATGGCGGTACTGGTTATCGTGGTCCCGCCGGTGCTGCGCATGATCCGTAAACGCAACAGCAAACCGCAGGTGGATATCAGTTAATAATATGCCGGATGGCGGCGCTATTGCGCCCTATCCGGCCTACAATTTGGCTCGGTTGTAGGCCGGATAAGTGCAACGCCATCCGGCATTTTTATTTTCCGCGCAGCCCCTGCGTTCCTTCCAGCACATGTTCAACAAACCGTGTCAGCTTAGGCAACGGACGCAAATCCTGTCGCCACAGCAAATGAATTGGCCGCGGCTGCGGCGTAAACCCTTCCAGGATCCGAATCAATTTCCCCGTAGCCAGTTCTTGCGCCAGCAGCACCTCAGGTTGCAATAACAGCCCAGCCCCCGCTACCGCTGCCATACGCAGGCCATGACCATCGTTACAGCGCAGGATCGCATCGCGCTTCCATCTGACCTCCCCCGTCACGCCAGGCAGTATCCACTCGTTGCGAGCCGTCCACACGGTATGGGACAGGCACAGATGATCCACCAGATCCGCGGGCGTCCGGGGGGTGCCATGACGGGCAAGATAATCTGGAGAAGCACAAATTGCCATACGGTAGGGACACAGGTATTTCGCCACCACGTCAGTCTGATGGATATCGCCAATGCGGATCGCCAGATCGACACCTTCATTCACCAGATCAACCATCCGGTTGGTGAGATCCAGTTCAATGCGCACCTCTGGCCAGGTCTGTAAAAACGCAGCGGCCAGCGGCGAGATCACGCAAGCGCCAAAAGAAGTAGGCGCGCTAATGCGCAGCGTCCCCGCAGGTGCCAGCCGCAGACGCTCTACCGAACGTTCGGCTATCGATACCTGCTCCAGCACGCGACGGGCTTCTTCAAAATAGACGCGTCCGGCATCGGTCAGACTCTGGCGGCGCGTATTGCGCTCCAGCAAACGCGTGCCGAGCTGCGCTTCCAGTTGGGTGATATATTTTCCCACCATCACCGCAGACATTTCGAGCCTCGTCGCCGCAGAAGTAAAGCTCCCACTCTCCACCACGGCGACAAACGTTTCCATGCCGCGCAGTTTATCCATATTACAAACCCCTGGTTAGTAATCATCTAACTTTTAGCCAGTTTATCTGATTTAATTTTCATTAAAGAATAGCGGCTCACACTATTGCTGAGGTGGTTATGAAAATCGTCATTATTGGTGCCAGTGGTACAGTGGGTCGCGCAGTTACGCAAGCATTGAGCCGTAAACATGAGGTGGTCCGCGTGGGTCGCACTCAGGGTGATTACCAGGTCGATATCACCTCGCAGGAGAGTGTCAAGGCCTTGTTTGAAAAAGTCGGTCGGGTAGATGCGATCGTTTCCGCCACCGGTAATCTGTTCTTTGGGCCGCTGTCGACAATGACCGACCAGGATTTTAATCAGGGGCTTCAGGATAAACTATTAGGCCAGATACGCCTGGCATTAACCGGGCAGCATTTCCTGAATGATGGCGGATCGATAACGTTAATTAGCGGCATTATCGCCCACGAGCCCATCGCCCAGGGGACAAACGCCGCAACGATCAATGCCGGGCTGGAAGGGTTTGTTCGCGCCGCGGCCTGTGAACTAGGCCATGGTCAACGCATTAACCTGATAAGTCCGACCGTGCTGAGTGAGTCCGCCGAAGCTTACGACAGTTTCTTCCCGGGCTTTGAAAGCGTACCCGCCACCACCGTCGCCAACGCCTACCGCCGCAGTGTGGAAGGCATCCAAACCGGGCGTATTTATAAAGTCGGTTACTGACTTTGCCGCTGCCGTTGACACATCACCAACGGCAGCGTGATTAACCCACTGTTTTAAAATACTTTATCTTTTCTCTCGCATTAACCCACACCCTTCATAATGTTAAATATTTGTTGTTTTTGATCACAAATAATAAACAAACAAGCTCATTCTGTGCGCGTTTTTCAAAAATGTAGATATTTTTAATTTATGGCTACGAAACGAGCTGCGCCATATCTCCCTGACAATCTACTGAGAGGAACGATTTGATGAACGCACTGACTGCCGTAAAACCGAACGCTGAAGATCCAGCCCAGCACTACAGCGGTTTCACGCTGAAACCGTCAGCCCAATCCCCACGCCTGCTGGAGCTGACTTTTTCTGCTGAGACCACTGAGCAATTTCTGCAGGCCGTCGCGCAGTGGCCGGTTCAGGCGCTGGAATACAAATCCTTCTTGCGCTTCAAAGTGGGCAAGATCCTCGACGACCTGTGCGGCAATCAGTTACAGCCCCTGCTGCTGAAAACTCTGCTCGATCGTGCCGAAGGCGCACTGCTGATCAATGCCGTTGGCGTAGACGACGTGGCGCAGGCGGAAGAGATGGTCAAGCTGGCAACGGCGGTAGCGCACCTCATCGGACGCTCTAATTTTGATGCGATGAGCGGTCAATATTACGCACGTTTTGTGGTGAAAAACGTCGATAACTCAGACAGCTATCTGCGCCAGCCTCACCGAGTAATGGAATTGCACAACGACGGAACCTACCTCGAAGAAATCACCGATTACGTGCTGATGATGAAGATCGACGAGCAGAACATGACCGGCGGTAACTCGCTGCTGCTGCACCTCGACGACTGGGAGCATCTGGAGCAGTACTTTACCCATCCTCTGGCACGTCGCGCCATGCGCTTTGCCGCACCGCCAAGCAAAAACGTCAGTCAGGAAGTGTTCCATCCGGTATTTGACGTTGACCAGCAGGGCCGCCCGGTAATGCGCTACATCGACCAGTTCGTCCAGCCAAAAGACTATGAAGAAGGCGTCTGGCTGAGCGACCTGTCCGATGCGCTGGAAACCAGCAAGAACATTATTTCCGTTCCGGTTTCAGTAGGTAAATTCCTGCTGATCAACAACCTGTTCTGGCTGCACGGGCGCGATCGTTTCACTTCGCATCCGGACTTGCGCCGCGAACTGATGCGCCAGCGTGGTTATTTTGCGTACGCGACCAACCACTACCAGACCCATCAGTAAGCGCGAAGGAAAAGCGGATGTATGATTTTGTGATTATTGGCGGCGGCATTATCGGCATGTCGACCGCCATGCAACTGATTGATGTCTATCCGGACGCCAAAATCGCGCTACTGGAAAAAGAGTCCGGCCCGGCCTGCCACCAGACGGGCCACAACAGCGGCGTCATTCATGCCGGGGTCTATTACACCCCCGGCAGCCTGAAGGCACAATTTTGCCTGGCCGGAAATCGCGCCACAAAAGCCTTTTGCGACCAAAACGGCATCCGCTACGACGTCTGCGGAAAAATGCTGGTTGCCACCTCCGCTCTGGAAATGGAGCGCATGCGCGCGCTTTGGGATCGCACCGCCGCTAACGGTCTGGAGCGCGAATGGCTGAATGCGCAGGAACTTCGCGAGCGTGAACCTAATATCACCGGACTGGGCGGCATTTTTGTCCCGTCGAGCGGGATTGTCAGCTACCGCGAAGTCACCGCCGCGATGGCGAAGATTTTCCAGGCTAAAGGCGGTGAGATTATTTACAACGCCGAGGTCAGCGCGCTGAAAGAACATGCCGCGGGCGTAATTGTCCGTACCCGTCAGGGCCAGGAATATGAAGGCGCGACGCTGATTAGCTGTTCTGGCCTGATGGCGGACCGACTGGTAAAAATGCTCGACGTTGAACCTGGCTTTATCATCTGTCCGTTCCGGGGCGAATATTTCCGCCTGGCGCCAGAACATAATCAGATAGTTAACCATTTGATCTACCCCATCCCCGACCCGGCGATGCCGTTTCTCGGCGTTCATCTGACCCGGATGATTGACGGCAGCGTCACCGTCGGCCCCAACGCGGTACTGGCATTTAAACGTGAAGGCTATCGTAAACGTGACTTCTCGCTCAGCGATACGCTGGAGATCCTCGGCTCTTCTGGTATTCGCCGCGTGCTACAAAACAACCTGCGCTCAGGGCTTGGCGAAATGAAGAATTCGCTGTGCAAAAGCGGTTATCTGCGGCTGGTACAAAAGTACTGCCCGAGCCTGACGCTTAAGGATCTGCAACCGTGGCCTGCGGGCGTACGGGCACAGGCGGTGTCACCTGATGGCAAGCTTATCGACGATTTTCTGTTTGTCACCACGCCGCGCTCAATTCACACCTGTAACGCCCCTTCTCCGGCAGCAACGTCGGCAATCCCTATCGGCGCACATATTGTCAGCAAAGTTCATGCGCTGCTGGAGAACCAGAGTAACCCCGGACGCACGCTGCGTGCGGCACGTAGCGTGGAGACATTACACGCCGCATTTACCCGTTAAACCGATTAAGACAGGAAGCAATCATGCAACTTAACGATCCAACCTTATTTCGCCAGCAGGCACTGATCGACGGCAACTGGCGTGACGCCAACAGCGGCGAGACCATCGCGGTGACCAATCCCGCCAACGGTCAGCAATTGGGTAGCGTACCTAAAATGGGGGCAGATGAAACCCGCGAAGCGATTAACGCCGCTAACCGCGCCCTGCCGGCCTGGCGTGCGCTGACCGCCAAAGAGCGAGCCAATATCCTGCGCCGCTGGTTCAACCTGATGATTGAGCATCAGGACGATCTCGCCCGCTTGATGACCCTGGAACAGGGTAAACCGCTGGCGGAGGCCAAAGGCGAAATCACCTATGCAGCCTCATTTATTGAGTGGTTTGCCGAAGAGGGCAAACGCATCTATGGCGATACGATCCCTGGCCATCAGGCTGATAAACGCCTGATCGTCATTAAGCAGCCGATCGGCGTTACCGCCGCGATTACGCCGTGGAACTTCCCCTCAGCGATGATCACCCGTAAAGCCGGTCCGGCGCTGGCAGCAGGCTGTACGATGGTGCTTAAACCCGCCAGTCAAACCCCCTACTCCGCACTGGCGCTGGCAGAACTGGCTAATCGCGCCGGGATCCCGGCTGGCGTTTTCAGCGTGGTGACTGGTTCTGCGAGCGCGGTCGGCAACGAGCTAACAGGCAACCCGCTGGTACGCAAGCTGTCATTTACCGGCTCGACCGAAATCGGTCGTCAGTTAATGCAGCAGTGCGCCAAAGACATCAAAAAAGTATCGCTGGAGCTGGGCGGCAATGCGCCGTTTATCGTCTTTGACGATGCCGATCTTGATAAAGCCGTGGAAGGCGCGCTGGCATCGAAGTTCCGTAACGCTGGTCAAACCTGCGTCTGCGCCAACCGCCTGTACGTGCAGGACGGCGTGTATGAGCGCTTTGCTGAAAAACTCCAGCAGGCGGTGAGCAAGCTGCATCTCGGCGATGGTCTGCAACCTGACGTCACCACCGGACCGCTGATCGACGAGAAAGCGGTTGCCAAAGTGCAGGAACACATCGCCGACGCTCTGGATAAAGGCGCACGCATTATCGCGGGCGGTAAACCTCATGCGCTCGGCGGTAACTTCTTCCAGCCCACCATTCTGGTAGATGTGCCTGATAACGCGAAGGTCGCCAAAGAGGAAACCTTCGGCCCGCTGGCTCCGCTGTTTCGTTTTAAAGACGAAACTGACGTCATCGCTCAGGCCAACGACACCGAGTTTGGTCTGGCCGCCTATTTCTACGCCCGTGATTTAAGCCGCGTCTTCCGCGTTGGCGAAGCGCTGGAGTACGGCATCGTCGGGATTAACACCGGCATTATCTCCAACGAAGTCGCCCCGTTTGGGGGGATAAAAGCCTCCGGTCTTGGCCGTGAAGGATCGAAATACGGCATCGAAGACTACTTAGAAATCAAATATATGTGCATCGGCCTTTAATAAAACAAATACTGGAGAACACCTGATGAGCACCAACAAAGAACTTATGCAACGTCGCAGCAACGCCGTTCCCCGTGGCGTAGGACAGATCCACCCTATTTTTGCCGAGCGGGCAGAAAACTGTCGGGTCTGGGACGTTGAAGGCCGGGAATTCCTCGACTTTGCTGGCGGTATTGCGGTGCTGAACACCGGTCACCTGCATCCGCAGATCGTCTCTGCGGTAGAAGCGCAGTTGAAAAAGCTGTCCCATACCTGTTTCCAGGTGCTGGCCTATGAGCCGTACCTGGAGCTGTGTGAAATCATGAATAAGAAAGTGCCGGGTGATTTCGCCAAGAAAACCCTGCTGGTGACCACCGGTTCTGAAGCGGTAGAAAACGCGGTGAAAATCGCCCGCGCCGCCACCAAGCGTACGGGGACTATCGCCTTTAGCGGCGCTTACCACGGTCGTACCCACTACACCCTGTCACTGACCGGGAAAGTCAATCCGTACTCCGCCGGAATGGGGCTGATGCCGGGTCACGTGTATCGCGCGCTTTATCCTTGCCCTCTGCACGGCATCAGTGAAGATGATGCTATCGCCAGCATTCACCGCATTTTCAAAAACGATGCCGCGCCAGAAGACGTCGCCGCCATCGTGATTGAACCCGTTCAGGGCGAAGGTGGCTTTTACGCAGCCTCTCCTTCCTTTATGCAACGGCTGCGCGCCATTTGTGACGAACACGGGATCATGCTGATTGCCGATGAAGTACAGAGCGGTGCGGGCCGTACCGGTACGCTGTTTGCCATGGAGCAGATGGGCGTTGCGCCCGATCTCACCACCTTCGCCAAATCCATCGCCGGAGGCTTCCCGCTGGCGGGCGTGACCGGACGCGCCGAAGTCATGGACGCAATCCCACCGGGCGGTCTGGGCGGTACCTATGCCGGTAACCCAATTGCCTGCGCCGCCGCGCTGGCGGTACTGAACATTTTTGAACAGGAAAATCTGCTGCAAAAAGCCAACGAGCTGGGACAAACCCTGCGCGAAGGCCTGCTGGCTATCGCGGAAACCCATCGCGAGATTGGCGACGTACGCGGGCTGGGCGCGATGATTGCTATCGAACTGTTCGAAAACGGCGACCACACGAAACCAGACGCCAAACTGACTGCGGAAGTGGTGGCGCGTGCACGCGAGAAAGGACTGATCCTGCTCTCCTGCGGACCTTACTACAACGTGCTGCGCATTCTTGTCCCGCTGACTATTGAAGATGCGCAAATCCGCCAGGGGCTGGACATTATCGCCCAGTGTTTTGCCGAGGCAAAGCAGGGTTAAACCCCCGAATAAAAACGGGAAATTGTAGGCCGGATAAAGCGCAAGCGCTGCCATCCGGCAATGTTGTGATGCCCGGTGGCGCTACGCTTACCGGGCCTACGGGTAAGGTGCAGGAAGCGACGTCAATAACAATAACGAGGTTTAAAGATGGGGCAAGTGTCACAATCACATGATTTAGGGGGCGGGCTGAAATCACGCCACGTCACCATGCTGTCTATTGCCGGGGTAATCGGCGCAAGTCTGTTCGTCGGTTCAAGTGTGGCGATTGCAGAAGCCGGTCCCGCAGTATTATTAGCCTATCTGTTCGCCGGATTGCTGGTGGTGATGATTATGCGCATGCTGGCCGAAATGGCCGTTGCCACCCCGGATACCGGTTCTTTTTCCACTTACGCCGATAAGGCCATTGGCCCGTGGGCAGGTTATACCATCGGCTGGCTGTACTGGTGGTTCTGGGTGTTAGTTATCCCTCTGGAAGCGAATATCGCCGCCATCATTCTGCACTCCTGGGTACCAGGTATTCCTATCTGGCTGTTTTCTCTGGTTATCACGCTGGCGTTAACCGGCAGTAATTTGCTGAGCGTCAAAAATTACGGTGAGTTCGAGTTCTGGCTGGCGCTGTGCAAAGTGGTTGCCATTCTGGCGTTTATTACCCTCGGTGCGGCGGCGATTAGCGGTTTCTACCCTTATGCCGAGGTTAGCGGAGTTTCACGCCTGTGGGATCAGGGCGGCTTTATGCCCAACGGTTTTGGCGCCGTGATCAGCGCGATGTTAATCACCATGTTCTCCTTTATGGGCGCAGAGATAGTTACCATCGCCGCCGCCGAATCCGATACCCCGGATAAACATATCGTTCGCGCCACCAACTCGGTTATCTGGCGTATCTCTATCTTCTATCTGTGCTCTATTTTTGTGGTGGTGGCGCTGATCCCGTGGAACATGCAGGGCCTGAAAGAAGTCGGTTCTTATCGCTCGGTGCTGGAGCTACTGCATATCCCGCACGCGAAATTGATCATGGACTGCGTCATTTTACTGTCAGTGACCAGCTGTCTTAACTCCGCACTGTATACGTCATCGCGTATGCTCTACTCCCTGAGCCGCCGTGGCGATGCGCCCGCCTTTATGGGTAAAACGAACCGCAGCAAAACGCCTTATGTGGCGGTGTTACTGTCGACAGGTGCTGCGTTCCTCACCGTCATCGTCAACTATTACGCCCCGGCCAAGGTGTTTAAATTCCTGATCGACAGCTCCGGTGCCATCGCGCTGCTGGTGTATCTGGTCATTGCCGTTTCTCAACTGCGGATGCGCAAAATCCTGCTGGCGCGAGGCGGTGAAATTAAACTGAAAATGTGGCTCTATCCGTGGCTTACCTGGCTGGTCATCGCGTTTATTATCTTTGTGTTGGTGGTCATGCTGTTTCGCCCGGCCCAACAGCTGGAAGTTATCTCTACCGGGTTGTTAGCCATAGGAATTATTTGCACCGTGCCCATTATGTCACGCTGGAAAAAACTGCTATCGTGGCAAAAAGCACCATTGCAAAATACGCATTAAACCTGTTCCCGGCGCAGGCCGGGAAATCCTTTCAGGAGTATGACCATGACCGCCATTCCCCAACCGACGGCCATTGATGGATACCGCTGGCTGAAGAACGACATCATCCGCGGTGTGTATCAGCCTGATGAAAAACTGCGTATGAGTCTGCTAACCTCACGCTATGAGCTAGGCGTGGGACCGCTGCGCGAAGCGCTTTCGCAGTTAGTTGCCGAGCGGTTAGTGACGGTGGTTAATCAGAAAGGGTATCGTGTCGCCCCGATGTCAGAGCAGGAGTTGCTCGATATTTTCGATGCCCGCGCCAATATGGAAGCCATGCTGGTCGCGCTGGCCATTGAACGCGGCGACGACGCCTGGGAAGCTGAAATTCTGGCGCGCGCGCATATGCTCAGTAAGCTTGAAGCCATTGATGCCAGCGAACAGATGCTCGACGAGTGGGATCAGCGCCATCAGGCGTTTCACTCGGCGATTGTCGCCGGCTGTGGTTCACAATATCTGCTGCAAATGCGTGAACGGCTGTTTTCTCTGGCGGCGCGCTACCGGTTTATCTGGCTGCGTAAAACGGTACTGTCGGTTGAAATGCTGGAAGACAAACACGATCAGCACAAGACGCTGACCGAAGTGATTCTGGCACGTGATGCCGCGCGCGCCAGCGAATTAATGCGCCAGCACTTGCTGACGCCGATTCCGATTATTCAACAGGCTATGAGCGGTAAATTGCTGACGCAATAAGCCTGAATAATATTACTGTTCCGGAATACGTAAAACCTGTCCAGGATAGATTTTATCCGGGCTTTTCAGCATTGGTTTATTCGCTTCAAATATCTGGTTATACAGGTTGGCATTACCGTAAACCTGTTTGGCAATAGCGCTCAGGGTATCCCCTGATTTCACGGTATAAAACTGGCTTTCGCTCGCGGGTGCAGAAGTTTTAACCTGATCATCTACGCTGGCGATACCAGAGATATTACCAATCGCGATCAGAATTTTTTCTTTCGCTTCCTGACTTAATCCATCACCAGAAACAGTGGCTTTGCCTTCATTAATTTGCACGTCCACTTTATCCGCATCAGGGATGCCGGTTTTGTTCAGGTGTTCCTGCACTCTTTTTGCCAGATCGGCTGTGTCATGGTTTCCAGTGACCGCATCCCACAGTTTTTCACCTGCATCTTTTACGAAATTGAAGAGTCCCATATCCACCTCGGTAATTAACAATCAACACCCAAAAGTGTAGCAGAGGAGAAAGGGACACAAAGAAAACGGCGCCGAAGCGCCGTAGTAGAAAGGAATTAATTACGCGTCTGTATCCAGAAGGCATGGATCAAACCAGGAATGTAGCCCAGCAGCGTCAGAACGATATTGAGGATAAATGCCCAGCCGAATCCCTTCCCCAGCAGCACGCCAAGCGGGGGCAGAATAATAGTAAAAACGATTCTCCAGAAACCCATACACACTCCCTACAAGCAAAAATTAATCATTGTTTAAAAAGAGATTTTATCTCTAAGATTAATCAGTGTAGCTAACTCCTCCCGTCTCGCCCTGCTGTTTTACCCTCCTTTACGCTCTTTACGCTGGCGTACGTTGGCCGTTTATTTTAGAATATACTTAATTTAGACAACACTTAAATACATATGACTGAACTTGAACAACTCCAGGCCAGCGCTGAACAGGCTGCCGCCCTGCTAAAAGCGATGAGTAACCCGAAACGGTTGCTGATTTTGTGCATGCTCTGTGGTTCACCCGGTACCAGCGCGGGTGAGTTAGCCCGTGTTACCGGCCTTAGTCCTTCCGCCACTTCCCAGCATCTGGCGCGTATGCGTGAAGAAGGTCTGATAGAAAGCCAGCGCGATGCCCAGCGCATCCTCTACTCCATTAAAAATGCGGCCGTGAATTCGCTGATCGCCACATTAAAAACACTGTATTGCCCATAAGGAGCCATCATGACTATTGGGACGATTTCCCCACACGAGGCGCAGACACTGGTCGCGCAGGGTGCAAAACTGATTGATATCCGCGATGCTGACGAGTATCTGCACGAGCATATTCCTGAGGCACATCTGGCGCCATTACCCGCGCTTGAGCAGGGATCGCTGCCTGCGAATTTACGCGCCGAGCAGGTGATTTTTCACTGCCAGTCAGGCAAACGTACACAAAATGCAGCAACAAAACTAAGCGCCATCGCCGCACCCGCGCAGGTCTGGTTGCTGGAAGGTGGAATTGACGGCTGGAAAGCCGCAGGGTTGCCGGTGGCGAAAGACAGTTCACAACCGTTACCGCTGATGCGTCAGGTGCAGATAGCCGCAGGCAGCCTTGCCCTACTCGGCGTTATTCTGGGCTATAGCGTTAGCAGCGCCTTCTTCCTGCTGAGCGGTTTTGTGGGCGCCGGGCTGATACTCGCTGGCGTAACCGGCTTTTGCGGTATGGCGCGATTACTGGACATCATGCCCTGGAACCGACGTACTCATTAAGCGGTAATCATTGAAACAGCACTGTACCCGCCGGTTGACGTGATCTATGGTGAGTTCTGCGATAAATGATAAATAAAGGAGCGCAACAATATGTTTAAACCTGGCGATCTGGTTCAACCGCGTATGGGCGGTCCAAAACTGAAGGTTGTTGAAGTCAATGACGATCAAATTGTGGCGGTACAAGCCAGTAATGAAAGCGGTGATAAATTCACGCTGAAAGCAGCTGATGTCACGCGATATACCGAAGAGGGTGATTTCGGCGTTTGCTGAAAATAAGCGGTGAGATCTCCTCACCGCCTTCGCAATTAGATCAAAAAGTCATCAAGAGATTTACCGGCCGCCAGCGCCTGGGCAATTGGCTTCGGTGTGCGACCTTGTCCGGTCCATGTTTTCGTTTCACCATTGAGATCGATAAAACGATATTTCGCCGGGCGCGGTTGACGTTTTTTAACTGAACGTGCCGTCGCAGGTGTTATGCTCAGCAGCTCCTCCGGGCTGATCCCGTCTGCCTGCATCTGTGCCAGCAAGGCATTAATTTTTGCCTGCTGTTCTGCACGTTGGCGCTGTAGCTGTTCTTCTTCATCGCGCCGTTCTTTGGTCACTACCCTGAATTTTTCAAGCATATCTTCGAGTACATCAACGGAAAATTCACGCGCCATTGCACGCAGCGAGCGGATATTATTTAAGTTTTTTAACATTGAACTCATATTAACAAAACCTCTTTAACGTAAAACATAAAAATGGTATTACGCTAAATATTGTATGCAACTGATTATTATAATTCCAGTCTAATTTATTCGTTTATCATTAAACAAATAGCCAACTCTGATATTTATAGCATCCATTCTGCTATCGCCCAGACAATATATTCTATTACCCTGATTGCAGCTTTGAATATACCTGCAAGGTATCTCAGCGCGTCACTTAAGAAACAAGCCACAGCATCTCGTGGAACCAACGAGTATACCTATTGCACATCAGTCAACATTCAGAAAAGGAGCGCAAAAAATTCAGAAAAACAAGCAACAATAACTCTTTGATCTAAAAAGACTTTAATTAACACAGCAACGAAAACACCAAAACGAACAAAAAACAAACCATTGCAGAGCATTTTATCGACAAAAAGACAATAAATAAAAATTTTCAGCTAGTTGCTAGTTATTATCCAGGCAGATATCCTATTAAAACGCGAAAGCAACAAGACAAATCACTAGCAGTTAAGGTATTCAAAACCTTTTTTCCCCTTTTTACAAGGAGCATTAACATGTTCTCTCCGCAGTCACGCTTGCGTCATGCAGTAGCAGACACGTTCGCGATGGTTGTTTATTGTTCTGTCGTGAACATGTTGATCGAAATATTCCTTTCTGGAATGAGCTTCGAACAGTCGCTGTATTCCAGATTAGTCGCTATCCCTGTCAACATACTGATCGCGTGGCCATACGGCATGTATCGTGATTTGTTCATGCGCGCGGCCCGTAAAGCCACGCAGGCAGGATGGGCAAAAAATCTGGCGGATGTGCTGGCTTATGTCACCTTCCAGTCGCCGGTGTATGTGATTATTCTACTGACGGTTGGCGCAGACTGGCATCAGATTACGGCTGCAGTAAGTTCGAACATCGTGGTGTCAATGCTGATGGGCGCTGTCTATGGCTACTTTCTTGATTATTGCCGCCGCTTGTTTAAGGTCAGCAGCTATCATCAGGCTAAAGCCTGACACGCTTCTTCGCGACTGGCACTGCCAGTCGCGTTATTAGTTAGAATTAACGTCGCCAAACAGCCCGCTCAGATAACGTTCAAGCGCAATACGCGAGCTAAAGCCGTGCGGAATACCATAATGCTCATGAGTCTCTCCGGCTAAATACAGCGGGAATTGCTGGTAATGATCGCAAGTTTTAATATCCGTTGCCGGTTCCGCCAGCGAAGAGCTACGCTCTTTTAACGTGGGATGGATAATTAATGCGGTACGCCCCATGCGAGCTTCACGATTAACATACACATAATTTTCGCCACGCCGATAGCCGTACGTTTTCTGCGTCACTACATCAACGGTAAAGCCCACTTTTTCAAGTACGCGCGCCACCTCATCAGGTCGTAAATACATATTATTTTCCTCGTTATCTTTTACTGCGGGCTTACCTTACCTGATTCAGCATTAGCAACGCTTTCAGAAAAGTCCATAAACGAGTGAACACGATGAGACGAATATCTTAAGTAACGTACAGATTTATGTCAGCGCCAACCTCAGTTGGTAGGCCGCCTGTTGCGCCATTTCCGCCGAGCTGATATTAGTAAATGACAGCAATATTCCCCCCTTTCCTTCTGACGTTATTCGCCAGCGGCTTAGCGCCTGAACCGCTAACCCGGCCTGATTCGCTTTGCGCACCAGCGCAGTATCATCTCCGTCTACACTCATCACCAGTTGAATCCCACCTTCCTGAGGAATGACGCTAAACCCTTGTTCGGTCAGGGCGTTTTCCATCCATTGTCGTCGTGCGGCATAATGCTGTCGCATACGTTTTAAGTGTCGCCAGAAGTGGCCGTCTCGCATGAAATCCGCCAGCGTTTGCTGCCATAGAACCGGGACGCTACAGGCCGTTAGCGCCGCTTGTTGGCGAAAGCGTTCAACCTGGGTCAGAGGCACCACCAGCCATGCCGTACGCAAAGCCGGAAACATCGATTTGCTGAACGTTCCGGCATAAATCACCCGCTGAGGCGCATCCAGACTTTTTAGCGGCGGCAACGGCTTACCGTGGTAACGAAATTCACTGTCATAGTCATCTTCGATTACCCACGCCTGCGCACGAGTCGCCCACTCCAGCAACTGGTGGCGACGGTCCAAAGACAGTGCTACCCCCAGAGGGCTTTGATGAGCGGGAGTGAGCAGTACAAAACGCGCCTGCGGGTAGTCGCGGATCCCGGCGCTGACATCCAGACCATCGGCATCCACCACTACCGGCATCAACTCAATGCGTTCCTGATCCACCACGGGCCGGATCAGCGGAAAACCGGGATCTTCGACCCACATTCCCTCACCGGGATGCGCCAGAGCGCGCAGGATTAACGTCATTGATGCCGCATAGCCTGAAGTGATAAAAATCTGCTCTGGCTGGCATTCAATGCTGCGTGAAACGCGCAGATAATCAACAATTGCCTGGCGTAACACCCGTTCGCCACATACATCGCCCACCGCCAGATCAAAACGCGTTTGGGTGCGTAAACGCCGTCCCATCACCCGTGCCCAGACTTCACGCGGAAAAAGATCGAGTGCGGGTAATCCCATCTGAAAAGGTTGCGGTCTGGGATTTTCTCCGGCGAAGATGGCAGTCGATGCAGGCGCCCTTTCTGGTCGCAGTTGCTCACTGACAAACGTTCCTGCCTGTCCACGCCGCGCGAGCCAGCCCTGCGCCACCAGCTCTGCATAGGCATTTTCCACCGTCGAGCGTGATACTCCCAGCTCCTGGGCCCAGGTCCTGCTGGAGGGCAATCTGGTACCGGGCTTGAGTTCACCTTTCTCAATTGCGTTTTTTAACTGACGGGCGATTTGCTGATAACGTGGCATTTATGGTCTGCTTTTTTGGCAACAATATGGCTCTCTGTTGCAGTCCATTATAGTGCTACATTGCAGGTCATCCAAACGAGGAGAAATACCATGACAATGTTACGCCAGCCCTATTACGAACTCAGTCCTGAAATCTATAACGCTCTGGTTCAGGCAAGCCAAGCGCTGGAAAACTGCGCGCTGGAACCTACGTTGACGGAGCTGATTTACCTGCGGGTCTCGCAAATCAACGGCTGCGCCTTTTGTCTGGAAATGCACAGTAAAGCACTGCGCAAATCCGGTGTTGCGCAGGCCAAACTGGACGCACTGGCAGGCTGGCGGGTGAGTCACCACTTCAGCGAACAGGAACGTGCGGCGCTGGCGTGGGCCGAATCGGTCACCCAGATTGCCACTACTCACGCCGAAGATGACGTTTATCTGCCGCTGCTAGACCATTTCAGCGCGAAAGAAATTAGCGACCTGACATTTGCCATTAGTCTGATGAACTGCTTTAACCGTCTGGCGGTGGGGATGCGCATGTGATTTTGCGCTGCCGGATGGCGGCATAAATGCCTTATCCGGCCTACGTTGTGCTCTCCTGTTGCCCGTAGGCCCGATAAGCTTAGCGCCATCGGGCAATTTATAACCACCCGTTAACCTTCCCCCGCCACGCTCATCACCTTGCTCATTATCAATCTAAAATTCCCATATCTTGTATGGTTGAATCTTTTTAAAACTACATCTAGTATCTTTCCTATCAGGACACACACAACCCGACGCCCTCTATCGCGCCGATCCTTTATTTTTAAATGGAAATACGAATCATGAGTATTATTATTTACACTCGCAATAACTGTGTTCAGTGCCACGCCACCAAACGGGCAATGGAAAGCCGTGGTTTTGACTTTGAGATGGTAAACGTCGATTTACAACCCGATTTGGCTGATAGCCTGCGCGATCAAGGGTTTCGCCAGCTACCGGTCGTGGTCGCGGGTGAAACCAGTTGGTCAGGGTTTCGCCCGGACATGATCAACCGTCTGCATCCGGAACACCGTGTGGCCAGCGCATGAATCAGCTCGTCTACTTCTCCAGCAGCTCCGAAAATACGCACCGCTTTATGCAGCGTCTGGGGCTGCCAGCCATCCGCATTCCGCTTAACGAACGCGAGCGGATCCGGGTAGACGAACCTTACATATTAATCGTGCCATCCTACGGCGGTGGCGGCACTGCTGGCGCGGTCCCAAGACAGGTGATCCGCTTTTTAAACGATACGCACAACCGGGCGTTAATCCGTGGAGTGATCGCCTCCGGCAATCGTAATTTCGGTGACGCCTACGGTCGCGCGGGTGATGTCATCTCACAAAAATGCGGCGTGCCGTGGCTCTATCGCTTTGAGCTGATGGGCACCCAAAGCGATATCGACAACGTTCGAAAAGGAGTGAGCGAATTTTGGCAACGACAACCGCAGAACGTGTAATGCAGCCAACGCTGGATTATCACGCCCTGAACGCCATGCTGAATCTGTACGATAAAGCCGGGCGCATTCAGTTCGACAAAGACCATCAGGCGGTGGAGGCTTTCTTTGCCGCCCACGTCCGCCCAAACTCGGTGGCGTTTGCCAGCCAGCAGGAGCGCCTGGAAACGTTGGTGGATGAAGGCTATTACGATGCCAGCGTGTTAGCCCGCTACGATCGCGCGTTCGTGCTGAAGCTATTCGACCACGCCCACGCCAGCGGATTCCGTTTCCAGACGTTCCTCGGCGCATGGAAGTTCTACACCAGCTATACGCTGAAAACGTTCGACGGTAAGCGCTATCTCGAAGACTTTGAGGATCGGGTCACGATGGTGGCGCTCACGCTGGCGCAGGAAGATGAAACGCTCGCCATGCAGCTGACCGATGAAATGCTCTCCGGGCGCTTTCAGCCCGCCACACCAACCTTTTTAAACTGCGGCAAACAGCAACGCGGTGAGCTGGTCTCCTGCTTCCTGTTACGCATTGAAGACAACATGGAGTCTATTGGTCGGGCGGTCAACTCCGCACTTCAGCTCTCCAAACGCGGCGGCGGCGTGGCATTTTTGCTCTCTAACCTGCGCGAAGCAGGTGCGCCGATTAAACGCATTGAGAACCAGTCCTCCGGCGTAATCCCGGTCATGAAAATGCTGGAAGATGCGTTTTCTTATGCCAATCAACTCGGCGCGCGTCAGGGTGCGGGCGCAGTGTACCTGCACGCACACCATCCGGATATTTTACGTTTTCTGGATACCAAACGTGAAAACGCCGACGAGAAAATCCGCATCAAAACCCTGTCGCTTGGCGTGGTGATCCCGGATATCACCTTTAAGCTGGCCAAAGAGAATGCCGACATGGCGCTGTTCTCACCCTATGACGTGGAACGCATTTACGGCAAAGCGTTCGGCGATATCGCCGTCAGTGAACGCTATGACGAACTGGTTGCCGACGAACGTGTGCGTAAAAAATACATTAACGCCCGCGATTTCTTCCAGCGGCTGGCCGAGATCCAGTTTGAGTCTGGCTATCCTTACATCATGTTTGAAGATACGGTGAATCGCGCCAATCCAATTGCCGGTCGGATCAATATGAGCAACCTGTGCTCGGAGATTTTGCAGGTTAACAGTGCCTCCACCTACGATGAAAATCTCAATTACGCGCAGACCGGGCACGATATTTCCTGCAATCTCGGCTCGTTGAACATTGCCCATACCATGGATTCACCCGATTTTGGTCGTACCGTGGAAACAGCGGTTCGTGGCTTAACCGCCGTTTCGGACATGAGCCATATCCGCAGCGTGCCCTCGATTGAGGCCGGAAACAGCGCGTCGCACGCGATTGGTCTTGGGCAGATGAATCTGCACGGGTATCTGGCGCGGGAAGGGATCGCCTACGGTTCGCCGGAAGGGCTGGATTTCACCAATCTCTATTTCTATACCATCACCTGGCATGCGCTGAATACGTCAATGAAGATCGCCCGCGAGCGCGGTCAAACCTTTGCCGGATTCAAACAGTCGCGCTACGCCAGCGGCGAATATTTTAACCAGTATCTGCAGGGCGACTGGCAGCCAAAAACCGACAAGGTTCGCACGCTGTTTGCCGCCAGCGGCATTACGCTGCCGACGTGCGAGATGTGGTCACAGCTGCGTGAAGATGTGATGCGCTACGGCATTTATAACCAGAATTTACAGGCGATTCCCCCCACTGGTTCTATCTCTTACATCAATCATGCCACGTCAAGCATTCACCCGATCGTGTCGAAAGTGGAGATTCGCAAAGAGGGCAAAACCGGGCGCGTTTACTACCCTGCCCCGTTTATGACCAATGAGAATTTGGCCTTGTATCAGGATGCCTACGAGATTGGTCCACAAAAAATCATTGATACCTACGCAGAAGCAACGCGCCATGTCGATCAGGGGCTTTCACTGACGCTCTTTTTCCCCGATACCGCCACCACGCGCGATATCAATAAAGCGCAGATTTACGCCTGGCGTAAGGGCATCAAATCCCTGTACTACATCCGACTACGCCAGCTGGCGCTGGAAGGCACCGAAATCGAAGGCTGCGTGTCATGCGCGCTGTAAGGAGGAGAAAATGACATTATCCCGCGTGAGCGCCATCAACTGGAACAAGATTGAGGATGATAAAGATCTTGAGGTATGGAACCGTCTGACCAGTAACTTCTGGCTCCCGGAAAAGGTCCCGCTCTCCAATGACATTCCGGCCTGGCAAACGTTGAACGCCGCCGAACAGCAGTTAACAATCCGCGTTTTTACCGGGCTGACGCTGCTCGACACCATTCAGAATGTTGCCGGAGCACCAGCGTTAATGGCTGATTCGTTAACGCCGCATGAAGAGGCAGTGCTGTCGAATATCAGCTTTATGGAGGCGGTGCACGCCCGTTCATACAGCTCAATATTCTCCACCCTTTGCCAGACCAAAGACGTGGATGCAGCCTACGCCTGGAGTGAAGAAAATACCCCACTCCAGCGCAAAGCGCAGATCGTTTTGACACATTACGCCAGCGACGAACCGTTGAAGAAAAAAATAGCCAGCGTGTTTCTGGAATCCTTCCTCTTCTATTCTGGCTTCTGGTTGCCAATGTATTTTTCCAGCCGCGGCAAATTGACCAATACCGCCGATCTCATTCGTCTGATCATTCGTGATGAAGCGGTTCATGGGTATTACATTGGTTATAAATATCAAAAAGGTCTGGAGCATATTTCCGAATCCGCACGCGAGGAGTTAAAGAATTTTGCCTTTGACCTGCTGATGGAATTGTATGATAACGAAGCGCGTTATACGGAAGAGTTGTATGCAGAAACCGGCTGGGTGGATGACGTCAAAGCCTTCCTTTGTTACAACGCCAATAAGGCATTAATGAATTTGGGATATGAGGCGCTATTTCCGCCTGAAATGGCGGAAGTTAACCCGGCAATCCTTGCCGCACTGTCGCCCAACGCTGATGAAAACCACGATTTCTTCTCGGGCTCCGGCTCATCTTATGTGATGGGAAAAGCGGTCGAAACCGAAGATGACGACTGGAATTTCTAGCGCTCATTTTCGCGGGAAATACCGTACATTTTTCGCGGAAATATTTTAACAGGATCACACTTTTGTCGTGCAAATATAATTGTGTGATCTACACTCAATATCAGCCGCATTATTCGCCTGCATTCCAGCAATTCAGGCGGTTTTTCATTGCCATTTACAAAAAATATTACCCCGTTCACATTCACGCTCAGCCCTTATATCACGGGAAGTCCCGCCACTTGGCCTTTGGCAATATTCATGCCACAACCAAATTCAGGGTTGTCTCAGATTCTCAGTATGTTAGGGTAGAAAAAGGTCACTATTTCCATCAGGTAATATATCGATATAAACAAATAACAGGAATCATTCTATTGCATGGCAATTAAATTAGAAGTTAAAAATCTCTATAAGATATTTGGAGAGCATCCCCAGAGAGCCTTCAAATATATTGAAAAAGGACTTTCAAAAGAGCAGATTCTGGATAAAACGGGGCTATCGCTTGGCGTTAAGAACGCCAGTCTGGCCATTGAAGAAGGCGAGATATTTGTCATCATGGGATTATCCGGTTCGGGTAAATCCACAATGGTACGCCTTCTCAATCGCCTGATTGAACCCACCCGCGGACAGGTATTGATTGACGGCGTAGACATCGCCCGGATATCCGATGCTGAGCTTCGCGAGGTGCGCAGAAAAAAGATTGCGATGGTGTTCCAGTCCTTTGCCCTGATGCCGCACATGACGGTTCTCGACAATACGGCATTCGGCATGGAATTAGCCGGCGTAGGTGCGGATGAACGTCGTGAAAAAGCGTTAGATGCGCTGCGCCAGGTTGGTCTGGAGAATTATGCTCACGGCTACCCGGATGAACTTTCCGGGGGGATGCGCCAGCGTGTAGGCCTCGCCCGCGCATTAGCCATTAACCCTGACATCTTATTAATGGATGAGGCCTTCTCAGCCCTCGATCCATTAATTCGTACTGAGATGCAGGATGAACTGGTAAAACTACAGGCGAAGCATCAACGCACCGTGGTCTTTATATCGCATGACCTCGACGAAGCCATGCGTATTGGCGACAGAATTGCCATTATGCAAAACGGTGAAGTGGTCCAGGTCGGCACGCCAGATGAAATCCTGAATAATCCGGCCAATGATTATGTACGCACCTTCTTCCGTGGCGTCGATATTAGCCAGGTCTTTAGCGCGAAAGATATTTCACGCCGTAGTCCCGAAGGTTTGATTCGTAAAAACCCCGGGGTGGGTCCACGTTCTGCGCTGCAATTATTGCAGGACAAAGATCGCGAATATGGTTACGTGATCGAACGCGGCAATAAATTCGTTGGCGTTGTCTCTATCGACTCATTAAAAACAGCGTTAAGTCAGGCGCAAGGTATTGAAGCGGCATTGATCGATGAGCCGTTAGCCGTAGATGCACAAACCCCTCTCAGCGAGTTGCTTTCTCATGTCGGTCAGGCCCCGTGCGCGGTGCCGGTTGTAGATGAGGAACAGCAGTATGTGGGCGTCATTTCAAAACGCATGCTGTTACAGGCTTTAGATCGTGAGGGGGTAAACAATGGCTGATCAAACTAATCCGTGGGACACCACACCAGCGGCCGATAGTGCCGCACAAAATGCTGATGCCTGGAGTACGCCATCAGGCACACCCACTGACGGTGGTGGTGCGGACTGGCTGACCAGCGCACCCGCGCCGGCACCAGAGCATTTCAATATTATGGATCCGTTCCATAAAACGCTGATCCCGCTGGACAGTTGGGTCACAGAGGGGATCGACTGGGTCGTTACCCATTTCCGTCCGGTCTTCCAGGGCATTCGTGTCCCGGTGGATTACATTCTCAACGGCTTTCAACAGCTGCTGTTAGGTATGCCAGCCCCGGTAGCGATTATCCTGTTCGCGCTGATTGCCTGGCAGATTTCCGGCGTGGGGATGGGCGTTGCTACGCTGATTTCCTTAATTGCCATCGGTGCCATCGGCGCGTGGTCGCAGGCCATGATAACCCTGGCGTTGGTGTTGACCGCGCTGCTGTTCTGCGTGGTGATCGGTCTGCCGATGGGGATCTGGTTGGCGCGCAGTCCACGGGCAGCAAAAATTGTTCGCCCGCTGCTGGACGCCATGCAAACCACACCCGCGTTTGTCTATCTGGTGCCGATTGTCATGCTGTTCGGTATTGGTAACGTCCCGGGCGTAGTGGTGACGATTATCTTCGCCCTGCCGCCAATCGTGCGTCTGACTATTCTGGGGATTAACCAGGTGCCAGCCGATCTGATTGAAGCTTCGCGCTCGTTTGGTGCCAGCCCGCGTCAGATGCTGTTTAAAGTGCAGCTCCCGCTGGCAATGCCCACCATTATGGCCGGGGTTAACCAGACGCTGATGCTGGCGCTCTCAATGGTCGTCATCGCGTCGATGATTGCCGTCGGCGGATTGGGTCAGATGGTTCTGCGTGGAATCGGTCGTCTGGATATGGGGCTTGCCACCGTCGGCGGAGTTGGGATTGTGATCCTCGCCATCATTCTCGACCGCCTGACGCAGGCCGTTGGTCGCGACTCACGTAGTCGTGGCAACCGTCGCTGGTACACCACCGGTCCCGTTGGGCTTATCACTCGCCCATTCACGAAGTAATACACCCGTTGCCCGGTAGCGCTGTGCTTACCGGGCTTACAATTCATTAGCTTACACAAAATCATTCAAGTTGCATCGCGGCGGCAAACGAATGTATCTCCAGGAGCGTACAAGTAGTACGTGACTGGAGTGCATGAGTGCAGCCAACAAAGAGGCAGCTTGAAGGATGAAGTGTAATAAGGAACAACGATGCGACAGAAAGTTATTATTGCCACAGCGTTTGCCACCCTTGTCTCCACCAGCACTTTCGCTGCCGACCTGCCGGGCAAAGGCATCACCGTACAGCCAATCCAGAGTACGATCTCTGAAGAATCCTTCCAGACGCAGTTAGTCGCCCGTGCGCTGGAGAAACTGGGTTACACCGTTAACAAAACCAGCGAAGTTGACTACAACGTCGGCTATACCTCCATTGCCTCTGGCGATGCAACTTTTACCGCCGTGAACTGGCAGCCGCTGCATGATGATATGTACGCCGCGGCGGGCGGAGACAAAAAGTTTTATCGCGAGGGGGTATTCGTTACGGGTGCCGCACAGGGTTATCTGATCGACAAGAAAACCGCTGAGCAGTACAAAATCACCAATATCGCCCAGTTAAAAGATCCGAAGATCGCCAAAATCTTTGACACCAACGGTGACGGAAAAGCCGATATGATGGGCTGTTCACCGGGCTGGGGTTGTGAAGCAGTCATCAACCACCAGAACAAAGCTTTCGATCTGGAAAAAACCGTCGAGGTCAGCCACGGTAACTATGCGGCGATGATGGCCGACACCATTACCCGCTTCAAAGAAGGTAAACCCATTCTTTACTACACCTGGACACCGTACTGGGTGAGCGACGTAATGAAACCAGGTAAAGATGTGGTCTGGCTGCAGGTGCCGTTCTCTTCCCTGCCAGGCGAGCAGAAAGATATTGATACCAAACTGCCAAACGGTGCCAACTACGGCTTCCCGGTGAACACTATGCATATTGTCGCCAATAAAGCCTGGGCGGAGAAAAACCCGGCTGCGGCGAAACTGTTTGCCATCATGAAACTGCCGCTGGCGGATATCAACGCGCAGAACGCAATGATGCACGACGGGAAAGCGTCTGAAGCCGACGTACAGGGTCACGTTGACGGCTGGATCAAAGCCCACCAGCAGCAGTTTGACGGCTGGGTGAACGAAGCGCTGGCCGCGCAGAAATAATCCACTCACAGGCCTGATGAGTGTAGCGCCATCAGGCAAGTAACCGCATAAATGCCGGATGGTGGCCGATGCACCTAATCCGGCCTATCCTCCCTCCCCCAATCGCACAATCCATCACTCAACAAATCAGCAACATTTAATCACTTCCGTTATGATTGTTTTCTGCAACCCATTATTCAGTTGAAAACCATGACGAAAACCACTCAGGGACTTAGCCCTTCGCTGATCCTGTTAATGTCTATCGCCACCGGCCTCGCCGTCGCCAGTAACTATTATGCGCAGCCGCTGCTCGACACCATCGCGCGCAACTTTTCGCTATCTGCCAGTACTGCAGGGTTTATCGTCACTGCGGCCCAGCTCGGCTACGCTGCCGGCCTGCTGTTCTTAGTGCCGCTCGGCGATATGTTTGAACGTCGGATGCTGATTGTCTCCATGACGTTGCTCGCGGCTGGCGGCATGCTGATCACCGCCAGCAGCCAGTCGCTGGGTATGCTGATTCTCGGCACCGCTCTGACCGGGTTGTTCTCGGTAGTGGCACAGATTTTGGTTCCGCTGGCGGCAACGCTTGCCACACCGGACAAGCGGGGGAAGGTTGTCGGCACGATTATGAGCGGCCTGCTGCTGGGTATTCTGCTGGCGCGCACCGTGGCGGGATTACTGGCGAATCTTGGCGGCTGGCGCACCGTATTTTGGGTCGCATCAGTATTAATGGCGCTGATGTCGGTTGCGCTGTGGCGCGGCCTGCCGAAGATGAAATCCGATACTCATCTTAACTATCCTCAGCTGTTAGGCTCGGTATTCAGCCTGTTTATTCACGATAAATTGCTGCGTACCCGCGCGATGCTGGGCTGCCTGACTTTTGCCAATTTCAGTATTCTGTGGACCTCAATGGCGTTTTTGCTCGCCGCGCCGCCGTTTAACTATTCGGAAGGAATGATTGGTCTGTTCGGTCTGGCGGGTGCCGCAGGGGCGTTAGGCGCACGTCCTGCGGGCGGTTTTGCCGATAAAGGTAAATCCCACCTGACCACAACCATGGGGCTGCTCTTACTGCTGCTCTCCTGGCTTGCTATTTGGTTTGGGCACACTTCAGTCCCCATGCTGATTATCGGTATTCTGGTGTTGGACCTCACCGTTCAGGGAGTACACATCACCAACCAGACGGTTATCTATCGCATTCATCCGGATGCGCGTAATCGCCTGACCGCCGGATACATGACCAGCTATTTTATTGGCGGAGCGGCAGGTTCGCTAATTTCAGCCTCTGCCTGGCAGCATGCCGGGTGGGCTGGCGTTTGTCTGGCGGGTACGACCGTTGCCGTACTCAACCTGGTGGTCTGGTGGCGAGGTTTTCACCGTCAGGAAGCCGTAAATTAAGCGTATAGCGCATGTTTACCGCTGATTGGGCTCCACAGGGTGTTAAGGAGCCCATCAGTCTGCTAAGGTTATAACTCATTGAACCAAGTTATATTAATTTCGGTAATGAAACCTATAACCCTATGGAAAGCCCTGTACCCCAGTCTGAATCCTGTTCGGCAACGTTAACGGAAGGATTCAAAGACAGCCTGCCAATAGTCATCAGCTATATTCCGGTCGCTTTTGCATTTGGTCTCAATGCCACTCGCCTTGGCTTTACGCCGGTTGAAAGCGTCTTTTTCTCCTGCATTATCTATGCGGGAGCCAGCCAGTTTGTCATTACCACCATGTTCGCTGCGGGCAGTTCGCTGTGGGTCGCCGCCCTTACCGTCATGGCCATGGATGTCCGCCATGTTTTGTACGGCCCTTCCCTGCGCAGCCGAATAGCCCAGCGACTGAGTAAACCCAAAAGTGCACTCTGGGCTTTTGGCCTTACCGATGAAGTCTTTGCCGCTGCAACGGCAAAACTGGTCCGGGATAATCGGCGCTGGAGTGAAAACTGGATGATCGGCATCGCACTGTGCTCCTGGGCCTCCTGGGTGTTTGGTACGGTGATCGGCGCGTTTTCCGGCAGTGGTTTACTCAAGGATTACCCGGCGGTTGAAGCGGCACTGGGATTCATGCTCCCGGCGCTGTTTATGAGCTTCCTGCTCGCGTCATTCCAACGTAAACAAGCGCTCTGCGTGACTGCCTCCCTGGCCGGGGCGCTGGCTGGCGTCATGCTGTTTTCCATACCTGCCGCTATCCTTGCAGGTATTGTCTGTGGATGCCTGACGGCGCTCATCCAGTCATTTTGGCAGGGAGGTCCTGATGAGCTATGAGGTTCTGCTACTTGGCCTGTTGGTCGGCTGCGTTAATTACTGTTTTCGTTATTTGCCGCTCCGTCTTGGGGTAGGCAATGTTCGCCCGACGAAGCGCGGCGCGACGGGCATACTACTCGACACTATTGGCATTGCATCTATTTGCGCCCTGCTGGTGGTGTCTACCGCACCAGAAGTTATGCACGACGCTCGTCGGTTCGTGCCTACGCTGGTGGGGTTTGTCATACTGGGCGCAAGCTTCTATAAGACCCGCAGCATCATCATTCCAACGTTACTGAGTGCTCTGGGCTATGGATTAGCCTGGAAAATGCTTGTTGGCTTATAGATAAAAACAATCATTTTAAAGAAATAATACATTTACTTTATTTGTCACTGTCGTTACTATATCGGCTGAAATTAATGAGGTTATACCCAAATGGATAGTTCGTTTACGCCCATTGAACAAATGCTAAAATTTCGCGCCAGCCGCTACGAAGAGTTCCCTTATCAGGAAGTGCTTCTGACTCGCCTCTGTATGCACATGCAGGGTAAGTTGCTGGAAAACCGCAATAAGATGCTGAAAGCTCAAGGGATTAACGAGACATTGTTTATGGCGTTGATTACGCTGGAGTCTCAGGAAAACCACAGTATTCAGCCTTCTGAACTGAGTTGCGCGCTTGGCTCGTCACGCACTAACGCTACCCGCATTGCGGATGAGTTAGAAAAACGTGGCTGGATCGAACGTCGTGAAAGCGATAACGATCGCCGCTGTCTGCATCTGCAATTGACCGAGAAAGGCCATGCTTTTTTGCAAGAGGTGTTACCGCCTCAGCATAACTGCCTGCATCAGCTCTGGTCGTCTCTTAGCACCACCGAAAAAGATCAGCTTGAGCAAATTACCCGTAAACTTCTGACCCGTCTTGATCAGATGGAGCAGGATGGCGCGGTGTTAGAAGCGCTGCGCTAACGCGCTGACTCGCTCAGAAATCCAGATTTATAAATGAAAAAACCGACAGGCCAGCACGCATACTGCTGGCCTGTCTGATAAACAGGTCGGCTCAGCCGATGTGAAAAAAATAAGATCGTGGAGAACAACATGAGCGCAAATGCGGAGACTCAAACCCCGCAGCAACCGGTCAAGAAGAATGGCAAACGTAAAAGTATGCTACTCCTTCTGACCTTGCTCTTTATTATCATTGCCGTGGCATATGGGATTTATTGGTTTTTAGTACTTCGTCATGTCGAAGAGACAGACGATGCGTACGTGGCAGGGAACCAGGTTCAAATCATGGCTCAGGTATCAGGCAGCGTGACGAAAGTCTGGGCTGATAACACTGACTTTGTAAAACAAGGCGATGTGCTGGTCACCCTCGACCAGACAGACGCAAAGCAGGCATTTGAAAAAGCCAAAACTGCGCTGGCTTCCAGCGTGCGTCAGACGCACCAGTTGATGATCAACAGCAAGCAGTTACAGGCAAGTATTGAAGTGCAGAAAACCGCACTGGCGCAGGCACAAAGCGACTTTAATCGCCGAGTTCCGCTGGGCAATGCCAACCTGATTGGCCGCGAAGAGCTGCAACACGCTCGTGATGCCGTCGCCAGCGCTCAGGCCCAGCTTGATGTCGCGATCCAACAATATAATGCTAACCAGGCGATGATTCTGGGCAGCAAGCTGGAAGATCAGCCCGCTGTGCAACAGGCTGCCACCGAAGTGCGCAATGCCTGGCTGGCGCTGGAACGTACCAGAATTGTCAGCCCAATGACCGGTTATGTATCCCGTCGCGCCGTACAGCCTGGTGCGCAAATTAGCCCAACCACGCCGCTGATGGCGGTTGTTCCGGCCACTAACCTGTGGGTAGATGCCAACTTCAAAGAAACACAGCTCGCGCACATGCGTATCGGCCAACCGGCGACCGTTATCAGCGATATTTACGGCGATGACGTAAAATATACCGGTAAAGTTGTCGGTCTCGATATGGGTACGGGCAGCGCCTTCTCCCTGCTGCCGGCGCAAAACGCAACCGGCAACTGGATCAAAGTCGTCCAGCGTCTGCCGGTACGTATCGAACTGGATGCGCAGCAACTGGCACAGCATCCATTACGTATTGGTTTGTCTACGCTGGTTACGGTAGATACCTCAAATCGTGACGGACAAATTCTGGCAAGCCAGGTTCGTACCACGCCGGTATCAGAAAGTAATGCACGTGAAATCAACCTTGCTCCGGTCAATAAGATGATCGAAGAGATCGTGCGGGCCAACGCGGGTTAATTCAAAGGTGCGTGTGATGCAACAGCAAAAACCGCTGGAAGGCGCGCAGCTCGTCATTATGACGATCGCGCTGTCCCTGGCGACATTCATGCAGGTGCTGGACTCCACCATTGCTAACGTGGCGATCCCCACTATCGCCGGGAACCTCGGCTCTTCACTGAGCCAGGGGACCTGGGTGATCACCTCATTCGGGGTGGCGAACGCTATCTCTATTCCGATCACCGGCTGGCTGGCAAAACGCTTTGGCGAAGTAAGACTCTTTATGTGGTCAACTATCGCCTTCGTCATTGCGTCATGGGCATGCGGGATGTCCACCAGCCTGAACATGCTGATTTTCTTCCGCGTAATCCAGGGTATTGTCGCCGGTCCATTAATTCCGCTGTCACAGAGCCTGTTGCTGAATAACTATCCACCCGCCAAGCGTTCCATCGCCCTCGCGCTATGGTCGATGACGGTGATTGTTGCCCCGATATGTGGTCCTATTCTTGGGGGCTATATCAGCGACAACTATCACTGGGGCTGGATATTTTTTATCAACGTGCCTATCGGGGCTGTGGTGGTATTGATGACACTGCAAACCCTGCGCGGTCGGGAAACCAAAACCGAGCAGCGGCGCATTGACGCCATTGGTCTGGCACTGCTGGTCATCGGTATCGGCAGTTTGCAGATTATGCTCGACCGCGGCAAAGAGCTGGACTGGTTCGCCTCGCAGGAGATTATCATCCTGACTGTGGTCGCCGTGGTTGCTATCAGCTTCCTGATCGTCTGGGAGCTTACCGACGAGCACCCCATTGTCGATCTCTCGCTGTTTAAGTCGCGCAACTTTACCATCGGCTGCCTGTGTATCAGCCTGGCCTATATGCTTTACTTCGGCGCAATCGTCCTGCTGCCGCAGCTGTTGCAGGAGGTATACGGCTATACAGCAACCTGGGCTGGTCTGGCGTCAGCGCCGGTTGGGGTGATTCCGGTGATCCTGTCTCCGATTATCGGCCGCTTCGCGCACAAGCTGGATATGCGTCGGCTGGTAACGTTCAGTTTTATTATGTACGCCGTCTGTTTCTACTGGCGTGCGTGGACGTTCGAGCCAGGTATGGACTTTGGCGCATCGGCCTGGCCGCAGTTTATTCAGGGGTTCGCGGTAGCCTGCTTCTTTATGCCACTAACCACCATTACGCTGTCCGGCTTACCACCAGAGCGTCTGGCGGCGGCATCCAGCTTGTCGAACTTTACGCGAACGCTGGCAGGTTCCATTGGCACATCGATTACGACGACAATGTGGACAAATCGAGAGTCGCTGCACCATGCTCAGCTAACGGAATCTGTTAACCCCTACAACCCAAATGCACAGGCTATGTACGATAAGCTGCAGGATTTAGGGATGACGCACCAGCAGGCTTCAGGTTGGATAGCTCAGCAGATCACTAATCAGGGGCTGATTATTTCCGCTAACGAAATCTTCTGGATGTCGGCGGGGATCTTCCTGGTCCTGCTTGGCCTGGTGTGGTTCGCCAAACCGCCCTTCGGTGCGGGCGGCGGTGGTGGTGGCGCACACTAACTATCTGATAAAAGGGATCTGCGGATCCCTTTTTTATTAGACCTACAATCAGAAGTAATATTTGAATCTCAGACGCCCGCCGTAACGCGCATCTTCGCTGTTATCACCATTATTCGGATTGGCCTCTACCCATGAAGCATAGGCACCGAGGTAGATGTTAAAGTTTTTCATATCCATCACATTGGGGAATAAATATGAGGCATGAATAGTGTGAATGTCATAATTGCCGGGATCGGTGATCCAGCAATCGTCCTCACAAACGGCATCGATATTGGTAGCATTGAAAGCTTCGATTTTGTTATGCGCATAGATATAACCCAGTTCAAATCGATGCCACAACGCATTCACCCCAGCGGTAAAATCTGTCTCATCGGTCGCATCCATATAGGCGGTATTCAGGTTAATCACTGCGCCATCTTCCGGGTCCGTTTTTTGACCATTCCAGGTCATGGTAAAACCATAGCCCGTACGATCTGACTGATCGATCCACGTCCCATTTTGGTAATAGCCGTAGGCGTTGTTAACGACGTTACTTTCCATCGCTATCGCCGTTGAAAAACGCCCGTTTTGCCAGGCGATAACCGGACGGACGTAAGCCACGTTTTTATCGTTGGTTAAATCCATTCCGTGGTACTGCTTCTCGGTATATAACGTACTGCCATTTTCCAGCAATGTGTTAACTTCGAAATACCAGTTGTCGATGGTTTTGCTCAGCAGGAAGTTCCCCCCGCTGTCGCTACGTCCCCGTCCTTCTTTCATCATATAGATATAGCCGTAACCGTCACTGTAGAGATCGTTCGCTGTATTCCCCGAATATTCAACAAACGTATCCTGATTCAGCGGGAACATATCGTAGGCTTCAAAACGACCAACCTTAATTTTCCAGTCATTCTCACGACCAAAGAAGAAAACGGCATCATCGAGGTTCATTTTTCCGGTCAGGTCCGCCAGAGGCTGTACCGAGAACCCTGCAAAATTACCGTTGTCCCGCCGCTGGTAGCCATCAAAGCCCAGCAACAGGCGTCCGTTAATATCCCAGCGTTCATTGGTTCCTGGTGCCCAATCTTTATTCGCTGATGTTCTCATCGATGTCAGGCTACCGGAACGGCTTGCCGCATCCATATTAAATTCGACATCGCCATAGAACTTAATATCGCTGAAGCCGGATAATGTCAGCTTAGGCGGAGTTTCACCTGCTGCAATCGGCTCGGCAGACTGGACATTCACCGTCGGCGTAGCGGCGACCTGCTGCTGCTTCAGCGAGCGAATTTGCGCCTCAGCATCGGATGCCCGTTTTTCGGCATTAACAACACGTTGCTCCAGTTCAGCCAGACGCTGCTCAATAGTGATATTATTTGCTGCCCAAAGGTTATGAGAAAAGCAAGCACCGATCATCAGCGCCAAATATTTAGCCTTCATTTTCATCCCTAAAGTTTAATGTATACCAGATAAGATTTGATAAAAACCCTATCTACCGGCTATTAAAAGAGTCTTGTTATTACCCGGATATCTGGCGTATTCCATTATGTTTTTCTATTAATTATTTATGTTTTTTAGTTTATGTGATCAATACACTCTGGCATCGTTAATTACCCCCCTCTTTCTGCTTGCCAGATCACATTTTATTATTTAACAGGTCAGGCATCATTTAAATTAAAATATATTCTCGCCGCAAATATAATAAACGCACATTATATTAAGCAATAAAAAACCCCGGACATAAACCGGGGTTAATTTAAATACTGGAACAGCTAATCAATAAGACTAAATATGCAGCTCCTGCAGTTTCTCTTTCGGTAGCGCCAGCTCTTCATTGCTGTTCACGCGTACATCACGCTCCAGAATATGACGCGCGATATCCTGTGCTTCGCTAAGAGAGTGCATCTGATACGTACCGCACTGGTAAACGTTCAGCTCCGGGATCTGGTTCTGATCCTGTACTTTCAGCACGTCCGCCATTGCCGCTTTCCACGCGTCGGCTACACGCTGTTCGTCCGGCGTACCAATCAGGCTCATGTAGAAGCCGGTACGGCATCCCATCGGAGAGATATCAATAATCTCAACGCCGTTACCGTTAAGGTGGTTACGCATAAAACCTGCAAACAGGTGTTCCAGCGTATGGATACCTTTCTCAGGCATCACTTCTTTGTTCGGAATGCAGAAACGCAGATCAAACACGGTGATTGCGTCGCCATGCGGGGTGTTCATCGTTTTTGCAACCCGGACCGCGGGAGCTTCCATCCGGGTGTGATCGACAGTAAAACTATCTAACAACGGCATTTAGCCACCTCCGATAAATTTTTTAAAAATAATCTGAACTCTTTGTTCCGGGGCGAGTCTGAGTATATGAAAGACGCGCATTTGTTATCATCATCCCTGTTTTCAGAGATGAAATTTTGGCCACTTCCGAGTGGCCTTTTTCTTTTGTATCAAGCGTGCTTTTCCAGCCACACGCTAAACGGCTCAGTATCAGCCGCTTCGATCTCCTGCTGACGACGCTTTGAAGCCTCGGTTTCAGCAATAAATTCAGCTTCCTGCACTATTTCTAACGGCTCTTCACGCAGCAGATTTCGGTAAGCCTCACCCAGCGCTTTGCCCGTGCCGCCAATACCTTCATCAATCATAGACCGTAGGATCCGGGCAGAGAAAGTCAGTTCAGGATTGTCAAAACAGGCAACCAGTTCATCACAGACCTTCTGATACTCCTCTCCCCCATCGATGCTGTCCAGCGTTTGTGCCACGCGTTTCAGATCGCGGAACAAATCTTTCCCAACCTTCGGCAGCGGGAACTGGGCTGTTTCACAGCCAATACCTAACGTCAGCCCAGGCTTACGCCCTTCGAGAATCACGCGATTCCAGTTTTTACGCGTACACAGCAATTCATCGCTGCTCATTTCCGGGGCATCAGCCAGCGCACACCAGACCATAAACAGATCGAGGAAACGCACCTGCTGCTCGTCCACGCCGATAGGCGAGAACGGGTTGATATCCAGCGAGCGTACTTCGATGTACTCGATACCGCCACGCAGAAGCGCATCTGATGGCGTTTCTCCACGACGAGTGACGCGTTTCGGGCGAATAGGCGCATACAGCTCATTTTCAATCTGCAGAACGTTGCTGTTGATTTGCAGACGCTTACCGTCTTTCTCCAGACCGATCGCCGCGTACTCCTCGGAAGGCGTCTTAATCGCGCGCTTTAATCCTGCCACATACTCATGCAAATCGTTAAACGTAATTCCGAGATTGCTTTGCGACTTATTGGTATAGCCCAAATCACTCAGACGCAGCGACGTTGCGTACGGCAGGTAATACATCCCACAGTCGGTTTTTTCAAACGGCAGAGTTGTCGGTTTTCCTTGCAGGAATGAGGAACAAATGGCCGGAGAGGCACCAAACAAATACGGGATCACCCAACCAAAACGGTAGTAGTTGCGGATCAGACGGAAGTAGCCCGCGGAGATCTTCTCTTTTGCATCCTCACCTTCGGTTACACCGCATTTCGCCTGCCAGAAAGCCATAGGCAGCGAGAAATTGTAGTGTACGCCCGAGATTGTCTGCATCAACGCGCCGTAACGGTTTTTGAGGCCTTCACGGTACAGCGTCTTCAGGCGACCGGTATTCGACGTACCATACTGTGCCAGTTCGATATCCTGACCTTCGGCAATATAGCAAGGCATGCTCAACGGCCACATACGCTCGTCGCCAAGGTTTCTGGCGGTATAACGATGTAAGTCGCGCATGAACGTGAGCATTTTCTCAATGTCGTCACCGGGAGGAGTAATGAACTCCAGCAATGCTTCGGCAAAGTCAGTGGTTATCCACTTATGCGTTAGCGCTGAGCCTAACACCTCAGGATGGCCTGTTGTTGCTAATGACCCATCTGCATTAACACGCAGCGTTTCGCGCTCCAGACCACGTTGAATCCCCTTTAACGCCTGAGGATGGTTTTCCAGCCAGGCCAGCGCCTGTGATACGTCCGGGATCAAATTGACCTCCCGCCTGTCAAAATCGTTTTAATTAGCATAATGGTATTGGTTACCCTGAAGGCTATCCCACAACACAATTAGTGCCACCACATAATGCCTTGTGTCGTAACCGCTGCGACAACAACATAGCGCAGCGCCTTGCCAAGGCATAAGAAAAAGAGAACTGGGCCCCACGAGATGCGCATCCACCCGGCTAACAGGCACAGCAAATCCCCCACAACCGGCATCCAGCTTAATAATAGTGTGACAGCGCCATAGCGCCGCAGCCAGCCAGTGGCTTTTTCTTGCCAGCGCGATGTTTTACGCAATGGAAAGAAACGCCCAAGGATAACGTTAGTTAACCCTCCAAGGCTATTACCCATTGTTGCTGTTAAGACTAAGACCCAGGGATGACTGACCCCGGAAACCAACAAAGCAACCAGAACAACTTCAGAATTGCCGGGTAATAGCGTGGCACTGAGAAAACTGCTGGCAAACAGTGACAGGAGCGACAGTCCATCACTCACAATAACCGGACATCCACGGCATCCATTCCCGCGGCATGCGCCGCCTGTATTCCAAAATCGGCATCTTCAAACACGACGCAACGAGCCGGAACAACCCCCATACGTTCGGCACAAAGCAAAAACGTATCAGGAGCCGGTTTATGGTGTTGTACGTGATCGGCTGCGACTACAGCATCAAAATAGCGACGCAGACCAAGGTGAGCGAGCAGCGCTTCTGCAATTGCGCTTTCACTACCCGTACCTACCGACATAGGACGACGACCATGCCAGGCTTTCACGACATCAACCAACGGCAAAGGCTGGACGCTATCCAGCAGCATGCTTCTCACCTTGTCGGTTTTTTCACGTGCCAGTGCATGAGGATCAAGATCGGCATGGTTCAATTCAATTACCGACTGCGCAATACGCCACGTTGGGGAGCCATTGAGGGCGACCATGGCATGTTCATCAAACCGTAGTCCATAATGCCCCAATACCTCATGCCACGCCTTACGATGCGTAGGCTCGGTATCCAGGATGGTACCATCCATATCAAAAATCAAACCCGCATAACGTTCGTACATCGTCTTCTCACAAGCCGAGTGACCAGACGTTATTTTATCGTAATTGATTGATTTTGTCGCTGACAGCGAATTGAGGGGTGTTCAGAGAGTATGTGGAAATGATTTGAGGGGGAGATGGTGCTGCCGATTATCTCGCAGACCATGAAAAAACAGTTTCGCTGTTATCTCGGAGAAGATGGTCCATCCGGGAGGATGACTCACTAGTGTTCGCCCTGCGGGCCGTTGCTGAAGCAACGTTATCCTCCCTGGTGCTGGCGATTATCTCGCAGACCGTGAAACAACAGTTTCGCTATTATTCAGGAGAAGATGGTGCATCCGGGAGGATTCGAACCTCCGACCGCTCGGTTCGTAGCCGAGTACTCTATCCAGCTGAGCTACGGATGCATTGGGAATTGCTGATTACTACTGATACTGCGAAGAAGATGGTGCATCCGGGAGGATTACTCGGCTGCGCCTCGCCCTGCAGGCCGTTGCTGAAGCAACGTTATCCTCCCTGGTGCTCGCGATTATCTCGCAGACCATGAAACAACAGTTTTACTGTTGTCTCGGAGAAGATGGTGCATCCGGGAGGATTCGAACCTCCGACCGCTCGGTTCGTAGCCGAGTACTCTATCCAGCTGAGCTACGGATGCATCGGAAAACTTGCTATACTGCCGATATTGATATCGTGATAAGCGATATCAAGTAAGAGATGGTGCATCCGGGAGGATTACTCGGCTGCGCCTCGCCCTGCGGGCCGTTGCTAAAGCAACGTTATCCTCCCTGGTGCTCACGATTATCTCGCAGACCATGAAACAACAGTTTGCTGTTGCCTCGGAGAAGATGGTGCATCCGGGAGGATTCGAACCTCCGACCGCTCGGTTCGTAGCCGAGTACTCTATCCAGCTGAGCTACGGATGCATCAGGGAAACTTACTTTACTGCAGATTTGATGTCGCTGCTAAAGCGACATCAAGTAATATGGTGCATCCGGGAGGATTCGAACCTCCGACCGCTCGGTTCGTAGCCGAGTACTCTATCCAGCTGAGCTACGGATGCAAATGGCGGTGAGGCGGGGATTCGAACCCCGGATGCAGCTTTTGACCGCATACTCCCTTAGCAGGGGAGCGCCTTCAGCCTCTCGGCCACCTCACCAACACGCCTCTTGCGAGTGCTTCGAAGAACTTGTTTCTGCTCATCGTCGCTGCGTGGCGCACATATTACTTTCTGGGACTTATAAGTCAAACAATTTTTCCAGAGCTTTTATCGTTTGCACATTTCACGCGCAATTAGTCTGCAAAAACGGCAAAAAGAGTGTTTTATCAACAGATAAATTGGCAATTTCCTGAAGGAGTGAACAAACGGAAACTTCGCAGGAAAAGGCATTACGCGCAGTGGAATCGAAAAAATGGGGAAGACGAAGAAGAAAAGAGAAGAAAAAGAGTAACTCAATCAGGTTGCGCCTCACCAGAAAGGTGAGACGCGAAAACCTTAGTAACTGGACTGCTGGGATTTTTCAGCCTGGATACGCTGGTAGATCTCTTCACGATGGACAGAAACTTCTTTCGGGGCGTTTACGCCAATGCGCACCTGGTTGCCCTTCACCCCTAAAACTGTCACGGTGACCTCATCGCCTATCATGAGGGTCTCACCAACTCGACGAGTCAGAATCAGCATTCTTTGCTCCTTGAAAGATTAAAAGAGTCGGGTCTCTCTGTATCCCGGCATTATCCATCATATAACGCCAAAAAGTAAGCGATGACAAACACCTAAGTGTAAGCAGTCACGGCATCACATTCTGTTAAACCTAAGTTTAGCCGATATACACAACTTCAACCTGACTTTATCGTTGTCGATAGCGTTGATTCAAACGCTGCGGATTGAAGTCCGCAGCGTCGACTTACGCTTATAATTATTACAGTTTTGCGCTGACCCAGCCTTTCACACTGGCTAACGCTGCAGGCAGAGCCGCTGCATCCGTACCACCGGCTTGCGCCATGTCCGGACGACCGCCACCCTTACCGCCGACCTGCTGAGCGACCATTCCAACCAGTTCCCCTGCTTTCACGCGATCTGTCACGTCCTTAGACACACCCGCAATCAGAGAAACCTTACCTTCCACTACCGTTGCCAGAACGATAACGGTAGACCCCAGTTGATTTTTCAGATCATCAACCATGGTACGCAACATTTTCGGCTCAACGTCCGCGAGTTCGCTGACCAGCAGCTTCACGCCGTTGATATCAACCGCTTTGCTGGAAAGATTTGCACTCTCCTGCGCCGCAGCCTGTTCCTTCAATTGCTGCAATTCTTTTTCCAGTTGACGTGTACGCTCCAGCACGGAACGAACTTTGTCACCGATATTCTGGCTATCGCCTTTCAGCAGCTGCGCAATATCGCTTAAGCGATCGCTCTCAGCATGCACGGTTTGGATAGCACCTTCACCGGTTACGGCTTCAATACGACGAACGCCTGCCGCAGTACCTGACTCGGACACAATGCGGAACAGACCGATATCACCCGTACGGCTGGCGTGAGTACCGCCACACAACTCGGTAGAGAAATCACCCATGCTCAGAACGCGCACATGGTCGTCATATTTCTCGCCAAACAGTGCCATTGCGCCTTTGGCTTTTGCCGCTTCGAGATCCATGATGTTCGTTTCAATCGGCAAGTTGCGACGGATTTGCGCGTTCACCAGATCTTCAACGGCACGGATTTCAGCAGGCTTCATTGCTTCGGTATGAGAGAAGTCGAAGCGCAGCAGTTTATCGTTAACCAACGAACCTTTCTGTGCCACATGCGTGCCCAGAACCTGGCGCAGCGCCGCGTGCATCAGATGCGTTGCGGAGTGGTTCAAACGAATACGCGCACGACGGGCTTCATCCACATCAGCCTGTACCGCATCACCAATTTTCAGAGAACCCGCAGACAGCTTGCCGATGTGACCAATGGCCTGGCCATATTTCTGCGTGTCGCTAACGGCAAACGCGAAGCCTGCGCCTTTCAGTTCACCCTTGTCGCCAACCTGACCACCAGATTCCGCATAGAACGGCGTCTGATCCAGTACGACAACGGCTTCCTGACCTGCGTTAATTGCGTCTACCGCTTTACCATCAACAAACAGCGCAGTCACTTTGCCGTTCAGTTCCAGGTGCTCGTAGCCTTTAAATTCTGAGGCGCCATCAACGCGAATCATTGCATTGTAGTCTGCGCCAAAACCGCTGGCTTCACGCGCACGACGGCGCTGTTCTTCCATTGCAGCTTCAAAGCCTGCTTCGTCAACCTTAATGTTACGCTCGCGGCAAACGTCTGCCGTCAGGTCAACCGGGAAACCGTAGGTGTCATACAGACGGAATGCGGTTTCACCATCCAGCGTATCGCCGGACAGTTTTGCCAGTTCTTCATCCAGCAGCGCCAGGCCACGCTCCAGAGTACGCGCAAACTGCTCTTCTTCGGTTTTCAGAACCTGTTCAACCATAGCCTGCTGACGCTTCAGTTCTTCACCTGCAGAGCCCATGACGTCCACCAACGGACCAACCAGCTTGTAGAAGAAGGTATCCTTCGCGCCCAGCATGTTGCCATGACGTACCGCACGACGAATGATACGGCGCAGCACATAGCCACGGTTTTCATTCGACGGGACAACGCCATCGGCAATCAGGAATGCACAGGAACGGATATGGTCAGCGATAACGCGCAGAGACTTGTTGCTCAGATCGGTTGCGCCAGTGACTTTCGCCACGGATTCAATCAGTGAGCGGAACAGGTCGATTTCATAGTTGGAGTTAACGTGTTGCAGCACGGCCGCAATACGCTCCAGACCCATACCGGTATCCACGGACGGTTTCGGCAGCGGTTCCATGGTGCCGTCAGCCTGACGGTTGAACTGCATGAAGACGATGTTCCAGATCTCAATGTAGCGATCGCCATCTTCTTCTGCGCTTCCCGGAGGTCCACCCCAGATATGGTCGCCGTGGTCGTAGAAAATTTCGGTGCATGGACCGCAAGGACCGGTATCACCCATCTGCCAGAAGTTGTCTGAAGCATAAGCCGCACCTTTGTTATCACCGATACGGATGATACGTTCGCGCGGAATACCGACTTCTTTTTCCCAGATTTCATAGGCTTCATCGTCAGTTTCATAGACGGTTACCCACAGGCGCTCTTTTGGCAGAGCAAACCAGTTTTCACCGGTCAGCAGTTCCCATGCGTATTGAATAGCGTCGTGTTTGAAGTAATCGCCGAAGCTGAAGTTGCCCAGCATTTCGAAGAAAGTGTGGTGACGTGCAGTGTAACCGACGTTTTCCAGGTCATTGTGCTTACCGCCCGCACGTACACAACGCTGCGAGGTGGTTGCGCGGGAATAATTACGCTTGTCGAGGCCAAGGAAAACATCCTTGAACTGGTTCATCCCGGCGTTGGTAAACAACAAAGTAGGGTCATTGTTCGGTACCAGGGAGCTGCTGGCAACTACCTGGTGTCCTTTACTATGGAAAAAATCGAGAAACGCCTGACGGATCTCAGCGGTGCTCTTGCTCATAATTATCCTGAAGAAATCAAGCTAACGAAATGTCATTACCAGCATCGGCACGCAAACTGCGCCTCTGGCAATCGAAAAGTGGGAATAAGATAAGTTTTCTTTACTGGGAAGTAAAATCCCGTATGCGGTCAATCGTCAAAATTTCGCCATATTGCCTGAATATCTTCCATCAGATAGCCGCGATAGAGCAAAAAACGCTGGACCTTTACTTTATCTGAAAAATCGACAGGTAAAGGTTCACCGTACTTCCGAATGGCCTGCTCGCGTGCAAGCACTGCCCAGTCAATTTCGCACTCACGCATGGCCCGCTCGATAGCTTCACGCGCGATCCCTTTTTGGTTTAATTCCTGGCGCACTCGGGCTGGTCCATAACCTTTGCGGCTACGGCTGGCGATAAACTGCCGCACGAAACGATCATCATCCAGATAACGACTTTCAATACACCAGGCGATGACCTTGTCGTAATCCTCCGGCGTGGCATCAATTTCTTCTGGTCCATTTTTCCCCATCACCGGAGCGGCCAGCTTGCGCCGCAGTTCCTGCTCGCTGTGGTCGCGCATCGCCAGAATACGTACGGCGCGGTCAAGCAGTCGGGAATAAGCGGAACGGCGGGAAGTTGCTTCTGTCATAGTAAGCCTTCAGAAATGAAAAAGGGCTGCATGATATGCAGCCCTTTACTATATGTGATTCACAACATGCGATTCAAAACAGATTATCAGAAATCTTCGTTCGTTTCTTTTACGTCTTCGCCGCTGTCATCAACGGAGAAATCAGGCGTTGAATCCTGGTTATTGAGCAGTAACTCACGCAATTTCTTCTCAATTTCTTTCGCAGTTGCCGGGTTTTCTTTCAGCCAGTTGGTCGCATTCGCTTTACCCTGACCGATTTTCTCACCGTTGTAGCTGTACCATGCACCGGCTTTTTCAATCAGCTTCTCTTTCACGCCCAGGTCAACCAGTTCGCCGTAGAAGTTGATGCCTTCACCGTAAAGGATCTGGAATTCAGCCTGTTTGAACGGCGCTGCAATTTTGTTTTTCACAACCTTAACGCGGGTTTCGCTGCCGACCACGTTGTCGCCTTCTTTCACCGCGCCAATACGACGGATGTCCAGACGAACAGACGCATAGAATTTCAGGGCGTTACCACCGGTGGTGGTTTCCGGGTTACCAAACATAACGCCAATCTTCATACGGATCTGGTTGATGAAAATCAGCAGCGTGTTGGACTGCTTCAGGTTACCGGCCAGCTTACGCATTGCCTGGCTCATCATACGCGCCGCAAGGCCCATGTGAGAGTCGCCAATCTCGCCTTCGATTTCTGCCTTCGGCGTCAATGCGGCAACGGAGTCGACAACGATAACGTCAACCGCACCGGAGCGCGCCAGCGCATCACAGATTTCCAGCGCTTGTTCACCGGTATCCGGCTGAGAACACAGCAGGTTGTCGATATCAACACCAAGCTTACGGGCATAGACCGGATCCAGCGCGTGTTCCGCATCGATAAATGCACAGGTTTTACCTTCACGCTGCGCAGCGGCAATAACCTGCAGGGTCAGCGTTGTTTTACCGGAGGATTCAGGCCCGTAGATTTCGACGATACGGCCCATTGGCAAACCGCCCGCGCCCAATGCGATATCCAGAGAAAGCGAACCGGTGGAGATAGTTTCCACATCCATGGAACGGTCTTCACCCAGGCGCATGATGGAGCCTTTACCGAATTGCTTTTCGATCTGACCCAGCGCTGCAGCCAACGCTTTCTGTTTGTTTTCGTCGATAGCCATTAATTACTCCTGTCATGCCGCTTTCGGGTTAAACCGCGAAACGTGATAGATAATGTTCTGTTGAGGCAATTATACTGTATGCTCATACAGTATCAAGTATTTTGTAGAAATTGTTGCCACAGGGTTTGTAACGCGTAGACGGTCGCCTGTCGACGTACCGCGTCGCGATCGCCGCTGAAGCATTCCCTACGCGTAATACCCTCGCCGCTCGCGCTGGCAAAGGCGAACCATACGGTACCCACGGGCTTTTCTTCACTGCCGCCATCCGGCCCGGCAATACCGCTGATCGAGACTGCGAAATGCGCGCGGGCAGCTTTTAGCGCGCCAATCGCCATCTCCACCACCACAGGCTCGCTCACCGCCCCATGCTGGGCCAGCGTCTCTTCGCGCACGCCAATCATTTGTGCTTTGGCTTCGTTGCTGTAGGTCACAAACCCGCGTTCAAACCAGGCGGAGCTTCCGGCAATATCCGTAATCGCTTTGGCCACCCAGCCGCCGGTGCAGGACTCCGCCGTCGTAACGGTCGCCCCACGCGCTTTCAGCGCCAGGCCAACCTGCTCACTTAACTGCATCAGTTCACTGTCGGTCATTTCAGCCTCTGTCAGTTAAAAAATATGCCGGACAAGATAGCACTTTCATAACCAATGTGGGGATGGAGAGAACGTTTTACGAGGGGGATTCCAAAAATTGCTCCGTTGCATAAATAAGACCTGCCGGATGACGATGTCAGGGCATCTTATCCGGCCTACGAGAGATTTCTTCCTGTAGGCCGGTGGAGCGATTACTGCACGCGCGCCAGCGCGACCGCCTGACCCAACTGCCACACGGCCATCGCGTAGTGGGTACTGTGGTTGTAGCGGGTGATGGTGTAGAAGTTCGGCAGTCCATACCAGTACTGATAGCCGGTACCAATATCCAGGCGCAGCAGGCTGGCCTGCTGATGATTACCCAACGACTGCTGTGGCGTCAGACCCGCGGCAGCAAGCTGAGAAATGCTGTACTGGGTTTTAAAGCCGTTCGCCAGCCCAGGTGCCTGACCATTTGCCGGCACCGCGACCGTATCGCCTTTCACCCAGCCGTGGCCCTTGAAGTAATTCGCCACGCTACCGATGGCATCAACCGGATCCCACAGGTTAATGTGGCCATCACCATTAAAATCAACGGCATATTGCTTATAGGAAGACGGCATAAACTGGCCGTAGCCCATCGCGCCGGCAAAAGAACCTTTCAAATCGAGCGGATCGTCGCTTTCATCTCGCGCCATCAGCAGGAAGGTTTCCAGTTCACCAGAGAAGTATTCCGCACGACGAGGATAGTTAAACGACAGCGTCGCCAGCGCATCCAGAATCCGCGTTTTACCCATCACGCGGCCCCAACGCGTTTCAACGCCGATAATGCCAACGATAATTTCCGGCGGAACACCATAGACCTGCCACGCGCGGTTCAGCGCATCTTCATATTGATTCCAGAAGGCCACACCATTTTGCACGTTGTCAGGCGTGATGAACTGTTTGCGGTAGCGCAGCCATGCGCCGTTAGGACCGGCTGGCGGTTGAGTCGTCGGTGCCTGGCGGTCCATCAAACGCAATACCGAGTCCAGACGCTTGGCCTGCGACAGGATCTCCTGCAACTGCTGGCGGTCAAAGCCGTGCTTGTTGACCATTTTTTCGATGAACTGCTGCGCGTTCGGATTATTGGAAAAATCACCGCCCGTTTGCATGACGTTGTGCTGTGGCTCAAGCAGGAAGCCGCCGGATGGCGCACCCGTAGTCGTTTGAGTCTCTGAAGGTTTAGGTTTGCTGCTACAGGCAGCGAGCAGTACGAAAAGGGGGAGTAACGCTACATAACGACGCTTGAACATGAGACATCCATTAAACAAATTCAGCCTGGGAGAAGTATGGTAAAGCATCCTCCGCCATACAAGGAAGCGGTAGTCGCTCTCCTTCACAGAATTTACATCCCCTTTCATCTCTGACCTTCACATTTGCGAGCTTTCACGCAATAACTTTCAAATTAAAATATTTATCTTTCATTTTGAGATCAAAATAACACTTTCATATCTTTCGATCTGATTAAAATTAGCCACCGTTTGGCAAGATAACTAAAATCCCTACAGGAGAGAATAATGATCGACACCATCACACTCGGTGCTGAGTGGTTTATCGGGCTGTTCCAGAAAGGCGGAGAAGTGTTTACCGGTATGGTGACCGGTATTCTTCCCCTGCTGATTAGCCTGCTGGTCATCATGAATGCGCTGATTAACTTTATCGGCCAGCAACGTATTGAACGTTTTGCTCAGCGCTGCGCCGGAAATCCACTGTCCCGCTATTTGCTACTGCCGTGCATCGGCACATTTGTATTTTGTAACCCGATGACGCTGAGTCTGGGTCGCTTTATGCCAGAAAAATACAAGCCCAGCTACTACGCCGCCGCCTCTTACAGTTGCCATTCCATGAACGGCTTATTCCCGCACATCAACCCCGGCGAACTGTTTGTCTATCTGGGGATCGCCAGCGGCCTGACCACGCTGGGGCTTCCGCTTGGCCCACTGGCGGTGAGCTACCTGCTGGTCGGTTTGGTGACTAACTTCTTCCGCGGCTGGGTGACCGATTTCACCACCACTATCTTCGAGAAAAAAATGGGCATTCAACTTGAGCAGAAGGTGCATCTGGCGGGAGCAACATCATGACACGTATTCGTATTGAAAAAGGCACCGGTGGCTGGGGTGGCCCCCTTGAACTGGATGCTGTACCGGGCAAGAAAATTGTCTATATCACCGCCGGAACTCGCCCCGCAATAGTCGACAGGATAGCAAGCCTGACCGGTTGGCAGGCAGTTGATGGCTTCAAAGAAGGCGAGCCGCCGGAGAACGAAATTGGTGTGGCGATCATCGACTGCGGCGGCACGCTGCGCTGTGGGATCTATCCCAAACGCCGTATACCGACGGTGAATATTCACGCTACAGGTAAATCCGGCCCGCTGGCTCAGTACATTGTCGAAGATATCTATGTCTCTGGCGTGAAAGAAGAAAACATCACGATTGTCGGCGAGGCATCCGCTGCGCCGCAACCTGCAAGCAGCACTATCGGTCGCGATTACGACACCAGTAAAAAGATTACCGAACAAAGCGACGGCCTGTTGGCAAAAGTGGGAATGGGCATGGGTTCAGCCGTTGCGGTTCTGTTCCAGTCCGGACGTGACACCATCGATACCGTCCTGAAAACTATTCTGCCATTTATGGCGTTCGTCTCGGCACTTATCGGCATCATTATGGCTTCGGGTCTGGGAGACTGGATTGCCCATGGACTCGCGCCGCTGGCCAGCCATCCGTTGGGACTGGTTACTCTGGCGCTGATCTGCTCTTTCCCGCTGCTGTCGCCTTTCCTCGGCCCCGGTGCGGTTATCGCCCAGGTTATCGGCGTGCTGATCGGTGTACAGATTGGTCTGGGGAACATTCCTCCGCATCTGGCGCTACCTGCCCTGTTCGCCATTAACGCCCAGGCTGCATGTGACTTTATTCCAGTCGGATTGTCGCTGGCCGAAGCACGTCAGGACACGGTCCGCGTCGGCGTGCCATCCGTACTGGTGAGCCGTTTTCTGACCGGCGCACCTACCGTTCTCATCGCCTGGTTTGTTTCTGGCTTTATTTACCAATAAGGGGCACTCAAAAATGACCGTAATTTATCAAACCACCATTACCCGTATCGGCCAGAGCGCCCCGGATGCACTGTGCAACCAGATGCTGATTACCTTTCGTGAAGGCGCGCCAGCGGATATCGAAGAGTTTTGTTTCATCCATTGCCACGGGGACCTGAACGGCTCTTTACAAGCCGGGATCCAGTTTGAACTGGGCCAGCACCACTACCCGGTCACCGCCGTTGGCAGCGTGGCGGAACAAAACTTACGTGAACTCGGGCATATCACCCTGCGCTTTGACGGGCAGAGCGAAGCGGAATTCCCCGGCACTGTACACGTTGCGGGCCCCGTCCCGGACGGTATCACCCCGGGCTGTATTTTGAAGTTTGTTGCTTAAGATTGAAGGAGATAAAAATGAATCAGGTTGCCGTTGTCATTGGTGGAGGCCAGACCCTGGGGGCATTCCTTTGCCGTGGGCTTGCGACAGAAGGATACCGCGTCGCGGTGGTGGATATTCAAAGCGATAAAGCTGCCAACGTCGCGCAAGAAATTAACGCCGAGTTTGGCGAAGGTACCGCGTACGGTTTTGGCGCAGATGCCACCAGCGAACAGAGCGTGCTGGCGCTGTCGCGCGGAGTGGATGAAATATTCGGTCGTGCCGATCTGCTGGTTTACAGCGCGGGTATCGCTAAAGCCGCGTTTATCAGCGACTTTCAGCTTGGGGATTTCGACCGCTCGCTGCAGGTCAATCTGGTCGGCTACTTCCTCTGTGCTCGTGAATTTTCACGCCTGATGATCCGCGATGGCGTGCAGGGACGCATTATCCAGATCAACTCAAAATCAGGGAAAGTGGGCAGCAAACACAATTCAGGCTACAGCGCGGCAAAATTTGGCGGCGTGGGCTTAACCCAGTCGCTGGCGCTGGATCTGGCGGAGTATGGGATCACCGTACATTCGCTGATGCTCGGCAACCTGCTGAAATCACCAATGTTTCAGTCGTTATTACCGCAATATGCGACCAAGCTGGGCCTTAAGCCAGATGAGGTGGAGCAGTACTACATTGATAAGGTTCCGCTTAAACGCGGCTGCGATTATCAGGACGTACTGAACATGCTGCTGTTTTACGCCAGTCCAAAAGCCTCTTACTGCACCGGACAGTCCATCAACGTGACCGGCGGTCAGGTGATGTTTTAATGTTGAATTGCCGGATGGCGGCTGCGCTTATCCGGCAAAATCAAAGGAGTACATAATGGTTTCCGCACTGATTACCGTCGCCGCTATCGCCTGGTGCCTGCAACTGGCGCTTGGTGGCTGGCAAATATCCCGCTTTAACCGGGCGTTTGATCAACTCTGCCAGCAAGGTCGGGTTGGTGTTGGTCGCTCCGGTGGGCGTTTTAAACCGCGCGTGGTGGTAGCCATTGCGCTGGATGAGCAGCAACGGGTGACCGACACGTTATTTATGAAAGGTCTTACGGTATTCGCCCGACCAGGCAAAATTGCCACGATAATGGGCAAACATCTTGATGATTTACAGCCTGATGTGATCTTTCCCCATGATCCGTTATCACAGAATGCACTATCATTGGCGCTTAAACTGAAACATGGGTAATTTCGTTGTGAATGCTAATAGCTTGCGAAATTATCATTTTGCAACTTATTAAGTCAGGGTAATCACGCCTATGAAACCTCGTCAGCGTCAGGCTGCCATACTGGAGCATCTGCAAAAGCAGGGCAAATGCTCGGTTGAAGAACTGGCCCACTACTTTGACACGACCGGCACGACCATTCGCAAAGACCTGGTCATTCTGGAAAATGCCGGAACCGTCATTCGTACCTATGGCGGTGTGGTATTAAATAAAGACGAATCCGACCCGCCAATCGATCACAAAACGCTAATCAATACGCATAAAAAAGAGCAGATTGCCGAAGCCGCCGTCCGTTTTATACACGATGGCGACTCTATTATTCTGGATGCAGGTAGCACCGTACTGCAGATGGTGCCGATGCTCACGCGCTTTAGCAACATCACCGTCATGACCAACAGTCTGCACATTGTTAACGCCCTTTCGGAGCTGGACAACGAGCAAACTATCCTGATGCCCGGCGGGACCTTTCGCAAAAAATCTGCGTCATTTCACGGTCAGCTGGCAGAAAACGCCTTTGAGCAGTTCAGCTTTGATAAACTCTTCATGGGCACCGACGGCATTGACCTCAATGCCGGCGTGACCACCTTTAATGAGGTGTTTAGCGTCAGTAAAGCGATGTGCAATGCCGCTCGCGAAGTGATTCTGATGGCTGACTCGTCAAAATTTGGGCGCAAAAGCCCTAATGTTGTATGCAGTCTGGAAAGCGTCGACAAGCTGATTACCGATGCGGGCATCGACCCTGCGTTTCGTCAGGCGCTGGAAGCAAAAGGGATTGAAGTGATCATAACCGGAGAAACCAATGAGTGATGCACTACTGAACGCGGGCCGTCAGACGTTAATGCTGGAACTACAGGAAGCCAGCCGACTGCCAGAACGCCTGGGCGATGATTTTGTCCGCGCCGCTAATACGATTATCCACTGTGAAGGCAAAGTCATTGTCTCCGGTATTGGTAAATCAGGTCATATTGGCAAAAAAATTGCGGCGACCCTCGCCAGCACCGGCACGCCCGCCTTTTTTGTGCATCCGGCGGAAGCGCTGCACGGCGACTTAGGGATGATCGAAAGCCGTGATGTCATGCTGTTTATCTCCTACTCCGGTGGTGCGAAAGAGCTGGATCTCATCATCCCACGCCTGGAAGACAAATCCGTCGCACTGCTGGCAATGACCGGAAAACCGACCTCACCGTTGGGTCTGGCAGCCAAAGCCGTGCTGGATATTTCCGTTGAGCGCGAAGCCTGTCCGATGCGCCTGGCACCGACGTCCAGCACCGTAAATACGTTGATGATGGGCGACGCGCTGGCGATCGCCGTAATGCAGGCGCGCGGCTTTAACGAAGAAGATTTTGCCCGCTCACATCCGGCAGGTGCGCTGGGCGCTCGTCTGTTAAATAAAGTGCATCATCTGATGCGCCGTGACGATGCCATACCTCAGGTGAAGCTCACCACCAGCGTTATGGACGCGATGCTGGAACTCAGCCGCACGGGTCTTGGCCTGGTCGCGGTCTGCGACGACCAGTCACTGGTGAAAGGGGTCTTTACCGACGGTGACCTGCGCCGCTGGCTGGTTGGCGGCGGAGCGCTCACCACCCAGGTTAGCGAAGCTATGACTCAGAATGGCATTACGCTACAGGCGCAGAGCCGCGCGATTGACGCCAAAGAGATCCTGATGAAGCGTAAAATCACTGCCGCACCGGTGGTCGATGAAAACGGTAAACTCACCGGTGCTATCAACCTGCAGGATTTCTATCAGGCCGGTATTATCTAATCCTTCAGACCCAGACGTTTCGCCAGCCGGTGCAGGTTGGCGACGTCTGTTTCCAGCGCGCGCGCGCTTGCCGCCCAACTGTGATTATTTTGCGCCAGTGCCCGGCGGATCATCTCCCGCTGGAACGACTCTGTTGCTTCACGCAGATTGTGATGTTGTGGGATCTCCGCAACAACTTCCGCCACCTGCGGAGCCGGACCTTCATCCTGCAAGGCAAAATGCTGCGCCTCCAGCACCACTTCATCCCCTGCCCTGGTAGCCCTGGCCAGAACAACCGCCCGGTGAATGGCATGTTCCAGCTCGCGCACGTTTCCGGGCCAGCCGTAATTCAGCAGATGACTACGCGCTCCGGGGCTTAGCACCACGCGGGAAAGACCCAGCCGTAGTCGGCATTGCTCGCAAAAATAGCCGGCCAGCAGCACCACATCTTCGCCGCGCTCACGAAGAGGCGGTACAGAAAGGGGGAAAACGCTCAGACGGTGGAACAAATCCGCGCGGAAATTCCCGGCCAGCACCTCTTCGCGTAAATCACGGTTCGTCGCCGCCAGCACCCGCACATCCACGCGCAGGCTGCGATCGTCACCCACGCGCTGAATATCGCCGTACTGCAATACGCGCAGCAGCTTAGCCTGTAGCGCCAGCGAGAGTTCGCCTATCTCGTCGAGAAACAGCGTCCCATTGTCGGCCATTTCAAACTTACCGCTACGATTGCTGATAGCCCCGGTAAATGCACCTTTTACGTGACCAAACAGCTCACTTTCGGCTACGGTTTCCGGCAACGCCGCGCAGTTCAGATACACCAGTGGATTCACCGCGCGCGGCGAACCTTCATGGATAGCTTTAGCCACCAGCTCCTTCCCGGTTCCTGTTTCGCCGCTAATCAGCACGTTGAGATCGGACCCCGCCACAATCTCAATTTCTTTTTTCAACTGCATCATATTGGGCGACAGGCCAATCATCTGGGTTTCCGTCACCTGCTCAAAGTTGGTTGACGAACCTGGCAGCATATTCTGGCTTTCCAGTTGTTCAATCAGCAGCGCATTGCTCAGCGCACCCGCCGCCAGCGCGGCAATCAGCCTAAGCTCCTCATCGCTGAAAACATCGAACTGATCGGGCTCCATGCCATCCAGGGTTAACGCACCAATCAAATTTTGACCGGCGAACAACGGCAGCCCAATACAGGCATGCACCTTCAGACTCTCCTGCCCCGGAATCAGACCATCATATGGGTCTGGCAAATCGCTGTCGGCAGGGAAACGAACCACGTCTCCGGCGCGGGCAATCGCCTCCAGACGCGGATGCCCTTCCAGAGTAAAGCGTCTGCCGAGAACATCCTGCGCCAGCCCATCGATCGCCAGCGGAATAAACTGTCGCGACTCATAGCGCAGCAGTGCCGACGCGTCGCACTCCAGCACCTGACGCAAAGTGGTTATCAGACGTTGAAAACGGTCCTGATGTCCAATACCGCTTTGTAATTCAATGGCGATGCCCGCCAGCACGTCTACGGAAAAGCTCATGACTACCTCATTGTCATTTTGACAATTCATATTGTCATATTGACAATAAAATGAATAGTCATTTTGACTACCACTTAATAAGCAGGAAACAATAAAACCATTAAAATCAAAAAGATAAAAAGTTGGCACGCAACCTGCAATAAGCAAAACATCTTTTTTAGAAAAACGCTGAATTAATTACTGAGGTTGCTATGTCTATTCTGGTTAAAAATAACATTCATTGGGTTGGCCAACGTGACTGGGAAGTTCGTGATTTCCACGGGACTGAATACAAAACGCTGCGCGGCAGCAGCTACAACAGCTATCTCATCCGTGAAGAAAAAAATGTCCTGATCGATACAGTAGACCACAAGTTTAGCCGTGAATTCGTGCAGAACCTGCGCAGTGAAATTGACCTCGCGGATATCGACTACATCATCATTAACCACGCGGAAGAAGACCATGCAGGGGCGCTGACTGAACTGATGTCCTGCATCCCGGACACGCCGATTTACTGCACAGCCAACGCCATTGACTCCATCAACGGGCATCACCATCACCCGGAGTGGAACTTTAACGTGGTGAAAACCGGTGATTCACTGGACATTGGTAACGGCAAACAGCTGATCTTCGTTGAAACGCCAATGCTGCACTGGCCTGACAGCATGATGACCTACATGACCGGCGACGCGGTGCTGTTCAGTAACGACGCCTTCGGTCAGCACTACTGCGACGAACGTCTGTTTAACGACGAAGTTGACCAGACCGAACTGTTCGAACAGTGCCAGCGTTACTACGCCAACATTCTGACGCCGTTCAGCCGTCTGGTTACACCGAAAATTACTGAGATCCTCGGCTTCAACCTGCCTGTCGATATGATTGCTACTTCCCACGGCGTGGTATGGCGCGACAACCCGACGCAAATCGTGGAAATGTATCTGAAATGGGCGGCGGATTATCAGGAAGACCGCATCACCATTTTCTACGACACCATGTCCAACAACACCCGCATGATGGCGGACGCTATAGCCCAGGGCATCAACGAAGTTGACCCGAACGTGGCGGTGAAAATCTTTAACGTCGCCCGTAGCGATAAGAACGAAGTTCTGACTAACGTCTTCCGCTCTAAAGGCGTGCTGGTCGGTACTTCGACGATGAACAACGTAATGATGCCAAAAATCGCCGGTTTGGTGGAAGAGATGACCGGCCTGCGTTTTCGTAACAAACGCGCCAGCGCCTTTGGCTCACACGGCTGGAGCGGCGGCGCAGTAGACCGTTTGTCTACGCGTTTGCAGGATGCTGGTTTCGAAATGTCGCTGAGCCTGAAGGCGAAATGGCGTCCGGACCTGGATGCGCTGGAACTATGCCGCCAGCACGGCCGTGAAATCGCGCGTCAGTGGGCGCTTGCTCCACTGCCGGAAACAACCGTGAAACCCGCATCCAAAGAAGAAGAATGCGCTTGCGCCGCTGCGGCTGCCGCCGATCTTGGCCCTAGCATGCAGTGCAGCGTGTGCCAGTGGATTTACGACCCGGCAAAAGGTGAACCGCTGCAGGATGTCGCGCCGGGAACACCGTGGAGCAACGTGCCGGATAACTTCCTGTGCCCGGAATGTTCATTAGGTAAAGACGTCTTCGACGTCCTGGCAACGGAGGCAAAATGAGCCGCGGAATTGTCATTATTGGTTCGGGCTTCGCCGCCCGCCAGTTAGTCAAAAATATCCGTAAGCAGGATGCAAATGTCCCGCTGACCCTGATTGCTGCGGACAGCATGGATGAGTACAACAAGCCCGATCTCAGCCATGTTATCAGTCAGTCACAGCGTGCAGACGACCTCACCCGCCAGTCGGCGGGGGAGTTTGCCGAACAGTTTAATTTGCGCCTGTTCCCGCACACCTGGGTAACCGACATCGATGCTGATGCCCACGTAGTGAAAAGCCAGGATCAGCAGTGGCAGTACGACAAACTGGTGCTGGCGACGGGCGCTTCAGCCTTTGTACCGCCGGTTACCGGACGTGAGTTAATGCTCACGTTGAACAGCCAACAAGAGTATCGCGCTTGTGAAACGCAGCTGCGTGACGCCCAGCGGGTACTGATAGTCGGCGGCGGCTTGATTGGCAGTGAACTGGCGATGGATTTTTGTCGTGCCGGTAAAGCGGTAACGCTTATCGACAACGCCGCCAGCATTCTGGCTTCGCTGATGCCGCCGGAAGTCAGCAGTCGCTTACAGCATCGTCTGACCGATATGGGCGTACACCTGCTGCTGAAATCACAGCTTCAGGGGCTGGAGAAAACGGCGACAGGTATTCGTGCCACGCTCGATCGTAGCCGCAGCGTAGAAGTCGATGCGGTGATCGCCGCCACCGGCTTACGCCCGGAGACCGCACTGGCGCGTCGTGCCGGATTGAACATCAATCGTGGCGTCTGCGTCGATAGCTACCTGCAAACCAGCCACCCGGACATTTATGCTCTCGGCGACTGTGCGGAGATTAACGGTCAGGTGCTCCCGTTCCTGCAGCCGATTCAGCTGAGCGCCATGTATCTGGCGAAAAACCTGCTCGGCGGCAATGCGCCATTGAAACTGCCAGCCATGCTGGTAAAAGTCAAAACGCCAGAACTGCCTCTGCATTTGGCCGGGGAAACCCAGCGCCGCGATCTGAACTGGCACATCGCCGCCGAAGCGCAGGGAATGGTTGCCAGAGGGATGAACGACGAAGGCCAGCTGTGTGCGTTTGTCGTCAGTGAAGACCGCATGAAAGAGGCCTTTGCGCTGCTGAAAACGTTGCCTGTGTAAGTCTGGGATACCGGATGGCGCCGCTTCGCGTCTTATCCGGCCTACGACTTTGCCCGGCAATGCTGCTACTGATTTATTAACCTCACGCACATGGATGTGCGTTGCCACTTGTCGGTATGCCCCGACATGTTTTTCTTGCCCCGCCAGTCCCGGGGCTTTTTTTTATTTTTGCGCCAACGCTCGCGCCGCGGCAATCACGCCCTGCCCCAATGACAACCCGCCGTCGCCCGCCGGTAAACACTGCGGGAACAGTAAGGTAAAATCACGCAGATAAAACGCCAGACGGGCCGACAATAAGCGGTTATGCATCACGCCACCGCTAAATACTAACGTCTTAATCCCGCGCGCTTCGGCCTGCATTCGCATCAGAGTGGCAAACCCACGCGCCAGCGCGTCGTGAAACGCCCATGCCCTTTCTGCTGGTTTGGCCTGCCAGTTCAGCCATTGCTGCCAAAAAACCGCTAAGTCCAGCTGATTGTCATCAAGCGGCACCGTGACTGGGTGATCAACGCCATCACATTGCGATGCCATCGCCTCAAGCGCACAGGCCGCTTCACCTTCATAACTCAATGATTCCGGTGCACATTGCAACGCGGCGGCAACGGCATCAAACAGTCGTCCGCACGATGACGCCAGCGGAGCGTTAATTCCCCGTTCAATAGCGCGCGCCAGCACGTTCCAGTTTTGATGTTGCAGCACCGATGTTTCCGGATAACGCTGCCAGTCAGGAACAAAACGCAGGCACTGCGCGAGCAGATTACGCCACGGCTGTTTTGCCGCCAGATCACCGCCCGCCAGCGCTACCGCCGGTAAGCCGCCAAGGTGTTCGCATTCACGATAGTTAACTCGCAAACACTCCCCACCCCACAGCGCGCCGTTTTCCCCCATACCGATACCGTCTAGCGTCAGAGCAATCACATCACCGCCATTGAGCGGCCATCTGTGTTCCGCAAGACACGCAGCGGCATGCGCATGGTGATGTAGCACCGTTTCAGTTGGCAGCTCCATTTCACTGGCCCACTGGCTGGAAACATAGCCAGGGTGTGCATCATGCACGATACGCTGCGGCGTAAAGTCATAAATGTTCTGGATCAGGCGTAGCGCATCACGCCACTGTTGCTGAATGCCGTCATCGCTAAGATCGCCCAAATGCTGGCTGATAACCGCCTGCTCGCCGCGCACCAGACAGAAAGTATTTTTCAGATCCGCCCCTAAGCACAGCATCGGCGGCACGTCGAGAAATCCTGGTGGTAGTGCGACCGCATCCGGCACATAACCCCGGGAACGACGCAGCATTTCCCCACTGTCACGCACCACGGAGTCATCCATCCGCTGCACAATTTCGCGATTATGCAGCAGGAAACCGTCGGCAATGTCGTGTAAATCTTCCAGCGCCTGGGCGTTGGTAATGGCCGGAGGCCTGCCGCTGAGGTTGCCAGAAGTCATCACCAGCGGACAATTCATCTCTTGTAAGAGCAAATGCTGTAACGGATTCGCTGGCAGCATGACGCCAACCTCCGTTAACCCCGGCGCAATGCCCTCGCTCAATGCAGCGACATAGCGTTTCTGCACCAGCACGATCGGCGCAGCAGGGGTAGTCAGCAAACGACGAGCGGGTTCAGACAATCCTTCATCAGAGGGCAGCATCACTGCCAGAGGTTTCGCCGGACGGTGTTTGCGCAGCCTGAGTAGCGCTACGGCGTTATCATTTCGCGCATCGCACACCAGATGAAACCCACCAATGCCTTTAACCGCCACAATACCGCCTGCTTTCAGCCGCGTTACCGCCGCCTGCAGCGCCTCTTCTTTCTCCGCTCGCTCACCTGCACAGAACCACTCCAGATGAGGGCCGCATGCCGGACAAGCCACTGGCTGGGCGTGGAAGCGACGGTCGTACGGATCGCGATACTCTTTGTCACATTGCGCGCAGAGTGGGAATGACGCCATTACGGTAAACGGACGATCGTAGGGCATCGCGCGGATAATCGTAAAACGCGGACCACAGTGGGTGCAGTTGATAAAGGGGTATCGGTAACGACGTTCGCCGGGGGTGTTCATTTCTACAAGGCATTCGGGACAGGTCGCGGCGTCCGGAACGATTTGCGTATTCATCGTACCGCCAGCACTTTGACGAATCGAGAAATCGGCAGGCTGCTGCGTCCAGGCGAATGGTTCACTCTCAACGCTGTCAATGCGCGCCAGCGGTGGGCAGTGTTGATGCAACTGCGCAATAAACACCGCCGGATCTTCCTGTAAGCGCACAACCACACCGTCACCGTCGTTACACACATCGCCATGCAGTTGTAAGCGCTGCGCCAGTTGCCAGACGTAGGGGCGAAATCCGACGCCCTGTACTTTGCCGCGAATACGCAGCTGTACGCCGGAGTGGTTGTTTATTGTCATTAAGTCGTTCCCGCAGTCATCTATCCCGGTTTGCCTGATGGCGCTACGCTTATCAGGCCTACGTGGATGCGAACAGTAGGCCGGATAAGGCAAAGCCGCCATCCGGCATAAGTACTACCGTATTTTACGCGGATTTTCAGATATCAGAACAGCAAAGATGCGGTGGAATCCAGCGCGGCGCGACGACGTTTTTCCGCACTCAGTTGCTCAAGCTTATTGCGATCCACATATATCAGTGCGTGAGTCGGGCACACTTCCATACAGGCAGGACCAGTCTCACGATGGTGGCACAGGTCGCACTTATTGGCTTCAGCTTTTTCTGCACGGACGTTCAGACCTGCGCCGCTGTTACGCACGACCGGACGCACGACCACTTCCATTGCGCCGTAAGGACAAGCCACAACGCAGGTTTTACAGCCAATGCAGCGTTCCTGCATTACGTGGACAAAACCTTTATCACGGCTGATCGCACCGTTCGGACAGACGTTAGCGCACGGCGCGTCTTCGCACTGGCGGCACAGCGTCGCCGTGGAGACATTAACACCTTTGATGACGTGAATGCGGGGTAAAAAGGTTTCAGGGGTCAGCGATGCGCAGTCCTGGTTATCCTGATGGGATACCACGCAGGCCACTTCACAGGTACGGCAACCAATGCATTTATTGGCGTCTGCAATGATGAAACGGTTCATCAATTTCTCCAGCAATGACAGAATATCTGCCGAAGCATACACAAATCGTGCCAGAATTTAATTTGCTGTTTTTAAAGGAATTTTATTCTGAAGAACGCAAGAAGGGCGTGTCATCGTCACTAGTGACGATGACAAATGACAGCTGTCAGCGCGAAACGGGCGGCGCAACTGAGTCGCGCGCAATGAGTTCACCGGTGAAGGTCTTTGACGGCGTAAACGCCCCGTCACCTAACATAAAGATCAGGCGCCCAATCGTTTCCTGAATCATTTCTGTTACCGGAATTTTAACGCTGGAAAGCGCCGGAATAGTGTATGGCGCGAGGGCGATATCATCAAAGCCAATCACCGACACCTGTGCGGGAACGCTCACACCATGCTCGTGTAACTGCTTCATCGCGCCGATCGCCATATCGTCATTGCTGGCCACCAATGCGGTAAAATTGACCTTGCGCGAAAGCAAAGTATCCACACCCGCTGCGCCGCAGGCTGGCGTCCATTTCCCTTTAACAATCAGATCATTATTTAGCGCGATCCCATGATGTGCCAGCGCGTCTTTATAGCCTGAAAGTCGCTCCACGCCGGTTGGCGAATCCATCGAGCCGGTAATAAAACCAATCTCTTTATGCCCGGTGGCAATGAGCTGAGTAACGGCGTTAAAGCTGGTCTGCTTTTGATCGCACCATACGCTGTGGCTACTGTTTTTCCGCAGGCGTCGATTAAGCACCATAATCGGCTGGCTGTGGGCATCGATGATGTCATCTATCTCATCCACGCTGAGAAAACGCGGATATATCATAATCGCGTCACAGCGCAGGTCGAGCAGATACTGGATCGCCTGGCGCTCTTCCTCAGCGCTATGCTTACCGTCAGCCAGTAACAGCTGGCGCCCTTTATCTTCCGCCATCCGCGCGGTATGAAACAGCAGTTCGCTGAAATAGACGCCGTGATAAAGGGTGTTTGTTACCACCAGACCCAGTGTCTGCGTGGTTTTCGCCGCGAGACTGCGCGCCAGCAAATTTGGGCGGTAACCACTCTCTTCAATAGCCTGAAACACGCGGTCTTTGGTTTCCTGGCTGACATAGCCGTTTCCGGAAAGCACCCGGGAAACCGTCGCTTTCGACACTCCGGCACGCTTCGCCACCTCCAGCATCGTGGTCATATTACTCATCCCTTTTCTCTCAATGTGACGCAGTGTACTGCACCGTTTTGCCGCTGTCCTTGCTGCTAAATCGCAGACGCTGACATCTGGTGATCGGGGTCACAATTACAAAAACTGATCAAAATTAAATCTTGATCAGTTAATTCAATTTAAACATGCTTTTGTGGAACCGGTTTCCTATCTGCGTTTCATCAACCCAGAAAAGCGACCCACGTAAACGGATAAAAAATAACGTACTCTACTGATAAAACAGGATTAAATCCGATGTCCAAGAATTATGCAGCGCTGGCGCGCTCCGTTGTGACGGCTCTGGGAGGCGTCGACAACATCACAGCAGTGACCCACTGTATGACCCGTTTGCGTTTCGTTATCAAAGATGACTCGCAGGTCGACAGCGCGACGCTGAAAACCCTCACTGGCGTGCTGGGCGTGGTGCGCAACGAGAACCAGTGTCAGGTGATTATCGGCAACACCGTTTCGCAGGCATATCGTGAAGTGGTCAGCCTGTTGCCTGCCAACATGCAGCCTGCTGAGCCGCAAATCAAACCCCGACTGACGCTGAAGCGAATTGGCGCGGGGATCCTTGATGCGCTGATCGGCACAATGTCGCCGTTGATCCCGGCGATTATCGGCGGATCAATGCTCAAGCTGCTGGCGATGGTTCTGGAAATGACCGGCGTGCTGGTGAAAGGATCGTCCACGCTCACCATTCTGACCGTCATTGGCGACGGTGCATTCTTCTTCCTGCCGCTGATGGTCGCCGCGTCGGCCGCTATCAAATTCAAAACCAACATGTCGCTGGCTATCGCCATCGCGGGCGTACTGGTGCATCCCAGCTTTATCGACCTGATGGCGAAGGCCGCGCAGGGTGAGCACGTTGAGTTTGCCCTGATCCCAGTGACGGCGGTGAAATACACCTACACGGTGATCCCGGCGATGGTCATGACCTGGTGCTTGTCATACATCGAACGCTGGGTCGATCGTATAACTCCGGCGGTGACCAAAAACTTCCTCAAACCGATGCTGATCGTGCTGATCGCTGCCCCGCTCGCCATCGTCATCATTGGCCCGATCGGTATCTGGATCGGTAGCGCGATTTCAGCGCTGGTCTATACCATCCACGGCTATCTCGGCTGGCTGTCAGTGGCCATTATGGGCGCGCTGTGGCCGCTGCTGGTAATGACCGGTATGCACCGTGTCTTTACGCCAACCATTATTCAGACGATTGCCGAAACCGGAAAAGAAGGCATGGTAATGCCATCGGAAATTGGCGCCAATTTGTCGTTAGGTGGTTCATCGCTGGCAGTGGCATGGAAAACCAAAAACCCGGAGCTGCGCCAGACTGCATTAGCAGCTGCCGCCTCAGCCATCATGGCGGGCATTTCCGAACCCGCGCTATATGGCGTGGCAATCCGCTTGAAACGTCCGCTGATTGCGAGCCTTATCAGCGGTTTTATCTGCGGTGCTGTTGCTGGAATGGCCGGGCTTGCAAGCCACTCCATGGCGGCTCCAGGTCTGTTCACCAGCGTCCAGTTTTTCGATCCGGCCAATCCGATGACCATCGTTTGGGTATTTGGCGTGATGGCACTGGCGGTAGTGCTTTCTTTTGTACTAACGCTGATTCTCGGCTTTGACGATATTCCTGTCGAAGATGCAGCCGCGCAGGCCAGAAAAAACCAGGCCGCACAACCGGGCAATATCAATGGAGCCAGCATTTGACTGGTATGAACTGAGGTTAATTATGTCTGTTTTTCCGCAAGGATTTTTATGGGGCGGCGCACTGGCCGCCAACCAGTCTGAAGGGGCATACCGGGAAGGCGGCAAAGGGCTGACTACCGTCGATATGATCCCCCACGGCACACACCGCATGCCCGTCAAACTGGGTCAGGAAAAGCGCTTTACGCTGCGGGATGACGAATTTTATCCCAGCCATCAGGCGATCGACTTTTATCATCGCTATAAAGAAGATATCGCGCTGATGGCGGAAATGGGGTTTACGGTTTTTCGTACTTCCATTGCCTGGAGCCGCCTCTACCCTAACGGCGACGAGCTGACGCCGAATGAAGACGGAATCGCGTTTTATCGGGCCGTGTTTGCCGAGTGTAAAAAATACGGTATTGAGCCATTAGTCACGCTGTGTCACTTCGATGTGCCTATGCATCTGGTCACCGAGTACGGCTCCTGGCGTAACCGCAAAATGGTGGAGTTCTTTACCCGCTACGCCCGTACCTGCTTCGAGACCTTTGACGGTCTGGTGAAGTACTGGCTGACGTTCAACGAAATCAACATTATGCTGCACAGCCCCTTTTCAGGCGCCGGGCTGGTATTTGAAGAAGGTGAAAATCAGGATCAGGTGAAATATCAGTCCGCTCACCACGAACTGATAGCCAGCGCCCTGGCGACTAAAATAGCCCATGAAATTAATCCGCAAAACCAGGTCGGTTGTATGCTGGCTGGTGGTAATTTTTATCCTTACTCGTGTAAGCCGGAAGATGTGTGGACCGCACTGGAAAAAGACCGTGAAAACCTGTTCTTTATTGATGTGCAGGCGCGCGGGGCCTACCCGGCTTACTCTGCCCGCGTGTTTCGCGAAAAAGGAGTGGTAATCGAAAAAGCCCCGGAAGACGACGACATCCTGAAAAACACCGTCGATTTCGTCTCTTTCAGCTATTACGCATCGCGCTGCGCCTCCGCTGAAATGAACACGGGCAATACCAGCGCTGCCAACGTGGTGAAGTCGCTGCGTAATCCGTACATTGCCGCCAGTGAATGGGGCTGGGGAATCGATCCGCTCGGCCTGCGCATCACCATGAATATGATGTATGACCGCTACCAGAAACCGCTGTTTCTGGTGGAAAACGGGCTGGGAGCGAAAGATGAAATCGATGCTAACGGTGAGATCAATGACGACTATCGCATCAGCTATTTACGCGAACATATTCGCGCCATGGCAGACGCGATTGAAGATGGCGTGCCGCTGATGGGTTACACCACCTGGGGCTGTATCGATCTGGTTTCTGCCTCAACCGGTGAGATGAGCAAACGCTACGGTTTTGTCTATGTGGACCGCGATGACGCGGGCAACGGCACGCTGGCACGTACACGCAAGAAATCATTCTGGTGGTACAAAAAAGTCATCGCCAGTAACGGTGCCAATCTGGCATGACGAATCTGCCGGAGGGGGTTACAGCCTTCCGGCAGAAGTGCATATTTTCATTTCATTTATTACATTCCGGATTTGGAATCGTCCTTCCAGTTTCAGGTTTGCCCTCCCCCTTTTTTACTGGCATTTTATTCAGTAGTTTTTAATCCAGGCCGTTCACCACAAGGAAGCGTGCATGTTTGATAAAAAGGGCAAAACAGCGGTGGCAATCACCAAACCGGTACGTCGCTTGAAAGTCAGCTATGTCAGAAAACGCCATGAAGATCCAAAAACGGGTTATACGCGACGAATCAGTCGTCACGCCTCACTCACGCTGAACGGCGACTGGCTGGAACAAGCGGGATTCCCTACCGGGACGGCAGTGAATGTATCAGTGATGCAGGGGAAATTAATTATTGAGCAGGCAATTGAATGACGAGGATACACTGGGAAAACAGGCCGGATGTCGTTCACATCCGGCACTGATACGGTTTACTCTTCTGGTGCTTCCAGCTCGGAGAATCCACCGTGTCCTTCCCAACCGGCTAATCGCTGATAGACGGTATCAACAGCATCTTTGATCGGCTGTGTCATCGGGTAGTAAAAACCGACGATGTCCGGTTGAATGCCGAGGAAAATTACCTCACCAACATCGTCTTTCAGCTGATCTACCAGGTAGTTCAGCGGCATGTTGTGGGTGGTCATCATGAACATCTCGGCAATGTCATCGGGATCGATAATGCGGATTTCACCGGGGTTCAGCCCCATATCGGTGGCATCAACAATCAACAAACGTTGCGGACGCAGTTCACGGATGGCGACAATATCGTTCTCCGGCGCGCTACCGCCGTCAATGACAACCCAGTTGCCTTGAGGATTTGCAGCACACATTTCCGCCAGCAGCGGGCCCGCGCCGTCATCGCCCATCATGCTGTTACCCACACATAATAAAACGTCAGTCACGGTGTCTCCTCACCATCAGATAGATGGCGCTTTCCTGGTGTATGTCGTGCAGCATGCTAAGCATCAGCTTGCTCCACTCCTGCTGCTGCGGGGTCTGCACGGCACGCGCATCATCGAACGCGCGCGCCAGCATTTGCACATGGTTGAAATCGATAACGATCTCGCCGTATTTCGGCACGCCTTCCATTTTCCGGCGGGCTTCGCTTCCCTCAGCAAGGGTAGCAATCCATGCCAGATATTCGTCCCATGGACAAGTTAACGCCGCTTCCAGGCAATCGATGATCCCAAGGTGGTGACCAATCGCCAGGCTGTAATAGACAACCTGCTGCGCCTCAGCGGGCGTCGCATCGTTCTCATCAATAAACTTACGGCTCAGTTGACTGAACACCACCGTTTCACTCATCGGATACGCGCCTCTTCGACAACATGATTAAGATGCGTGACGATCTCGGTCAGACGCGGATCGTTTTCCGCTTCCAGCCAGCGCGCCACCTGATGCTCGCCCTGCCCTAACTGCATCATATAGTCATCAGCAATCTGGCGACCATAGCGGTATCCCGCCAGACGGCGGGCTTCACGATCCACCTTCACACGCAGCGGCTGAACCATGTCCGGATGCAGAATTTCCGCCGGCTGTTCGTCCAGTTCACCCGGCGCACGCGCGTGAATTTTTTGCTCCAGCAGACCCAACGCCATGGCAAAACCGTACAGCGTTGCCGCAGGCGTCGGCGGACAACCTGGAATATACACGTCCACCGGTACGATTTTGTCCGTGCCGCCCCATACGCAGTATAAATCGTGGAAGATACCGCCGCTGTTCCCACAAGCACCGTAAGAGATACAAATTTTCGGATCTGGCGCAGACTGCCAGGCACGCAGCGCCGGAGAGCGCATGGCACGGGTTACCGCGCCGGTAAACAGCAGAATATCCGCATGGCGCGGTGACGGGACGACTTTGATGCCAAAACGTTCGGCATCAAACAGCGGAGAAAGCGTAGCAAAGATTTCGATTTCGCAACCGTTGCAGCCGCCGCAGTCCACGCGGTAAACATACGCTGAACGCTTGATGCTTTTCAGCAGCGATGCTTTCATGCTGGCAATGGATTCATCCACCGTCATCGGTACCGGAATACCGTTGGCGTCACGTGGGCCTAATAAATTGCTCATCAGCTGGCCTCTTTCATATGGCGAGTCAGTTCAATACGGTCAGACGGCACCAGGCATTTCTGGCGCTTACAGTCCGGGCAGGTCTCAAAGCTTTCACGGTGGTTTTCCGCGCGGGTATCACCGTTGTGCTTAAGCAGCGCAATGGCGTAATCAATCTCTTTTTGCACCGCAAACGGACGGTTACATACGCGGCAATTACACAGCGCAAAACGAGACTGCTGCAGGAAATCATCTTTCTTCCACACCGCCAGCTCATACTCCTGCGACAGCTTGATTGCCGCTGTCGGGCAGACTTCTTCGCAGCGGGCGCAGAAAATGCAGCGCCCAAGGTTGAACTGCCACGCCAGCTCATTGGTGACCAGATCGGTTTCTACCGTCAGAGCGTTCGACGGGCACGCATTGACACAGGCCGCACAGCCGATGCACTGCTGCGGATTGTGCTCGGGTTTACCGCGGAAATTTTTATCGACCGCAATTGGCTCCAGCGGATACGACGACGTCGGCGCCCCGGTTTTGATGACTTTTTTGATAAAGGTAAACATGGCGATTCCTTATTTCAGCGGCGAGTTTTTACGCTCGATGCTGTAGCGCTCAAGTTCTTTGTACGGCACGACTTTGCTCTTCTTCTTACGCACATCGACCACAGTCATACGGTCAGTACAGGAGTAGCAAGGATCGAGGCTACCGATAATCAGCGGGGCATCGGAAACGGTATTGCCACGCAGCATGTAGCGCAGCGTCGGCCAGTTGGCGTAAGTCGCCGCACGGCAGCGCCAGCGATACAGTTTCTGGTTGTCGCCGGTCATGCTCCAGTGGATGTCATCTCCACGCGGCGCTTCAGCAAAGCCCAGTGCGAAACGGTGAGGAATATAGGTAAAGCCTTCCACCGCCAGCGGGCCGCCCGGCAGGTTGTCCAGACCAAAGTCGATCATGTTCAGTGCGGTATAGACTTCATTGATACGGACTTTCAGGCGAGAAATAACGTCGCAGCCCTGCTCGCTGTGAACTTCCATCGGCAGCAGACCATAGCCGACAAACGGGTGATCGGCGCGGGTGTCACGCGCGTGACCGCTGGCGCGAACCATCGGACCGACGTTACTAAAGTCGCGAGCGATTTCTGGATCCAAACGACCAATACCCACGGTACGCTGTTCCATGTTCGGCGTACTGAGCAGCATATCGACCAGTTCCTGCACCTCACGACGCATCTGCTGCGCCAGTTGACGGGTCTGGATCATATCGTCTTTCAGCAGGTCACGACGGATACCGCCGATCAGGTTCATACCGTAAGTTTTACGCGCCCCGGTGAGGATCTCCGCCATCTTCATCGACGTTTCACGCACGCGGAAGAACTGCATAAAGCCGGAGTCAAAACCGGTGAAGTGGCAGGCCAGGCCGAGGTTCAGCAGGTGCGAGTGCAGACGCTCAACTTCCAGCAGAATGGCGCGGATCATCTGCGCACGTTCCGGCACCACGATGCCCATCGCATTCTCAACGGAGGTGGTATAAGCGGTGCTATGCGCAAAGCCGCAGATGCCGCACACGCGATCCGACAGGAACGTCACTTCGTTATAACCCATACGGGTTTCCGCCAGTTTCTCCATGCCGCGGTGGACATAGAACAGACGGTAGTCGGCGTCGATAATGTTCTCGCCATCCACAAACAGGCGGAAGTGACCGGGTTCATCGGAGGTGACGTGCAACGGGCCAATCGGCACCACGTTATTTTTCTTGTCGCCCAGTTCGTTGATGAACTCGTAGGTTTCAGCATCAGTAGTCGGCGCCGGGCGCTGACGATAATCCATACTGTCTTTACGCAGCGGATACAGCTCGTCCGGCCAGTCATCCGGTAACACCAGACGACGTTCATCCGGCAAACCAACCGGGATCAAACCGTACATGTCGCGCACTTCACGCTCGCCCCAGACGGCAGCCGGAACGCGTGGCGTCACGGATGGGAATTCCAGCTTATTGGCATCCACTTCAACGCGGACGGTGATCCAGCACTTGGTGCCCTGCTCCATCGACATCACGTAATAAACGGCGTAATGGCCGCACAGCTGACGTTCGTCGTTACCAAACAGCACGGACAACCAGCCGCCCTGTTTGTAGTACAGGAACTCCACCACTTCCGGCAGGTAGTTCACCTTGACGGTGATCGTCAGCTGATCTTTGGTCTGCCAGGCTTCATCCAGCACCACGCCCGGAAAGGCCTGGTGCAGCGCAGCGAGATATTGTTGACCTAATTTTTCTTCAGACATGCTCAAACTCTCTTAAATCACGCCACCAGCAAGGAGACGAACGCTAAAAACGCAAACCCAAAACCGGCCCAGGTCACGCGTGAAGTGGCGCAAAAACGCAGACGCGCCATGCTGTTTTCGAACAGGGCGATGACCAGCACGCCGAGGACCAGCTTGACGACGGCAATCACCAGCGCCAGCAGCAGTCCACCGGCGGTGAAGGTTTCCATCTGTCCCCACGGCAGGAACACGCCAACGAACATTTGCAGAACGACCAGCTGTTTGAGGCTAATGCCCCACTTCAGCACGGCAAAACCGCTGCCGCTGTATTCAGTCAATGGACCTTCCTGCAGCTCCTGCTCTGCTTCCGCCAGATCGAACGGCAGTTTGCCCATTTCGATAAAGGTGGCGAAAGCACAGGCGCACAGTGCCAGAATCAGCGGGATGCTGCGCGCAGCAGGCCAGTGGTAAATGGTATCGGCGATATTGCTGATATGGGTTGAACCCGCAACCTGTGCCGCTACCCACAGCCCCAGCAGCAGGATGGGTTCAACCAGCACACCGAGCATCGCTTCACGGCTGGCGCCAATGGCGGTAAACGGGCTACCGGTATCCAGTCCCGCGATAGAGAAGAAGAAACGGGCGATGGCGAACAGGTAAATTAAGGTGATCAGATCGCCCAGTTGTGGCAGCGGCGAGCCAACGGTCACTACCGGCAACGCAGTGGCGATAGTCAGCATCACGCCCACCATCACAAACGGCGTCAGGCGGAAAACCCAGCTGGAATCCGCAGGCGCAATGCTCTGACGGCCCAGCAGTTTGATAATGTCGCGGTATTCCTGCAAAACGCCCGGACCGCGGCGATTGTGCAAACGCGCACGCGCCACGCGGGTAACACCGGACAGCAGCGGCGCAACGGCAAACAGCACCAGCGCCTGAATTAACGGATATAAAACACTCATTCTCAGGCTCCTCGAGAAACCACAATCACCACCAGCACCGCCAGCTCAATCAGCGCCAGGCGACGGAAAAGCACCGGTGCAGCCGCATTCTGCCAGCCCGGAACCAGTGATACCGGGTTCAGCCATTTACGCAGTTTGAGTACCGGGGCAAAGGCTTCTTTCACCGGCATGGCAAAACCGTGCGCGGTAATAACCATTGACTGCTCGTGATCGTAGCCACACACCCATGCCGCACCGCGTGAACGCGACGGCAGACGGTTGCCTTTGAAAATGGCCATGATGATGAACGGCAGCAGCGGACACGCGATCAGCAGCAGCGTGATCATTGGCTGAGAAACGGTGGTGTTCGCGGTTTCCAACGGCAGCGGAACGGCGGAGGAGATCATCGGCAGCAGCCACGGCGCAGCAACGCCGCCAATCACGCAGCATATAGCCAGCGCGACGACGCTCACTCCCATCAGGATTGGCGCGCAGCAGGCATTTTCAGCTTCCTTCGTGCGCGGTGCGCCAAGGAACGTAACGCCATAGACTTTCGCCATACACATCACCGCCAGCGCGCCGGTAATTGCCAGCCCTACCGCCAGCAACGGCCCTAACAGGCTACCGACAAACGCGCCGCTGTTGCCAAGCTTAAAGAAGGACTGGTAGATAACCCACTCACCGGCAAAACCGTTCAGCGGCGGCAGTGCGGCCATCGCCATCAGACCAACCAGCATCGCCAGCGAGATAACCGGCATACGTTTACCGATACCGCCCAGTTTTTCGATATCACGATGACCGGTACGGAACCAGATGCTGCCTGCACCCAGGAACAGAACGCTTTTGAACAGGCTGTGGTTTACCAGGTGGTACAGACCGCCGGTCAAACCCAGCGCAATCAGCGCAGGTTGATTCAGGGAAATTCCGGTCACGCCAGCGCCCAGACCCAGCAGAATAATGCCGATGTTTTCCAGCGTGTGGTACGCCAGCAGGCGCTGGATGTTGTGTTCCATCAGCGCATACAGACCGCCAACAAACGCGGTGATCATGCCCAGCACCAGCAGCGTAATCCCCCACCACAGCGGCGCGTTACCGCCCAGCAGCGACAGGGAGAGAATACCCAGCAGACCAACCTTCATGACGACGGTAGAGAACAGCGCCGCAGCCGGTGCGCTGGCATTGGCGTGTGCCTGTGGCACCCAACCGTGCAGCGGAATAATCCCGGCCAGCAGGCCAAAACCTGCCACGCCCAGCAGCCAGATGTCAGATCCGAGCGGCAGCTCCTGGGTGCGCAGGTCTAGCAGACGCAGCTCCAGAGTGCCGTAACGTTGCCACACCAGGTAGCAGGCGACCGCCAGCAGCAGCGTACCAATACGCCCCAGCGCAAACCACAGTTTGCCTTCTTTACTGCATCCGGTGAGGAACACGGCACACAGCGCCATGATTTCCGCCATCACCACCAGCGTACCGAGGTTACTGGCAACCACCGCACATACCGCCGCGGCCATCAGCAGATTCACCAGCAGGCCGTTAGCTTTCACCTGCGGATGACGATGCCAGTCAATGTTGTACAGGCTGACAAACAGGCCGCACAGGCCCAGTGTAATCAGCCAGATAGCATTCAGCGGAGTAATTTGCAGACTGTGACCAATAAACGGCATCACGCCGCTCACTGCCAGCGCATTAGTCAGAACGGTAAAACCCGCGGCTGCCGTACACAGGCTGCCGACCGCACCGCCAACCCCAGCAATCCATCCGCTCAGCGATTTATGAAATGAAAACAGAAATGCCAGAACCGCCGCAGCCGTAAACCAGGCCACGCCGCTGTTAATCAGTGAAATTGCGCTCATTTTGCATCCCCACTCTGAGCCTGCTGAAACAAGGTGAGATCGCCGAAATCGGTATTGAAAGTCAGCTCACGCTTACGTTTGCTGGCGCGGGCGATATCCATGTTGCTCACCAGATGCAGGGCTTTGGTCGGACACATGCGCACGCAGGCAGGACCTTGCTCGTCAAAACTACACAGATCGCATTTCACCGCGATGGCACGAACGCCAGGAACCCAGTCCAACAGCGAACTCACGCGAGCAGGCGCTGGCGGAGCCGGAGGCGCTTTTGGCGTATTGGCGTTTGCCGGAATGTGTAGCGGACGGCTACCGGAAAACTCTATCGCGCCAAACGGACAAGCGATCCCGCACAGTTTGCAGCTTACGCACAGGCTTTCGTTCAGCTGTACGGCGCCATCAACGCGGTTAATGGCATTAACCGGACACACGGTGGCGCAAGGCGCATCTTCACACTGGTGGCAAAGCTGCGGCGCGGATTCTTTTTCATTTAACATCACTTTCAGGCGCGGCATTGACTGCAGGCCATGCTGGCGATGTGTCTCTGAGCAGGCGGCTTCACAGGTGTGGCAGCCAATACAAAGAGTGGAGTCAGCAATTACAAAACGATTCACCAGGCATTCCTCAGGTGATAGTCATTTTTGACGAAAACATGTCTACCAAATGTCATTTCGACATTTTTCGACATGCCCATTCCCTAAAACGTCGTGACGCAGTATGTAGACCGCACCATGACAAAGTGGGCAGCACCCGAGGCTTAAGCCGGGCTATGTCCCTCAACCAGCTGGCTTAAATTCACCGGCATATTGTTCTCAACCGCGGTGTACAGGCTGTCGTAGACGGTGGCGATTTTTTCGAGATAGTGCTCCAGCACCTGCTCGCGATCGCGGTTGCTAATACGCTCATCGACCTTACCGTCGATAGTCAATTCTGCCTGTGCAATCAGCTGCTTATCATCACCGTCTTTCGTTTCGACGTAGTATTCGATGGTATGGCTGTTAAAGCCGTCCGCCAGCGTGACGTAGATAGTGAAGTGTTCAAAAAGGACGAAGCAAAGATCCTTGTCCGGTGCGCAGCTCATCGCATGATGCAAACGCGCTTTTGACAGGGTGATCCCCTGAACCAGCGAGTTGCAGTAAATACGCCACTGGTCCTGTAGGCGACGATGCCGTTCAGCGATGTAATCGGCTTTTTCGCTTATTTCCCAAATAGTCATGTCAGGTTACCCGTTTAGCAGAGATGAACAGCCTTAAGCACATTTCATGCCAAAATTAAATCACTTAATTTTCATATAGATAAAAAATCAAAGGCGGGTGACGACATGTCATTTCGTCATCGTCGTCATTGTCACGAATGAAAAAAATCAACCTGGCATGCTTATTGCTTTTACTACGGCAACTTCACAGGAGGCGGTATGCACGAAATAACCCTCTGCCAACGGGCACTGGAATTGATTGAACAACAGGCCACGCAACACGGTGCTAAGCGAGTAACTGGGGTCTGGCTCAAAATTGGCGCATTTTCTTGCGTAGAAACCAGCGCTCTCTCCTTTTGTTTTGATCTGGTATGCCGCGGGACCCTTGCAGAAGGTTGTAAACTCCACCTCGAAGAACAAGAAGCCGAATGTTGGTGCGAATCTTGTCAGCAATACGTCACGTTACTGACGCAACGCGTGCGCCGATGTCCGCAATGCAACAGCGATATGCTGAGAATTGTGGCCGATGACGGCTTACAGATTCGACGTATTGAAATAGATGAAACTCCAGCGCCGGATGGCGACGCTTAAGCGTCTTATCCAGCCTACAGAAACAGCTCGTTTGTAGGCCGGATAAGGCAACGTAGCCATCCGGCAACAGATGTATCGCAAGTAAAAAGATCAGGAGTGAGCGATGTGTACGACATGTGGTTGCGCTGAAGGCAACCTATATATAGAGGGTGATGAGCATAATCCCCACTCGGCGTTTCGCAGCGCGCCATTTGCCCCGGCGGCTCGTCCGGCGCTGAATATTACCGGTGTGAAGACCTCAAATTTCACACCGAGCCAGACCGAAGAAGGCGATTTGCACTACGGTCACGGTGAGGCCGGAACCCACGCACCAGGTATGAGCCAACGCCGTATGCTGGAAGTGGAAATTGACGTACTGGACAAAAACAACCGCCTCGCCGAGCGCAACCGTGCCCGCTTTGCGGCCCGTCAGCATCTGGTGCTGAACCTTGTTTCAAGCCCGGGCTCTGGTAAAACTACCCTGCTGACCGAAACGCTGATGAAGCTGAAAGATAGCGTGCCGTGCGCCGTTATTGAAGGTGACCAGCAAACGGTGAACGATGCCGCCCGTATTCGCGCCACAGGCACACCCGCCATTCAGGTCAACACCGGTAAAGGTTGTCACCTTGACGCACAAATGATTGCTGACGCCGCGCCGCGTTTGCCGCTTGACGATAACGGTATTCTGTTCATTGAAAACGTCGGCAACCTGGTCTGCCCGGCCAGCTTCGACCTCGGCGAGCGCCATAAAGTGGCCGTGCTTTCAGTAACCGAAGGTGAAGACAAACCGCTGAAATACCCGCATATGTTTGCCGCCGCATCGCTGATGCTGCTCAACAAAGTGGATCTACTGCCGTACCTCAATTTTGACGTTGAAAAATGCATTGCCAGCGCCCGGGAAGTGAACCCGGGGATTGAGATTATCCTAATTTCCGCCACCAGTGGTGAAGGGATGGATCAATGGCTCTCCTGGCTGGAGACGCAGCGATGTGCATAGGTGTTCCGGGTCAAATCCGCACCATTGATGGCAACCAGGCCAAAGTCGACGTCTGCGGTATTCAGCGCGACGTCGACCTGACGCTGGTCGGTAGCTGTGATGAACATGGCCAACCGCGCCTCGGCCAGTGGGTACTGGTCCACGTCGGTTTTGCCATGAGCATCATTAATGAAGCTGAAGCGCGCGATACGCTCGACGCGCTGCAAAACATGTTTGACGTTGAGCCGGATGTCGGCGCGTTGCTGTACGGCGAGGAAAAATAAATGCGTTTTGTTGACGAATACCGCGCACCAGAACAGGTGATGCAGTTGATAGAGCACCTGTGCGAACGTGCCGCCCACCTCTCCTACACGGCTGAACGCCCGCTGCGGATCATGGAAGTTTGTGGTGGTCATACCCACGCTATCTTCAAATTCGGGCTCGACCAGTTGCTACCGGAAAACGTGGAGTTTATTCATGGTCCGGGTTGCCCGGTTTGCGTTCTGCCGATGGGCAGAATCGACAGCTGTGTAGAAATTGCCAGCCATCCAGAAGTAATTTTCTGCACCTTTGGCGACGCTATGCGCGTCCCGGGTAAGCAAGGCTCCCTACTGCAAGCCAAGGCGCGTGGTGCGGATATCCGCATCGTCTACTCACCGATGGATGCACTGAAGCTGGCGCAGGAAAACCCAACGCGTAAAGTGGTGTTCTTTGGCCTGGGTTTTGAAACCACAATGCCAACGACCGCTATCACCCTGCAACAGGCAAAGCAGCGTGACGTGCAGAACTTTTACTTTTTCTGCCAGCACATCACGCTTATCCCTACGCTGCGCAGCCTGCTGGAACAGCCGGACAACGGTATCGACGCCTTTTTAGCGCCGGGCCACGTCAGCATGGTGATTGGCACCGACGCCTACAACTTCATTGCTTCAGATTTCCATCGCCCGCTGGTGGTCGCCGGTTTCGAACCGCTTGATCTCCTGCAAGGCGTAGTGATGTTAATTGAGCAGAAAATTGCAGCCCAAAGCCAGGTAGAAAACCAGTACCGCCGCGTGGTACCGGATGCCGGTAACGCGTTAGCGCAGCAGGCCATTGCCGAGGTGTTCTGCGTCAATGGTGACAGCGAATGGCGCGGTCTGGGCGTTATCGAATCCTCTGGCGTTCACCTGACGCCGGACTATCATCGCTTTGATGCCGAAGCACATTTCCAGCCAGCGCCGCAGCAGGTATATGACGATCCGCGCGCGCGTTGTGGGGAAGTGCTGACGGGCAGATGTAAACCACATCAGTGCCCGTTATTTGGCAAAACGTGTAACCCGGAGACCGCGTTTGGCGCCCTGATGGTCTCCTCAGAAGGCGCATGTGCCGCCTGGTATCAGTATCGTCAGCAGGAGTGTGAAGCATGAGCAGCGTACAACTCGCCCACGGTAGCGGCGGTCAGGCTATGCAGCAGTTGATCAACAGTCTGTTTATGGAGGCTTTCGCAAATCCGTGGCTGGCGGAACAAGAAGATCAGGCGCGTCTGGAACTGGCACAACTGGTGGCAGAAGGCGACCGTCTGGCGTTTTCAACTGACAGCTACGTTATCGATCCGTTGTTCTTCCCCGGCGGCAATATCGGCAAGCTGGCCATCTGTGGTACGGCTAACGATGTCGCGGTCAGCGGAGCTATTCCACGCTACCTCTCCTGCGGTTTTATCCTCGAAGAGGGTCTGCCGATGGAGACACTGAAAACCGTTGTTAACAGCATGGCAGCAACCGCGCGCGAAGCAGGCATCGCCATCGTGACTGGCGATACCAAAGTCGTGCAGCGTGGTGCAGCAGACAAACTGTTCATTAACACTGCCGGAATGGGGGCAATTCCCGCCAACATTCACTGGGGTGCACAGACTCTCGGCGTGGGTGATGTGCTGCTGGTCAGTGGTTCGCTTGGCGATCACGGCGCAACTATCCTTAACCTACGCGAGCAATTGGGTCTGGATGGCGAACTGGTCAGCGACTGCGCGGTGTTAACACCTCTTATCCAGACGCTGCGTGATATTCCTGGTGTGAAGGCGCTGCGTGACGCCACCCGTGGCGGCGTGAATGCGGTGACGCATGAGTTTGCCGCATCATGTGGATTTGGTATTGAGCTGTCTGAAGCGGCCCTGCCCGTGAAGCCTGCGGTGCGTGGCGTTTGCGAGCTGCTGGGTCTGGATGCGCTCAACTTTGCCAACGAAGGCAAACTGGTGATTGCCGTTGAGCGTCAGGCCGCTGAAACCGTACTTGCCGCGCTGCGCGCGCATCCGTTAGGGTGCGATGCTGCAATGATTGGTGAAGTGGTCGAACGCAAAGGTGTTCGTCTTGCCGGACTCTACGGCGTGAAACGAACCCTCGATTTACCACACGCCGAACCATTACCTCGTATATGCTAGCAGCCGGTTGGCAGCATGCTGTAGGCCGGATAAGACGCATTTGCGTCACTATCCGGCATTAACGCTGCATAACGCCTGATGGCGCTTTGCTTATCAGGCCTACGGATTGCGTGACCAGCGAGTTTGCGGTCAGCCATCCGGCAATAATTTACGACTTATACCTATAATTCATTTACCGTTTTCGCACCGTTCTGCGGTGCTTTCCCTGGAAAAGCAATATGTCGTATACACCGATGAGTGACCTCGGACAGCAAGGCCTGTTCGATATTACTCGTACATTATTACAGCAGCCCGATCTCCCGTCTCTTAGCGAGGCGCTTTCGCAGCTGGTCAAGCGTTCAGCGCTGGCCGACTGCGCGGCTATTGTCTTATGGCAGGCACAAACGCAACGTGCGCGTTATTTTGCAACGCGTGAAAATGGTAGACCCATCGATTATGAAGACGAAACGGTGCTGGCACATGGTCCGGTACGCCGCATTTTGTCTCGCCCTGATGCGTTGCACTGCAACTATCATGAGTTTACGGAAACATGGCCACAATTGGCTTCAGGTGGACTGTATTCTGAATTTGGCCACTACTGCCTGCTGCCACTGGCGGCAGATGGGCGCATCTTTGGCGGTTGCGAATTCATCCGTAACGAAGACCGTCCGTGGAGTGAAAAAGAATATAACCGTCTACAGACCTTCACTCAGATAGTCGGCGTCGTTGCTGAACAAATTCAAAGCAGAGTCAGCAACAACGTCGATTACGATCTGCTGTGTCGTGAGCGTGACAACTTTCGCATCCTGGTCGCCATCACCAATGCCGTGCTCTCCCGACTGGATATTGATGAGCTGGTCAGCGAAGTCGCCAAAGAGATCCACCACTACTTCGACATCGATGCCATCAGCATCGTGTTACGCAGCGATCGCAAAAATAAACTCAGTATCTATTCCACTCACTATCTGGATGAACATCATCCGGCACACGAACAGAGTGAAGTGGACGAAGCGGGAACGCTCTCTGAACGGGTCTTCAAAAGCAAAGAGATGCTGCTGATCAACCTGAGCGAACGTGACATCCTTGCCCCTTACGAACGGATGCTGTTCGAAACCTGGGGCAACCAGCTACAAACCCTGTGTCTGCTACCGCTGATGTCCGGCAATACTATGCTCGGCGTACTCAAGCTGGCACAGTGCGAAGAGAAAGTTTTCACTACCGCCAACCTCAAGCTATTGCGCCAGATTGCCGAGCGTGTGGCAATTGCCGTGGATAACGCGCTAGCCTACCAGGAAATTCACCGCCTGAAGGAACGTCTGGTCGATGAAAACCTGGCGTTGACTGAACAACTCAACAATGTAGAGAGTGAGTTCGGCGAAATCATTGGTCGCAGCGAAGCGATGTACAGCGTACTCAAGCAGGTCGAAATGGTGGCGCAAAGCGACAGCACCGTCTTGATTCTGGGTGAGACCGGAACGGGTAAAGAGCTGATCGCACGAGCCATTCACAACCTGAGCGGACGTAACGCCCGCCGGATGGTGAAGATGAACTGCGCGGCAATGCCTGCCGGATTACTGGAAAGCGATCTGTTTGGTCATGAGCGTGGCGCGTTTACCGGTGCCAGCACGCAGCGGATTGGTCGTTTCGAGCTGGCAGATAAAAGTTCGCTGTTCCTCGATGAAGTTGGCGATATGCCGCTGGAGCTTCAGCCTAAGCTACTGCGGGTTCTGCAAGAGCAGGAATTTGAACGTCTGGGCAGTAATAAGCTGATCCAGACCGATGTCCGTTTGATCGCCGCCACCAACCGCGATCTGAAGAAGATGGTTGCCGATCGCGAATTTCGTAACGATCTGTATTACCGACTGAACGTCTTCCCGATCCATCTGCCGCCGCTGCGTGAGCGCCCGGAAGATATTCCGCTGCTGGTAAAAGCCTTCACCTTTAAAATTGCTCGTCGGATGGGACGCAATATCGACAGTATTCCCGCCGAGGCTCTGCGCACGCTGAGCTGTATGGAATGGCCGGGTAACGTGCGTGAGCTGGAAAACGTGGTAGAACGTGCGGTTCTGCTTACCCGGGGCAACGTGCTGCAACTATCCCTTCCGGATATTGCCCCTTTGACGCCGTCTACGCCTCCGGTGGCAACCGAAGTCGCGCAGGACGGTGAAGATGAATACCAGTTGATTATGCGCGTACTGAAAGAAACCAACGGGGTGGTTGCCGGTCCCAAAGGCGCGGCACAAAGGCTGGGGCTGAAACGTACAACGTTACTCTCACGCATGAAGAGATTAGGCATTGATAAGGATGCACTGGTTTAACTGATTGCCCGATAGCGCTACGCTTATCGGGCCTACATGACGGAGGCGTTTACCTCGTAGGCCGGATAAGGCATCGCCGCCATCCGGCATAGAATTACTTCTTCCGCTGGTACTTCTCCGGTAACTCCGGCACTGGACGTTTGTCATCAATCAGGTGACGTACGGTCAGAATCGGGTGACGCCAGAGCATTCTCGGTCCAGCCCAACGCATAATTTGCTTCATCTCTTCGCGTTTAGCAGGTTGATAACAGTGCACAGGACACTGTTTACAGGCCGGTTTTTCCTCACCAAATACGCACTTGTCGAGGCGTTTTTGCGCATAGGCAAATAACGCATCGTAATGCCCCGGCTCGTCTGAAGCCTGCGGACACTGGCTTTCGTAGAGCGAAATCATTCTCTGGATCGTCATTTTTTCACGTGCAATGCGTTTGCCGGACATGATGCCTCCACAATTAAGTTGCATAAATAATACACCTTAACTAAGCACAGAACTATTACCTGAAGGTGATACATCCTTAGCAACCTACGCAAATAAGAATTATTTTCATTTGTTTATGCCATGTGCTATATAACATAGCAAAGGCTATATTCGATGATAAATTAACCACCTTGTTGCGAGGGATACTATGCCGCATCTGCCCCATCTGAAGTCATTTCTCCTTGCCAGCGTGTTAACAGCGCTGACGCTGTCACCCGCCTGGGCGAAAGAAAAATTCAAAGTGGTAACCACCTTTACGGTGATTGCCGATATGGCAAGCAATGTAGCAGGTGACGCGGCGGACGTTAGTTCTATCACCAAACCGGGGGCTGAAATTCACGAATATCAACCAACCCCAGGCGATATCAAACGGGCGCAAGGCGCACAGCTTATTCTCTCCAACGGTCTAAACCTCGAACTATGGTTTGCCCGCTTCTACCAAAATTTGTCCGGCGTACCGGAAGTGATGGTCTCAAACGGCGTGCAGCCAATGGGCATCAGCGAAGGGCCGTACAACGGTAAACCAAACCCGCATGCCTGGATGTCAGCAGAGAACGCGCTTATCTACGTGGATAACATTCGTGATGCGCTGATCAAATACGATCCGGACAATGCCGCAACCTACCAGAATAATGCGCAGAATTATAAAGCGAAAATCCAGCAGACTCTGGCGCCACTGCATACAGAACTGGCAAAGCTCCCTGCTGATAAACGCTGGCTGGTCACCAGCGAAGGCGCATTCTCTTATTTAGCTCGTGATAACAATCTCAAGGAGCTGTATCTGTGGCCGATCAATGCCGATCAGCAGGGTACGCCCAAGCAGGTACGCAAGGTTATCGATGCCATCAGAGCGCATCATATCCCAACGGTATTTAGCGAAAGCACCGTGTCCGACAAACCAGCGCGTCAGGTTGCCCGTGAGTCTGGCGCGCATTACGGCGGCGTGCTGTATGTCGATTCGCTCAGCACTGCCGATGGTCCGGTACCGACCTATCTGGATTTACTGCGCGTCACCACGCAAACCATTGTTAACGGCATCAACAAGGGTCTGGAGAGCCAACCATGAGTCACTCTGCGATTACCGTAAATCAGGTTACGGTGACGTATCGCAACGGTCATACCGCATTGCGGGACGCCACTTTTCAGGTTCCAGGCGGCTCAATTGCCGCTCTGGTCGGCGTAAACGGTTCGGGAAAATCAACGCTTTTTAAAGCGCTGATGGGTTTTGTCCGCCTGGCGCAGGGGGAAATCTCAATTCTGCAACAGCCGGTAAATAAGGCGCTCAAACAGAATCTGATCGCCTATGTCCCCCAGTCAGAAGAGGTGGACTGGTCGTTTCCGGTACTGGTGGAAGATGTGGTGATGATGGGACGCTTTGGCCATATGGGCTGGCTGCGTCGACCAAAACAAATTGACCACACCTGCGTAGATGCGGCGCTGGCGCGGGTTGATATGCTGGATTATCGCCATCGTCAAATAGGTGAACTGTCCGGTGGGCAGAAAAAGCGTGTTTTTCTGGCAAGGGCCATCGCACAGGACGGACAGGTTATTTTACTGGATGAACCCTTTACCGGTGTGGATGTAAAAACCGAGGCCCGGATCATCGACCTGCTGCGTGAACTGCGTGATGAGGGTCGAACCATGCTGGTCTCTACCCATAATCTGGGATCCGTCACCGAGTTTTGTGATTACACGGTGATGATTAAGGGCACGGTGCTGGCAAGTGGACCCACCGAAACCACCTTTACCCCCGAGAATCTCGAACTGGCATTCAGCGGCGTACTGCGTCACGTTGCGCTGAGCGGCGGTGAGCAACATGTGATTACCGATGATGAACGCCCGTTTATTTCGCGACGCACGGCAAACGAGGGGGAATAACCATGAACTGGCTAACGGAGCCGTTTGGCTACCAGTACATGCTCAACGCCATGTGGGTCTCGGCGATGGTCGGTGGCCTGTGTGCGTTTCTCTCCTGCTATCTGATGCTCAAAGGCTGGTCGCTGATTGGCGATGCGCTGTCGCACTCTATCGTGCCGGGCGTGGCAGGCGCTTATATGTTAGGGCTTCCCTTCGCGCTTGGCGCATTCCTTTCCGGCGGACTGGCGGCGGGCAGTATGCTGTTTCTTAATCAACGTTCGCGCCTGAAGGAAGATGCGATTATCGGACTGATTTTTTCGTCTTTTTTCGGTATCGGGCTGTTTATGGTGTCGCTCAATCCGATGTCGGTGAACATTCAGACCATCATTCTCGGCAACGTGCTGGCGATTGCGCCAGAAGATATTCTACAACTGGCCATCATCGGGGTTATTTCGCTAACCATCCTGTTTTTGAAGTGGAAAGATCTGATGGTGGTTTTTTTTGATGAAAACCACGCGCGCTCTATCGGTCTGAATCCGGGCCGGTTGAAGCTGTTATTTTTTACGCTGCTCTCCGTTTCCACGGTCGCCGCGCTGCAAACCGTCGGCGCATTTCTGGTGATATGCCTGGTGGTTACGCCCGGTGCAACGGCCTGGCTGCTGACCGATCGTTTTCCACGCCTGCTCACTATCGCCGTAGCTATTGGCAGCCTGACCAGCTTTTTCGGCGCCTGGCTGAGCTACTGGCTGGACGGTGCAACCGGCGGAATTATTGTCGTTCTGCAAACGCTGCTGTTCCTACTGGCATTTGTCTTCGCGCCAAAACACGGTCTGCTGGCTAATCGCCGCCGCGCCCGTCTGGTGAACAAGGAGTCAGTATGATCTTAGCAACGCTGTTGGAACCCTTTCAGTTTGGTTTTATGGTCAATGCGCTGGTCATCTCCACCATTGTCGCCGTGCCCTGCGCGCTGCTGTCTGTATTTTTAGTACTCAAAGGCTGGGCGCTGATGGGCGATGCAATGAGCCACGCGGTTTTCCCGGGAATTGTACTGGCGTGGATTGCGGGCATCCCACTGGCAATTGGCGCATTTATCGCCGGGCTGTTCTGTGCTGTGGCGACGGGTTATCTCGACGATAACAGCCGCATCAAACGCGATACCCTGATGGGAATCGTCTTTTCCGGCATGTTTGGTGCAGGACTGGTGCTGTACGTCTCTATCCAGTCAGAAGTCCATCTCGATCATATTCTGTTCGGCGACATGCTGGGCGTATCGTTCAGCGACATCATACAAACCGCGGTTATTACGCTTGGGATAGCGCTTATTATTGGGCTTAAGTGGAAAGATCTGCTGCTGCATGCGTTCGACCCGCATCAGGCAAAGGCCAGTGGGCTTAACACTGCACTGCTACATTACGGCCTACTGTGCATGATCGCCCTGACGATTGTCGCCACGCTAAAATCAGTAGGGATTGTTTTGTCGATCTCCTTACTGATTGCGCCTGGCGCCATTGCGATTTTAATGACGCGGAAATTTTCCCACGCCTTGTGGCTGGCGGTGATTATGTCGGTCGTTACCTCGTTTATGGGCGTGTACCTGTCTTTTTTCATCGACAGTGCACCGGCCCCCACCATCGTCGTACTATTTTCACTACTGTTTGTGATGACCTTTATTTATTCCACCCTGCGCGATCGTCGTTTAGAACGGCGACGCCAGCAATACGACCTCTGACGGAGTGGGCAGTGATATGCCCGCTATCGTTATTAGAATACGTAATGACAATATTCCCAGCGTCCTGAACAAATGCCCCGTTCTGAAACCATGCCATATTTACCAGCGCTATTTAATAATCAGATAGTCACTATCACATTAGATAAAAATACAGGTAAATTTTATGAGCAAGATGAGCATGTCTGAAATCTATTCTGAACCAGAGGCCTATGGCTTACCACGCAAAGGTATAACACTTAATAATAAGGAAGCTGCGTTGGTGGTAGTCGATCCACAGATCGATTTTTTAAGTCCTCAGGGTATTGGCTGGGAGGTTTTTAAAGACAGCATTATTGAAAATAATACTGTAGAAAACCTCGAGACGTTGTTCAAAATGGCAAAAGAAGCACAACTGCCTGTTTTTATTTCTCCACATTATTACTTTCCGCACGACCATAAATGGCAATCTACCGCACCGGGAGAAACATTTATGCACGGCACTGGAATGTTCAATCGTAAAGGTCCACTGACGATGGAGAATTTTGAAAATTCCGGCGCAGACTTTTTACCGCAGTTTAAGCCATATATTTATGATGGCGAAACGGTCATTGCCTCACCGCATAAGATTTTCGGACCAGAAACCAACGACCTGGTACTGCAATTAAGAAAACGCGGTGTCTCACAGGTCATTCTCGCCGGTATGGCTGCCAATCTGTGTATTGAATCCCATATGCGTGAATTGATTGAGCAAGGTTTTGAAGTTGTCGTCGTTAAAGATGCGACAGCGGGTCCGCGCATTCCGGAAGGTGACGGTTATCTCGCCGCTCTAACCAACTACCGCATCATTGCCAATGATTTATGGGACACCGACACCACGGTTGAAAAGGTAAAGGCAGCAGCTAAGTAATAGCTATGAGTACGGTTACCGAGGGTAATTGTATGTACAACATCGCTCATCCATTAGCCATCAAAATAAATTTCATTAAGCGCGGAGCTTTTCCATGAATCTTAAGTTAAAGGTTATTTCGGCATGTATTTTACTTTCCATGTCAGTTTCAGCTACTCAGGTGTTGGCCGCTGCCAATACAAATGAGACTACTTACTTAGTTAACCGTGGTGATCCACAATTAAAGGTCAACGGCAAATATATCGATCAGATCATTGCCGAGGTAATGGCGAAAAATAATCTGCCGGGTTTATCCATGGCGATTGTTCAGGCGCCTTATATTCCGCGCTCAGCGGGATACGGTCTGGCAACGGCAGCCAATGATGAGCTTGCTTCCACCAAAACCATGTGGGGAATTGGCCCTATCACGCAGGCTTTTACTGCAGTCGCAGTAATGCAACTGGTAGAGCAAGGCAAATTGGATCTTAATACTCCTGTGAGTGTTTATTTGCCTGGCCTGCCGGAAAGCTGGCATAACATTACGATTCTGGAATTAATGCAGCACTCATCCGGGATCCCTGATTTCAGATCTTTCGGCTATAAACAAGAGCAAAAATATACACCTGCGCAGCTGGTGGATCTTGTTAAAGATAAACCGCTCGAATTTAAAAACGGCACGGATATCAACTCCAGCGCAACCGACTTTATCCTGTTAGGTATGGCTGTCGAGAAAGTCAGCGGAATGAGTTACGTAGACTTCGTCAACAAATACCAAATTGCGCCGTTAGGTCTGCAAAGCACCATGTTCGCAAAAGACATGCCAACGAAAGCATTCCTTGATCGCCCGACGCCTGACAAGCAACACAATCAGCATTCGAAATTTAAGTCAGAAATTGACTGGATCAACCCTGTTGAGCCTGCAACAGGTTACGTCGCAGCGGGTGACAAACTGGCGCCTGTCAGCGCGATCGCCACTGATAATCTGTACGCCTATGGTGGTCTGTGGTCGTCAGCGGAAGACATCAGTAAGTGGGATATCGGTCTTGCCGGCAGCACGCTGGTTAAAGACAAAAAGCTGCGCGACATTATCTATAGCCCGGCAAAACTGAAAAACGGCAAAGTCGTGCCTGCCATGGCCGGCTGGGAATTTACCCGCCATCCTGGTTTTCTGGAAATCAAAGGAACCACAGGTGGCTTTAGCGCCTATCTGAGCCGCTTTACCGCCGGTGATGAACTGGTTTGCGTGACAATGCTGACCAATAAAGAAGGCGTAGACATGACTCAGGTGGCTCGTGATATCGCTGAAGCCTATAAAACCGGGCTGGGTTCTGGGTTAAATTCAGAGAAGATCAAAAATCAGGAAAGTAAATTCTCTGTCGATGAAACGGTCTCCCGACTGAAAGCCATTCTGAAAAGCGAAGGCGTTCCGGTATTCACCGAAATTGATCACGAGAAAAATGCCGAGGGCGCGGGAATGAACCTGAGGCCAACGAAAGTCCTGGTATTTGGTAACCCTAAAGTCGGCACAAAACTGATGCAGGATAAACAGGGGGTCGCGCTGGATCTGCCGTTACGCGTCTCCGTATGGCAGGATAAGAACGGGCGAGTTTGGGTCGGTTATGAAAACCTGGATGACGTAGCAAAAACCTATGATCTTCAGGACAAGCAGACCATTGATAAGATTGACAACTTTATGACTAAGCTGGTCAGTCGGGCTGTTGATGCTTATATCCAGTAACGGGATATAGCACTCCCAGTCTTCTCATGCTGCGGGACCGTTAAAGCTCCCGCAGCGTGTCAGCGCCAGCTTAATAGCGGGCTAAACGCCTCGCGGCCCACCAGGGCACGAAGCGCAGGCAGATGACAGTTACGCGCCAGAAGCGGAGGTACGGCAAAAATAATGTCGCCGGACAGCATCACATTCTCAAGTTGTCCCCACAGGTACCAGCCAGTTTCAACGCCACTGTCCGGGACGCGTAAATGCAAATGCCATCCCTCCTGCGGCTCATCAGCAATCCCCAGCCATTGGCTAAATCGGGGGATTTCAGGCACAACCTGAGTCACTAACGAACACACACCAACCTGGTTTGCCGGTATATACAACGTTAGCGCTCCCAAAGTAATACGTACCGCCGCCAGATTAGTGGGAGCCGTCATAACAGCTGGTCTCCTGATAACGCTCAAAGACCAGATTCAGATCGAGCAGCGTGTACCAGGTTTCCATCACGTTAACCACCCCCACAGCGATGCTTTGTAACGCCGGGGGCAACGAATCACCTGGCAAATGAATCTGGCTTTCGGCGACTTCCAACACATCAATCAGTTTATCTATCAGGATCCCACTTTGCATTTTCTCGGCGCATCCAATCAAAATAGTGCGCTTACCTGCCGAATTGACGGTAGGTTTATCGATCAGGCTGTCCAGTCTCATTACCGATTCCACCCGTCCACGATAGTTGATGACCCCTTCAAGCATTGGCGCGCAACAGGGAACCCAGGAGATCGGGCGCTCAGCAAGGATCTCTTTAATTTGCGCCCCATAGAAGGCAAAATTTTTACCCGCCAGTTGAAATAACACCAGCGTACGCTGGGGTTCATCAACGTTTTCACACTCCGGTTTTTCACCATGGTTCAGCGCAAGAATCTGCTCCAGCTGTTGGCTCATATTGACTCCTTTTACTCGGCAATGCAGAAAGTATTACGGCCATTTTGTTTCGCGGCATACAGCGCCTGATCGGCGCGTTCGCGTAGCGTTTCAATCCGATCGCCAAACTGCCACTGGGCAATACCCGCGCTGAAGGTACTGTGAAAACTGGCGTCGTTAACGGAAAATGTGACCTGCTCGTAATCCCTGCGCAATCGTTCGACCACGCGTGCGGCCTTGTCACTGCTGGTGTTGGGCATAATGATGACAAACTCTTCACCACCGTAACGGCCAACGATATCGGTGCTGCGTAATCGATGAGAGAACAACTGCGAAATACCGACAATTACCTGGTCACCGACCGCATGACCGTAGGTATCGTTAACGCTTTTGAAGCGATCCAGGTCCACCATTACCATACAAAATGGGTTGCCGCTGTAGTTCGACTCGGCAATCGCGCTTTTGAGAAAATGGGTGGTCGTTGAGTGGTTATATAACCCGCTCAGACTGTCCTGCGACATGCGGGCGCGCAGGACGCGCATTCTTTCCGCGCGGATCGATACGGCGCGGATCAGCTCCTCAGGGTCGCTCTGTTTGAGGATAAAATCCTCCGCGCCGATGCTCATTGCTCCTAACTGCGCATGCTTGTTGGTCTCGCTGGAGAGATAGGCGATAGGCAGGCCAATATGCTGCGGTATTTGGCGAATCAGTTTTGTCAGTTCCTCACCGCTGAACTCCGGCATGTGATAATCCATCAACACCAGATCGATCGGCTGCGCATTCAGTACATGCAGTAGATAGTGAGGTTTTTCCAGCACATGCACTTCCATGCCCGCCATGCGCAGCATCTCCGCGTTGTATTCCGCCACCGCGGGTTCGTCATCAATCAACAATACCTGGTAAGGCTTTTTCAGCGACGGTTGAGTCAGGCGATGAAGTTCCTGGACTAAATCGGTGATAGACGCAGGTTTTACGTAGTAGCCATCGCAGCCAGATTTGATGGCGTTGACGCGGGCATTGAAATCGCTATGACACGAGAGGAACAGCACAGGGAAAGGTTTGCCCACTTTTTGTTTCAAATCCGACATCGCCAGCGGTCCACCGTAGGCGTTGTCCGGAAAGCTAACATCCATAATCACCACGGCGGGCGGTTGCGACAATACGGCCTGAGTGAAATCCTGCGTGTTCGCGAACACATGGCAGGTAAAACCAAAACAGCGCAGTTGGGTCGCGAGCAGCTCGACCTGGTCAATATCATCATCACACAGGTAGATAGGCTTACTGGCCCGCCGAACATATCCCTCTTCCGGGCGCTGCGCGGTGATCGGTAATGTGAACTCCGTATCGCTGATACGATGTTCAAGATTGAGCTGCTCCTGGGTCAGGGTGTACAACCACCTGATGATTCGTCGCAGCTCATCGTAATGCAATGTGCTTTGCTCTATTTCCGGCTCTGTTAGTAAACGCTCACCTTCTGCTGAGGCATTCGCCAGCGGGCTAAAGCCAAAGGACCCTGCCGAACCGTGAATACTGTGCAGCAGGATATGTAGCTGTTTGCGACAGGCTTCGCTAGGCTCTGCGACCAGTTGAACGAGTAATCTTTCCGCTTGTGCCAGCATGTCGGGAATTCGGCGTAGAAACCCCTGCCGCAAACGCGCTATTTTTTCCTGCGCTACCGCCATCGCTATATGCTTATTTTCTTCTTTCATCAAACACGTAGGCTTATTCAGTTAATCGCAGATGGTTGCAGTAGCGCATTGACAGCAGCCCCCAGATTTTCCGCGAGGTTTTCATCTTTTTTCACCCAACGGTCGTACAGAGCGTCGCTGCCCGTTACTTCATTGGCACTTAGTAAAATAAAAGGCTTAGCCCAATCCTGAGCGCGTAACAGCGCCAGCAAATCCAAACCACTGATCTCTGGCATATGCAGATCGCTAATCACCAGGTCGATGTTGTTATCCGAGTCCAGGCACGCCAGGGCGGAAATCGCGCTTTCCACAATCACCACATCGTAGCCGTCCATTTGCAAAAATATGGATGCCAGTTCAGCCGCAAAAAGATCATCATCAACTAATAAAATTCGCATTTTCTCTCTCGATTTTGCGCCATCAGCACAAAAGCATTTTTAATGTTTTTATCAAACTGTCCTGCTCGAAATCGCCCTTGGCGATGTAGGCATCCGCACCCACCTGAATCCCCCGTCGCCGGTCTTCTTCCTTCGCGCGGGACGTCACGATGATGATTGGCGTATGCTGGTAGTTTTTCTCCCCACGCAACGATTTGGTGAAGGTGAAACCATCCATAAACGGCATTTCGACATCCGTCAGTACGGCATCAAACTGGGTCAGCTTCGCTTTTTGCAGCCCCGACAGCCCGTCTTCTGCCAGAGTCACCTGATAGCCGTGCGCTTCCAGCACGTTCTTTTCTATCTCACGGGTATTCAGTGAGTCATCAACCACCAGCACATGCCAGGCATCCTGCGTTACGCTCGTGGCGGGCGCTGGTGTGCTGGTTTGCCGTGATTGTTGCGCCATCGCCATCAGCGCGGGAACGTGCAGGATGCTGACCAGTTGGTTATCCGGTGTTTGTACCATCCCGGAGACCAGCGACTGCTGTTGCATATGCTTCGGTAACGGTTTGATCATCATCTTGCGTTCATCGAGCAGCTTATCCACCTGCAGCGCCATTTTGCTGTACTGGTTCTGCACCACGATTAATCGCTGTCCAGGCGTTGAAAAGCTGCTCTGGCGTTCATGAATGCCCAGCAAGCTACCTACGCAAACCACCGGGATAAACTCGTTATGCAAGATAATGGCAGGACGTCCGGCGATATCGCTGATCCCCTGTGGCGTGCATTCCACCACCTCAACCACATACTGCGCAGCCAGTCCAAACAGGTGCCCCTGCTCTTCAAATTGCAGAATCCGCATCATGGTTAACGAAACAGGCAACCGCAGGTTAAAGCTGGTTCCGACTCCCGGACGGCTATAAACCTGCAAATCGCCTTGCAGGTCGGTCACCACCGTTTTGCGCACCACATCAAGACCAACGCCGCGACCAGAAAGCTCGGAGACTATCTTGCTGGTCGAAAAGCCGGGATGAAAAATCAGCTCATTACATTCCTGCTCGGAGAGCTGCCCGGCCATTGAAGCAGGAACAAGACCTTTACTGACCGCCTTCGCGCTGATGGCCTCATAGTTCAGACCACGGCCATCATCTTCGATACGCAGTAGTATCCCGCTGCCGTCCTGCTGGGTGGTTATGGTAATCGTGCCGCGAGTGGATTTACCGAGCGCCAGACGTTCGTCGATCTCACCAATCCCGTGATCGACGGCATTACGCAGTAGATGAGTCAGCGACTCCGAAAGCCGATCAATGAGCTGGCGGTCGATTTCCACTTCTCCGCCAACAAAGCGGCACACCACCTGCTTGTTCAGTGTGGAAGCCAGTTCGCTGACCTGCAGCGAAATGGGTTCAAACAACGTTGAAAGTGGCAGCATACGGATCCGCGCCGCCACATCGTATAGTTCAAACATCTGCAAATGCTGGAGCTGAACGCTTTCTTTTAGCTGGGCGCTAAAGTCATGGATCTGCTGGCGAAGCTGTTCAGCGCTTAATCCCGGTAACCGTGGTACCAGTTGACTCAGGTTTTGTATCTGCTGTTCCAGGCGATCATGTCCGGCGAGCACCTCCCCCAGAATGTCGATCAGGCCATCGAGCTTGTTCAGTTTTACCCGAACGAAATCAGCCTGCTTAATACCGGAATCTATACTGGCTGGCGTCGCGGGCGCAGGGACTACCGGTTTTTCTGTTGCCCCGGCAGTTTCGACAGCCAGCGTGATATCCTCTCCCCGACTGGCGCGGGCAAGGCGTTCGCATAGCCCGGCATCCGCCGGTGGCAATTGATTATCCCCTTCGCTGACAAAAAGCTGGGTAAGCTGACCAGAAAGGTACTCCACAGACTCATGGATCAGATTGCCCAGCGCCCTGTCCGGCGTCAGTTTGTTATCACGTAGTTCACTCAATACATCTTCAAGATGATGCGTGACATCGGCAATACTTTGCAGCTTCAGCATCCGCGCGCCCCCTTTCAGGGTATGCGCAGCGCGAAACATCTCACCTATCCAGGCGTCGGTATGTTCATCAGCGGAGAGGAGAAACGCCCCTTCGCTGATCGTCTGCAAATGACCTCTCCCTTCATCAATAAAGCGCAGAACGAATTTTTTCAGATCGATAGCCATAATCGCTCTTATTAGCCACTTTGATGGGCGAATTGCGCCAGTTGATGTTCACACAGGAAACGAAACGTATTGCCAGGAAATACCATTGGCAAACGCAGACGACAAACCGATGACGGATTGTTTATCTCGTCGTTCAGTAACTGCATCACCACACGATAAGTCCGTTGAGCAGGCTGGTATAACTCGCTTTGCCGGTACATTTCAGCCAGATAATAGTGCGCAGGCCAGTAGCCGGGTTCCTGATAAACCACCTGCTTGAACCAGGCGATGGCCTGCTGGGTCTGGTGTTGCCACATCATCGCCAGGCCGAGCAGCATTTTGGCCTCTGCCGACCACTCATCCTGGGCGAGGATCTGCTGTGCGTTTCCGGCTGTTTGAGAAAATTCACGCTGCTCGAGGGCAATAACGCCCTGGATCAAAAGCGCATCCTGATTACGGGGATCGTCACGTAACACACAGGCGATACACTTTTCAGCTTCAGAAAAACATTTTTCATCGAGGCTGGCGCGTGCTTTCTTCAGCCAGTCATTACTCTGCTGCGCCGTGGGCACCAGAGGAACCTGTTCAACCACCGCTCTCGACTGCGGAATGCGCACCGCAACTCTGGGGACAGGCACAACCCTTGCCGCTTCACGATGGTGGCAAAAATAGAAAATCCCCTCTTCCTGCTCCAGCTTCAGAATGTCGAAATTGTTAGCCAGCGTTTCCGCATTGCCAAAAAATAAGGCTCCCTGCGGTTGCAACATCTTCAGCAAATTACCGTGCAGCTCGCGACGCGTTGGCGTATCAAAATAGATGGACACATTGCGCAGCAAAATGATGTCCACTTCCGGCAGTAACTGTTCTTTTATAATGTTGGTGCGATGGAAGGTGACCTTCTCACGGATCTCATCATGCAGCCGGTAGAGGTTTCCCGAGCGGGTGAAGTAGCGTTGCTGAATACTCGGGTCGACGCCACGAAACGAGTAGCTTGAATAGCAGGCGTTGCGGGCTTTTGCCAGGATTGCCGGGTCAATATCACAGCCGTAAATTTCGATGCGCTGGGCCATCCCGCCGAGGTATTTCTCATGCAGCTTGATCGCCAACGAGTAGGCTTCCTCTCCGGAAGAGCATCCGGCACTCAGAATACGCACCGGGCCACTGCGCTGTTGCAACAGACGCGGGATCCATTTATCGCAGATTAAATCCAGCGTATCGCTTTCACGGAAAAAATAGGTTTCGTTAATCGTAATCAGCGTGATGAAACTATCAAACTCATTCTGCGAGCTACGCAGTTGTTCATAGTATTCATAGTAATCATTGATTTTTCGCTCGGCCATTCGCCGACCCAGCGCCGTTTTCAGCAATGCTTCCATGGCGTTATCGAAGTGCAAACCGACCCGTTCTTTGATCAGGCGAGCATAGTCAGGAAGATTAGGGATCATGGCAATTTACTCTCAACATGCCCGTGGCAAGCCATCGAAAGCAGTACTGCAGCAAGACCATCCAGAGGGATCGTGCGGTGTATCAGTTGCTTGTCGATCGCGTTCTTATTCATACCGAATACCACCGAACTTTCTTCGTCCTGCGCCAGCGTTGTTCCGCCATGGCGGACAATAAGCTCAATGCCGCGGCAGCCATCGCTGCCCATGCCGGTCATAATCAGTCCGACGGCTTTTTCGCGAAACACCTCAGCCACTGACTCCAGCAACAGGTTGCAACTGGGATGGTAAACGTCGCTTTCCTGTCGTGGGATCGCCGCTAAACGCTGGTTGCTTTTGACGATCAGGTGCTGCTCCGGTGGCAATATATACACATACCCCGCTTCCACCCGATCGTCCTCCTGCGCCAGTCGCACCTTCAGATCGGTCACGCTATCCAGCCAATGCACCATATTTTTCGCGAAGCCATCGGCAATATGTTGGGCAATAAGTACCGGGCACGGGAACGTACCGGGCAGCTTCTGTAACAGTTTACTGAGCGCCTGCGGCCCGCCCGTCGAGCAGGCAATCGCCAGCACAAAAGGCCAGTCCTGTGGCGTTTTTACAACGTCTATCATCGGTCGTGCAGTGGGGATTACCGGTTCGCCTGGATAGCGTAATCCCTTGATATGTCGAATAACTTTCACACCGACCAATAATTCTACTTTACGATGCAAAGCATCCGTTGAGAGTGGTGAATCACTGCTATGGTGCAACACCGCCAACGCACCACGGGAAATGTAGTCATCATCCCATTGATTCTCTGGACAAAATCTCATGACAAGGATCGGGATTGCGCTGGTTGCCATGATCGTTTCCACGATTTCGACGTTATCAGCGCCCGAAATATCCAGCGTCAGAATCAGCAGGTCAGGCATCAGCTGTTGCAATAGTCGGATCGCCTGCCTGCGATGGGCTGCTTGCCCTACCACCTTAATGTGCGGGTGATCCTCCAGTTGCCTGACCAGCTCATTACGCGATGCGCTGCCCAGGTCGAGGATCAGCACCCGAATGTTGCTGCTATTCATGCATCTGTTTCCGTCAGTGTGAATGAGGACGAAGCCTCTTTCAGCGCTTTCGACAGTTGTGTCATATCCTGACTGACAACCAGAATGTCTTTGATAGATTGCGAGGTATAGTTACTGGCAACAACTATCTCACGCAGCGCCATGACCACCTGATTACTCGCCGTTTTCTGTTGCTGTGTTGAAAGCGATATTTGCAGCGCAGCCGTCGAGGTTTGCTCGGCCGTAACAACGATATCGTTAAGATGTTCAGCACTGACTTTACAGGCTATTGCGCCCGCTTTAATGCTCTCGCCGCCTTTTTCCGCGTTCAGCACCAGACGATTAATCGCGTTTTGGATCTCGCTGATCTTATTTTCAATTTCAACCGTCGATTCCGTCACCGAATCCGCCAGACGGCGGATTTCAGCCGCCACAACCGAGAAACGCTTACCGGCTTCCCCGGCGCTGGCAGCTTCGAGCGCTGCGTTAAAGGCGATAAGTTTCGTCTGATCCGCGACGCTGTTAATGATCACCATCACGCGACTGATTTCCGTCGACTTACTACCGAGCATCATGATTTCACGCATGTTTTGCTGATTGTCGGTATCAATATCCGTCATACGCATCAGCAATTGCGACATCGACTCGGAGCCTTTATTGCAATCCTCGAGCGTCTGGTTGGCAATATCCACAACCGCCCGTGAGTGTTCGGCTATCTGTGTCGATGAGGCAGACAGCTCTTCCATGGTGGAGGTAATTTCAGCTACTGAAGATGAGGTTTCCACGCTGGTTGATGCCTGCCCATCGACCGCTTCGGTAATATGCAAAGATGCCTGATGTACCGAATTTGCATGAGAAACCATACCGCCTACCAACGAGTGCAGACGCTGACGCATCATCTCCACCGCACTCAGCAGTTCGCCGATCTCATCGTGGTGATCGACCTGAACATCCACCGTTAAGTCGCCTTCGGCAATGGTTTGTGCAATCCCCAGGACACGGTTTAAGCGCCGGGAAATCAGGAAACGGCTGGCCACAGCAATCAGCAGTAAAATGATGGGCAGCAGCAGCGCGGTGAACAGCAGCAGACCGTTACGCACCAGATTGCTGCTCTTGGCGACATCATCAACATAGTTGGTGGTGGCGATTATCCAGTTAATCCCTTCAACGTATTCATAAACGGCAACTTTGGTCTTCGGCAATGCACCATAACCGCTCACCCAGTTGTAGTAAGTGATGCCATTCTTGTGTTCGAGCATGTCGGCAAACAGCTTAAAACCATTAGCATCGGTAATATTAATTGCCTGCTGGTTGCTCAACGAGGGATGGACCAGCATACGACCTGGTTCAAATCCGGCATCCAGCACATAGGCGTAGCCATCTTTACCAATATGCACATTCAACAAACGCTGAATGATTGGTTGCAAACTCTGTTTGACGTCGAAACCCACCGCGACGGCCCCCACGACCTGACCATATTTGTCGGCAATCGGTTCGTAGTGACTAATAAACTGTTTACCGAACAGTGTGACCACACCGGAAAAGGGTTTATTTTTCAAAAGCAGCGGCAATGCCGGATTATCATGCCCTAGCGCTGTTGCTGTTGCCGTATTGCCTGAACTCGCCAGTAACGTACTGCTGACACGCACAAATTGCTCGCCTTGCAGAATAAACGTACTGGCAAATACGCTGGTTAACTCGGTGAAATGTGAGTTAGTATTCGGGTTGCTCAGCACCGTTTTTAATTCAGTAGAGTCCATATAACGCAGCGGTTTATTGGCAACGTTTTGATAATTATTAATATAAACATTGCTGTAATGTTCCGCATCGCGAGTCACACGCTGAAACTCGTTAGAAATACTGTTGTGGAATATCCGCGTGTTGGTTTTAATCATCTCCAGCGCATTGACCTGCAATTCTCTGGAAAGATAAGACGATAATATAAAAGAGGCTCCAATCAGCAACGTTGCGATACAAACAACCAAAATCATACCGAGCTTCATCGCCACACCGGGATGGATGTTGTGCAGCCAGGACAATAGTCGAGCGCGCGGTCCCTCACTGGTGGTATTCGCCGTTCGATTTTTTACTTTAATAATGTCACTCATGATTTTTATTCTCTACCTGAGAAGAAATTACTCTTTTTTTGGTCATCAGGAGCTAGCGCCCTGTGATTCGAGCGTGAACAGCGGCGTAGGTTTGCCAATGTGATATCCCTGTAACCAGCCCACATTCATTTTTTCCAGACAGGCCTGAATAGTGGCGTTCTCGACAAATTCAGCGACCACCTGCATTTTTTTCATTTCAGCAACGCGGCAGAATGACTCAACGATGTAGTAACTAATTTCACTTTCGGTGATCCGTCGAATAAAAGAGCCATCTATTTTCAGGATATCTGCTTCGATATTCATCAAGCGCGCATGACTCGCAAACCCGGTGCCAAAGTCATCAATTGCCACCCGACATCCCAGCTGACGTATTAAACGTAGCGTTTCCACGGTTTGTTCTTTGTCTGATAACGTATCTGCTTCCGTTATTTCAAAAATAATCCGCTGTGGCTCCACCGCGTAGTCGTGCAGGAGTTGGGTGATCTTCGTAACAATATTTGAACGACACACCGTTACTGGTGCCAGGTTAATAGAAAAACAACGCTGCGGGTGGCTACGCATAAATTTGAGGGTGTTTTCGATAACCCAGAGATCGATATCCGGTGCCAGCCCCGCATCATGAGCAACCGGCAGGAAACTGTTCGGTGGAATAAATTCTCCCCGTTCGTTAAGCATACGGATCAATATTTCATGATACGGCGCTTCACCGTGGGTACTGACTATTGGCTGTGCCATCAGGACAAACGCATTGTTATCCAGCGCATTTTGCAGCGCAGTGCGAATTTCCGTTTTATCAACAATGTGGTTGCCAAGGATCCGGCTATGCTGCGCCTCAAGGTTTTCCGGCCTGCCGTTGGTGAGAGATAAACCCGCCACCATGCCCAGTTTCCCCACCAGCTGATAAATATCATCACTCAGATCGTTAATCAGGCAATAGCCCAAACCACTGCGAAAACCCAACCGATGGTTGTTGTAAAAGAGACGAAAACTGTTGGCGGCCTGATACAGATCGCATAGCCGCTCCCAGGTGCCATTTTCCAGCCGGATGAGCAGATCATAACCCGCGTGGTAATAGACTTTCTCGCTTTTCACCAGATGTCTGCGCAAATGCTCAGCAAGGATCTTCTGGTAGCGGGCGCGGAAATGAAAACCATAGCGACGCGAAAAAAGCTCCAGCTCGGGGATCTGTATCAGACATACGGTCGCGCGTTCAGTGGTAAATAGCTCCGTCTTCAGCGCCCGTAAATTTGCCATGCCTGTCATCGGGTCAGTCAGCCCCAGCAGCAGCGCCTGGTTAAAACGCTGACGGGTAAATTTTGCCAGTACCCCCATGATCACAATGGTGAGTGAAAAGACAAAGATCAACGTCGAAACCAGCGCCTGATGCAGCATAAAGTTAACATTGCTGGCGATATAGCTGTCGTTATGTTTGCCTAAGATGATTAATACGATCGTCCACACCAGCATTGTGAACAAGTGGCCAATCTTGATTGCTCCCCACAGCATCAACGGAAATAACAGGATCAGGCTATAGATAGAGAAAAAAACATCCAAATTATCCGGTGATGTTAAGAAGAACATCAGAAAAAACAGCAAGATGCACCAGGATATAACGCCGTAGACGCCGACATTGCCTTTACACTGTTCGGCAATGGCCCGCATAAAGGTCAGCAGGAAAGACGGTCGACGAATGATGCGGTAAATCTTGTAAAATAAAGGGATCCCCGTCAGGCAACCGTTGATGATCCCCTGAATACGTACCAGCATGCCCAGACTCAACGCCGGAATGTTATCCACATCGGGGCGTTGTCCGTGGGCGACAAACATTGCAAAGAGTTTGCTGAACACCAGATACAGCAGGACGTTGTAGCCACAAAGCCAGAGCAGACGATTAAAGCTAATTTTGATGCGACCAAAGCTAACGCAGCTGCGTCTGCCGGTGAATTTGCGGTACGCGGCATAACTTAAGGTCGACGCGATGATCAGGCACAACGCATCTACCCGTTCATTTTGCGGACCGACCACAAACATGACCGTCAGGAACAGAAGAAACCCCGGCAACACCCGAAAACCGAACAAGACCAATGCGGCAGAAAATACGGCTAGCTTGAGATCGTAAACTGTTAAAATAGTATTATTGAGAATGCTATAACCGTTAAGATATTGTGCCAGCGGGTAAAAAAGGCCAGGTAAGACAAGTGGCAGGCACCATTCCCGAATGTTTTTTATCGTGTTTGAATTTATTATTGCGTCCAAATCAATTTATCCGCTATGCACTATACCAATAGGACTTTAATCCAGACTCGAATGTCACAAACAAATCCTTTTGGGTCAGCCGATGAACCATAGCAAAATTGTCAACATTGACCGCGCACTGAGAAAATAAAATAAGGTTCTATAATGAAGAGAGCATGTTATTCATATCAAATCAGGAAATAAATACCCATTTATAGACAAAAATGGACATCCGGTGGGGATGAAATCACTAAAATGCCTGTCCAAAAAACTGCTAATTCATTGATGTTTAGTAAAAAACAAAAAAGCCTTTGTCAGTTTCCCAACACCTCCAACCAGTACGTATAAAAAATCTTCTCAAGCACCATGAATGTCAACATTAATATCCTGAAAGGGGCATTCAGAAAATGTATTTTTATGTACACTTTTGCCTATTGACGAAAAGAGCAGCGTTATCTATATTCGCATACCGTTATTTTTGTCATTACTCACCATGGTTCAATGTTAGTTATTTGTTACGTCATTACGTTTCACATCTTTCATCTACTTATTTGCAACAATAATATTCCATCAAGTAATAACAGAAATTAATTTTAGCACCGAATAATCTTTTCAGGAATTAACATAATCCGTGGCAAAGTCTCTGTTTTCCCTTAAAGCAATAAAAGGGTGGCAACATTCAATCACTGGCAAAATAACGCAATTCTTGCTGGCGGGTATCGTTATTGCGTTTAGTGCTGGCGCGTTTACCAATTGGAGCCTGATAGATAACTTTTCTTATCAGCAGTGGGTACAGCGGGCTGAAGCGAATGCACAGATTATGACCTACATCATCCGCAACGTGTATACCACCGTTTCGGTCGAAACCAGCGACGCAGGACAGATATCCCGCATTGTCTCCGACAGACAGATTGGTGACACCGACTCTATTATGCAAACCGGTTATAACCCGGTTGACGTTCTGGCACTGGCATCAGTACAGACCCATAGCCCTACATGGTTGTTTCTGTATACGCCGGAGAAAGGGTTTGTTGGCATCAACAACAAGTCAGAAGAGGGTGATGGGATCATCTCTTTCCCCGGTCGTCTGCCGCGCGATGTGCTGGGTAACTACTATGTTGGCTTCGCCCAGATTAATGGCGAAGAGTGCTTTATCAGCGCCGTCCCTATTCTGACGCCTTCAGGTGAGATCCTCGGTAGCCTGATAAGCAGCATCGGTAAAAAAAGCGATCTCTACGCCACCTACGATGCGATGCTGAAAAAAAGCAGTATCATTTTTGTCCTGATTTTGCTGGTAACGCTGGCACTGGTCACGATGTTTATGCGCCGTTTATTCCGTCCGGTTCCGCTGCTTATTAACTCCCTTACCCGCATCGCCCATGAAGAGACGGACTGTATAACGCCCTATCTCGATCAGGACGATGAGATTGGACATCTGGCCGGGGCGATTGAAAAATTGCGCGTCGCCATGAAAGAACGCGGCTATCTGCAACGTATGCATGAAATGTCGCAAAAGATGGAGCATATGGCCCATCATGATTCGCTGACCGGATTGCCCAACCGCGTATCGTTTGGCCTGGCTTTAGATAAGCGCGTCAGTGAACTTCATCAGGAGGACAGAGCGTTCAACCTGCTGTTGATTGACCTCGACAACTTCAAGCCGGTGAACGACACCTTTGGCCATAAAGCGGGCGATGAACTGTTAATCAGCGTTGCCCAGCGCCTGCAGCTCTTGCTGGGACCCAACGATATCGTGGCGCGTCTGGGCGGTGATGAATTCGCCATTTTGCAACATGTCGATGACAACGCCATCAAAGAAGCACATCGCCTGGCGAAGCGAATCATCCGCGCGCTGAGCACCCCATTTACCTGGAGCACGCATACTTTTTCCATCAGCTGCAGTATCGGTATTACCACCGCGCCCAGGCAGGGCAATAATAGCTCTACGCTCATGATTAATGCCGACCTTGCCATGTACGCGTCTAAACATCACGGCCGGGGTTGCTTCCATTTCTTCGAAGACGGCATGGTGATGATGCAAACTCACAGCCTGTTTATTAATCAGGAAATTATCGATGGTATTGATAACAAGGAGTTCGAACTTCATTACCAGCCAATCATCAATCTGGAAGATGAAAGCGTGTATGGCTACGAATCACTGATCCGCTGGAATCATCCAACTAAAGGACTGATTTACCCTGATTATTTTATCAACATTGCCGAGAACTCCGGTCTGATCGTGCGTTTGGGCGAATGGATTATTCGTCAGTCCTGTGAAGCCGCTGCCAAATGGCCGGAACGTATCAGGGTAGCCGTCAATATATCGGCCTACCAGCTGCACAGCCCAGGACTGGTTGACGTGATCAAAGATGCGTTACGCATCAGTCAACTTTCAGCCGAACGTCTTGAAATAGAAATTACCGAATCCGAAAAGCTGGATAAGTCGATTGCCTTACCCGTGCTGCAAGAGATCCGCTCTCTGGGCATTGAAATTGCGATGGATGATTTAGGCACCGGCTACGCGGCACTGGATTATCTGCTGATCTATCCTTTCACTCGCATCAAGATAGCGCGCACGCTGGTCGACAAGCTCCAGCAAGATAATGCCAGCCAGTATTTGATTGTGATGCTGATTCAGTTTGCCCATAAGTACAATATGTCGGTCACCGCTGAAGGGGTAGAAACCGCACAGCAACGCGACATTCTGCGCGACATTGAGTGCCAGAATGTTCAGGGCTATTTCTTTAGCTATCCGCTGCGCGAGCGTGAAGTGCTTTCCGCATTTGCCGCAGAGGCCATTGAAGAAGGACTGTGCAATGTCTGACTTCTTTCGCCCGGTAAAGGGCATGCTGACGATTTTTGCCCTGTTAATAGTTTTAGCAACGCCATGCTTAGCAGGCTCTCCCCTGCCGTTGCACACGCTGGAGCAAATCGCCAACAAGAAAAGCATTACCCTTGGTTATCAGGATGATGCGTTTCCTTTCTCCTGGCAGAATGGCAACGTGCCTGCCGGCTATTCCATTGATATTTGCAACAGTATCGTCAGCGCGCTCAAGACAAAACTTCAGCTTAAAAATTTGAAGGTCGAGTGGGTAAAAGCTAACTCGGCATCACAGTTTGTCCTGATTAAAAATCACATGGCAGACATAATGTGTATCCCGGCCTTTTATTCGAAAAGTCGCCACAGCATTAGCGAGTTCTCGCTGCCGTTTTATTTTTCAAGCACCCGCTTCGTCATGCGTAAAAATAAAAACAACGACAATCTGACAGAACTTTCCGGACATAGCGTACTGGTAAAAAGCGGCACGATTTACGTTGAACAGTTGCAAAAAGTGAATGCTGCCAATGACCTGGATATTAATATTCAACTCGATACCAACAATATTACCGCATTCAATGAACTGAAGAGTGGTGAGTATTCTGCACTGATCTCCAGTACGGTTCTACTCAAAGGGATGATCGCGCAAACGCCAAATCCTGAAGACTATAAACTTTCCGACATTGCGCTCAGCGCCCCGCTACCGGCTGGCTTGTTACTGCCGTTACACGATAAAGAATTTAAAGAATTTGTTGATGGCACGCTCTCTTCCCTGATGACCAGCAACGAATTTACTGCGCTGTACAATAAATGGTTTCAGTCACCGATTCCGCCGAAAGCCATTAATTTAAACATTCCCATGTCAGATAACCTGAAAGCATTAACGTCTGCTAAAAAGAAGATCAGTTTTGATTATGAAAAATATAATTAATCGTGAGATGACAAGGGTAAAGCGTACGGCGCAATGGCTGTTTTTACTGGCAGGCCTCGTCATCTCCCCCGCACTGATGGCGCAACAGAACGCTGCGACGCTCGATCATATTCAGAACAGCAGCGTGCTCAACGTGGGTTACCGCCAGCTGCCGCCATTTTCTTTTACTGACCGCAATGGCAAAGTCACGGGTTATACCATTGCGGTTTGCAACATGATTGCCGATAAATTGCGCCAGAATCTGAAGCTCAATAATTTAACCATTCATTACATTCCCGTGAATTTTGCCGAACGTTTCTCCGCATTAAACTCGCGTAAAATAGATATGGACTGTGGCGTAAATACCAATGCGCCGGAGCGGACCGCCAGCGTGTCGTTTTCTGAAAACTATTACACCGCAAAAATGCGCATCATCTCTTTACGTAAAAATAATATACGGTCAATTTCCGATCTTAAAGGTCGCACGGTGAGTCTGACCGGAAGCTCAAAAGATTTGCTGGAATTTAATAAAGCCAACAGAGAGCAACATCTTAATATTTCAACGATTACCAGCACCACCATTAAGGGCGCATTTGAGAAGATGGCGCATAATGAATCCGCCGCTTTCTTTATTGATGATATTCTGGCCTGGCCGCTAATTAATCATAGCGAGCAACCTGAACTGTTCAGCGTCTCTTCTGAGAGCATCGGTAATGATATGCACTATGCCATTATGATGAGGAAAAACGATCAGCAGTTTGTGACGTTTGTTGACAGTACGCTGAAAGATTTTTTTGCCTCGCCGGCCAACGTGCAATTACGTAAAAAGTGGTTGTCTCCCTGGTCCTGCGAAAAGCTGAAAAACCCGTCACCGGGCAGTTGTCAGCATAGCCATTGAACATTATCCGCCGCTGCTTACGCCACCGCCTGCTGCGCCTGTGGAAAATCCCCGGGGCGCTGCTGCTATTGCTGTCAGTCCATTCGCTGCGCGCGGCCTGGGATTTTGCCAATATTCAACAAAAGTCTGATGCGCTTTATAGCCCGGCAACGCCAGAAGCGCAGCAACGGATCCACGCCTGGCAACAGCTTCTGCTCCAGTTGCGTAATGCTGACGAGCAAACGCAATTACGCGCTGTAAATCAATTCTTTAACGATAAGATCCGCTATACCGAAGACATTGATGTCTGGCATAACGTCGATTACTGGGCAACCCCTATCGAGTCGCTGCGCAAGGGTGAGGCAGATTGTGAAGACTACGCGATCGCCAAATATTTCACCCTCCGCCAGTTGGGAGTATCAGAAGACAAACTTCGCATCACCTATGTTAAAGCCCTGCGTTTAAACCGCGCACACATGGTGCTGACCTGGTACGCCACCCCTGAGGCGATTCCTCTGGTACTCGACAGTCTGACCAGCACTATTTCTCCTGCGACGCAGCGCATGGATCTATTCCCCGTCTACTCCTTTAACAACACCGGCCTTTGGCTTCCCGGCAATCAAAACAATAAACGCGTTGGGGACAGCAAGAGGCTTTCTCGCTGGCAGCAAGTTTTCACCAAAATGCGGGAAGAAGGCTTCCCGATGGATAAATAGGAATCGCCCGTGTCTCTTTTTAAACAGTTACTTCTGGCAATCTCTCTCTTTATGATGGTTGTGTTCAGCGGCAATTTTATTGTGACGCTGGAGAGTTCTCGCAATCAGTCCAATAACCAACTCCTTTCACATGCCCAGGATGCCGCAACGGCGCTAGGCGTTTCGCTAACGCCCAACGTCAACGACCCGGCAATGATCGAGCTGATGGTCAGTTCCATTTTCGATAGCGGTTACTACAAAAAAATCCGCATTGTCGATCTGGCGAACGGCAAAATAATGCTTGAGCGCAGTGCGGCAGCGTCAATTCCCAACGTCCCGGCCTGGTTCGTCGATCTGGTGGATGTTACCCCGCAAACCGGTGAAGCAACGATTATGCGCGGCTGGCAGCAGGCAGCTCGCGTGGAAGTGACCAGCGATCCTATCTTTGCCGTGCAGCGTCTGTGGGACAATACCTTAGGCAACCTGCTGTGGATGCTGTCCTGTAGCCTCGCCAGCTTAATCGCCGGTATTCTGCTGCTGCGCAAACTGCTGCGCCCACTCAATTACATGGCAAAACAATCCGAAGCTATTACTCGTCGCGAGTTTCTGACGCTCCACGAGTTACCCAAAACGCCGGAATTACGCCGCGTTGTAGGCGCCATGAATTTAATGGCCGCGAAGCTTAAATCGTTATTTGAAGAACAAGCTATCTATAGCGAGCGCCTGCATAATGAAGCTTATCTCGACAGCCAAACCGGAATTGCCAATCGCCGGGCTTTCGATATGCAGCTTGAGGCGCGGCTAAGCGATGCCGATACCGCACCGGGATATCTGATGCTGGTCCGCGTTCAGGATTTAGGCGGTCTGAATCAGCGCTTTGGCGGACCGCATACTGATAAGCTGTTGCTCAACATCACCAACCTGCTGAACGCGCACAGAGAAAAGTATGCCCCTCTCGACAGCACGCTTGCCCGCATTCGCGGCGGTGAGTTCGCCCTACTCTGCCCTGGCGTCACACATGGTGAGATGTTGGATTTGTGCAATTCGCTGTGCCAAAAACTGACAGCCTTTTACGCCACCGGAATGTCAGACCAACAGCCGGTGGCCTATACCAGCATGGTGCCGTTTAGCGCCGGAGATAATGCTCAATCATTGCTGATCCAGGCCGATCGCCTGCTGGTTGAAGCGGAAACACACACCGACCATCAGGTGGTTCCCACCACTGAAGTTCCTGCGAGTACAGAAGATCAGCATTTGTGGTTTGTGCGTCTGGAGCATGCACTGGAAAATCAGCAGTTCCAGCTGGTTTATCAGCCGGTAGTCGATTGCCGCCAGCCGGACAAAATCCTGCATTACAAGGTGCTGTCGCGCATTATTGATGAGCAGGGTAACGCCATTACCGCGGGACGGTTCCTGCCCTGGATCCACCGCTTTGGCTGGAGCCATCGCCTCGATAAAGCCATGTTGAAACTGACATTGAACCAGTTGAAAACCGCGCCCGGAAAATTGGCGTTGAGTATCTCCGGCAGTTCTGTCGCCAGTGCGGCCGCCACTGCTGAGCTACTCACCCCGCTGCGCTATTCACCGAAATTAGCCAGTCAGTTGATTCTGGAACTGGATGAAAATCAGTTACCCGGTCCCCATCAGATGGCGGCATTTGTTAAAACCGTTGGTCAGCATCGCTGCTCGCTGGGTCTGCAACACTTCGGTAGCCGTTTCGATATGATTGGTCATCTGTCGCAGTGGGGACTGGCTTATCTGAAAATCGACAGCAGCTATATCCGCAATATTAATGAAGAAAACGATAAACGGTTATTTATTGAAGTATTGTGCAGTGCCACGCGCAGTATTGATTTGCCGCTCATTGCTGAACGTGTTGAAACGAAAGGTGAGCTTATGGTGCTGCAAGAATTAGGGATTGATGGAGCAATGGGGCAATTATTAGGTGAGCCCGCGCCATTGTGATAAAACTGGCGTCTTGATACGCCTTTGTATAGCCGGATGGCGCTACGCTTATCCGGCCTACAAACTGCCTGCATCAGCTAAAATATACGATCATCGTTGCCAAGCAGCTGTTCTAACCCGCCAAGTTCCTGGCGCGCGTTCGCACGATTCATTAATTTAACCTGCGCCATCGGTGGAAGATCGGTAATGGCAATCACGCCTTTACGGATCAACAGGTTAATCAGGTCGTCGAGCACGCGAACCATCTCCAGGTCGCTTTTTTGCAGCATCGCTAAAGCCTGCTGATTGTCATTTTCAGGACTTTTTGCCACGCCTTCTGCCTGAACGTTTGCAGCAGATGAATCAGAATTCATATCAGTGCCTTTTCATTTTGCACGATGCTGCTGCCCTGTTCACACAGGGCAGCAGGCAATCGTTAGTGAGTGTGGTTTTGATCGGGTTTAGCAATCAGGTGATCCAACGAGTAGGTCGGAGAATGCAGATCGCCGCTTGTCGGAGTCGACAGCGCAGTATCAATGCCATGCGCCACTTTCGCCGGACTGGCGATCAGGTGATGATCGCCGCTGCTTTGAATGTACTTCGCAATATCCACGCCTTCATGCAGTTCACGCGCCAGATCGCTGAGATCGACTTTTTCAAGCACCCCCTTCGCCTTATCGTCAGCACTGAGCACCGCTGTCGCCTGACCGTGTCCGGTCGCTGCTGGTGCATAAGACAGAGATAATGCGTTGTCGTCGAACAGGTTATGCAGCGCATGCTGTATCGCAGCATGATTCCCTTTATCCACCGAATGTCCTTTCACTGGCGCGGGATCGTCCATCGTCACGTTCAGCGTTTGGGTATAAGGCGTAATATTGCCGTGGTTATCATTCGCCTCAATCAATACGTTCACCCGGTTATGACCTGCCCGGAATGCGGAAGTCTCAACCTCAATATCATAGGTCAACCCATTATTGCCCTGATGAAGAATGGCATCGTACTGATGACCATTTACCAGTGCTTTAATATGCTCACCATCATGCACATCACCGCTCACGCTGCCGGTAATATGCGTGACGGCGTCCTGTGATTCCGCACGTGAAATATGGTTATCCCCGGTAACCTTATCGACGATAAGCGTGGCGTCTGCCTGCTGATCAACCGAATAGCTGTGGGAAGTTGTCTGTGAATATGGGTTGCCCGGCGTATCATGACCTTTAACCTCAACCGAAAATGTGGTGTTCACTTCCATGATATGACTGTCCACATCTACGTGATAAACCCGATCGCCATTGCTCAACGTGTCTACCGAACCGCTAAATTCCTGACCGCCAATTTTTAATTTGATCGAATCCCACACATCCACATCACCGCCAAGAGGCCCGGTTACCCTCACCGTCGCTCCCAGGAGTTCCTGATGATTCAGGACGTTATCTTGGGTGACATTATCAATACCCATCGTTCCCACAGCGGTTCTGTCGATGGTAATGGTCTTATCGATATCGACCTTATCGCGGTTACCGGCGTCGTCATGGGCGATAACGTGAGCAAGGATCTTTTGATCGTGAATCAGGTCAATCGTACTGGCATCCACGCTAAATACCTTCTGACCACCGCTATTTTTCACATCAGCAACCAGATCTTTACCATTAACGGTGATGGTCACCTGATCGCCAACATCCACGTCCCCGGTCACATAACCGCTGATGGTGGTTTTCGCATGCTGAGTTTCCTCGTTATTCAGCACATCATCGACTGACACCTTATCCAGCACGATGCTGGCATCAACCTGCGTATCGATAGTGACCGTTTTGTCGTTTACGGCATGCATTGGGTTCAACGCCGAATCCTGCCCTTCTACGCTGACGTGAATATTCGGGTCATTTTGCAGCCCGACCGTACTCACCATCGCTTTGTAGCCCAGTTGCCCGTTCATATGCGGCAGCTCAATGACACGCGTATGTACTGTGACGCCATCGACGAGAATGGCGACTTTATCACCGAGATGCACGTCGCCATCCACCGTACCACTCACCTCTACGCTTCCTGCTTTTACCTCATCGGCATTGATAACATCGTCACCACCAACGGTATTGATGGTCACACTGCCCGTTGTCGTCGTATCAATTGAATAATTCTGCGTGAAGCTGGCGGACTGCACATTATTATGCTCGTCATAACCCATCACTTTCGCCACAATGGCATGATCCGCCAGCAGGTCTTTGGTGTAGATATCAACAGTGTAATGATGGCTCTGGTCCACCGTGGCCGCGTATTCATTACCGTTAACCGTCAGGGTCACCTTATCACCCGGATGCACATCTCCCGATACTGAACCGGTTACGGCTATCTTAGTTTGCAGCGATTCCTGCGCATTCAGCACATTGTCCTGCGCGATCTTATCGATAGTGACTCCGGCATCGGCACTCAGATCAACCACAACATGGCTGCTGGCAGAGGCACTTCCCAGGTTGCCATGATCGTCCGTCGCCATTACCGTCGCGACAACATCCGGATTATTGTGCAGGTCATTGACGCTGACATCTTTCGACCAGACCCATTGACCATGTTGCAGATGAACAACGGCTGTCAACGTATTACCGTTAACCTGCAGGTTCACCACGCTACCGTCATGGATACCTTCACCGCTGACCGTACCGCTAACGGTTACTTTACCAGCCTGGCCTTCTTTGCCATTAATCACATCATCCCCGGCAATCTTATCCATCGTGACCTGCAGCGGATTTTCCGTATCTACGGTGATGTTTTTGTGCGCTGAGTCTGTTGCTGTCCCCGCTGCATTTTTCACTGTGACGGAGACATCGAATGACGGATGCGCCTGAAGCGCAGTAGTCGGGACATCAACCTCATATGCCAGTTGTCCCGGCATAGTCGGGATAGCCTTTACGTGCCCGGTGTATGAAACATGGTTAATAGTAACAATAACGTCATCACCAATATGAACATCGCCAGTCACAAAGCCACGGATTGGCGTTGTCGATTTCAGCGCTTCGTCATGATTGAGAACGTCATCGCCCGCCACCTTATCAACGGTAAGGTGTACGGTCGGTTGGTGAGGTTGTGTTGTTCCTGTACCCGTTGAAGGAGGCGTTACCACTGGCGGGGTAGTGAAACCATAAGGAGTATTACCGCTCACTGCCGTATTGTGTAACCAGGGCAAATCGATAAATTTATGCTCTGTCGCCGTGGCTGTATTACCATGATTGTCATGGGTGGTGATGGAAACCACAATATTGCCATCATCGGCAAGATCACCTGTACCTATGTTGGCCTGATAACCGAGAGTGCCATCCGCCAGGGTCACTACATGGGTGGTATAGACAATTCCTTGACCAACCGTAATGGTTATCGTATCTCCCTTAATGGCATCGGGATCAACATGTCCGGATACAGAGATAAAGTCAGGTCTGTGGCCAGCAGACAGATCATTCGCGACCGTCTGACCCGGCGGCAGACCATTAGAGGCCGTATCAATGGTGATCCCTGCGTCAGCAACGGTATCAACCTGCACCGGCATATCATCGTACCCACGCGCGATGTTACCTGCATCGTCTTTAGCCGTTACTTCAGCATGAATATTCGGATCCATGAGCAGATCTAAGGTCGAAACCTTAGTACTGAATACATGCTGACCGTTTTGATTTTCCACCCGCGCAAAATAGGTCTGATGGTTGATGGTCAGTTCAACCATATCGCCAATTTTAACATCCCCGCCCACCGTCCCGGTGACGGTGGTTTCTGGATTCAGGGCTTCATCGTGGTTGATCACCGCATCGCCATCATGGGTAACGATTGGGTCGATATGCACTGTTGCGTCAACTTGATCGTCAATGACTACGGTACTACGTGCATCCGCCGTGGCGTTATTCCCCGCCCCATCGGTGGTGGTAATAGTCGCAGTAATATGTGGATCGCTTTGCAGCCACTGGGTATCAACATTAATGGAGTAGCCCAGAGTGCCAAGATTTGGCAGGTGCGTCACTGTGGCATCAACCATATGGCCACCGATATTCAGGTGCACCACATCATTAATTTTCGCGTCACCACCGACTGTACCGCTAATGATCGTGAGAGACTTGCCCAGTTCAACGGCGTTCAGTACATCATCCCCTGTTACGGGATCAATGGTAATTTCGGCCTCAGCTTTACTGTCCAGATTAACATCATGGTGCGCCACAATATGGGCATGGTTCTGCGCCGCATCCGTCACATCCATTGAGACTTCAATATGCGGACTGGCAACCAGGTCGGCCGTTGAAACCGGAAGGTGGAAGCCCATCTGCTGATTGCCACGATCTTCCACCACCCCGGCATAGTTATGGCCATTGATGGTCATGGTAAACGGATCGCCAGGATGGACCTCACCGCTCACCGTACCACTCACTATCGTATAGCCATGCATTTGCTCTGCAAGGTTTAGCGTATTATCCGGCGTCACGGAATCAATGGTTATCTGTGCATCCACACGGGTATCGATAATAACGGTGGTTTCTGCATTAGCCGTGGCCGGGTTGCCCGCGCCATCGGTGGTGCTCACCGTCGCGGTTAAATGCGGATCGGAGATCAGATCGGCAGTACTGACTTTAATGCTATAGCCAAGAACCCCGCCCCCTACATCGTGCACTTTACCTGTCAGGACGTGACCATTAACGGTGAGATAAACAACGTCATTAACGTGAACATCCCCCCCCACTCTTCCGGTTATCAAGGTGAATGGCTGTTTTGATTCATCGCCATTAATCATATTGTCATCGGTGACGGGATCGATCGTCAGTATTGCCTTAGCATGTAAATCAACCACCAGGTCGTGCGTTATCTCCGCTTTATGGAAATTATGCACATTATCTTCGCCGACTACGCGGGCCACGATATGCGGGTCTTTAACCAGATCGCGGCTCAGAACGTCCAGCTTATATCCCAGCGCATTGTTATGTTCCGGGAGTCGCTGAACGGTTGTATCGTAAGTATGGCCGTTGACAATAACCTGAACTTTAGTCCCGACATGCACATCGCCCGAAACCGTCCCCATCACCTCAGTGAGGTGTTTCGCGGCTTCTGCGCCGTTCAGCTTGTCATCGCCCGCCACCGTATCAACGGTGATTTTAGCCGCGGCATGGTTATCAATATGTACATCATGGGTTGCGGTGGTAATGACCTCATTTTCCACCGCATCGTGGGAGATAACCGTGACACTCACGGTCACATTTTTATCCTGGTTGCCTTTGTTATCGCTGAACGCCGTTGAGTTGACCGGGACCTGATAGCCTAAATGACCGCCTCCAAGATCAATCACCTTGCCGTTAAACGTCTGGTGATTGATTTCTACGATCACCGCATCGCCAATCTGCGCGTCACCGCCCACCTTACCGCTGATGAGCTGCATCGGCGTATCCAGCTCAAGATGGTTAAGTTTGTCGTCATCAGTGACGCTATCAATAGTGACGGTACTTTGCGCCTGCGTATCCAGCGTAACGGTTCGATGCTCCACCGCCACCGCCTTGTTGCCCGCAGCATCGTGACTGACCAGCGTCACCATCACGTCGTTGCTGCCTTCCTGCAACACACCTGTTGGAACAAACACTTCGTAGCGCAGAACGCCGTGATCGTTAACCACCGTGCCGCTAAAGTCCTGTGTTTGCCCCTGTACGTGGACGGTAACCACATCGCCCGCTTTGGCATCCAGGCCTTTCGCGATACCGCTAATCAGCGTCGGCATCCGGCTTTCAATGGCGTTCACCACATCATCCGACGCGACTACATCCGTCGTCACCACGTTTTTGGCAAAGTTATCAATATGAACTTTATGGCTATCGGTAGCGATGGCAAGGTTACCCGCCGCATCATGAGAGGTGACAGTGACGTGCACATCGACATCCGTCAACACATGGATGCTATTGTTCGCAAAGGCCGATGAGTCCACATCAATGCTGTAACCCAGATGCCCGTTACCAAGGTCAATGACCCGGCTATCGTACTGATGACCATTAACTTCGAGTTGAATGGGATCGCCGATCTTCGCATCTTCACCATCAACGATGCCGGTAATGCGCTGTGTCGCCGCGGACAGTTCCTGGTAATTGATAACATTGTCTGTAGCAATGTTATCTAGCGAGATGGTGTTTTGCGCATGAGTATCAAGAGTGATAATACGGTGCGACTCACTGGTCACTTCATTGCCCAGCGCGTCATGGCTGACCAGCGTCGCGACCACCGCGTTCTTTCCTTCATGCAAGGTTCCATGCGGCAGAACCACTTCATAGCGTAACTGACCGTTATCGTTGATCACCTTGCCGTCAAAGTCTTGTCCACGAACCCTGATAGTTACCGCATCACCCTCCCGGGCATCACCACCGGCTACGATGCTAATAATCGTCGGCATCCGGTTTTCATTGGCGTTCACCACATTGTCCGTCGCCACTGCGTCAATCTTAATGGTGTTTTCCGCGTAGTTATCGATATGAACTTTATGGGAATCAGTCGCGATCGCCAGGTTTCCCGCTGCGTCATGAGATGTGACCATCGCGGTAATTTTCACATTCGTCAGAACATGGCCGCTGTTATCAGCAAATGCTGAAGAATCTACATCGATGCTATAACCCAGCTTACCGCGGCCAAAATCAACCACCTTACCGCTGTACTGATGGCCATTTATCTCCAGTAAGACAGGATCGTTGACCTTCGCATCCTCACCGCCAACAAAACCGGTAATGGTCTGTTTAGCCGCAAGTAGCTCTTGGTAATTCAATGTGTTATCGGCAGTGACATCATGTATACGGACAGTATTATGTGCCTGAGTGTCCAACGTGATGGCGTGATGCGCCAGAGTGGTCACTTCATTACCCACCGCATCGTGGCTGATCAGCGTCACCACCACCGCATTTTTACCTTCCTGCAGCGTACCGACCGGCACCGCCACTTCGTAGCGCAGTTCGCCATTTATGTTGACGACTTTGCCGGTAAAGTCTTGCCCCTGTACACTAACGGTCACCGGATCGTTGACGGACGCATCGCCGCCAACGGCACCGCTGATCAGCGTGGTCATGCGGTTTTCAATAGCATTCACCACATCCTCCGTCGCTACCGTGTCGATGCTGAGCTGGTTAGTGGCGAAGTTATCAATGTGTACGTCGTGGCTGCTGGTGGCAATCGCCAGGTTACCTGCCGCATCCTGGGAGGTGACGCTGACATGCACCGTCACGTCTTTCAACACCTGACCGATGTTGTCAGAGAATGCTGATGAATCCACCTCGATGCGGTAGCCGAGGGTATGTTTCCCGGTATCAATCACCTGGCCGTGATACTGGTGGCCGTTAATCTCCACCAGCACCGGGTCGCCCGCTTTCGCATCTTCCCCGCGCACGT
>NZ_JAOWGX010000037.1:227667-795230 GCF_030332915.1 Citrobacter sp. Cpo040
GCTCAGTAAAGTTCAGGGTGTTGTCGGCGGTGACATCATGAATATTGACGGTGTTATGCGCTTTAGTGTCCAGCACCACGGTACGGTGCGCCAGCGCGGTCACTTCATTACCCACCGCATCGTGGCTGACCAGCGTCACCACCACCGCATTTTTACCTTCCTTCAGCGTGCCGACCGGCACCGCCACTTCGTAGCGCAGTTCGCCGTTATCATCGACCACCGTTCCGGTAAAACTCTGCCCCCGCACGCTGACGGTAACGGTATCCCCCGCTTTGGCATCGCCGCCTGCCACGCCGCTTATCAGCGTGGTCATGCGGTTTTCAATGGCGTTGACCACATTGTCGTTCGCGACGGTATCGATATGTACCGTGTTTTCCGCGAAGTTATCGAGATGCACGTCGTGGCTGCTGGTGGCTATCGCCAGGTTGCCCGCCGCATCATGGGAGGTGACGCTGACATGGACCGTCGCCTCTTTCAGCACATGGCCGACGTTGTCAGAGAACGCGCTCGAATCCACCTCGATACGGTAGCCGAGGGTATGTTTCCCGGTATTAATCACCTGGCCGTGATACTGGTGGCCGTTAATCTCCACCAGCACCGGGTCGCCCGCTTTCGCATCTTCCCCGCGCACGTTTCCGGTAATCGTCTGCTTCGCCGCCGACAGCTCAGTAAAGTTCAGGGTGTTGTCGGCGGTGACATCATGAATATTGACGGTGTTATGCGCTTTAGTGTCCAGCACCACGTTACGGTGCGCCAGCGCGGTCACTTCATTACCCACCGCATCATGGCTAACCAGCGTCACCTGCACATCATTTTTACCTTCGTGCAGCGAGCCCACCGGCACCGCCACTTCGTAGCGCAGTTCACCATTGACCTCAACCACCTTGCCGGTAAAGACTTGCCCTTTCACGCTAACGGTCACCGGGTCATTGACAGCTGCATCGCCACCAACGGCACCGCTTATCAGCGTGGTCATCCGGTTTTCAATGGCGTTCACCACATCGTCGTTCGCTACGGTATCGATATGCACCGTGTTTTCCGCGAAGTTATCGAGATGCACATCGTGGCTGCTGGTGGCAATCGCCAGGTTACCCGCCGCATCGTGGGAAGTGACGCTGACATGGACCGTCACGTCTTTCAGCACCTGACCGACATTGTCAGAGAATGCCACAGAATCCACCTCAATGCGGTAACCGAGGGTATTTTTCCCGGTATCAATCACCAGGCCGTGATACTGATGGCCGTTGATCTCCACCAGCACCGGGTCGCCCGCTTTCGCGTCTTCCCCGCGAACATTCCCGGTAATTGTCTGCTTCGCCGCCGACAGCTCAGTAAAGTTCAGGGTATTATCAGCGGTAACGTCATGAATATTGACGGTGTTATGCGCTTTGGTATCCAGCACCACGGTACGGTGAGCGAGCGCGGTGACTTCGTTACCTGCGGTATCGTGGCTGACCAGCGTCACCTGTACCGCATTTTTACCTTCTTTCAGCGTGCCGACCGGCACCGCCACTTCGTAGCGCAGTTCGCCGTTTTCATCGACCACCGTTCCGGCAAAATTCTGTCCCTGTACGCTGACGGTAACCGCATCCCCTGCTTTAGCATCACCGTCTGCCACACCACTTATCAGCGTAGTCATGCGGTTTTCAATGGCGTTGACCACATCGTCCGACGCCACCTTATCGATATGTACGCTGTTTTCCGCGAAGTTATCGACATGCACGTCGTGGCTACTGGTGGCAATCGCCAGGTTACCCGCTGCATCATGGGAGGTGACGCTGACCTTCACTTCCACATTCCCATCGACCAGGGTGCTGTTATTTGCAAAGTCAGAAGCGTTCACCGCAATACGGTAGCCCAGCGTGTTATTGCCGAGATCGATAACCTGCCCGTTGTACTGATGACCGTTAATCTCCAGCTGTACCGGGTCACCAACCTTGGCGTCTTCGCCGCTCACGGTTCCGGAAATCACCTGATTGCGCGCATACAGTTCAGCACGGTTCAGAGTGTTATCGTCGGTCACATTGTCGATAGTCAGCACGTTATGTGCCTGGGTATCAAGCACCACGGTGCGGTGCGTCACAGCAGTAGCTTCATTGCCTGGCGCGTCATGGCTTACCAGCGTCACCTGCACATCGTTAGCCCCCTCTTTGAGAGTTGCGGAAGGCACAACGATTTCATAGCGTAGCTGGCCATGATCGTCGAAAACTGTGCCGTGAAACGCTTTGCCCTGAATGGTCAACGTGACCGGATCACCCACTTTCGCATCACCGCTGGCAATGCCAGAAATAATGGTCGGCATACGAAACTCATTAGCGTTGACGACATCATCATTCGCCACCGTTCCAATGGTCACGGCATTTTGCGCATACAGATCGTTATCGACATGATGATCCGTGGAAACAATGGTGGTGTTTCCTGCGTCGTCAGTAGAGGTTAATGTAGCGTGAATGTTCGGGTCATTCAGTAACCCCTGGGTCAGGACCGGGATGGTATAAGTCAGAGTCCCATTTCCGGGGTCGGTAACAACACCGGTATATTCTTTACCATCAACCAATAAAGTAACGATATCGCCTGGTTTAGCATCGCCGCCGATCGACCCGTGGATCAGGGTTTGCGGTTGACGCGACTCTTCGTAGTTAATGAGGTTATCCGGCGTGACGTTATCAATGGTAATGTCGATGTGTGGTCCGGTAATATCAATCAGCGCATGATCAAAACTTTCTGCCGTTCGTCCCGTCACATCGGTGGCTATTGCCACCACTGTTACATTTCCCGGGACCAGTCCCCCCAGATCGGTATCAATATTCCAGTGCCCGTTGCTCACCGGAACAGTAACGGTGAATGTGTTTTTTTGGCTATCGGTGAAGGTGAGTGTGATGTGATTTTGATTACTGGTGCCGCTTAAATGGGTCTGATGGAATTCGCTTTTGTTAATGAAACCGTCGTTGCCGGCAAACTCGGTAATTTGTACCTCAGGCGGGAAAACACTCGCGGAACCTGCGGTAACTCCCCCTATCGGCAGATTGATATCCCAGTTCGGGCTTCCCAGACCTTTAGTGTTAAAACCTGCTGTCGGATCAACCACCTGCCCGGTCAATTCAAGCTGAACCAGAGTGTGCCCCCCGCCGCCACCTTCTAATGTTGCCGGTGCTTCATTACCCGCCGCGGTGGCTTCCAGCACCTGCGTCGGGTCAGCGCCATCGGCAATGGCCTTTTGTGCGGCGGCAATATCCTGAGCACTACTTTCCGGATGATGGCTAACCTGTAGCCCGTGCTCACCCCAATGGCTATTACGGCCTATATCCAGCGTTTTTCCGTCTGGTAAAGAGATACTTACCGCGCCGCTGGCACCGGTCACAATTTCTTCACCGCTATATACCCTGTCGCCTTCATGAACCAGTCGTTGTGCACCATTGGCATCAACTACGTAAACCTGTCCAATAATTGCTTTGATCACACCGAGTAATTTGCTCACCGTAACCTCACTTAATTACCATCATTATTTTTATAAACTCGTTAATACATTAACGAACAAATATCACATTCAATTAATGTAAACATTAATATCTCAATGTAGAAAAAAACACATTTTATAGAATGCAATTACATGAGACTTGACTGGCAAATGAATATAATAAAAAATAACCAAAAATAAAACACGATGTGACAAAACATGTCGCTGAATAGCTGATTACAGCCATCAATTAAGACAATTCATATTTGTTAATTAATATAACGTGTTTGTAAAAATGGATGATAGCGACGACACCTGGATGTCATAACCGTGAGATATAGGGCATTCATGTCATGAAGAAGTTTTTAGTTTTTCTGCTTTCATGTTTTTCAATAAATGCAGTAAACGCAGAAGACTTACAAAATACCGTTAAAGATGCATTAGCTAATCATCCTGAAGTTAATGCTGCAATAAATAGCCGTTATTCCTCGGTGCAAGATCTGCGTGCGGCACAAGGTGGCTATTTGCCATCACTGAATTTAAATGCCGAGGCCGGGCGCAAAGATGTTGATGATGCAACTACCCGCGCTGCAGGACGCAATAACGGTCTGACTCAATCACCTAACGAGGCGACTATCAGCCTCGAGCAAAATGTGTTTAACGGCTTTGCGACCAACAGCGAAGTGGCGCGACAAAAAGCGACCGTAGACTCACGCGCTTACAGCGTGATGAACACCAGCGAAAGCACCGCTTATGCGGTGATTCAGGCCTATTTCGACGTGCTGCAACGCGAAGAATTTGTGCGCCTTGCTGAAGACGATCTGGCGAACCACGAGCGCATTTATGACCAGATAAAACTGCGTACCGATCAGGGCGTTGGGCGCTCTGGGGATTTTATGCAGGCCGAAGCGCGTCTGGCGCAGGCGCGAAACAACCTGCTGACCGAGCAGACTAACCTTGAAGATGCGAAAACCACCTTTGTCAGCGTGACGGGCATGGATCCGCAGGGCTTAAGCCAGCCAGAGAGCATTGACTCTCAGTTGCCAGCCTCGCTGGAAGATGCCAAAAGTCGGATGGAAAAAAATAATCCATTACTGAAGTCTGCCAATGCGGATATCGAAGCTGCGCACCAGCAGTATGAAGCGTCGAAATCCACCTTCTATCCACGTGTGGACGTTGAGCTTTCCCGCGGGATTAGCAACAACACCGATACCACTCGCGCACACACCGAAGAGTGGGAAGCGATGGTAAAACTGCACTACAACCTGTACCAGGGCGGCAGCGACAAAGCCAACATGAACTCCCGCGCTTATCTGCACAAGCAGGCTCAGGATGTACGTAATAACACACTGCGCCAGCTGAATCAGGAGCTACGCCTGGCCTGGACCGCACTGCAAAACGCACGCGCCCAGCTTCCTTCGGCGGAAGAATATGCCGACCGCAGCGTCAAAGTGCGCACGGCTTATCAGGATCAATTTAGTCTTGGCGAGCGCACGCTGCTGGATTTACTCGATAGTGAAAATGAAGTGTTCTCTTCTAAACGCCGTCTTGTTGAATTACGTTATCTGGCCATGACCAGTGGCTATCGTATTAGCGAACGCACCGGTGAATTAATGAATATTCTAAAAATTACACCGCCGCCATCGGGGCAACCGGTAGATTCAGCAGAAGAAAATAGCTTACCGGAACTTCATTAATAATTATTAATCCCCAATAAATCTCTGACCTGCACGCTTATAATTAGCTTGCTATTATTTAACCGTGCACGGTCAGAATGGTTGCGAAAATGAGTGCACAAGCCGAATTATTAAATGACGTCCCTGAGAATTACGCTAACCCTAATTCTCAACATCACGACCCACGTAGCCATAATGACGACCCGTTATTAGATAGCTTACTGATTCTGTGTTCTCTGCACGGTAAACCGGCGAGTCGTTCAACATTAAGCAGTGGCCTGCCATTAGAAAACGATCGGCTCACGCTAAATATATTTCCACGCGCGGCGGCAAGGGCCGGTTTAAAGGCGCGAGTCGTCACGCGCACGCTCGATAAAATTCCGGCAATGTCTCTGCCTGCTGTCTTGTTATTGAATGCAGGGGGAACCGGGGTGTTGTTGGCCTGGAACGATGACGGTAGCGCCCGTTTTATGCCCAGCGAAAGCGAAGGTGGGGAAATTTGCGTTGATGCCGCCACGCTTGAGCAAAACTATGCGGGCAAAGTCATTTTTGCGCATCCGCGCCACGAATTCGATTTGCAGGCAGAGGCCTTTCTGCCACGCACCAAATCCTGGTTTAAAGACACGCTGAAGCTGTCGCGTTTTCTGTATATGGATGCGGTATTGGCCAGTCTGTTAATCAATCTGATTGCGCTCGGCACACCGCTCTTTACCATGAATGTGTATGACCGCGTCGTGCCAAACCAGGCAACGGTCACATTATGGGTGCTGGCAGTCGGCATCTGCCTGGCTTTTGTCTTTGATCTGATTTTAAAAATGCTGCGCGGTATCTGCCTTGATATTGCAGGTAAGAAAAGCGATCTCATCATCTCTTCAACCCTGTTTGAGCGCATTGTCGGTATGGAGATGAAAGAGCGCCCGGCACGCGTGGGAAGCTTTGCACAAAACATTCACGAGTTTCAGTCACTGCGTGATTTCCTCTCATCCCTCACTTTGACGACGATTATCGATTTGCCCTTCACCCTGTTACTGCTGATTGTTATTGGCATTATCGGCGGCGCGCTGGCATGGATCCCGGTACTGACATTACCGATTGCCCTATTGTGCAGTTGGGCACTACAAAAGCCGGTCAACGCTGCTGTGGCAAAAACCATGAGCCTCGCCAGCGAACGTCAGGCGCTACTGATTGAAACCCTGAGCAGTCTGGATGCCATCAAAGTGAATAATGCCCAAAGCGAACGCCAGTTCCAGTGGGAACAAACGCTGGGCAGCCTGAGCCGTCTCGAACTGCGGGTGAAAACCTTGTCCAGCCTGGCCAGCAACCTTACCGGCTGGTTCCAGCAAATTTCAGGCGTGGTGATGATCATCGTCGGGGTGTACATGATTATCGACGGCAAACTGAGTATGGGTGGCTTGATCGCCTGCTACATGCTTAACGGCCGGGCACTCATGCCGCTGGGTCAGCTCACCGGCCTTATCGCCCGCTATCAGCAGGCGAAACTGACCATCAAAAATACTGAGAAAATGATGTCGCTGACGCAGGAGCGCCGTGCGGATGAAAACCCACTCAAGCGTGAACAGTTACAGGGCAGCATTGAATTTCGCGATGTGGATTTCAGCTACCCGGAGCAACAAAACCTGTCGCTGCACAAAATTAACCTGACCATTCAGCCCGGTGAGCGCATCGGCATTATCGGGCGTAGCGGTTCCGGTAAAAGTTCGCTGAGTAAACTTATCGTCAATTTATACCAGCCGAGCGCCGGGAACCTGCTGATCGATGGTATCGACTCTCGCCAGCTGGATGTGAACGATCTGCGCCACAGCATCGGCTACGTGCCGCAGGACATCCAGCTATTCAACGGCACGCTGCGCGATAACCTGCTGTGCGGAGCGCGCTATGTCGATGACGAAACGATGCTGCGAGCGGCAGAACTGGCTGGCGTCAACGAATTCGCACGCCTGCATCCCGACGGCTATAACCTGCAGGTCGGCGAACGCGGCTCCCAGCTTTCCGGTGGGCAACGGCAGGCGGTGGCGCTCGCGCGTGCACTGTTGCTTGATCCCCCTCTCCTGCTACTGGATGAACCCACCAGTTCAATGGACAACACCAGCGAAGAGAAGATCAAACACGCGCTGGCCCCCTGTATTGCGGGAAAAACGTTATTACTGGTCACGCACCGCGCTTCCATGCTGTCGCTGGTTGACCGTCTGATTATTGTTGATAAAGGTCGCATCATCGCAGACGGTCCGAAAGGGGTAGTGATGGATGCGTTGAAAAAGGGGCAAATTAATGCGTCTCGCTGATCTCCTGACTCGTGCCCGCAGTCACATGCAGCACTATTTTCGCGGTCGTGATGAAAATCAAACCGACAGTATTAATGAGGTTAGCCAGGCCATAATTGATGATGCCCCAAGAGTGATACGACTGACGTTGTGGGTGATCCTCGCGCTGGTGGTGCTGTCCTTCATCTGGGCTGGTTTTGCAAAAATTGATGAAGTGACACGCGGTGAAGGCAAAGCGATCCCTTCATCAAAACTGCAAAAAATCCAGAACCTGGAAGGGGGAATTGTCACCGAGCTGTACGTGCATGAAGGGCAAATCGTTAACGCCGGAACTCCACTACTGCACCTCGATGACACGCGCTTCGCCTCCAACGTTGGCGAAACTGAAGCCGACAAACTCGGTCTGCGCGCCAAGGTAGAACGCCTGACGGCTGAGGTTGAAAGCCGGGACTTTGTGATTTCACCCGAGATAGCCAGCCAGGCGCCGGATGTCGCCCGGGGAGAAACCGAGCTGTACAACAGCCGTCGGGAACAATTTCACAACGAAATTTCCGGGCTTGAAGAACAGCTGGTACAGAAAAAACAGGAGCTGCGCGACTTTGAGTCAAAGGAGGATCAGTTTAAGCACAGCCTCGGGTTAATCCGTCAGGAAATCAAAATGTCCGAGCCGCTGCTCGCTTCAGGCGCCATTTCAAAAGTCGAACTGCTGCGCCTGCGTCGTACCGAAGTGGAAACCGCCGGGCAGCTCAATTCTATTAGCCTGTCGCTGCCCAAGGCCACGTCAGAAATTAAAGAGATTGAGAATAAAATCGGTGAAAGCCGTGGCCGTTTCCAGAGCGATGCGCTGGCCCAACTCAATGAAGCTCGCACCAATCTGAGTAAAACCCAGGCAAGCGTTAAAGCACTGGAGGATCGGGTGAACCGTACCATGGTCACCTCACCGGTGCGGGGTATCGTCCAGCAGGTGATGGTGAATACTATCGGCGGCGTCATTCAACCGGGCAGCGATCTGGTGGAAATCGTTCCGCTGGATGACAAACTGTTAATCGAAGCCAAAATCCAGCCGCGCGATATCGCCTTCCTCCATCCGGGTCAACATGCGATGGTGAAATTTACCGCTTACGATTACACCATCTATGGCGGTCTGCAAGGCGAAGTAGTGCAGATAAGCCCGGACACCGTTACCGACAAGCAGGGGCGAAGCTTTTATATTGTGCGTTTGCAGACGGACAAAAATTACCTGGGAACAAAAGAGCATCCGATGCTGATCATTCCCGGCATGGTGGCGAGCGTCGATATTCTCACCGGCAAGAAAACGATTCTGAGCTACCTGTTAAAACCGATTATTCGCGCACGCGCGGAAGCACTCAGAGAACGTTGATCGGATGCGCTCCCTTACATTTTGCCGGGGAGCGCATGAATTTATAACGGCGTGCAAAAAGAGAGCTTCCCACGATTCAGGGTGATTTTCCCGTCATTAACCAGCTCCTGTAACACCTTATGGATGGCACTACGTGAAATATGGTTACGGGTCAAAATAAAAGTATACACGGATGTTTTCTCGCGAACCTCTGGCTCCATCGACCAGATATATTTTACGTGTTCAATAATCTGCTCACGAATAGTACGGTGCGACTGCAACGCTTCACGCTGAAAATAACGTTGAAGATGATGCGTTAAGATATCAAACGCCTGCTTCCATAAGTTTTTGGTCGTAAACAGGTGATCGGCATTTTGTACGCTCATCGCCCACATTTCACAATCGGTATCACAACGTAAATAGTGACCAGCCACTTCCGTACGCATTTGTGGCAGGCCGAGAATAGCAGGTGCAGAAATACTCACCGTGACTAAATCGTTTTCCACACGATAAACAGAGACAGTCCCTTTCTCCAGAAATAAGATATGTCCATCGGTCTTCAAATCAATACGCTGACGTTTTTTACGTAACGACAGCCAGGCATTATCCGACTTCTTCATTTCATCGCCAACGAGCACTACAGCATTTTCAATTTCTTTCTGGAACATGGGACTCTCTACCGCAAATTATGGCTTAGTCAAAAAGATGGTTAAATTTACTCGGCACTAAAAATAAATGTCAGCTCGCAAACAAGCTGACATTTATTCCCATCTACATCTACCACCGGCATTCCCTGGTGCCATTGACGCGTTAAGGTTCATGCTGTTTTCGCGTGGTGGTGCCAGGCAGTATATGGCGCTGTCCATAAAGAATTAATGGCAATCATCTTTGTCGACATTTTTTCATCTTTCTGTTCTTTGCAGAGTAGCCAAAAAGATACAATCAATTGATTTTAATGAATTTTATTTTCATTAAAAAGTTTTCATTCTTGTTATATCATGATACCAATTTGCAACACTTCGCGGTTCTCGCTGTGGAATCAGGTCCATGCTGGTGGTCTTTATAGGCTCAGTGGTATCATGACTAAACAACCACCAGACGCATCATCAAGAGTAGAGACAATATGTCTGAGACTGGCAATGTCAGTTATCTGATTGAAAATAGAATAATATTTACGCCAGCCACACAATGTCTGGCGCGGGTAGATCACCCCAATCAGCGGATAAAACTCAAACACTCAGCGTCGTTATGTCTTTTATTACTTATTCAACATCGCGGGCAAGTGGTTTCTCAAAACGAATTACTGGAATTCGGTTGGGGTAAAAATCACCGGCAGGTGAGTTTCAACGCCTTTTATCAAAGCATTCTCTCGTTGCGTAAAAGCTTACTGCAGCTGGAGCTTGAACAGCCGCTGATCACAACGCTCCCCCGCAAAGGGCTGATCATTCAGGAAGAGTTTGATATTCAGGTCATTGAAACACCGGAGGAGAACTCTGCTTCTGCTGAAGAATCCTTAGCGCCAGATGCCACCATTGAGGAATTTTTGGCTGACACACCGCGTCAACCTTTGATAACGGCTGCAGAAACAGTAATGTTGGCACTTACCCTGATAATTTGTGTGCTGATATTATATCCGTGGCAAGCCAGCGATGATTATTTCTCCGGCTATATTACTGCGGATAAAGCACCCACTGACTGTCAGTATTATTTCAATAACGATGCCAGTAATTTCTCCCGGCATACCGCGTTTATCGACAAAAACCCAGGACTGTGTCAGAGCCATAAATTTATCTATATCACGACCTATCCTGAGTCTAAGAAACTGTCCGTACTGGTGTGTCGCTCACCGATAAAAGCCAGGCAAGAAAATGCCTGTCAGTCGGTATATTACCCACGGTATGATAGCTAATGAACTTATATCCCCGAACGTCCCGCATCCAGACAGGTATTATCCTGCTGCTTTGTTTTGCTGCGCTTATTCTTACTGTCGTCTATCGGTACAGTAAGAACAATGGCGAGTTACATGATCTCACCTGCCGCTCTGCCATCGAAATTGTACGCAATACAAGCTCGTTCCGAGGGATTATTGATATTAAAACCGGGGGCAGTAAAGGTATTGTGAATATTGATGGTATTATCAAAGATGCCGAAAATAATGAGCAAACCGTGCAACGCATGGTACTTTTTACACAATCCAGCTACGGCTCAAGCCCGGTCTGGATTTCACAGAAAATCCAAATTTCCAATCGAGAAACGGCTCCCGCCAGCCTTATTCAGGAACTCCTCCCCGATTTTTTCCTGACCAATACCAGCGTATCCAACGTCGATTTTTTTGCACTGAACAGCGCGACATACCTGATTACCAAAGAGGGGATCCCCTATCTGTACTGCCAGAATTATGCTTTGCCGGAAAATGAATAATCAATAAGCGTTCTGGCGGCAAAACCTACGGATGAATCTCAGTCGTTGTCGGTGATAAGATAGACCATTCAGGTCGAGCCAACGCTCGTCGTTACTGCCCTTCAGGCGGCTTTCGAATGACAAATTTGTGGGTTTATGTGAGTTTCCAGGGGCTCACATGAGACTCCCCTGGTACCCAAAAAGATTAAAAAAAGAGCAAAAGCGATATGAAAGAGTCACTTGATACGGACTTCACGAACCACACCCCAATGATGCATTGGGGTGTTTATACTGATTAATAATATGTTTTTCATGTAAGATTTAAAAAACCACATAACAACCTACATTTTTTCTTTTGATTTCAACCTCGCAGTTATACCTTTCAGTTGCTTAGTTAAAATATCTTCACAGCTATGTCATAGCATGAACTCGCTCAATGTTATGTTTTTCAAACATAAAAATGAGTTCCTGAACTAGTCGAGTTGCTGATAAGATCAACACTCATCACAGACGATTGGAATCAGCTAATGGACAAACAAGCTTGGAAACAAAAGGCGTATGAAGTTGTAGTAAACGTAGCCAAGACAAATCAAGAGTTTACACCTGACGAAGTCTGGGCGGCTGGCCTCGAAAAACCTGAGGAAGCCAGAGCCTTAGGTGGAGTAATGGCCCGCGCTAGAAAAGAAGGATTAATTGAAAAAACAGGTCGTGTCAGACCGACCACTCAGCCTGAGAGTCATGCAACTGATGTAACTATCTGGCAATCAAATATTTTTGAAGGTTAATCTACACTGGATTTACCAACCGCCAGCAAAGTTTGTATCACAACAATGCCGCTATCTAGTGATATAGATAGCTGTCGTATCAATTAAGCTAATAATGCATGGGCAAGTAAACATAGCTTTAAGTTGCCGCTCTTACTCGATAGTTAGCCCATTGCTTGGCTTAAATTAATTTTGAAGGATTAAGATGTGGGTATAGAGGATGATGCGATTGCTCGTCGGAGAGAAGCACAGGAGAGAGGGGAGAAGGTTGTTCCTGATTCTTATCAAGGCGTCACGAAACAACGAGTAAGGAATGTACTGGCGGTAATAGACCGATGCACAGAAAACATGATTGATGTTGTCTACGCGCTTCTGTGTGATGAACCAAGTTGGTATAAAAAAGCTGCAAAAAATGGGTATAGATTTTGCGATGGTGGGTCGGTCGCGCATATAGGTACACATGTTGGAATCCTTCAACGTGGTGGAAACTTGAAGCTGGACCGTGAAGGACGGGATTATTGGCTGAAGCCACTATGGGAAATTGGTGCGATAGAGAAAGTATACCTCGATTCAAAAGATGGTCAGTTCAAACCCGGACATCCTATAGCTAAATCATCAAACTCAGCTTATCGTCTTTCAATGGATTTTTTGGTTATTCTTCAGGCTCCAGAAGCCGACTGGCTAGAGCTGGCACAAGGTTGGGCACAAATTGATGTACAGCGTGAGCGGTTAGCATTACAAGCCGCGCAAGCTTTAGAAACGTCAAATACTATTGAAAGTGCTCATTCAAAATTGATTCGTGCCAGCCATGAAATATATGCCACTCGTTTCCTTCCGGGATACCAAGTAATTTATATAGATGATGGTGATGGTGACCGTATTACAACAGAGCAAAAACAAATTTTAGCAGAAGCTGGAGTAACTTTGACGATTAATGACTCAATGCCTGATGTGTTATTATGGAATCGTCAGAGTGATTATTTGTGGGTTATTGAAGCTGTTACCAGCGATGGTGAAGTTGATATTCATAAAATGAACAGTATGAACTCCTTTGCTCAGCGAAATGGTAAAAAAGGCGTTGGATTCACAACGACTTATCCGACATGGAAAAAAGCAGCAGAAAGACAATCTGCTTTTAAAAACCTTGCCGGAAATGCATATTTTTGGATATCAGAAGACCCTTCGCGTGTCTTTAAAATTTTTCAATGAGTTTAAGTAAGTCAAGCTTTTATGCTCGACTTACTTTTTTAACTGAAACTCATAGAGCTTTTGCAAATTTATCAAAACTATCTTGATTAAATTCGCATGCCTGTTTTCCCATATTAATCAATTGCTCACGGTTTGGATATCTAATAGTGTAAAGATCTGCGGCATTAACTTGAGTATGCCCATTGAACTGGCGGAAATACTGATCAACCAAGTTGCTATTTAAATACACCCAAAGACCTTTAGCTATATCGAAATCCAATGGTTTCCCTTTAGCATGTAAATAGTTTGTTTTATTCTCAAACCCAACCATTTCAACATCTGCTATAGACTCAGTATATAACCCCGCAACAATCCTTCTTTTTTCTTCTTTAGAAGTCAATCGTTTAATTAAAATATAAGTTCCATTAGGAACCATCATTTTCTTAGTAAGGTCATTTAAAACAATTGCGTTAGATTTTTTCTTATTAAGTATTGGGTACTTTATCAATCCATTATCAAAATGCATTGGATGGATTAATGGCACAGTATCTTTTCCAGGAATGTCTCTTAGGTTTTCTCTAGTTCTAAAATCTACTACTTTCCCTGTACTTACCTCTATGCCTAAATCTTCGAGGGAACATGGTAACCCACCAATTTTCTTAGCAATATTAACCTGTTCGTCATTTGTTACTATATGAATAAATCGAGCTGAATTATTAGGGCTTACTACCTCATCAAAATCAGCTATTCGCATATCTGGATTTTGATCATCGGCGCAACGACTAGAAATAATCTCAACAGGTCCCTGTGCTTCACCTTTTATGATATGGAAAATCACATTTTCTTGAAGTACACTATCATCTTTAAATGCACTAGTTCGACTTTCAAAGACATGAAGTTTGTTTAAATTATTCCCATCAAGCAATAGTCGTCTAAAATCGCTAAAGTACGGACCATTGCAAAAGCTGCGTGGTGTAATCGCAACCAGCTCACCACCGTTGTCTAAAAGTAATAGTGATAGCGCCACAAAACAGGAATATAAATTCCCAGTTTCAACACCAACACTTCTTAACAGTTTTCGCTCATTACTTGATGCTGCAATTTTTAGATATGGGGGATTCAATATTGCCTTATTGAAATTAAGCTGCTGACCATTATCTTTCTGCTTGATTAAACTAACCGCATGGCTAATAAAGTCGATGTTGTTAACATTCGAACTCCACTCAACACCTGATAAATTAGCAGCCTGCTCGCAGAGCCTGAAAGAATCACTTAACCCATCTAATAAAGTATCTTCAAGCTCCCATGCGTTTGCATTAATTGCATTCGGAGAAAAACTATTTAACGCCCTTTCAACAAGGGCGGTGGTTAGAGAGCCGACCCCAGCCCCTGCATCAATTATATTTAATGTACCATTTAAGTCTCGAAATTTACCAGCAATTAATCTAGCCACAGCGGCAGGAGTCATATACTGACCTTTCTTGGCACGAGTAGAGTCATCTAACTTACTATTTTTTTCTACCCGCAATGCATCAACTTTATTAAGGATATTTTTCAACATAATAAATATAACCATCGACACGGAACTGTGTATTCATACAGTGTAACACATTTTAATTACTCATTCCATATTTTTATATATTACACCAATTTCTTAGGTGGCCTAATAAAAATAGTGCTATACCTAAAAAGCATTCTATAAAAACGCACCACTTTCAATAAAATGAATATAAATATAACAGAATGAAAGTTAGTGCTTCAGTTCAATTAATAAATAAGGATGCCCCCAGTCAGTGACCTCTTCATAAGAAACAAACCCATCGTGCTCTAGAGCACAAACGCCTTTATGGCGGGCAACATAATCGTATACAGCCTGACTTTCCAGCCCCTGTAACATGTACGACAGCAGCTTCCGGCGCATCACATCTGACTTCCTGCGTTTACGCGCTGCCACATCTTTGTAGGTAATGTTGAAAGATTGCCCTACCGCGTTGGTAACGCATTTGCCATAACGGTTGGTTTTCGCTGTAGCTTCGTAACTATCCAACAGCACGGCCAGATCACCTCGTAGAGGAGCTAAAAGACGCTTCCAGCGTTTTAGTACTCGCTTTGCCTCTGTTAGTCCTAGCTCACGATTCAACAAGCGTCGGGTACTGGATTTTAGCGATAGCGTAACGAACCCTGCGTTGAATACGCTGGAAAACCTGAATTGTTTCACCAGTTCTTCAGCAATACGCAATACCCGGCAGATATAGCTCGTTTCCAACACCTCCAGCGACTTTGCCGAAATACCAATACTCAACAGCTCATGCCGTAGTATATCAAGCTGGCATCCCTTGATGTCATAGTTGTGACCACGGGCCAGGCACGCCCACTTCATTTTAGACGGCAGACTTTGAAAGCCCGTACCTGCCTCAAAGGATCTTCCGCCAATGTACGCGGTTTTATACGATTGCTTGTAAGAAACCGTTAACGGTGACTCCTTCACCAGATCCACACCTGTTTCAGCCAGTCGCGACAGGAAGTTGAAAATGAATATTTTGTTCTTCTTCGTGGGATTCTCATTATAGTAATCCAGCAGTGCATCCAGATTGATTTCAAGCGGCTCAAGGTTGTTCCAGACACTCACTACCAGCTCCCTGAAGGCAGCGTTAGGGATATCGCGTTTAGACTGCTGATGTTTAGCATTCTGCCCACGGTCGATCGCAACGCCGATCAATTCATCAAATGAGTAACTTTTACGCTTGGTGAAAATATCCGTCAGATAATGGTAGCGATCCTTACGGCTAAGGTATGCCTCTCTGTCGTTGCCAAACAACTTACGCAGGAAACGTTGAGAAACAGCATATTCCCGGCATAAATGATTAGTATTTGAATACCCGGTTAGTTTAATGATTCCCGCGCTTGCCAGTGCCTCCATTGCACGTTCATGCGTCGGTCCACTTTTCTTAAATACTCCAGGAAGCTTCGCCCTGCCTAATTCAAATGGAACAGGCACAGAATAAGACCATTTTTTATTCGCCTTAATCTTTGCTTTCTTCTTGTTCTTACGACTACAGGTAGCGACACATATAACATGCTGAAGGAATACTGCTATATTACGATAAAAGGGACGCCGCAGACTTGGCACACCATTATAAGGAATACTGAAAACGATCGTCTTGAAATAGTCCAGTGTTGAATTTGTCACTAGGATAGTGTTATGCGTAATGTATGGTTTCATAATTCACCTGTATATATAGGCAGAGCACCATGCCCTGACCCCATTTATTTACAACTGAATTACTCAAATCATATGTGAACCCAACAAGGTTCAGATGCTAGATAATGATCATAATATTGGAGACTGGAGCCTCATGATAGCTGATACTGGATAATGGCTATAGTATGTAATGACATATATACAGTAATATAGAGATAGAGTGTATACAGAGCATAATAGATACGTCTATATACCTTGTAGACGTAAATAGCGATTAAATATCAGCTTGGTCAGAATGGTATTAGCGGATACTTAAAACGTTACCGGTTATTAAGCGGCACAACTTCCCCCCGGTAATATTCAATAGCGACTGTAGACACATGTACACATTATGGAATTTGATCTTTTGAAACCTCTAATTTGCTCAAAACCGCCGATCCTTGCAACTGTCAGAGTCAGGAAAAACCATCGGCGGTTTTCCCCTACCATTGTACGAGATGCGAACCTGACACTAAACAGCAGCGGTAGTTAGCTGGTCTGTCACACCAAAATCCTGCAACGATGAGCGGTTTTGAGGGAAGAATTCAGCGACACAAGACGCATGAGGGACCTTCTCACCGAGTATAAAAGCCAACGATATGGCGGCCTAAAAGACCACCATCAATGCTTGAACTACCGTTTTGGATGCTCCTGCTCATGACGTTTTTGACGCCGTGTTTTGCGCTTTCGTTTGCGTGTATCTTCAACAAGCTGGCTGATGGCCATCTCTTCCTTGGTAGCAAACTTTGGCTTTAATCCACCAATAGCCAGCCCCAACTTAGCCATGCAAACAGGCAGCCAAAAAGACCAGACGTCATGCTTGTTAAACAGCTCTACCTCATTAAGGTACAGGAGCTTGGTGAATTTACGAGCCAGACGTCCCTTTGAATCAACATCGCTCAACGTATTTGTCCATGCTTTGATCCCATTAGTTTTAGGGCGGTTGACAGTAAAAGCAGCATTCATTAGTTCCCCCTCCAGTTTGCGCTTATACACCAACAGACGCTCAAAGGGATGTTCGAGCTTTGAGAGGTCCGACAACATCAGCGCTTTTTGCTTGCATCCTCGCTTACCGGGGCCAGTAGACTCAGGTTGTATACGCACTTCAACACGTAGAAACTGCGGATATTCTTCCTTGTCAATTTCAAGGAAATACTCCCGTTTACGCCTCCCTTTTTCATTCACATATCCTGCGCGATCAGGGAATGCAATCCGCTTAAAGTGCGCAACATCAATCTTGCCATAGATTAACACCGACAGTTTCGAGTCTAACGCCCCAAGGGATAACCCCGGCAGCCCTTTATCATTATCGTAGTCTTTATATTTCGATGACCTTTTTAACCCCCAAAGATAATCATTCAACTTGCACCCATAGATATCCAGAGCGATATCCAGCCGGGTGACCCATGCCCGCGCCAGCAGGTGATCAAAAGTTTCGCCAAGGCGATTCCCCAGCCATTTAAGTAGCAGATCCATACGTTTTCCCGTCATGTGTTGGGGATGAAACTGGATACTGAACCCGCCAGTTCCTGTTTCTTTTGGTCCCCACATGATGTATGCCAGCATTGGTGCATCAGGTTCATTACGTGAAATAAACAGACCATAGTTGTAAGGATGACGTGTACCTTTTGCGTTTTCGGGCGATTTCTCTCGTACAACATAGTTTTTCCACTCCCGCCCCAGTAAAGACTGCAACTTTTGAACAAACTCAGCTTTCTCATCCTCACTGTGGAAGCGGGATACTATTGAAAGCCAGTCGATGCGCAACTTCATCTCATGCCCCTCAAGGCTGTCACAAATCTTATCTGATGGACTAAATTCAACATTCTTCTTGTTAAGCAACTTGTTCTTTTTCATTGGTGTTCCGTATCAGGGACTAACCCGATTGAAGAACAGAGAGCATCAGCAACCCATCAGCTATCAGTAGTAACTGTGGTGAATCGATCGATTAGTTAAACCAGTGTCAGCATTGGCTGATATGTTCTCTGTTCATGGTTATACGTGCGTGAATAACGTGCTGTTAGACGTTCATGCACTTACTGAACACGCTGGCGGTCAGCCAGCCACTGATTAACTTCATGTTCGTAGAAACCTACCGAACGGATACCTATGCGGACCTGCCGGGGGAATTCATTACGCTGGAGCATTCTGTAGAGCGAAGCCCTGCTCATGGCACAACGTTCAAGAACTTCCGGGACTTTGATGATACGAATTGTGGTCATAACGCACCTGTTTAAGTTACGCATCGGCTGATGCGAGCAGGCTTTTACAACCATCATTTCCACCCCTATTTGGGTCAAAAACGCCAAAAGCAACAGTTGCATAGTCGAGAAATCAAAATTGCAACCGTTGCTTTTGTGAGTCAGTTCAGGCTTAATCGTTTCATGAAGCAACTGTTGCTCTTTCGAATCAGTTCAGGTTTTATACTTCCACGAAGCAACAGTTGCTTTTTCATATGATGGTTGACTACAACATTGGGGGCTTAATGAAAAAGCAGAAAACAAGTGATGCCGTGATCCGGGTTATAGCCAGCCGGGAAAAACTCGAAGAGGAGATTGGAAGTGCTTTCTCAATCAATATGAGTGACGATGTCAAAACAAGATTACGGGAACTATGCGTGCTCTATGGCCATCAGGATATGCTCGACAGGATCTCTGGGACAGGTCGGCGTTTTAGCGAGGTACTGGCTACACTGATTGATGCTCATTACATTGTTTATGTATTCAATCCTCGAACTGATCCAGCTAAGGAGCTGATTCGAGTTTTCAAACATGTTCATCGTTTGAAAATGAGAGGCAAGGATAACGAAACCATCAGGGAGACCATGATCGACAGAGGATTTGACAGGCCTGGCGCTATTGCAGATGTCCTGACAGACCAAAAAATGGACCCTAAAGCATGGACAGAGAAGGACGTAGAAAAGATGCTAAACCCGGCGAGAGTCCTGAGGCTTTTGGTAAAAATCGAAAACAAACAAAATGAATGAAGTTTCGTATACATCCTAGCAGCTCACCACCAAGATAAATGGTAATAAAGGCGAGAAATGAATGCGCACAAGATAACTTTAGTGTCACTTGTAACGATATTACATCCTTTCGGGTAGTCACATTTTGTTTGCACTACAAAATTGCCTCCATGTCACCCTCCTTAGAGTTTCGCTTCCAATCTTCTGGCAAAATGTCGCGCTGTATGTTCTCATGGAATGCCTGCTAGAGGAGCCATTTATGAGCCAATACATTGGTGAAGTTCTTAACCTTCCCCCCTTACTTCGTGCAGTAGCGCATTGGAAAAATGAGTGTCTTTTAAAAAATAGATCTATTTTTAGTAAGAAAAAACTGTGGACTACCAAAAATGTAAACATTTTATTAGAACTATATGTTAACAATCCAGATGAGAGCAATAAAGACTTTTTTGAAAAGTTAAAAGGCCAACTTGGTGTTAATTATCCTGATGTTATTTGTCTCGTCGCAGAAATGATGTGGATTCTGTTATTACCATCCATAAACATCACAGAAAGAACAAAAATTGAGAATATTGCTCAGGTATGGGAGTGGTCCGGCTCACCTTTCAATAAAGTGCATAACCTTCTATCTGATGAAACTCTGGCTGGCTATGCCAATACTAGCATTGGTTATAATACTAATCGGTGGCGGGAGTTATCCTATTTAATTGAGATAACGGGAAAGTTGCTTTCACTTCCGTTAGCAGCAAGAAATAAGGTGCTAAACGATGGATGGGAGCTGGCATACTGGCTTGAAAAGACACCAGAGAGTAGACGCAGGCAATTTCGACACATCCTGTTATATCTCTTATTTCCTGATGACTTCGAACGTATTACTAGTGGTGTTCATCGTCTGAAAATTGTTAGTACTTTTGATAATGTCGCTGTAAAAAATTTGCGCAAAATGGAACTATGGAAGATTGATAGAAGGTTACTGGCTATCCGTAAGCAGCAAGAACAGATACTGGGAACCACGAAAATCGACTTTTACCAAGACCCATTACACGACATATGGCACATCAAAAAAAAATCATCTGCCATAGATATAGCCCCCCAGATAATCAAGAAAGAGGAGGCACGTGTTAACGCCATTAATAATGATAAGAAAATAAATATAAAGATAAAAGAACAAATGATCTACGCGCGCCAAGGACATGGCATTTACCGTCGAAAACTTGCTGAAGTGGAAAAAAGATGCAGAATCACTGGGGTTCAAGATACAAGATTTCTGACGGCAAGCCACATTAAGCCATGGCGAGATTGCGATACACATAATGAATGTCTAGATGGAAACAATGGTCTTTGGATGTCTCCACATCTTGATCGATTATTTGACCAAGGTTGGATTTCATTTAATGACGACGGCGACTTACTTTTTACCGATGAAATTGTCATGAACGTTTTGTCTGTATGGAAAATAAAATTACCTGTTAACATTGGGACACTGAATAAATTACAGCAATCTTATATGCTTTATCATCGAAAGTATGTTTATAAGAATGGGGATGCATAAATGCAAGACAGGAAATAAATCAATCGACTCGCGCCCGGAGCATTAGCACTATAAATAAAGATTGCTAACGGCAGAAATCAGTAAAGAAAATAGGTTAATTGTTAAAAACACTTGATGCGTTTGCTGGCGCTGATTTTCATGCTCTCACCACGACAGTCATAGCGTGTAGTCGTGGATATGTCGCTGTGGCCTGCCAGTTGGCGCACAGTATTGATATCCACGCCCTGCTCCAGCAAACGGGTGATGAAGGTACGCCGCATGTCATGCGGAGTAAATCGCGCTATGCCTGACGTATGCTGTAACTCCGCCAGGATACCCGTTAATCCGGTTGTTGTCAGCGGCTGAATGGCGGTCTTCCCGTTGCGCTGAACTCTCCTGAACAACGCACTGTCATCCTCATCTGCACTGACCTTTAGCCATGCACGGATGGCTTTGTCTACCACATTGGCTACGTGAATTTCACGGTATTTACGCCCCTTCCCTTGCCTCACTGTCAGAATGCCATTGTCATAGTCCCGACGCTCAATTTTAACCATTTCCCCGGCCCGCAGCCCTGTTCCGCACAGCGTCAGCACAATGGCGGTATCACGACAGCGGCGCGATGCGTGTTGGTGTTGTTTTGCAGCCTGAATCAGAGCCCGGATTTCCTGTTTGTCTAGAGCCCTTCCCTTGCGCTGGATATCGCCGCTCACGCGCTTAACTGACCGGATACGTGCCAGCATTTCGGCATTCATACAATTGAGGTTAAAGGCCGTCTGCGCCACGCCCCGCAGTGCTGATAACGCCATGTTCACCGATGACACGGCGTAACCGTCATCCAGCAGTGCCGCACGCACTTTAGCGACGGCGGCGTAGTTAAGTTGCTCCCACGGATAGTCTGCTGCATCTGCACCATGTTTAAGTATGCCAGCACTACGGTTTAACAGGCTGGTGATACCCCGCCGCCCTGAGGGAGCAAGGCCGTTGATATACGCATCGAACACGGTAGTTTGCACCACCGAAACGACCTGACGTAACGCGGCCCTTCTCATACGTTTAACCCGCAATAACGTACATTAAACCAGGTAACTTTCAGCATCACACCAGCCCCCGTTCAGCCATCGACACCGTTTCAGCCCCTGCCACGATAAAGTGATCAAGCAACCGTACATCCAGCATTTCGAGCAGTTCCTGAAGCTTTTTAGTCAACCTGATATCGCAACGGCTGGGCTCAGGCTCGCCGCTGGGGTGATTATGGACAAGGATGACGGCGGCGGCGTTATGTTTCAGCACACGTTTGATAACTTCGCGGGGGTGAACGCTGACCGAGTTTAACGTACCCCTGAACAGGATTTCGCGGTGCAGCAGCTGATTCTGATTATCGAGCAGGATGATGCCAAACTCTTCATGTTCAAGCGGTGCCAGCTCAACCATTACGCACCGTCGAACATCATCAGGGGAGCAGAGCTGAACCCCACGCTGATAATACCGGCTGATGATGTCACGCGCCTGGTCAAGGATACGGGTTTCACGCTGGGTAAAAATGGTCATGTCAGAACTCCCGTTCAATGAAGTAAATGGCGTCTGGAAACAGCTGGCGGCGGGTTACGCCAGTACGCAGGGAGAAAGCTTTACGGGGCATGGTGGTTCGCCCGTTGCTGTCGAAGAAACAGAGCGTTTCCTCATCCATTTTGACCAGAAGAGACCAGTGAAACTGGTCGCTGAGCATAATCAGGTGGGAGTAGTCAGTGACGTCCAGAAACCGCTGCATTTCCCTGAAAAGCCGCCCGTCTGTTAACCCCCGCTTCCCGGCAAAGGGTCTGGTGATTTGCACCGGGAACTGGCGGCTGTAATGCCCTTTCTGCAACACCTGAGCTATCAGCCAGTCTAAGCGGTCTTCTTCAATCCCTTCAGTCAGCCATTCATGCAAAGGCCAGCGCTGCTGATAAGTCTGAATAAGCCGGTTCATTAACGGGCGTCGTTTCACCCTGCCGTCAAACAGCCAGCTCAGCATGTTAACCACGCAATAAGCACCGCAAAGACAGTCCAGTTCGCCCTGTTGAGACGCACGTATCCCTCTGTCAGTCGTCACAGTTAATTCCTCATAAATTAGTGATGGTTAGTACAGGGGGATTAGCTTTCCCAGAGAACGGTAATGGTGTAGATGTTCATGGCGTGATACTGAATAAAGTTGGATTGCCAGAGTTCAAATAACTCCCTTCCGGCGTTAACAGGCAGGTCACCAACATGAGCCAGAAAGATATATTGCTGACTCCAGCTAAAATCAATTTCCTTTTCCAGTTCGGGGTAAACCACTCCCATATAACTGAAGTCGGTAATGTAATCGAAATACCATTCATCATTGCGTGAAATAATCCGTATTTCGACAGGATGGTAACCGCCATTTTCAGCGCTGTAACTCAAGTCTTTAAATAACAGACTGACGGCTGTAATTCTGGCTTTATGTGGCGGTGGATTTACCACTTCATTTAATATGATATTTATTAATTCCTGTTCGACGGGCATAGCTAGCCCTTCCTGATGGATAACTCTCATCGTTTTTATTCCGGTAAATATGCATTTGAATTGATGATACAAACCAATAATTGATCATTGCCCATACTGACTGTTTAGACGATAGACGTCCTCCCATCAGGATGGGATAATAAAATGAAATGCTAAGTTGGCAATCAGTGTGTATCAACTACTGGACAATATGACACTATCCAGCAATGTTATTTTACCAGGGGTATTCTTTCAATGCAAATGGTTTCGCTTAGAAATAATTTAGTTGTTATTTTATAAACTCATCCAAAAACATAATTAAGCTTTTCCTTTTAGGGTTATCTAGCTTATTCCAGACTTGCTCGAGACGTTGTTTTAATTCAACGTCAAACCCAGTAGCATAGTTAATCGGGATATCAGAAACATTTAAATCCTCCATACAATCAATAAAGAACCAGCTTATTGGAGTTTTTAAAGCAACAGCAATTTTGACTAAATGAGCAATATTGATCTTATTCGTTCCGCGTTCATAGCGGGAAAGTTGTTGTTGAGAGATATCGATAGTCTCTGCAAGATCGGCAGCAGTTAGCCCTGCTTCTTTACGTCTGGTCTGAATACGCTGCCCTACCAGCTTATCAGCTGAATCTGCCATCAGTTTAACCATCATTTTATCTCCAGAACGTCCATAAGAGGGATTCTGGGGCTTTTTTACTCTTGCATGAACATCACTAATGGACATAAAATTAATCATTACGTCATTTATAGACAAAAATAGCTGCAACCGATCAACTCAACTGGATTGGAAGCCCACTCAGTTGAGCAGCAGATCAAAGGTGGGCAAAAAGGAGAACATTGTGGCAACCACCATTACTGAGATAACGGATTGCTTTGAGTACTTTTTCAGCTCTCTTTACCGGCGAGAATTTGTCAAAACCCTGCGTTTGAACGAATGTAGCGAGCGGGAATTACTGCCTCTGGTACGTTGCTATTTGCTGGGTTGGTTTGCCGATAATGTCTCACCGGAAGTCAAAAGCAAGCTGCCAGGAACTGTATCCGGATACGGTTACATTGATTTTGTCATTGATGATGTAGCCGTTGAGTTTGCAGTACGTAAACCAACTGCGGCACGTTCCAATGTCTCCGCCACCATCAACAGTACAGAAGTAAAGAAATTGATGAAGCACGACGGCAAAGCCTTGCTTGTGCTGTTTGACTTCTCTGACACGCCCTACTCAGAAGAACAGATTGAATCCTTCCGTAACTGGCCCTCTCTCGGTCGAGGGAATCACCGTAAATCAGCTTTCAATGTGGTCTATTTCTTTGTGGAAAAACGCAGGCCGCTGGCACTGGGGAAAATCACCAAAAACATCCGTATCATTTAACAGAGAATTAATTAATGAACAGAAAACTGTTGGCCTTATTGATGGCAACCATAACGCTACCTGTCGCAGCAGCGCAGTACGTAAAACCCGGAGCGGTTCTAACCCTGAATCCGGGAAAGGGCAATGCTGAATTCAGCATTAATGCCTCAACGGGGGATGGTTCTGGCGTATGTAATATGGAGGGTACAGCACAGCAAATAGCTGCCGGAGAAAGCCAGAAGCGTCGCTGGGTCTGGAATGACAATACTAGCCAGTGTGTCGCAATTATCAGTGAACTGAAAAACGGTAAGACCAGCATTATGACTCGTGGTTGCGAGGGATACTGCGGGGCTTCTGCGGCAGGCGCAATGGATGGTCTGTTTAATAAGAAATAAAAGTATCATTAATTTACGAAGGAACTATAGATGAAAAGAGCAATACTTCTGGTATTAATTGCTGCTGGTTTGCTGGCTGGCTGCGGCGAAAAAACGCCAAAATGTAGTAGTGATGATGCAAAAAATCTGGTCGTAGATATTGCAAGAAAGACTATCGAGGAAGGGATGACACTGGATAAGGATGTACGTATTTCTGTAGAAAATATCAGAACAATAAGCCATGAATCAGGGCTTGATGTTTATCAGTGTGCCGCTGATTTAACATTCACAAAACCTGAGCTACAAAACGCCTTACCAATCACCTACCTGATTCAGAAAACCGATGAGGGTAAAGGCCAGTTCTATATAAACGTATCTGGATTATAATTTATATTAGTCAAACCGGTTCTAATATTATTAATTAAAAGGTTGGGAGTTACCGCTTTTTGATATCGGTGTTGAATTCTTATGCAAAACACTAGGTAACTCTCATGCCTCATACTACCAATCCCGTTATCAAATACAAAGCCATTTTTTCAATTTAGTTAAATATATCATCAATATATTTTAAACCTGTAAATTAATGGATATTTCACGTAATACTTTTAATCGATATAGCAAACTGGCTGATGATGATAGCATATATACGCTGATAATTCGTAATCGCCGCACGTCTAACCTTTCAAACCGTAAAGAGTACGGCGGTAAAAGAGTGAAATGATTATCATCTTTATTTGGCGATAAATAACACCAAACGCACAAAAATGAAGCCGACCTCCTCAAAAACTAGAGGAATCTGCGATACATTTTAATAAAACGATACTGAACGCGTTTTATTACGCTACGTTAAGCAAAAAATCATATCGCATTCTTAAGATATTGCAATCGGATCTGAATGAATGGCTGACTCACTATAATAATCAGCTTGTCCATCAATGGAGAATGTGCTGTAGTTAGGTGTAAACGGAAATGTTACTTGATGAAAAACGCATTTGTGCTCAGAAAAATTAAAGCCAGTTTAATCTGACAGTCACCTTTAAAAAATAGGTAACTGTCAGGTCTGGTCTGAGCTGAGCTAATACACATCCATAGCTATGATTCAAGTCTCTCCAAATATATCATGATATACTTCTGGATGTTTCTTCTGGGCCCATTCCAACAAAACATCCAGCTTTTTGGTTCTTTCTATATTAATTAACCGTGCTTTTTCTTTTTCATGTTCCCTCTTCTCCTTTTCTTCTTCTTTCTTCTTATTATTATTTTTTTCTTCCTCTTCTTTTAATTTTTCATTTTTGACTCGAGCTTCTTTTTTCTCATTATTTTTGATAATAAGCGAACTAACTGAGTTTTTATACTCTTTCATTAAGGATTCTTTAGCCCACTCGACTAATTTATATGAGAAAGAAATAGCCGAATCCCCAGCATCTCGGCATTTTTCTGGAGAAAGAGGTTTTTTGGCTTTTGTTTTATCTATATATGATATATCTGAATGAGCATAGGCACCACGATATTCTGCAATTGATTTCCAATCTGAATACATAACATCACTAAAATCAACATGTATGCCTAATACCATAACTATTTTTTTTATGTACTTACGTGATATACCATGGTTTGAAGTTAACATTGAATGAATAAAAGGCTCACAAGTATAATTGGAATTCAAAAAATACTCTATGGGTGATACTGGATAAAGCACCTCACCTTTTGATATTTCAACATCATCATCTGCGATCTCAGATAATCTTCTTTCAAGAACCCCGGACAAATGTAATGAATACATAAATGGAATTGTTATAACACCATCTTCTAAAAACAAATCATGTGATGCTTTATAGACACTTAAAACAACTCCTTCGATAAAATCTTCAATAGCGGCATGCAGTAGGACACAATATGACTTAACATCTAATTTAAAAGTTTCAGGTTCCACTAATGGGTCGTTAAAATAAGGTGCAAGAAACTTTCGCTCTAAATCGTCTTTTGTTTTTGACAGATCATTAGCCATTTGTGTTAATGAGTCTATATGTACCTGGTAGGACATAATTCCTCCCCGTCAAATATTTACACTAAATGGCACTGAATAATTTGTCTTTAATCGACTATTGAGACAGTCAAAGAATATATTAAATCGGTCATTGTGTTGTATCACGCCTGCTGTTGTGGATTCAACTGCACTGACAAATCTTTCATTTTTGAAAGCATCTTTCACACCTTCAATAAAATCATCAGAAAATGACTTATCAATATTGATACCATTCTCTAACAATCTTGAAGCATAATGAACCTGAACTTCAAATAAAGACCGATTGAAACGCGACTCCCATGCTCCTTTTTCAGTTAACCATTTCTTAGCAACTGAGCCGTCTGCATCTGCGAAACTAAAAATATTCAATAAAATAGCACAAGCATTATCAAAAATCGTGCATCCATTAATTAAATCCACCGAGTATTTATCCCAATTAAGATTCATATAATTGGTAAAAAGATCCAGTTCTCTTCTTAAGGCACCACCATACTTATCTTGTGAAAACTCTAAATATAGATATTTTAAGAGTAACTCTGCATCTTTAAATCTTTTATCCGCAACCTTGATATTTAAAATATTTCGAAGGGGTATCTCTTCATCAGTATGCTTAATAATTAACCTAGAAAACTCACCTTTATAAATTGAATTTCTCAATTCTTGCATAGTTAGAGGCGATGAACCGGTATTCAATCTATAAAAAATATCATAAAGTGTTGCATAATTTTTATAACCTGAAAGTAAAGTACATCTAACATCTGCATTTAGAAAGCGACGTTTTTCTTCGACTGTAAAATCATCAAAGGTCAAACCGTTATTATGTCCCAAAATAGTTTGATTTTTTAATTTTGGAAGCCCATCCCAAATTTCAGGATCAACCTTACTAAATCCATATATAGCCAATAAACGTTGTTTACCATCAATCACAACGTACTTCTTTTTCTCGCCTATAACTTCTGCCAATACAATTTCTGGAACAGGATATCCAATCATTAATGACTCGATCAATCTTGAGCGTTTTTGATTGTCCCAAACATTTCTACGTTGAAAATCTGGATTAAGATCAACATTACCTTCATCTATTTGTTGGACTATCGTTTGAACCGTCCAATCGCGTGAGTAAACGACCAATTGGCTAACGTCGTTCTCAGAGGCAGTGCTAAGCACTTCTTCTTCATTATTTTGAAGAATTTCTTCATTATATGCATTATCCGTATCGTCAAATCTACTCATAAATCCCCCATAAGTTCTAACTGACTTAGAATCATTCCATTTAGAATATCATTTATCCCACTAAGGTAATCATTGATTATACGGTTTCAAGATAGTTTGCCCAGACCTGTAACCATCTTTTGCACTCTGAATCATACTTGTATAGGTTATAAATCCCTTCCATACCACCTTTTGTATGTCCCAGAATCGCCTCTGCCACTTCGTTAGGGCATTGAAGCCGCGACAACCCGGTACGAACAGTACGCCGTAAATCGTGCGGAGTCCAACTCGGTATATCTAACATCTGGCCGGATTCACGTAAGCGCCACGCACTCTCTGTCAGATATTTTTGCTGGATTGGAAGTCTTGTTCGTGTAGACGGAAATAAATACTTATCCGAATTGAGACGAAGTACACTTAGGAAATCTATGGCTTGCGTAGATAGCTGAACGTAACGTTCAACACCTGTTTTAGTCTCACGCAGGTATATCGTCCCCTTTTCCAGATCAACATCACTCCACGCCATGTTACAGACCTCACCGGTACGACACCCGGTCCAGAGAGTCAGACGTAACACGTTTTTGATCGTTGGCGTATAAGCCGAACCTGGAAGCCATTTAAGAAATTTTGCAAGTTCATCCTCGCTCAGTACTCGTGTTCCACGTCCATTTGTGAGCTTGATTCTGGTCTGTCGTAAACTGGATTTTGCTAACAACGCTGGATTCGCAAAACTGTCATCAAAGCGCCCAAGGCCAATTGCAAACTCATAAGCGAGTGAAAGTTCCCTCAGAACATTACCGGCCTGTACGGTTGCCCCTCGGGCTACAATGCCATTGATTAAATCAATGATATCCTGGCGCGTAATCTCAGCAGCATTTCGTGTTCCCAGACTTTTGACGGCATCACCATAAAGAGTACGACGGACTTCGGCCTGCCCTTTCGGTTTTCTGGCACCGGCTATGATCTTTCCGTCCTTCGTTTTACGATCCTCAATACGCTCGGTAAGATACAATTCAACCAATCCCCGTACGGTCAATTCAGGGATCTTAGCCTGTTCAGCTTCAATTGCACGCTGGAGCTTATCTTGTTTAAGTTCTGATGCTGGGCACCGACCTTCCTGTCGGAGGAGCTTTAATTCGTGGAGTTTAAGACGTGCAGCGGCGAGAGAAGTCTGCGGGAAGTTACCAATTTTAACCTGAGCAAGCTTGCCAGTCAGAGGACTTGTGTAACGGTAGAAAAAAGACTTAACCCCAGTTGCACCACAGGAGACACGTAAGCCTCGATTTTCGCCTACATCAGCCTTATCTTTATCGCCTGGCTTCATCATTTCTACCGCTTTAAACGAAAGTGGCTTTCCCTCTTGTTTTCCTGCCATAAAGACTCCGTTATCATGCACCTTATGCAGTCATGAACATAAATGTAGGTTGCGCTGTATGTGCCCATATTTTACCAGGCTATAGGTTGGCAAGCTACACTTTAACCTACATTTAAATGTAGGATTCCATGATATCCGATGAGACAACGTGAAACCTAATGATAATCATAAAAAACACTAACTCATTAAAAATTAAGAGAATGGACATCACAAGCCGATGAGTACAATAGAAAATTTAGACTTACACACCCCAATGATGCAGCAGTATCTCAAGCTGAAAGCCCAGCATCCGGAGATACTGTTGTTTTACCGCATGGGCGACTTTTACGAACTGTTTTATGACGATGCGAAACGTGCGTCTCAGTTGCTTGATATCTCCCTGACCAAACGCGGCGCGTCTGCGGGCGAGCCAATCCCGATGGCGGGCATTCCTCACCATGCGGTAGAAAACTACCTCGCCAAGCTGGTCAACCAGGGGGAGTCCGTCGCTATTTGTGAGCAGATTGGTGATCCGGCGACCAGCAAAGGTCCGGTCGAGCGCAAAGTGGTGCGTATCGTCACGCCAGGCACCATCAGTGATGAAGCGCTGTTACAGGAACGCCAGGACAACCTGCTGGCCGCTATCTGGCAGGACAGTAAAGGTTATGGTTACGCCACGCTGGATATCAGCTCCGGGCGTTTTCGTGTTAGCGAACCCGCCGACCGCGAGACCATGGCCGCAGAATTGCAGCGCACCAATCCAGCTGAACTGCTGTATGCCGAAGATTTCGCTGAAACTTCACTGATTGAGGGACGTCGCGGATTACGTCGTCGTCCACTATGGGAATTTGAAATCGATACCGCTCGCCAGCAGCTAAACCTGCAGTTTGGCACACGGGATCTGATTGGTTTTGGCGTGGAAAACGCCCCGCGTGGATTATGCGCGGCTGGCTGCCTGCTGCAATACGTAAAAGATACCCAGCGTACCTCGCTGCCGCATATTCGTTCCATCACCATGGAACGTCAGCAGGACAGCATCATTATGGATGCCGCCACGCGCCGCAATCTGGAAATTACCCAGAACCTGGCGGGCGGTGTTGAAAACACGCTGGCTTCAGTACTCGACTGCACCGTGACGCCGATGGGCAGCCGTATGCTCAAACGCTGGCTGCATATGCCGGTCCGTGACACCAAAGTCCTCACTGAGCGCCAACAGACCATCGGCGCGCTACAGGATTCCACCGGTGAATTGCAACCCGTGCTGCGTCAGGTCGGCGATCTGGAACGTATCCTTGCTCGTCTGGCCCTGCGTACCGCGCGCCCGCGCGATCTGGCCCGTATGCGTCATGCCTTCCAGCAATTACCAGAACTGCGCGCACAACTGGAAAGCGTAGACAGTGCCCCCGTGCAGATGCTGCGCGAGAAAATGGGTGAGTTTGCTGACCTGCGTGAACTGCTGGAACGTGCCGTAGTGGAAGCTCCACCTGTGCTGGTTCGCGATGGTGGCGTCATCGCCCCCGGCTATAATGAAGAACTGGACGAGTGGCGAGCGCTGGCTGATGGCGCAACTGACTATCTGGACAGACTGGAAATTCGTGAGCGCGAGCGCACCGGTCTGGATACGCTGAAAGTTGGGTTTAACGCCGTCCATGGCTACTACATTCAGATCAGTCGCGGGCAAAGTCATCTGGCGCCGATTAACTATGTGCGTCGCCAGACCCTGAAAAATGCCGAACGCTACATTATTCCGGAGCTGAAAGAGTACGAAGACAAAGTTCTGACATCAAAAGGCAAAGCGCTGGCGCTGGAAAAACAGCTGTACGATGAGCTGTTCGACATGCTGCTGCCGCACCTGGCTGATTTGCAACAAAGCGCCAGCGCGCTGGCAGAACTGGACGTACTGGTCAACCTCGCAGAACGTGCTTATACCCTGAATTACACCTGCCCGACCTTCACCGACAAGCCTGGTATTCGTATTACCGAGGGACGTCATCCGGTGGTTGAACAGGTGCTGACCGAGCCGTTTATCGCCAACCCACTTAACCTCTCGCCTCAGCGACGGATGCTGATCATCACCGGCCCGAACATGGGGGGTAAAAGTACCTATATGCGCCAGACTGCGTTAATTGCGCTGCTGGCCTACATCGGCAGCTACGTTCCGGCGCAGAAAGTGGAGATCGGGCCTATCGACCGCATCTTTACCCGCGTGGGCGCGGCGGATGATCTGGCCTCCGGTCGTTCCACCTTCATGGTAGAAATGACTGAAACCGCCAACATTCTGCATAACGCCACTGAGAACAGCCTGGTGCTGATGGATGAGATTGGACGCGGCACCTCCACCTACGACGGCCTGTCGCTGGCGTGGGCGTGCGCGGAAAATCTGGCCAATAAAATCAAAGCATTAACGTTGTTTGCCACCCACTACTTCGAACTGACTCAGTTACCGGAGAAAATGGAAGGCGTAGCAAATGTGCATCTTGATGCGTTAGAGCACGGCGATACCATCGCCTTCATGCACAGCGTACAAGATGGTGCGGCGAGCAAGAGCTATGGTCTGGCGGTAGCTGCCCTGGCAGGTGTACCAAAAGAGGTTATTAAACGCGCGCGGCAAAAACTGCGCGAACTGGAAAGCATCGCGCCGAATGTTGCTGCGACCCAGGTCGACGGCACACAGATGTCGCTCCTGACAGCTCCGGAAGAAACGTCGCCCGCTGTTGAAGCACTGGAAAATCTCGACCCGGATTCGCTAACGCCTCGCCAGGCGCTGGAGTGGATCTACCGGTTGAAGAGTCTGGTGTAACGCCGTAATGCCCGATAGTGATACACTTATCGGGCCTGCAAAATATCGCTGTATTTAGGCCGGGTAAGGCGAAGCCGCACCCGGCGTGTTGATTAGCGCTTATCTTCTGCCAGCAGCGGTGGAATACTTGGCACCATCGGTGCGTCATCAATATCCTTCTGCGTCATGCGAAACGCTTGCGGGTAGTGCTCGCGGCTTGTACGGCGTAGCGGCTCAGTATCACGCCAGGTGTATAGACAATGCTGGCACTGATATACCGTCCAGACACCTTTTACCGGCGAGTTTGCCATCACTTCAATATGTTCATCGGCACAACGTGGACAAATCATCTGCTACTCCTTATTTACGGTTGGCCAGCATGGCGGTCAGTTTTTCTGCCCAGGCTTTCGTTTCCGGTAAATCACATACCGGCTGGCTGTAGTGCCCACGGTTATCCGGCGCAACCGGCGTGGTCGCATCAATAATTAACTTGTCGGTAATCCCCGCCGGACTGGAACCCGGATCAAGCTCCAGCACCGACATATTCGGCAATTGCACCAGATCGCCCGCCGGATTGACCTTCGAAGACAGCGCCCACATCACCTGCGGCAGGTTGAACGGATCTACATCCTCATCAACCATAATCACCATTTTCACGTAACCCAGGCCATGCGGCGTCGTCATTGCGCGCAGCCCCACCGCGCGGGCAAAGCCGCCGTAGCGTTTTTTGGTGGAGATAATCGCCAGCAAACCGTGGGTATACATGGCATTCACCGCCTGCACTTCCGGGAATTCGGCTTTCAACTGTTGATAAAGCGGTACGCAGGTTGCCGGCCCCATCAGGTAGTCAATCTCCGTCCACGGCATCCCCAGATACAGCGATTCAAAAATAGGTTTGGTGCGATAAGAGACTTTATCGATACGCACGACCGTCATATTACGTCCACCGGAATAGTGCCCGGTAAACTCGCCAAACGGCCCTTCGATTTCACGCTTACGACCTTCAATGACCCCTTCGAGGATCACTTCTGAACCCCATGGCACGTCAAAGCCGGTGAGCGGCGCGGTAGCGATCGGATACGGGCTTTCACGCAGTGCTCCCGCCATTTCGTATTCCGACTGATCGTACTTCAGCGGCGTGGCCCCCATCAGGGTGATGATCGGATCGTTACCCAGCGTGATGGCAATCGGCAGATCTTCACCACGCTCTTCGGCTTTATGCAGGTGCAGCGCGATATCGTGCATCGGCACCGGCTGCAGGCCAAGCTTGCGTTTACCCTTCACTTCCATACGATAAATGCCGACGTTCTGTTTGCCAAAGTTGTCCGGATCCAGCGGATCGCGCGACACCACGCAGGCTTTATCAAGATAGAAACCGCCGTCGCCATCGTTCAGGCGAAACAGCGGCAGAATATCAAACAGGTTGATCTCATCACCATCAACACAGTTTTCAGCCCACGCCGGATTGGCGCGACGCTCCGGCGTAACCGGAAATTTATCCCAACGGCGAATAAACTCATCAATCTGTTTTTTCACTGGGGTATTTGGCGGCAGGCCTAAAGAGATGGCGTGATTCTGCCACGAACCAATAGTGTTCATCGCCACACGGGCGTCGGTAAAACCACGAATATTGTCAAACCACAGCGCTGGCGCACCGTCACCAATGCGTCCGGTCGCATTGGCTGCCGCAGCCAGATCCGGCTCGGCGTTAACTTCTTCACTGATTTTCAGCAATTGTCCCTGGTCGTCCAGCGCTTGTAAAAAGCTGCGCAAATCATCAAATGCCATTATTCATTCTCCTGTGAAAAATTCTGCGCCTGCCGTAAACCCTGCCAGCGACGGGCGTTGGGGTGTTCCAGACCAAACTGATCGAGCACACGCGCAACGATATGCTGAGTGATGTCATCGACCGTTTGCGGGTGGTTGTAATACGCGGGCATGGGCGGGACCATCGCCACGCCCATGCGGGAAAGCGCGAGCATGTTTTCCAGATGAATAGTGCTAAGCGGCATTTCACGCGGAACCAGCACCAGCTTGCGCCCTTCTTTCAGCACCACATCGGCAGCGCGCCCCACCAGCCCTTCCGCGTAGCCTGCACGAATACCGGCCAGGGTTTTCATACTGCAGGGGATAATGATCATGCCGTCAGTGCGAAACGATCCAGAGGAGATGGTCGCCGCCTGGTCCGCCGGGTTGTGGCAAAAATCGGCCAACGCAGACACATCGCGGACGCTGTACGGCGTTTCCAGTTCAATAGTGGTTTTGGCCCACTTTGACAGCACCAGATGGGTTTCCACCTCGGGCATTTCTCGCAGCACCTGCAATAGCGACACACCAAGGGGAGCGCCGGTTGCCCCGGTCATTCCGACAATCAGTCTCATTTAGCCTCTCAATTTTTGTTCGTACACGAACGTTTTGATTAAAATACTCTCACATAACATTTCGGGCAAGGCCATCGCGCACAGATCGCTAAAGCCGCAATTGTTAAAAAAAGATGCGTAACCCGCTATGATAGAGACTGACAGGAATTCCGGAGCGCTCATGCCGTTACGAAATAAAGCATTTCACCTTTTACGTCAGCTCTTCCAGCAGCATACATCCCGCTGGCAACATGAATTACCGGACCTGACCAAACCACAGTATGCGGTAATGCGCGCCATTGCTGAACGTCCCGGCATTGAGCAGGTTGACCTGACCGAAGCCGCAGTCTGTACCAAGGCAACCCTTGCGGAAATGCTGAGCCGAATGGAAAAACGGGAGCTGGTCAGGCGTGAACATGACCCGGCAGATAAGCGTCGACGGTTTGTTTATTTGACCGCGCAAGGAGAAGCATTACTGGCCAGCGCAACTCCGTTAGGCGATAGCGTGGATGATGAGTTTCTGGGACGATTATCTGATGAAGAACGTGAGCAGTTCACACGTCTGGTGCGTAAGATGATGAACTAATCTGCCGGATGGCGACATAAATGTCTTATCCGGCCTACAAAGTCCAGCTCCCCGTAGGCCTGATAAACGCAGTGCCATCAGGCAACAAACATAGAAAAAGGCCAGTCCCAATGAGACTGGCCTTTCTTGATAGAACTTGTGCTTACTCGCGGAATAACGCTTCGATATTCAGTCCCTGAGTCTGCAGGATTTCACGCAGACGACGCAGACCTTCAACCTGAATCTGGCGAACACGTTCACGGGTGAGACCAATTTCACGGCCCACATCTTCCAGTGTCGCAGCTTCGTACCCCAGCAGACCAAAACGACGTGCCAGCACTTCACGCTGTTTGGCGTTCAGTTCGAACAGCCATTTAACGATGCTCTGTTTCATATCATCGTCTTGCGTGGTGTCTTCCGGGCCGTTTTCTTTTTCATCGGCCAGAATATCCAGCAACGCTTTTTCTGAATCGCCACCCAGCGGGGTGTCTACCGAGGTAATACGCTCGTTGAGTCGGAGCATACGGCTGACGTCATCAACCGGTTTATCCAGTTGTTCAGCAATCTCTTCTGCGCTCGGTTCGTGGTCCAGTTTATGCGACAACTCACGCGCGGTACGCAGATAGACGTTCAGCTCTTTTACAATATGAATCGGCAGTCGGATCGTACGGGTTTGGTTCATAATCGCCCGTTCGATCGTCTGGCGGATCCACCAGGTTGCGTATGTTGAGAAGCGGAACCCGCGTTCCGGGTCAAACTTCTCGACTGCACGGATCAGTCCCAGATTGCCCTCTTCAATCAGGTCCAGCAATGCCAGACCACGATTGCCATAACGACGAGCAATTTTCACCACCAGACGCAGGTTACTTTCAATCATGCGACGGCGGGATGCGACATCCCCACGCAGTGCGCGACGCGCAAAATAAACTTCTTCTTCGGCTGTTAACAGTGGTGAATAACCAATCTCACCAAGGTAAAGCTGAGTCGCGTCCAACACACGCTGTGTGGCACCCTGCGATAACAGCTCTTCTTCAGCCAGGTCGTTATCACTGGGTTCCTCTTCACTCAAGGCTTTTTCATCAAAAGCCTCTACTCCGTTCTCATCAAATTCCGCATCTTCATTTAAATCATGAACTTTCAGCGTATTCTGACTCATAAAGGTGGCTCCTACCCGTGATCCCTAACGGAACTAGCACGTGAAAGCCTGGTTCCGCCGAATTATCGCTGCGGTAAATAGCGCAGCGGGTTTACGGATTTCCCCTTGTAACGAATTTCAAAATGCAAGCGTGTTGAACTGGTTCCGGTGCTACCCATGGTAGCTATTTTCTGCCCCGCCTTGATTTCTTGTTGTTCCCGGACCAGCATTGTATCGTTATGGGCGTAGGCACTCAGGTAATCATCGTTGTGTTTGATGATAATAAGATTACCGTAACCGCGCAGTGCGTTACCGGCATATACGACGCGTCCATCTGCGGTCGCGACAATAGCCTGTCCTTTACTGCCTGCAATATCGATCCCTTTATTGCCACCTTCAGTAGCCGCGAAGTTTTCGATTACTTTGCCGTCAGTCGGCCAGCGCCAGGTAGAGATTGGCGAGCTGGTTGACGTTGAGCTTGCAGTTGATTCGGTTGCGCTAACTGCTGGAGCCGTTACAGGCGCTGTGACAACGGTCCCAGCAGGCTTGTTGTTCGGCAACATTTTATTAGCACTTTGTTCACCTGAATCCTCAGAATACGTAATTGTTGGTTTCGAAGCAACAGCAACGGTGGAATTTTGTGCAGGGTTGGTCACAACTCCTTGCTGTGCTGCATCCGCCTGGGTGATGGCATTCCCACCAGTAATCGGTGTACCCGACGCGTTGCCCACTTGCAGAGTTTGACCGACATTCAGGCCATACGGGGCCGGAACGTTATTGCGTTGTGCGAGATCACGGAAATCGTTCCCGGTAATCCAGGCGATATAGAAAAGGGTATCGCCTTTCTTAACAGTATAGGTACTGCCGCCCGTATAGCTACCTTTCGGAATGTTCCCATACTTACGGTTGTACACAATACGACCGTTTTCCATCTGCACAGGCTGTTCCGCAACAGGCTGGATCTGTGTTGACTGTGTGGTCGGACGCTGCACCGGCTGGATCTGTGGCGTTTGCTGTACTGTCGACGTCGAGCCCATTTTTGGTGGAGGCGTAATCAGCATGCCGGAATTGGTGTTCGTTGATGCACCGCCATCAACGGAACTGACCGGTGCAGGTGGATTCGAGGTATTTGAACAACCTGCCAGCCATAATGAAACCAGTGACAATGCCGCAATGCGGCGAACGGTAAATTTGTGGCTTCCCGCGCTCATTTATCCCCCAGGAAAATTTGGTTAAAACCAGTGACGTAATCACCGTGCAAGGCATCGGACTGGGCACTGGAAACGTGACCACGATACGCTTACTAATTCCAGAATATCCAGGAAAACTCCAGGTATTCAGAGCCAGTATCTACGCAAGCTCCCCTTTTACTAAGGGAACGAAACGTACGGCCTCCACGGTATCGATAATAAATTCGCCTCCCCGACGACGCACCCGTTTCAGAAACTGGTGCTCGTCGCCCACGGGTAAGACGAGAATACCGCCTTCATCCAACTGCATCATTAGCGCAGTTGGAATCTCAGGCGGCGCTGCCGTAACAATGATAGCGTCAAACGGGGCTCGCGCTTGCCAGCCCTGCCATCCATCACCATGACGGGTAGAAACATTATGTAAATCAAGCTGTTTAAGTCGACGACGCGCCTGCCACTGCAAACCTTTAATGCGCTCAACAGAGCACACATGGTGCACCAGGTGTGCCAGAATCGCCGTTTGGTAGCCAGAGCCGGTACCAATTTCCAGCACCCGGGACTGCGGCGTTAACTCAAGCAGCTCGGTCATCCGCGCAACCATATAGGGCTGCGAAATCGTCTGCCCCTGACCAATCGGCAGAGCAATATTGTCCCAGGCCTTATGTTCAAACGCCTCATCAATGAATTTTTCACGCGGCACGGCGGCAAGTGCATCGAGAACAAGCTCATCTCTGATGCCCTGCGCACGTAATTGTTCAAGAAGAGTGTGTACGCGTCCGCTTACCATTGCGTGTCGGCTCCCACGCTGTCTAACCAGTCAGAAACAACTTCATGCGCACCATATGCGGTTAAATCGACATGCAGCGGCGTAATGGAAACATAGCCTTCATCGACGGCGGCAAAATCTGTATCCGGTCCGGCGTCGCACTTTTCGCCCGGCGGCCCGATCCAGTACAGCGTATTACCGCGCGGGTCCTGCTGTGGTATCACCTGATCCGCAGGATGGCGACTACCGCAGCGAGTAACGCGGATACCTTTAATCTGATCCAGCGGTAAATCCGGCACGTTGATATTCAAAATGCGCCCGGTGCGCAGCGGTTCGCGACTCAGCGCCCGTAAGATACGGCAGGTTACTGCGGCAGCAGTATCGTAGTGTTTATGCCCATCAAGTGAGACCGCCAGCGCAGGAAAGCCCAGGTGACGACCTTCCATCGCCGCCGCAACGGTACCGGAATAGATAACATCATCGCCCAGATTAGGACCTGCGTTAATACCAGACACGACAATGTCCGGACGCGGACGCATTAATGCGTTCACGCCCAGATAGACGCAATCGGTAGGTGTACCCATTTGTACGGCGATATCACCGTTATCATAGGTGAACGTGCGAAGTGAGGATTCCAGCGTCAGCGAGTTAGACGCGCCACTGCGGTTACGATCCGGGGCAACCACCTGTACGTCAGCAAACTCACGCAGCGCTTTCGCCAGCGTTTGTATACCGGGTGCGTGGACCCCATCATCGTTACTCAGCAATATACGCATAATCACCCATTGTGTTAATAAGTTCCCTTACAACACTGGTGGCGAAGCTACCTGCCGGTAGCCAGAAACGTAACTCAACGGTTACGTCATCCCACCAGTTCCAGCTTAATTGTTGTGGATACAGCAACATAGCACGACGCGATGCGTCGACTTTCTCGCGCAACAACAGCGACTGCAGCGCGGTTTCATCAGCAATAGCGGCTTCTTCAAACGCCAGTGCGTCGCGCTGAGTTCCCCACTCACCGCTGCCCGGTAATGCTGCTGTAATCATCAATTCTTTATCATCGACGCGACGCTGTAATTCGGTCTGTTCTTCCTGCGTGGCGACAAACCAACTTCCGCGTCCCGACAATTGTAGCGCATCGCCGTCAACAACTTGATTAAAGTCTGTTTTTTTCAAGCGTTCACTGACTATCTGATTAAACAACGCACTACGGGCCGCCGACAACCAAAAACTGCGCTTATTTCGATCGCGCACCGGCGCATCGCTTTGCGCCCAACGCAGCGCCCCTTGCAGGTTGCTGCCGCCAATACCAAAACGCTGAGCGCCAAAATAGTTCGGTACGCCGCGCTCGCTAATCGCCTGCAAACGCGCTTCAACGTCATTTCGCTGGCTCACTTCACGCAGCACCAGCGTAAATTCGTTACCTTTCAGCGCCCCTAAACGCAGCTTACGCTTGTGGCGCGCGTACTCCAGCACTTTACAGCCTTCGAGTTCAAATTTGCTTAAATCAGGCATTGCATTGCCCGGCACGCGCGCGCACAGCCACTGTTCCGTGACTGCATGCTTGTCTTTCTGGCCAGCAAAGCTCACTTCACGGGCGTGAATTTTCAGGAACTTCGCCAGCGCGTCAGCCACAAAACGGGTATTACAGCCGTTTTTCAGGATACGCACCAAAATGTGCTCACCTTCGCCATCCGGTTCGAAGCCTAAATCTTCGACGACGACAAAGTCTTCCGGATTCGCTTTCAGAACGCCATGGCCTTGTGGTTTGCCGTGGAGATACGTCAGATCTTCAAACGCAGTCATTTTGTTGCCTTAATGAGTAACGCCACCGCTTCACAGGCAATCCCTTCCCCACGCCCGGTAAAACCGAGTTTTTCCGTGGTGGTCGCTTTCACGTTAACATCATCCATATGGCAGCCGAGATCTTCGGCAATAAACACGCGCATTTGCGGAATGTGCGGCAGCATCTTCGGCGCCTGAGCAATAATCGTCACATCCACATTACCAAGCGTATAGCCTTTGGCCTGAATACGCCGCCAGGCTTCACGCAATAATTCACGACTATCTGCACCTTTAAAGGCCGGGTCGGTGTCCGGGAAGAGTTTACCGATATCCCCCAGCGCAGCCGCGCCCAGCAGTGCATCGGTTAACGCGTGTAACGCCACGTCGCCATCAGAATGCGCCAGCAATCCTTTTTCATACGGGATGCGCACACCACCAATGATAATTGGGCCAACTCCGCCAAAAGCGTGTACGTCGAAACCGTGTCCAATTCGCATTATGCCTTCTCCTGATATACACAACATCCTCCAGGCAGCCTGAAGAATGATGTAACTAGATAGTTCGGGTCAGATAAAATTCCGCCAGCGCCAGATCTTCCGGGCGGGTGACTTTGATGTTGTCAGCGCGTCCTTCGACCAGCAGCGGATGAAAACCGCAATATTCCAGCGCCGAGGCTTCATCCGTAATGGTTGCGCCTTCGTTTAGCGCACGGGTCAGACAGTCATGCAACAGCTCGCGAGGGAAAAACTGCGGCGTCAACGCATGCCATAAATCGGTGCGATCGACCGTATGGGCGATGTCTGTTCGGCCCGGCTCCGCGCGTTTCATCGTGTCGCGCACCGGCGCAGCAAGGATCCCGCCGATGCGGCTGGTTTCACTTATTGCCAGCAAACGAGATAAATCTTCCTGATGCAGACACGGACGCGCGGCATCATGCACCAGAACCCAACTGGCCTCACCTGCGGCTTGCAAACCAGCAAGGACAGAATCGGCACGCTCATTGCCACCATCCACCACGGTAATTTGCGGGTGCGCTGCGAGTGGAAGTTGGGCAAAACGACTGTCGCCTGGGCTAATAGCGATGACGACTCGCGTCACCCGGGGATGAGCCAGCAGCGCATCAACCGAGTGTTCGAGAATGGTTTTATTGCCAATAGAGAGGTACTGCTTAGGACACTCTGTTTGCATTCGGCGGCCAAACCCGGCAGCCGGCACCACGGCGCAAACGTCCATTAAAGTGGCTGCCATGTTAAATCCCTGGACGGTTTATCGATTGTTTTGCCCTGCAGTCTGAGCGCGTTTAGACGCGTCAGGCACCAGACGATAAAAGGTTTCGCCTGGCTTAGTCATACTGAGTTCGTTACGCGCGCGCTCTTCGATAGCCTCTTGCCCGCCATTGAGATCGTCAATTTCGGCAAAAAGCTGATCGTTACGCGCTTTCAGTTTCGCGTTTGTAGCTTGCTGCGCCGCAACATCATCGTTGACGCGACTATAGTCATGTATGCCGTTCTTACCGAACCACAGCGAATACTGTAGCCAGACTAATAAAGCCAGCAACAGCAACGTAAGTTTACCCATCCTGCCCCCTGAAAAACGGCATCAACATCCCATAAACTCCGCTGACAACTTTACATCAACGGACGGGAATGCCGCGACAACGCGGGCAAATGTACCACATTTGCCCGTTGTTACGTATACCCCATGTAAGGAGAACATAATCTCATTGTTGGTTACGGTTTGAATTATGGCCAGACAGTGAACAACAGCGGCGATCGCGTGAAAGGACGTATGCCTAACCCAGTAGCCACAGGAACAGTGCGCCAAACATTGCGCCAACCACCAGCAGGGTACAGGCAATACTCAGCAGCAATCTCCCCTTCAATAGCGAATGCAGGGCAATACCCGCGACAATCGCCACGGGCAACAACGCAAGGAAAAAGGGCCAGGTATAGAGGAAGAAAAACAGTGTGTTAGGGCCATACATCAGACACGGGAATCCCAGCGCCAGCAACCACGCGACAAAACCGACCACGGCTCCTGGGAGTGACCAGGTAGTTTCGTCGTCGGCGGCGAAGGTATCTGACTCTGTAATAGTAATGTTATGGCTGTTACGCATATCTAATCCTGTGACCGTGACTGACCGGGCGTGCAAGCTCGGGTGTCTCAGGATCTGATAATATCTTCCTGCCTCAGCAGGTCTAATAATTGAGGAACCAAATTTGTTACCAATTGTTCACCATCAAGATGAATCTCTGGCGATTCAGGCGCTTCGTAAACCGAGTCAATTCCGGTGAAATTGCGCAACTCTCCCGCACGCGCTTTTTTATACAGCCCTTTTGGATCGCGAGCTTCGCACGTTGCTAATGGCGTATCGACAAAAACCTCAATAAAACGCCCTTCACCCACGCGCTCGCGAACCATTTTTCGCTCGGCGCGATGTGGAGAGATAAACGCAGTCAACACCACCAGGCCGGCGTCTACCATTAGGTTAGCCACTTCACCAACCCGACGAATATTCTCCTTACGATCGGCATCGCTAAACCCAAGATCGCTACACAGACCGTGACGCACGTTATCGCCATCCAGCAGATAGGTGCTCACCCCTAGCTTATGCAGCGCCTCTTCCAGCGCCCCTGCTACCGTGGATTTACCGGAACCTGACAGCCCGGTAAACCACAGCACAACACCACGATGACCGTGGCGTTGTTCCCGCTGTTGCGGTGTAACAGGATGGGCATGCCAGACGACGTTTTCGTCATGCAGCGCCATTATTTTCCTCCCAGCAGATCGCGCGCACCCCAGTGTGGGAAGTGGCGACGCACCAGTGCATTAAGCTCCAGCTCAAACGCGCTGAACTGAGAAGCTGTGGCAAGCTCCTGGACGATTGGCTCACGCACCAGTCCCGCGCCAACGGTAACGTTAGTCAGGCGGTCAATGATAATCAGCCCGCCCGTAACCGGATTCTGCTGATAGGTATCCAGCACCAGCGGCTCATCAAAAGTCAGATTAACCAGACCGATGCCGTTCAGCGGCAGCGCTTCAACGTCACGTTGGGTCAGGTTGTTTATATCGACCTGATACTGCACGCTATCAACGCGTGCGCGGGTCTTCTTGCCTGCGACTTTTATGTCGTAGCTCTGCCCGGGCGACAACGGTTGTTCCGCCATCCACACCACATCAACTGCAGCGCTTTGTACTGTCGGCAGCGTTTCACCGGCATCAAGCAGCAGGTCGCCCCGGCTGATATCGATCTCATCTTTCAGCACCAGGGTGATCGCTTCACCCGCATGCGCTTCCTGTAAATCGCCATCAAAGGTTACGATCCGCGCCACGCTCGACTCCACGCCGGACGGCAACACTTTGACGCGCTGTCCAACCTTCACGCTACCGGAGGCCAGCGTTCCGGCATAACCACGGAAATCCAGATTCGGTCGGTTCACATACTGCACCGGGAAGCGCATCGGCTGAGTATCAACAATGCGCTGGATCTCAACGGTTTCCAGCACTTCCAGCAGCGTCGGACCGCTGTACCACGGCATACTGGCGCTTTGCGAAGCCACGTTATCGCCTTCCAGCGCAGAGAGCGGCACAAACCGGATATCCAGGTTGCCCGGCAGTTGTTCAGCAAAAGTAAGATAGTCTTCGCGAATGCGGTTAAATGTCTCTTCGCTAAAGTCCACCAGATCCATTTTGTTGATCGCCACCACCAGGTGTTTGATCCCAAGCAGCGTGGAGATAAAGCTATGACGACGAGTCTGATCCAGCACGCCTTTACGCGCATCGATCAATAGGATCGCCAGGTCGCAGGTCGACGCACCGGTCGCCATGTTACGGGTGTACTGCTCATGCCCGGGAGTGTCCGCAATAATAAATTTACGCTTCTCGGTAGAGAAATAACGATACGCCACGTCGATGGTGATGCCCTGCTCACGCTCGGCCTGCAAGCCGTCAACCAATAACGCCAGATCAAGCTTTTCGCCCTGAGTGCCGTGACGTTTACTGTCATTGTGCAGCGATGAAAGCTGGTCTTCATAAATCTGACGCGTGTCGTGCAGCAGGCGGCCAATCAGGGTACTTTTCCCATCATCCACGCTACCGCAGGTTAAAAAGCGCAGCAGACTTTTGTGTTGCTGGGCAACCATCCAGGCTTCAACGCCGCCTTCATTAGCAATTTGTTGTGCAAGTGTCGTATTCATGGCGGCTCCTTAGAAATACCCCTGACGTTTCTTCAGCTCCATGGAGCCCGCCTGGTCGCGGTCAATCACGCGGCCCTGACGTTCACTGGTGGTTGAAACCAGCATCTCTTCGATGATTTCCGGCAGCGTCTGCGCATTCGACTCCACCGCGCCTGTCAGCGGCCAGCAACCGAGCGTACGGAAACGCACCATGCGTTTTTTAATCACTTCACCGGGTTGCAGATCGATTCTGTCGTCATCAATCATCATCAGCATGCCGTCGCGTTCCAGCACCGGACGCTCCGCCGCCAGATACAGCGGCACGATATCGATATTTTCCAGCCAGATGTACTGCCAGATATCCTGTTCAGTCCAGTTAGAGAGCGGGAAGACGCGAATACTTTCGCCTTTGTTAATCTGCCCGTTGTAGTTGTGCCACAGCTCCGGGCGCTGATTTTTAGGATCCCAGCGATGAAAACGATCGCGGAAAGAGTAAATACGCTCTTTGGCACGCGATTTCTCTTCGTCACGACGAGCACCGCCAAACGCGGCATCGAAACCGTATTTATTCAGTGCCTGCTTCAGCCCTTCAGTTTTCATAATGTCGGTATGCTTGGCGCTACCGTGGACAAACGGGTTGATACCCATCGCCACCCCTTCCGGGTTTTTATGCACCAGCAGTTCGCAGCCGTAGGCTTTCGCCGTGCGGTCACGAAACTCGTACATTTCGCTGAATTTCCAGCCGGTATCAACGTGCAGCAATGGGAACGGCAGCGTGCCCGGATAAAACGCTTTACGCGCCAGATGCAGCATTACGCTGGAATCTTTGCCGATGGAATACATCATCACCGGATTAGAAAACTCGGCGGCCACCTCACGAATGATATGGATGCTTTCCGCTTCCAGTTGCCGCAGGTGGGTAAGTCGTTTTTGATCCATAACCGTTCCTATGTAATGCCGTTATTTTGCTAACGATGCTCAGATAACCTGACTATAGGGAGGGCAAGAGGGCGAATGAAATTACGAATTGGAATGAGTAGTTCCTCAAAGGAATAACGATCCGGAAAAGCAAATATCAAAAAGTGCTTAAGCTACCGGAATTCGGGCATTTAGGAGCAAATGAAATTGTTTTACCTCGATCACGGTTTCATACTAGCGGCTGAAAATTTCTGCTTGGTATTTAAGGACTCATCATGTTTCTCGCATTGCGCCACCTTCTTGCAGCCATGGCGCTCGGCGCGTGCTTCATCCTTCCCGCACAGGCAACATCTTCGAAGCCCGGAGATATCGCAAATACCCAGGCTCGATATATCGCAACGTTTTTCCCAGGCCGCGTGACGGGATCTCCGGCAGAAATGTTGTCTGCTGATTATATACGTCAACAATTTCAGCAGATGGGTTATAGCAGCGATATTCGGACGTTTAATAGCCGTTATGTTTATACCGCCAAAGATAACCGTAAAAACTGGCATAACGTAACGGGAAGCACCGTTATTGCTGCACATGAAGGCAAAGCGCCGCAGCAGATTATTATTATGGCGCACCTCGACACCTACGCCGCACAAAGCGACGCCGACTCCGATGCCAATCTGGGTGGATTAACCCTGCAAGGTATCGATGACAACGCCGCAGGTGTTGGCGTAATGCTGGAACTGGCGGAAAAACTCAAAAACGTGCCGACGCAGTACGGTATTCGATTTATCGCCACCAGCGGCGAGGAAGAAGGCAAACTGGGCGCGGAGAACATCCTGAAGCGAATGAGCGCCGCCGAGAAGAAAAACACGCTGCTGGTTATCAACCTCGATAACCTGATCGTCGGCGATAAGCTCTATTTCAATAGCGGTAAGAAAACCCCGGAAGCGGTGCGAAAACTGACGCGCGACCGGGCACTGGCTATCGCGCACAGCCGCGGTATCGTTGCCAGCACCAATCCAGGTCTGAACAAAGACTATCCGAAAGGCACTGGATGTTGTAACGATGCAGAGGTCTTCGACAACGCGGGGATTGCCGTTCTTTCAGTTGAAGCGACCAACTGGAACCTGGGTAAGAAAGATGGCTATCAACAGCGCGCCAAAAGCGCCTCATTCCCGGCAGGCAACAGCTGGCACGATGTGCGACTGGATAACCAGCAGCACATTGATAAAGCGTTACCAGGCCGGATAGAGCACCGTAGCCGCGACGTGGTACGCATTATGCTGCCACTGGTAAAAGAACTGGCAAAAGCGGGTAAATCCTGAAGAAGTGGTCCGGTAGGATGTAAATCTTACCGGACCACTTTCCTGTTACCCTTCGTGCAGTCCGCACTCACGCTTCAATCCGAAGAAGCGCGTCTCTTCTTCCGCCATACCCGGCTCCCATTTGCGGGTGGTGTGGGTATCGCCTACCGACAGATAGCCCTGATCCCACAACGGATGGTATTTCAAACCGTGTTTTTGCAGATACTGGTAAACCGTACGGTTATCCCAGTCGATGATTGGGAGAACTTTAAACACGCCGCGCTGGATAGCCAGCACGGGCAAATGCGCACGACTGCCCGATTGCTCTCGACGCAGACCGGCAAACCAGGTTTGCGCGTTCAGCTCCTGCAGCGCCCGGTTCATCGGCTCGACTTTGTTGATGTCATTGTATTTTTCAATGCCCTCAACGCCCTGCTCCCACAGTTTGCCGTAGCGTGCTTCCTGCCAGGCCGCACTTTCCTTTGCCCGGTAGACTTGCAAATTAAGCTTAAGCTTGTCCGTTAACTCATCAATAAACTGATAGGTTTCCGGGAACAGGTAGCCAGTATCGGTGAGGATCACCGGGATATCTGGGCGAATCTGATTTACCAGATGCAGGCTCACTGCCGCCTGGATACCAAAACTTGATGACAGTACATATTCACCAGGCAGGTTTTCCAGCGCCCACGCTACGCGATCCTCGGCGCTCAATTTTTCCAGTTGGTCGTTGGTTTGTGCCAACGCCATAACGCGTTCAACTTTCGGCAGTTCGTTCAACGCGTTGAGATCGAGTTTGGACATAAGTTCCTCACTGTTTGCCTTGCCTGATGGCGCTGCGCTTATCAGGCCTACCGATTCAGCAGACCCGATAAGTCAATTTCACATTATTCCCAGAAATCACGGGCGGGATCGAGCACCGGGCGAATAATGCCCGCACGCACCGTAAAGTCACCGAAGCCTTCACCCGCTTCGCGCTCTTTCGCCCAGCGCCCAATCAGTTCATCCAGCGATGCCAGAATTTCCGGCTCGGTGATGTTCTCTTTAAACATCCGGGGAATACGGGTTCCGATACGGTTGCCCCCTAAATGGAGGTTGTAACGCCCAGGAGCTTTACCCACCAGACCAACTTCCGCCAGCATCGCACGACCACAACCGTTCGGGCAGCCGGTCACACGCATGACAATGTTTTCATCACTCAGGCAGTGCTTCGCCATCAGCGTGTCGATGTTGTCGATAAACGTTGGCAGGAAGCGCTCGGCTTCCGCCATCGCCAGCGGACAGGTTGGGAACGAGACGCAGGCCATCGAGTTTTCACGCTGCGGAGTGACCGCGTTCATTAAGCCACTCTTCTGCGCAATCTTCTCTATCTTCGCCTTTTCACTCTCAGGAACACCGGCAATGATCAGGTTCTGGTTCGCGGTAATGCGGAACTCACCTTTGTGGATCTTCGCGATCTCAAGCAGACCGGTTTTCAGCGGTCGGCCCGGATAATCGAGGATTCGTCCGTTTTCAATAAACAACGTCAGATGCCATTTATTGTCGATCCCTTTCACCCAGCCGATACGATCGCCACGACCGGTGAACTCGTACGGACGGATCGGCTCAAATTTGATCCCCGCCCGGCGCTCAACTTCAGCTTTAAAGGTCTCAAGGCCTACGCGTTCCAGCGTGTATTTGGTTTTCGCGTTTTTACGATCGGTACGGTTACCCCAGTCACGCTGCGTGGTCACCACAGCCTCCGCCACGGCCAGCGTATGCTCAAGCGGCAGATAACCAAACTCGCTTGCCGTACGGGCATAGGTTTTCTTGTTGCCGTGCTCAATCGATAAACCACCGCCCACCAGCAGGTTAAAGCCCACCAGCTTGCCGTTTTCCGCAATCGCCACGAAGTTCATGTCGTTGGCGTGCAGATCGATGTCATTCTGCGGTGGGATCACGACGGTGGTTTTAAACTTACGCGGCAGATAGGTTTGACCGAGGATCGGCTCTTCGTCGGTGGTCGCGACTTTTTCCTGATCGAGCCAGATCTCTGCATAGGCGCGGGTGCGCGGCAACAGGTGCTCGGAAATTTTCTTCGCCCATTCATAGGCTTCGGCATGCAGCTCAGATTCATACGGATTCGAGGTGCACAGCACGTTACGGTTCATGTCGTTGGCGGTCGCCAGCGCGTCCAGGCCGACGGAGTGCAGCATCTGGTGTACCGGCTTAACGTTCTTCTTCAGAATGCCGTGAAACTGGAAGGTCTGACGGTTGGTCAGACGAATGCTGCCGTAAATGGTGTTGTCATGGGCGAACTTGTCGATCGCCTGCCACTGTTTGGTGGTGATCACCCCACCCGGCAGACGACAGCGCAGCAGCATCGCGTGACGCGGCTCCAGCTTTTGCTCGGCACGTTCGGCGCGGATATCGCGGTCGTCCTGCTGGTACATACCGTGAAAACGGATCAGCAGGAAGTTGTCGCCTTTAAATCCGCCGGTCAGGCCGTCGTTTAAATCTTCGGCAATGGTACCGCGCAGATAGTTGCTTTCCAGCTTCATACGCTCAGCGTCGGACAGTTTGCCTTCGACCACCAATGGTCCTGGATGTTTTTCGCTCATTAGTAGACATCTCGCTGATAACGGCGCTCAATGCGCAGCTCACTTAAAAATTCATCCGCCGCTTCGATATCCATACCACCGAATTCGGCAATCACTTCCAACAACGCCTGCTCAACGTCTTTCGCCATGCGATTGGCGTCGCCGCAGACATAAATGTGCGCACCGTCGTTAATCCAGCGCCACAGTTCCGCGCCCTGTTGGCGCAGTTTATCTTGTACGTAGACTTTTTCTTTTTGATCGCGGGACCAGGCGAGATCGATACGGCTCAGTACGCCCTCTTTGACGTAACGCTGCCATTCCACCTGATACAGGAAATCTTCGGTAAAGTGTGGGTTACCAAAAAACAGCCAGTTTTTGCCTTCGGCTCCGTCAGCCGCACGTTGCTGCATGAATGCACGGAACGGCGCAATCCCCGTACCCGGTCCAATCATAATTACCGGCGTCTGTGGGTTCGCAGGCAGACGAAAGTTGTCGTTGTGTTCAATGAACACGCGAACTTCACCTTCTTCTTCCACGCGGTCGGCGAGGAAACTGGAAGCACCACCAGCACGGGCGCGACCTTCTATCTCATAACGCACCACGCCCACGGTGACGTGCACTTCGCTTTCCACTTCCGCCTGAGAAGAAGCAATGGAGTACAAACGCGGCGTCAGCGGACGCAGAAGATCAACTAACGCCTGAGCATCCAGTTGCGCCGGAGAGAAGCGCACCATATCGACGATGGGCGTGGTTGAGGCGTAATGCTGCAACTGTGCTTTGTCACCCACTAACGGCAGCAAAGTTTCGCTGCGGGTTAAGGTGGCATAGTTTTCTACGATATTGCCGGTGTTAACCGTCAGCTCGAAATGCCACTGCAACGCTTCAGCGAGCGACAGGGTTTTGCCTTCAACCGTGACCGGCTCATCACCTTTCAGCCACAGCAGTTCAACCAGCTCTTTAACCAGAGCCGGGTCATTCTGATACCAGACGCCCAGCGCATCGCCCGGCTGATAACGCAGTCCGGAATCGCCTAAATCAATTTCAATATGGCGCACATCTTTTTCAGAGTCGCGGCCGGTAATTTTCTGATTCACCGCAAGGGACGCCGTTAGCGGCGCTTCTTTGGTGTATGGGCTGGTGTGTACTTCATTTACTGCACCGCTGGCGGCAACTTGCACAGACGGTGCCGCAGGCGCACGCGCTTTCAGGACATCAACCAGACGAGCACGCCACTGCGCGGCGGCGGTCTGGTATTCGACGTCGGCGTCGACGCGGTCGAGCAGACGTTCACCGCCCAGCTCAGTCAGTTTCGCATCGAAGTCTTTTCCTGCCTGGCAGAAAAACTCATAAGAGGTATCGCCAAGACCAAATACGGCAAAAGCGGTGTTATCAAGCTTCGGCGCTTTTTTCGAGAACAGGAATTTATGCAACGCCACGGCTTCTTCCGCCGGTTCACCTTCCCCTTGCGTCGACGCCACCACGATCAGCAGTTTTTCATTGGCGATTTGTTTGAATTTATAGTCGCCAGCGTTGATGAGAGTGACGTTGAGCTTCGCGGCGATCAGATCATCGCGCAGGGCTTCCGCCACACGACGCGCATTACCAGTTTGCGAGGCGGAGATAAGCGTAATGCCAGGCATTTCAGCGACAGGCGCAGTCGCCACCACATTGCTGCCAGGCTGCTGATTCAGCACGCCCCAAAAATAGCCAGAAACCCACGCAAGCTGTGCGGGAGTGAAATCGGTCGTGGCCGCCTGAAGGCGTGCCAGTTGCTCCGGGTTTAGCGGTAGCAAAGCGGAAGGTGGGGCCTGTGTCGTCATGCGTTGTCATGTTCCAGTAAGCAAAGCGGATTTCAGCAATAAAACCCAAACTGAAGATAAGGTTAACGGCGGGGATAGTAACAATTAAAGAAGGGATGGAAATAACAAATAACCAAATGGACTAACCTGTTTTAGTTATAGTTATTAACAGCAAAACAGATTATATAAACATTTGATATATAAACAATTAATCAATATTGATTGTATGAATATGTAGCTTTGGTGCTGAGCATCCTTTTATACACAAAATAATTTAAGATGCATCGAGGCGGCAACTGAGCAAGTCCCCGGGAGCTTACATGAGTAAGTGACTGGGGCGAGCAAAGGCAGCCAACAAAGAAGCAGCTTAAAGAATGACGTGTATAAATAATGATAAAATATCCTCTTTACGGTACCCTACCGCGGTTTTTCGCATTCTTGAGAGTAAATAATGTCCACCACCTTGTTTAAAGATTTCACCTTCGAAGCCGCTCACCACCTGCCGCATGTACCGGAAGGGCATAAGTGTGGCCGTCTGCATGGTCACTCATTTATGGTGCGTCTTGAAATTACCGGTGAAGTCGATCCGCATACCGGTTGGATCATGGATTTTGCTGAGTTAAAAGCCGCGTTTAAGCCGACTTACGACAGACTCGATCACTACTATTTGAACGATATTCCTGGCTTAGAAAATCCAACCAGCGAAGTGCTGGCCAAATGGATTTGGGATCAGGTTAAACCTGTGGTCCCTCTGCTGAGTGCTGTAATGGTGAAAGAAACCTGCACAGCGGGCTGCGTTTATCGCGGCGAGTGATTGTAGGCTTGCCGGATGGCAACGCATCTTCTCCGGCCTGCATTGAGCAATAAACTATGGCCGGGTAAGCGAAACGCCCCCGGCAAAGTTATCAGGCAATATTCAGATACTTATGGGTCTGCATCGACAGACGCCAGTTACGCGCAATACAGGTATCAATGCACAAACGCGTCGCATCTTCTTTCTGGCTGATTGGCTGTAAGGCGATGATTCGCGGTTTGTCGTCACTCAACGTCGCCAGCAGTTCATCCAGTGCTTCAATATCGCGGACACGGCCAACCGGATGCTTGATTTCATTCGCGCGCTCCAGCGCCTGTGACAGCACATCATAGCCACCGCGCATATTCACCTTCGGCGATACGGTCACCCAGGTATTCGGCGTACAGCGTACTTCGTGCGTGCCGCTGGTCTCAATCTGGCAGCTAAAACCGTTCTTTTCCAGCAGGTCAGTCAGCGGCATCAGGTCATGAATGCAGGGCTCACCACCGGTGATCACCACGTGACGGGCGGTATAGCCCTGACGCGAAATGACCGCCAGCAGATCTTCGCTGCTCGCAGCACCCCATTTATCGCTTTCTTTGGTCTTGGCCAGGATGCTGTACAGGGAGACTTCCCGATCCTCAAGCTTATCCCAGGTGTGTTTGGTATCGCACCAGGCACAGCCAACCGGGCATCCCTGTAAACGAATAAAAATGGCGGGGACGCCGGTAAAGTAACCCTCACCTTGCAGGGTCTGGAACATCTCGTTAATCGGGTACTGCATAGCGCTCTCAATATGGGGATAAACGATAATTATCGCAGATCCCCGCCAAAGTATCATGCCCCATCGATGCTTTACGAGGCGATCGCTGCGACAAAGCGTGCCGTTATCTGCTGCGGACGGGTGATAGCCCCACCAACCACCACGGTATGGGCGCCTAATGCCAGGCATCGTGCAGCACGTTCCGGAGTATCGACGTTTCCTTCTGCCACAACCGGTACGCTAACTGCAGCCAACACATCACGTAAAAAACCGCAGTCGTTTTCCGCCAGCACATGCCCGGCAGTGTCAGCGGTATAACCGTAGAGCGTAGTGCCCACACAGTCAAAACCCAGGCGCTCAGCGGTCACCGCTTCGTCTACGGTGGCAATATCCGCCATCAGCAGTACGGACGGATAGCGAGCGCGGATCTGCGTGACCAGTTCTTCCAGCGTTTGCCCACCGGGGCGCGGGCGCGCTGTCGCATCCAGAGCAATAATTTCCGGCTCAACGGTCATCAGTTCATCGACTTCCTGTAAAGTGGCCGTGATAAACACATCGCTACCCGGATAATCACGCTTGATAATCCCAATCACCGGCAGGGAGACGCTCTCTTTGATCGCGCGAATGTCCACCACGCTGTTTGCACGAATACCTACCGCACCGCCCTGCGCTGCCGCCAGCGCCATACGTGACATAATAAACGGGCTGTGCAGGGGCTCATTTTCCAGCGCCTGGCAGGAGACGATTAATTTACCTTTCAGGGAATCCAGTACAGTTTTCATTACGATAAGATCTCTTCGACTTCGTTTTTAATGATGGTGACATGCGGGCCATAAATCACCTGAACCCCGTTGCCGCGAATAATTACGCCACGCGCTCCGGTCGCTTTCAGTGCCGCTTCATCAACCTTGCTGCTCTCTTTCACCGTCACGCGCAGGCGTGTGGCACAACAATCCACCTCTTCCAGATTCTCTTTGCCTCCCAGCCCAGTAATTACGGCCGCAGCACGCTCACTTTGCGGCAGGCCGGATTCAGTCGGCGCTGCGTTTTCACGACCTGGTGTCAACCAGTTAAAGCGGTTAATCAAATAGCGGAAGGTGAAGTAGTAAAGGAAGAACCACGGGATCCCCACCATGGGGACGTACATCCAGTTGGTTTTAGCTTCCCCCTGTAGCACGCCGAAAAGGAGGAAATCGATAAGCCCACCCGAAAAGGTTTGCCCGATGGTGATATGTAAAATATGCGCCATCATAAACGCCAGCCCATCGAAGAAGGCGTGAATGACGTATAACACGGGTGCGACAAACAGGAAGGAGAACTCGATAGGCTCAGTGATGCCTGTCAGGAAAGAGGTCAGGGCCGCTGACAACAGCAGACCAGCGACAAGTTTTCTGTTCTCAGGCTTGGCGGTGTGGTACATCGCCAGACATGCGCCAAGCAGGCCAAACATCATGGTGATGAAGCGCCCGGACATAAAGCGCGAGGTGCCCGCATAGAACTGCTGCGTATTCGGATCGGCAAGTTGCGCGAAGAAAATACGCTGCGTACCTTCAACTAACTGGCCGTTGACGATTTCACTACCGCCAAGCGCTGTCGTCCAGAACGGCAAATAAAAGATATGGTGTAAACCCAGTGGGCCAAGCATACGCAGGATGAAGCCGTACAACAGCGTCCCCAGATAGCCTGTCGCATCCACCAGAGCACCCAGTCCAAAAATGAGTTTCTGGAAATGCGGCCAAACCACCGTCATGACCGCACCCACGACAATCGCGGCAAGGGAGCTAATAATCGGTACAAAGCGCGAACCGCTGAAGAAACCAAGGAACTGAGGTAATGAGACTTTATTGAAACGGCTATGCAGCGCGCAGGTGACAAGCCCAATCACCACCCCACCGAACACACCCGTTTCCAGTGTCTGAATACCCAGCGTCATCCCCTGGCCTACGGCACCGGGATTCTCGTGTGCCAGCGTTCCGTTGAGCGTCAATAAAGCGTTGATGGTGGCGTTCATCACCAGAAATGCCAGCAATGCCGCAAGCCCGGCGGTGCCTTTATCCGTTTTCGCCAGTCCCACTGCGACACCTACCGCAAAGAGCACCGACAGGTTGGCAAACACAATAGAACCTGCGCTGGTCATGATCGTGAAGATTGCCTGTAACCAGTCAACGTCCAAAAACGGATAAGCAGTCAATGTGTTTGGATTCGACAGCGCGCCGCCAATCCCTAACAACAGCCCCGCAGCGGGCAGTACCGCAATCGGCAGCATGAACGATTTGCCGAACCGCTGTGCCTTTTCGAACCATGCGCCCGATGAAGCGCCGCTAAACATTTGCATCATTTTTTCATCTCCCCGATTAATGATGAAAATTTTTACCATATTTAATATATAAAATGAAAATTATCATCAAAATCCAGGAAGCCGATCATACTTTTTTAAAATGACTGGCATCTCTCCCCTGCTTTCCGCCACACTATCAACAGATAAACGCATTAAGGATTTTGCATGTCAGAAAATGAAAACCTGCTGCTGAGATTGCGCCAGGGCGTTGACGGATATAGCCGAACACAGCAGAAGCTGGGAGAGTTTGTGCTCAGCGATCCGGCAAAAGTTGTCTACCTGACGATTACCGAACTGGCGCGTGAAAGCGACACCAGCGAGGCGAGCGTCACACGTCTGTGCCGCGCACTTGGGTGTAAGGGTTATAACGAATTCAAAATGGCGCTGGCACTCGATCTCCAGCAAGGACAGCCGGTAGAGCACAGCGGGGATGAAATTGACAATGTGGTCAATGAATCCGTACAAGCACTGCAGGACACAGCAAAATTACTCGACAGGACATTACTGGAATCCGCCGCTTTGGCACTGCATCAGGCCCAGTCGGTACAGATTTATGGCGTAGCGGCCAGCGCTATTCTGGGTGAGTATTTACATTACAAACTCCTGCGCCTCGGCAAACCTGCACAATTGTTCAGTGACATGCATCGTGCAGCCATGAACGCCACAACGCTTAACAAAGACTCGCTGGTGGTAGCGATTTCCAGTTCAGGCTCGACGCGCGATCTACTGCATGTCGTTAAACTGGCGCGTAAGCAAGGCGTGCGCGTACTGGCGTTAAGTAATACGCCGCGCAGCCCGTTAGCTTCGCTGAGCGATATTCAACTGGTCGCAGCCAAACCAGAAGGTCCGTTGAGTGCTGGCGCGCTAAACGCCAAGGTGGGAGTGATGCTGTTGGTAGAACTACTGACTACGTCGCTGATTGCTCTGGATGAAAAGTACAGTGATGTGAGCCAGCAAACCGCCAGCGCAACCCTTCCTCTACTGCTTTAAGAGCATAAAAAAAACCCGCCGCAGCGGGTTTTTACGTTAAGAGTTAAAGAACAGGATTACGCCTGACCTTTGATCTCTTTACGACCGTTGTACGGTGCTTGTTCACCCAGAGCTTCTTCGATACGAATCAGCTGGTTGTACTTAGCAACGCGGTCAGAACGGCTCATAGAACCAGTTTTGATCTGGCCTGCAGCGGTACCAACAGCCAGGTCAGCGATGGTAGCGTCTTCAGTTTCGCCAGAACGGTGAGAGATGACAGCGGTGTAGCCAGCGTCTTTCGCCATTTTGATCGCAGCCAGAGTTTCGGTCAGAGAACCGATCTGGTTGAATTTGATCAGGATGGAGTTAACGATGCCTTTTTCGATGCCTTCTTTCAGGATCTTGGTGTTAGTTACGAACAGATCGTCACCAACCAGCTGGATTTTGTCGCCCAGTACTTTAGTCTGGTATGCGAAACCGTCCCAGTCAGACTCGTCCAGACCATCTTCGATGGATACGATCGGGTACTGTTTGGTCAGTTCTTCCAGGAAGTGAGTGAATTCTTCGGAGGTGAATGCTTTGTTGCCTTCGCCAGCCAGAACGTATTTACCGTCTTTGTAGAATTCAGAAGCTGCACAGTCCATCGCCAGGGTGATGTCTTTGCCCAGCTCGTAGCCAGCTGCTTTAACCGCTTCAGCGATTACAGCCAGAGCTTCAGCGTTGGAACCCAGGTTCGGCGCGTAGCCACCTTCGTCACCAACTGCAGTGTTCATACCTTTAGCTTTCAGAACTTTAGCCAGGTTGTGGAACACTTCAGAACCCATACGAACGGCTTCTTTCAGAGTCTTAGCGCCAACCGGCTGAATCATGAATTCCTGGATGTCGACGTTGTTGTCAGCGTGCTCACCACCGTTGATGATGTTCATCATCGGAACCGGCATGGAGTATTTACCCGGAGTACCGTTCAGTTCAGCGATGTGTGCATACAGCGGCAGGCCTTTTGCAGCAGCTGCCGCTTTGGCGTTAGCCAGGGACACAGCCAGGATGGCGTTTGCACCGAAGTTGGATTTGTTTTCAGTACCGTCCAGATCGATCATGATCTTGTCGATGCCAGCCTGATCTTTAGCATCTTTACCCAGCAGAGCCTGAGCAATTGGGCCGTTAACAGCTGCAACAGCTTTCAGTACGCCTTTACCCATGAAACGGGATTTGTCGCCATCGCGCAGTTCCAGTGCTTCGCGGGAACCAGTAGAAGCACCTGACGGAGCTGCTGCCATACCAACGAAACCACCTTCCAGGTGTACTTCGGCTTCAACAGTCGGGTTACCACGGGAGTCGATGATTTCACGACCGATGATTTTAACGATTTTGGACATTAGATTTTCCTCAGTACAAGTTAAACTAAAACTCCAGACAAACAATGCACCCTAATGGGTGCATTGCCGTTCTAACTTATTTACTTCTTACTTCGCCTGACGCTTCTGATGTTCACTGGCGGCTTTCACAAAGCCGGCAAACAGCGGGTGCCCATCACGTGGCGTGGAAGTAAATTCCGGGTGGAACTGACAGGCCACGAACCACGGATGATTCGGTACCTCAATGATCTCGACCAACTGATCATCACCGGAACGGCCTGCAATACGCAGACCCGCAGCTTCAATCTGTTTCAACAGCATATTGTTGACTTCGTAACGGTGGCGATGGCGTTCAACAATTGTCGGCGCGCCGTACAGCTGACGAACCAGGCTATCGTCGCTCAACTGACACTGCTGCGCGCCAAGGCGCATTGTGCCGCCCAGATCGCTCTTCTCGGTACGGACTTCGACGTTGCCGTCTTCATCGCGCCATTCGGTAATCAGGGCCACCACCGGGTACTTACAGTCTGGCACAAATTCCGTGGAGTTGGCGTTGTCCATGCCCACTACGTTACGTGCAAACTCAATCAACGCAACCTGCATACCCAGGCAAATGCCCAGATAAGGAATATTGTTCTCACGCGCAAAGCGCGCCGTCGCGATTTTACCTTCAACACCGCGGTAGCCGAAGCCGCCCGGGATCAGGATTGCATCAAGACCTTTCAGGATCTCAACGCCACGCGTTTCGACATCTTGCGAATCGATCAGCTTGATGTTGACGGTGACACGATTCTTCAGACCACCGTGCTTCAGCGCTTCGATAACTGACTTATAGGCATCCGGCAGTTCAATGTACTTGCCGACCATACCGATAGTCACTTCGCCTGCCGGATTCGCTTCTTCGTAGATAACCTGTTCCCATTCTGACAGATTAGCTTCCGGACAGTTCAAGCTGAATCGTTTACAAATATAATCGTCAAGGCCCTGAGATTTCAACAGGCCCGGGATTTTATAGATGGAATCGACATCTTTCAGAGAAATCACCGCTTTTTCCGGAACGTTACAGAACAATGCAATTTTTGCACGTTCATTAGCCGGAACTGCGCGATCGGAGCGGCAAATCAGGATATCTGGCTGAATACCGATAGAAAGCAGCTCTTTTACAGAGTGCTGAGTCGGTTTAGTTTTGACTTCACCTGCCGCCGCCATGTAAGGAACCAGCGTCAGATGCATAAACAGCGTGTGCTCACGGCCAATTTCTACGGCCATCTGGCGAATCGCTTCAAGGAACGGCAGAGATTCGATATCCCCAACGGTTCCGCCGATTTCGACCAGAACAACATCATGACCTTCACCGCCTTCCAGAACGCGCTCTTTAATGGCATTCGTGATGTGCGGGATAACCTGAACTGTTGCGCCCAGGTAGTCGCCACGGCGCTCTTTACGCAGAACGTCGGAGTAGATACGACCCGTAGTGAAGTTGTTGCGGCGGCTCATTTTGGTACGAATGAAACGCTCATAGTGACCCAGGTCCAGGTCGGTTTCAGCGCCGTCTTCGGTAACGAACACTTCCCCGTGTTGGATTGGGCTCATAGTACCTGGATCGACGTTGATGTACGGATCCAGTTTCATCATGGTTACATTGAGGCCACGGGCTTCAAGAATGGCTGCCAGGGAGGCTGCGGCAATGCCTTTTCCCAGAGAGGATACGACCCCGCCGGTCACAAAAATATAGTTCGTTGTCATGCTGGACCTGAGAAGTTAGGGTGAAACGATGGAATTACCAAGACGGGAAAGTAGTATACCCGAACATGACGAGCGCCACAAACTTTCATTATCCCCTCTCCTTCGTTCTTCAAGCCGCACCGGTGTTGGCTTCCTTCACTCACCCCAGTCACATAGCATTTCTATGTTCCTGGGGATTCTTTCAGTCGCCGCCTTGTTGCGACTCGAATAACTCGAAGAGGCAGTATACAAGGTGTTTCATCAACATAACGGGAAGAGAAAATAGCCTCTTTTGGGTAAATGTTTTTGACGTAAATCAAGCGCTTGTTATTTAAAAAATCACACAAATCGCCCTTGACCGACGAAATCCCTTAGAGATCAATTTCCTGCCGTTTTACCTGTTGCCAGACTTCTTCCATAGTTTCCAGATCAACACCAGTCATTTCCAGACCGCGCGAAGCCACAATTCGCTCAACTTCACGAAAACGCCGCTCAAACTTCTCGTTCGCTTTCTGCAATGCGGTCTCTGCTTTAGTGCCTAAATGCCGGGCCATATTAACCGTAGCAAACAGCAGATCGCCCATTTCCTCCTCCAGTTTAGCCTGGTCGACAACAGCCTGCTTAGCCTCAAACATGACTTCGTCGATCTCTTCGTAAACCTTGTCGACAACCGGTCCTAACGTTTTCCAGTCGAAGCCAACATTTGAGCAGCGTTTCTGGATTTTTTGGGCGCGCATTAATGCCGGTAAACTGCGGGGAATATCGTCGAGTGCGGAATGCTGTGCCTTCTGGGCGCGTTCTTCACTTTTGATTTTTTCCCAACGGGTCAAAACCTCAGTACTGTTACTGGCAGAAACATCAGCAAAAACATGTGGATGACGGCGTTCAAGTTTATCGCTTATCGCAGCACAAATATCATCAAAGTTGAAGCGTCCTTCTTCCTGCGCCATCTGGGCGTAAAACACAACCTGGAACAGCAGGTCGCCCAGCTCTCCGCGCAGGTCGTCAAAGTCTTCACGCGCAATCGCGTCCAGCACTTCATAGGTTTCTTCGAGGGTGTAAGGGGCAATAGTGGAGAATGTCTGCTCTTTGTCCCACGGACAGCCGTTCTCCGGGTCGCGCAGGCGCTGCATAATACCGAGCAGTCGGTCGATTTGATTCATTGGAATGTCCTGAAATTTCAATACAGTAGACCGAATAAGGCGACAACCGACATCCGGCAACATAGCAATGCCTGATGGCAACGCTAACGCGTCTTATCAGGCCTACAAGGTTATCCGGCCTACAAAATAATTAATTACCGTGCAAGCGACGTGCGTCGATCACATCCGGTACCTGGTTCAGCTTGCCGAGCACGCGCCCGAGCACCTGCAGGTTATAAATTTCGATGGTCATATCGATGGTGGCCAGCTGTTGTTTGGTATCACTTCGGCTGGCAACGCCCAGCACGTTCACCTTCTCGTTGGCGAGAATCGTAGTGATATCACGTAACAAGCCGCTGCGATCGTTGGCCTGGACGCGAACCACCAGCGAATACCCTGCCGAGTAGCTTTCGCCCCAGACTGCATCAACAATACGTTCCGGCGCATGGGAGCGCAGCTCAGCCAGCTGTTCACAATCCGCCCGGTGCACGGAAATACCGCGTCCCTGGGTAATAAACCCGACAATCTCATCGCCAGGAATCGGCTGGCAGCAGCGGGCGATGTGGTGCATCAGGTTACCTACCCCTTCCACCACCACACGACCGTCGTCTTTACGACGGCTCTGCGGTGCTTGCGTTTTCTGCTGAAGCTGTTTCAGCGCGGCGGCATCCTGTTCGGCAGCGCTTGGCTTATTAAACTGCGCCTGCAGGAAGTTCACCATTTGGTTGAGGCGGATGTCTCCTCCGCCAATCGCCGCCAGCAACTCGTCCAGCTCATTGAAGCTGTAGCGCGGTAGCAGGTGTTTTTCCGCCTCTTTCAGGCTGATACCTAAATGCGCCAGCTCATCGTCGAGGATCTGGCGACCAGCAAGGATGTTTTTGTCGCGGTCCTGTTTACGGAACCAGGCGTGGATCTTCGAACGCCCACGACTGGTGGTTACGTAGCCAAGGTTAGGATTCAGCCAGTCGCGGCTTGGGTTTGGCTGTTTCTGGGTGATAATTTCAATTTGATCGCCCATCTGCAGCTGGTAAGTAAACGGTACGATGCGCCCACCAATTTTCGCGCCAATGCAACGATGCCCCACATCGCTATGAATGTGGTAAGCAAAATCGAGCGGCGTGGAGCCCGCAGGTAAGTCTACAACGTCCCCTTTTGGCGTAAAGACGTACACGCGGTCATCAAAGACCTGGCTACGGACTTCATCCAGCATTTCACCGGAATCCGCCATCTCTTCCTGCCAGGCAATCAGCTTACGCAGCCACGCAATGCGATCTTCATGACCAGAACGCGCCGCGCCTGAAGCGGTGCCCTCCTTGTACTTCCAGTGCGCCGCGACGCCCAGTTCGGCATCTTCGTGCATCTGTTTGGTACGGATCTGAATTTCGATGGTTTTCCCGCCCGGCCCCAGTACAACCGTATGGATTGACTGGTAGCCATTGGGTTTCGGATTAGCAACGTAATCATCGAACTCATCCGGCAGATGGCGATAGTGAGTATGTACTATCCCGAGTGCGGCATAGCAGTCCTGTAAACGCTCTGCCACGATACGCACTGCGCGTACATCGAACAGTTCATCGAAGGCCAACTGCTTTTTCTGCATTTTGCGCCAGATGCTGTAGATATGCTTCGGACGTCCATACACTTCGGCTTTGACGCCTTCCGTTTTCATCTCTGAGCGCAAATGACCGACGAACTCATCAATGTAATGTTCCCTGTCGATACGACGTTCATGCAGCAGCTTGGCTATGCGTTTGTATTCAGCCGGGTGCAGATAACGGAAGCAATAATCTTCCAGCTCCCATTTTAATTGCCCGATTCCCAAACGGTTGGCCAGCGGTGCATAGATATTGGTGCACTCTTTTGCCGCCAGAACGCGTTCATCTTCCGGCGCGTCTTTCACTTCACGCAGATGGGCAATCCGCTCTGCCAGCTTGATGACCACACAGCGGAAGTCATCTACCATTGCCAGCAGCATACGGCGGACGTTATCGACCTGCTCGGAAGAAACTGAATCGGTATGCGTGGCTTTAAGCTGGCGTATTGCCGCCATATCACGCACACCGTGGATAAGATGAACAATGGATTTGCCCACGCTCTCGCGCAGGATGTCTTCACTGACCACGTTGGCATCAGCCAGAGGGAACAGCATTGCTGCACGCAGCGTGTCGATATCCATGCTCAACATGGAGAGAATTTCTACCATCTCCACGCCACGCCACAGCAGCAGATCCGCATCCGGATGCCCCTGTGTCTGCTGGAGGCAGTACGCCCAGGTTTCGGCTAAGCGTTCACACGACTGCTGGCTGGAGATCCCCAGACTCGCGATCCATTTCTTTGGATCAAACTCACCAGCTTTATTTATATGTGCACTTCTTACCGCAACCATTGTCCTCTCCTTAAGGGGCCAGGCCTGTCGAAGTCGACAAGCCCTACCCATTGTCTTTCATGCTGCATTACAACCCGAAATCCAATGGGTACAAAATTCATTACAAACGCTCAAACAGGACCATTGATTCCAGGTGTCCAGTGTGCGGAAACATATCGAGCATCGCCAGTCGCCGTATGGCGTATCCAGCGTTGAGCAAAGCATCGCTGTCACGAGCCAGCGTTGCTGGGTTACAGGATACATAAACAACGCGTATAGGTTCTAATTTTATAATATGTTGCATCACACCTGCAGCCCCCGCACGCGCAGGATCAAGCAATACTTTGTCAAATCCGTTTTTCGCCCACGGCTGTCGGGTAACATCTTCCTCAAGGTTTTCATGAAAGAATGTCACATTGTGTAATCCGTTATTCAGCGCGTTTTCTCGGCCTTTTTCCACCAACGCCGGAACACCTTCCACGCCAACCACGCTTGCTGCCCGAGTTGCCAGCGGTAGGGTAAAATTTCCCATTCCACAGAACAGATCGAGTACACGATCTTCAGGTTGCACATCCAGCCATTCCAGCGCACGGGCGACCATTTGTTGGTTTACCCCTTCATTGACCTGAATAAAATCGCGCGGGCTGAAGGTTAACCGTAGTCCATTTGAATCATACCAGGGCGATTCTTCTGATATTGATTCCAGTATCTCGCTTTGCGGGGCCAGAAACAAAGACAGCCCCTGAGAATGCGAAAAGCATTCCAGTTTTTCTTTATCCGCAGCACTCAATGGCGCCGTGTGGCGCAAAATCATCAGGGTTCCGCTTCCCGCCTGTACCAGCTCAACATGGCCTAGATGGCGTAACCCTTGCAGACTTTCCAGACACGCTCTGAGATGGGGCAATAACGCCTCAAGCTGGGGCACCAAAATAGGGCATTGTTTGACATCGATAATGTCGCTGGAACCGGATTTGCGAAACCCCATCTGCAATTTTTGTTCTTTTGGCCGATAGTTCAGACTCAAACGTGCGCGACGACGATAGCCCCACGGGGCATCAGCTATAACATCCGACACCTCACATTTCATTAAACGCGACAACGCCGCGCTTTTGCTACGCTGCTGCAATGAGATGCTGGCATGCTGCTGCTGGCAACCGCCGCACACGCCAAAATGCGGGCAACGTGGCACTTCACGCTGTGGGCTGTCGTTTAAACGTCGTTTTACTTGCGCGCGGGCAAACTGTTTTTTATCTTCGGTAATCACCACCTCGGCGCTTTCCTGGGGTAGCAATTCCGGTATAAACAACGCCTTTCCGTTATGGCGAGCGACGCCCTGACCGAAAGGATCAAGGTCATTGACGGTAACGGTTATGATCTGACGCGTCGTCACGCGTCGTTTTGCAGAGTAGAATTGCGCCATCGACGAGATATTTCTCTATTTAACAGTGTGACCCTAATTGTCCCATAACGGAACTCCATGACCAACTACAGCCTGCGCGCACGCATGATGATTCTGATCCTGGCCCCGACCGTCCTGATAGGTTTGTTGCTCAGTATCTTTTTTGTTGTGCATCGCTATAACGACTTGCAGCGTCAACTGGAAGATGCTGGTGCCAGCATCATTGAACCACTCGCGGTCTCCAGCGAATATGGCATGAACCTGCAAAACAGGGAATCCATCGGCCAGCTTATCAGCGTGCTGCATCGTCGCCATTCCGATATCGTGCGGGCAATTTCTGTTTATGACGAAAATAACCGACTGTTCGTCACCTCTAATTTTCATCTCGATCCGTCTGAAATGCAGTTGGCGACAGGTTCACCGTTTCCCCGGAAGCTGAGCGTCACCCGGCACGGGGATATCATGATCCTGCGAACCCCTATTATATCGGAAAGCTATTCACCGGATGAATCCGCCGTAAGCGACGCCAAAAACACCAAAAATATGCTGGGGTATGTGGCGCTTGAGCTGGACCTTAAGTCCGTTCGATTGCAGCAGTACAAAGAGATCTTTATCTCCAGCGTAATGATGCTGTTTTGTATTGGTATTGCGTTAATTTTCGGCTGGCGTCTGATGCGCGACGTGACCGGCCCGATTCGCAATATGGTGAATACCGTTGACCGAATACGTAGAGGACAACTCGACAGCCGCGTGGAAGGTTTCATGCTGGGCGAGCTGGATATGCTCAAAAATGGCATCAACTCGATGGCTATGTCTCTCGCTGCTTACCATGAAGAGATGCAGCACAACATCGATCAGGCCACCTCTGACCTGCGCGAAACGCTGGAGCAGATGGAAATCCAGAACGTCGAGCTGGATCTGGCGAAGAAACGCGCCCAGGAAGCGGCACGTATTAAGTCTGAGTTTCTGGCAAACATGTCCCACGAGCTGCGAACACCGCTGAATGGCGTGATTGGCTTCACCCGTCTGACGCTAAAAACCGAGCTCAACACCACACAGCGCGATCACCTGAATACCATTGAACGCTCGGCTAACAATCTGCTGGCCATCATCAATGATGTACTCGACTTCTCCAAACTTGAGGCGGGCAAGCTGATTCTGGAAAGCATTCCGTTCCCGCTGCGCAGCACGCTGGATGACGTCGTTACGCTGTTAGCGCATTCATCCCATGATAAAGGGCTTGAGCTGACGCTGAATATTAAGAATGACGTACCGGACAACGTCATCGGTGACCCGTTGCGTTTACAGCAGGTGATCACCAATCTGGTCGGCAATGCCATCAAATTTACCGAGGGCGGTAATATCGATATTCTGGTCGAGAAACGCGCCCTCAGTAACACGAAAGTGCAAATTGAAGTACAAATCCGCGATACCGGGATCGGTATTCCTGAGCGCGATCAATCCCGTCTGTTCCAGGCTTTCCGTCAGGCGGATGCCAGTATTTCCCGGCGTCATGGCGGAACCGGGCTAGGTCTGGTCATTACGCAAAAACTGGTCAACGAAATGGGTGGAGATATCTCCTTCCACAGCCAACCTAATCGGGGTTCCACGTTCTGGTTCCATATCAGCCTCGATCTCAACCCTAACGTGCTTATTGATCGTTCGACAACCCGATGCCTTGCCGGTAAACGACTGGCCTACGTCGAACCTAACGCCACCGCCGCACAATGCACGTTAGATATCTTGAGTGAAACACCGCTGGAGGTGATTTACAGCCCCTCGTTCTCCGGGTTGCCAGCGGAGCACTACGACATTTTGCTGCTCGGCATTCCGGTCACTTTGCGCGAACCACTCACCATGCAGCATGAGCGGCTGGCAAGCGCAGCAGCGATGACCGACTTCTTGTTGCTAGCCTTGCCTTGTCATGCACAAATTAACGCTGAGAAATTGAAACAGGGCGGCGCGGCGGCGTGTCTGTTGAAACCTCTCACCTCAACCCGCTTACTGCCTGCGCTGACAGAGTATTGTCAGCTAAACCACAGCGCGGATCCGCTGCTGTTGGATGAAAGCAAAATTGCGATGACCGTCATGGCGGTAGACGACAACCCGGCGAACCTCAAGCTGATTGGCGCATTGCTGGAAGATAAGGTACAGCACGTCGTGCTGTGTGACAGCGGGCATCAGGCGGTGGATCGCGCCAGACAAATGCCGTTTGACCTGATCCTGATGGATATTCAGATGCCAGACATGGACGGTATTCGTGCCTGCGAACTGATCCACCAGCTTCCTCATCAACAGCAGACACCGGTCATTGCGGTCACCGCACACGCCATGGCCGGGCAGAAAGAGAAGCTGCTCAGCGCCGGGATGAACGATTACCTGGCGAAGCCTATCGAGGAAGATAAGCTGCATAATCTGCTGTTACGTTACAAACCGGGCGCAAGCACATCGCTGCGGGTACTCACCGCAGAACCTCTTGAGCCGGTCGTCAATCCGAACACGACGCTCGACTGGCAACTGGCATTAAGGCAAGCCGCGGGTAAGAACGATTTGGCGCGGGATATGCTGCAAATGCTGATCGATTTTCTGCCTGAGGTGCGTAACAAAATCGAAGAGCAACTGGTCGGAGAGAACCCCGAAGGGCTAGTGGATATGATTCACAAGCTGCACGGCAGTTGCGGTTATAGTGGTGTCCCCCGCATGAAAAACCTGTGTCAGCTCATTGAACAACAGCTACGCAGTGGAACCAAAGAAGAAGAGCTGGAGCCTGAGTTTTTAGAGCTTCTGGATGAAATGGACAACGTTGCACGCGAAGCGAAACGGATATTGGGGTAATATTCGCCGGATGCGGCGTAAACGCCTTATCCGGCCTACAGGTTTCACTGTTTACCGTAGAGCCGATAAGCGTCGCGCATCGGGCAGTAAACGCCTTATCCGGCCTACAGGTTTCGCTGTTTGCCGTAGGCCCGATAAGCGTCGCGCATCGGGCACATCGACGAATGCGGCTAACAATTCAGCGTAATTGCTGCCCTGCTTTAAGCGTTGCGGCTACGTTTCGCGCCGTCATTCGTACGTTGTCGCTCGCGTTCTTTAGCGCCTCATCCAGGGTACAGATGGTATAGATGACGCTGAAAACCGCATCCAGCCCATGCTCGTGTACGACCCCCACATCGGCCGTCAGGCTACCTGCGATACCGATAACCGGCTTGTTGTAACGCTTTGCGACCTTCGCCACGCCAACCGGAACCTTACCGTGAATGGTCTGACTATCCATGCGCCCTTCACCTGTGACCACTAAATCCGCATCCGCAACGCAGGCATCAAGGTGTAACGCATCGGTCACTATCTCAATACCGCAGCGTAACTGTGCGCCGCAAAACGCATACAGCGCCGCCCCCATACCTCCAGCCGCACCACCACCGGCCAGATCCAGCACGTTGACGTCCAGATCGCGGGCAATAAGTCGCGCATAGTGCGTGAGCGCCCGATCCAGGCGGGTAATCATCTCCGGCGTAGCCCCTTTTTGCGGACCAAAAACCGCAGATGCGCCCTCTTTTCCAGTCAACGGGTTGGTCACATCGCAAGCCACTTCAATACGGCACCCGGCAAGACGGCTGTCTAACTGAGAAATATCAATCCGGGACAGAGATTCCAGACCGATTCCGCCTTGCGCAATTTCGTTATTTTGCGCATCCAGCAATTTTGCTCCCAGCGCTTGCACCATCCCGGAACCGCCATCATTGGTGGCGCTACCGCCAATCCCAATGATGATATGCTCAACGCCCGCATCCAGCGCATGACGGATTAACTCCCCGGTTCCCCAGGAGGTGGTTTTCAGCGGATCGCGTAGCCTCGCAGGAACTTGTTCCAGTCCGCTGGCGGCCGCCATTTCGATAAACGCCGAGCGCTCATCACCAGATAAACCATAAAATGCCTGAATTGTGTTGCCCAAAGGGCCGGTAACATCAACATGCACAAGGTGACCTTGCGTTGCGGCAACCATCGCTTCGACCGTTCCTTCACCGCCATCTGCAACCGGGATCTTCATGTAATCCGCATCGGGCCAGATCTCACGAAACCCCTGCTCAATAGCCGTTGCCACTTCAAGCGCACTCAAACTTTCCTTATAGGAATCCGGTGCGATTACTATTTTCATAAAGCATCCTTACGCATGTTGACTGTGTTAAGCATACACCAGGAGAAAAACCGCTCACCCTATGGGAGCGGTCCCAGTTCGCTTAGCGTACCATGCACGGACGCTTATTATCAAACGTCCAGTTCGGGATCAGATACTGCATTCCCATCGCATCATCACGCGCCCCCAGTCCATGTTGCTGGTACAGCTCATGCGCTTTCATGACCTGATCCATATCCAGTTCCACGCCCAGACCCGGTTTTGCCGGAACCTGCACCATACCGCCTTTGATTTCAAACGGCTCTTTGGTCAAGCGCTGGTTGCCTTCCTGCCAGATCCAGTGGGTATCGATAGCGGTAATTTTGCCCGGAGCCGCCGCCGCGACATGCGTAAACATCGCCAGCGAAATATCAAAGTGGTTGTTAGAGTGCGATCCCCAGGTCAGCCCGAACTCATGGCACATCTGCGCCACACGGACAGAACCCTGCATAGTCCAGAAGTGCGGGTCCGCCAGCGGGATATCCACAGACTGTAACGACAGCGTATGCCCCATCTGACGCCAGTCGGTGGCGATCATGTTGGTGGCGGTCGGCAGACCGGTGGCGCGGCGGAACTCCGCCATCACTTCACGACCGGAGAAACCCTGCTCGGCACCGCACGGATCTTCCGCATAGGCCAGAGACCCCTTCAGATATTTGCCGATCTTAATCGCTTCATTTAGCGACCACGCGCCGTTCGGATCCAGCGTGACGCGGGCCTGCGGGAAGCGCTTCGCCAGTGCAACGATAGATTCTGCTTCCTCTTCCCCGGCCAGCACGCCGCCTTTCAGTTTAAAGTCGTTGAAACCATACTTCTCATACGCGGCTTCCGCCAGGCGCACTACCGCATCCGGGGTCATCGCTTCTTCATGACGCAGACGATACCAGTCGCATTTCTCATCCGGCTGACTCTGGTACGGCAGCGGCGTTGCCTTACGGTTACCCACGAAGAACAGATAACCCAACATTTCAACTTCGCTACGCTGCTGGCCATCCCCCAGCAAAGAGGCGACGTTTACGCCCAGATGCTGACCTAACAGATCCAACATCGCCGCTTCGATCCCTGTAACCACATGAATAGTGGTACGTAAATCGAAGGTCTGCAAACCGCGACCGCCCGCATCACGATCGGCAAAAGTATTGCGTACTGCATTCAGCACATTTTTGTATTCACCTAACGTTTTGCCTACCACCAGCGGGATCGCATCTTCCAGCGTTTTGCGGATTTTTTCGCCGCCGGGAATTTCACCCACGCCGGTATGACCGGAGTTATCTTTAATAATCACAATATTGCGCGTGAAGAACGGAGCATGTGCGCCGCTCAGGTTCATCAGCATGCTGTCATGACCCGCAACCGGAATAACCTGCATAGAGGTAACCAATGGGGTAGAAAATTGTGCGCTCATAATTAAGTCCTTATTCAAAATTAGTGGCGGCCGAAAACGGGACGTTTACGGTCAAAAGTCCATCCGGGGATCAGATACTGCATTGGGCCTGCGTCATTACGCGCGCCACCGGGCAGCGCCTTATAGGCTTCATGTGCTTTCTGTACCTGATCCCAGTCCAGTTCCACGCCCAGACCGGGCGCATCGGGTACCGCAATTTTTCCGTTTTTAATCTCCAGCGGATTTTTGGTCAGGCGGCAATCGCCCTCCTGCCAGATCCAGTGGGTATCAATAGCCGTTGGATTACCCGGTGTAGCCGCGCCAACGTGGGTGAACATCGCCAGGGAAATATCAAAATGATTGTTAGAATGGCAGCCCCAGGTCAGGCCCCAGTCATCGCATAACTGTGCCACGCGTACCGCGCCAGAAAGGGTCCAGAAGTGCGGATCGGCCAGCGGAATATCTACTGAATTCAGCATTACCGCATGGCCCATCTCACGCCAGTTGGTGGCGATCATGTTCGTTGCGACCGGCAGCCCGGTAGCACGGCGGAACTCGGCCATCACTTCACGGCCAGAAAAACCCTGTTCAGCGCCGCATGGATCTTCGGCGTAGGTCAGAACATCGTTCAGCCCTTTACACAGGGAGATGGCTTCATCCAGCAGCCAGGCACCGTTGGGATCAACCGTAATACGCGCATCCGGGAAGCATTTTTTCAGCGCACGAGCGGTGTCGATTTCCTGCTCGCCAGGCAGTACACCGCCCTTGAGTTTGAAATCTTTAAAGCCGTAGCGATCCTGCGAAGCCTGAGCCAGACGTACCACAGCCTCACTGTTCATCGCTTGCTGATGACGCAGGTGATACCACTCATGGTTTCCCAGCGTACTTTCCAGATACGGTAAATCGGTCTTTGTGCGATCACCCACGTAGAACAGATAGCCGAGTACGGTGACCGCATCGCGCTGCTTGCCCGGCCCTAACAGTTCACAAACCGGCACGTTCAGCGCCTTACCCAGCAGGTCGAGCAATGCGGCTTCCAGCGCCGCTACCGCATTGACCCGTAGTTCAAAGGTCCAGGCGCCTTTGCCAAAGGTGTCAAAATCAGCGGCCTGATTGCCTTTATGCACCTGCTGCACCACCTTATTCAGGCGCGCCACTTCCTGGCCCAACACCTGCGGAATCGCATCCACCAGCGTCTGATAAATCACTTCGCCACCTGGCGCTTCACCGACACCGGTGTTTCCGGCATTATCGGTGAGCACCACAATATTACGAGTAAAGTATGCGTTATGCGCGCCGCCAATATTGAGCAGCATGCTGTCATGACCGGCCACCGGGATGACCTTCATATCGGTAATAACGGGACTCGATTGTGTTGTCATCATCATTGTCCTGCGACAGGTTTCAGTTCGATACGTTTAATATCGCCCACCAGCACCAGATAGCTCACCACCGCAATCAGCGCATGTACCCCGACGTAAATCAACGCGCCGTTAAACGAGCCGGTAGTCCCGACGATGTAGCCGATAGCAATTGGCGTGACGATGCCGGAGATGTTGCCAAACATGTTGAACAAACCGCCGCTCAGACCGCTGATCTCTTTAGGTGCGGTATCAGCCATCACCGCCCATCCCAGCGCGCCGATGCCTTTGCCGAAGAAGGCCAGCGCCATAAAGCCAATGATCATCCACTCGACGTTGACGTAGTTACAGAACACCATCACCATCGATAGCAGCATCCCCATGACGATTGGCGTTTTACGGGCGATATTCAGCGAACCGGTACGGCGCATCAGCCAGTCGGAAATAATGCCGCCGAGCACGCCGCCGGCGAATCCGCAAATGGCCGGAACCGAAGCAACAAAACCGGCTTTCAAAATCGACATACCGCGAGCCTGCACCAGATAAACCGGGAACCAGGTGATAAAGAAGTAGGTCAGCGCGTTAATGCAGTATTGGCCGATGTAAATCCCGATCATCATCCGTGAACCCAGCAGCTGTTTGATTTGCCCCCACTTCACGCTAAACGGCACTTTTGTTTTGGCTGCCGCCTGATCCATGTTGATCAGCGCCCCACCTTCGGCAATGTACTCCAGCTCTTTTTGGTTTACGCCTGGATGCTGGTTAGGTTCATGAATCACCTTCAGCCAGACGAAGCTGATAACAATCCCAAGACCGCCCATAAAGAAGAACACGTGCGACCAACCCACTTCGTGGGTCAGCCAACCCATGATTGGCGCAAAGATAACAGTGGCAAAGTATTGCGCAGAGTTAAAGATAGCGACCGCTGTGCCCCTTTCCTGTGCCGGGAACCACGCCGCCACAATACGACTGTTGCCGGGGAAAGAGGGCGCTTCAGCTAAACCAACGAGGAAGCGCAAAGTAAACAGCGCAACGATAATGCCGAAACCACTGAAGATATCGACAAAACCCTGCAACAGGGTAAACATGGACCAAATAAAGATGGACCAGAAATAAACGCGTTTTGAACCAAAGCGGTCGAGCAACCAGCCGCCGGGGATCTGGCCGATAACATAGGCCCATGAGAAAGCGGAGAATACATACCCCATCCCTACCGCATCCAGACCAATGTCTTTGGCCATCTCAGAACCGGCAATGGATAAGGTGGCGCGATCGCCGTAGTTGAAGGATGTGACGATAAACAGCATCACCACTATCCAGTAGCGAGCGTTAGTGCGTTTTTCCGCGCTGCTCGCCGCCTGACTTAATGAACTCATTGTTGCACTCCTGAATCCTGGCTTTCGCCAGTTCATTCTGTACAGCACCTGTAGGGTGATCAGAATGAGAGGTTAGTGTGTGGCAGTGTTGGTACAGCTCAGGGCCGTTTTATTCTGACTCGCTGCCATTCCGGGAACTGACGGGAAAAGTATATGAAGGAGTGCCACTTGCCCTCACCGTGCATGAACACAACATTAGGGAGGCAGTGAGAAGTTGTTTGGGGCATAAGCCCAAAGTAGTGGAAGTTAGTTCACGTAATTGGGGTTTTATTGCCGGGTGGCGGCTTCGCCTGGCCCGGCTTGCGGTTCAAAGGGGGGTTGCATGCCCGTACGAGCGAGGGAGTTATTTAAGCAAGGTTCCCCAGTTTTCTACCCAGGGATTGGATTCGCTTTCCGGTTCAGGATGCTCGCTGGCATCAATCAGCAGCATTTCTCCTACACGGTGGGCGCTTTGTTCCTGCAACAAGGCATCGAACTGTTTGCCGCCATTGCAGAAATTAACGTAGCTACTGTCGCCCAGCCCAATTACCCCGTAATGCAGATTTGGCTGGAAACCGAGATTATCTTTGATCCCTTGAAACAGCGGCACGATGCTATCCGGCAGATCGCCCTGCCCGGTCGTGGAAGTCACCACCAGTACATATTTATCCTGATATGCCTGCCAGTCGCTAAGCTCCGGATCTTCGAACACCGTAGCTTTATGACCCTGCGCCGTCAAAATAGCTTCGGCCTCTTCAGCAACCAGCAGCGCGTTTCCGTACATCGTGCCGACAAAAATTCCAATTTCCGCCATAACCGTAATCTCCTGGGACTTAAGAATCTATCTGCTCATCCTGACCTGACAGCCCGCTGAACTCAACCCTTTCATTCTCAGGGAGAAGTCCACGCCAGCCAAACTGTGATAACGCCTGCATCCAGACGTCATCCAGTCCGGCGCGAATAACCAGCGGTTCGCCGGTGAAAGGATGGGTCAGCGCAAGCTGGCTGGCATGCAGCATCAATCTCTGGCAACCGAAATGCTCTGCGGCGCTGCGGTTTTGCCGCAAATCACCGTGCTTGCTGTCGCCGATAATCGGATGGCGCAAGTGCGCCAGATGGCGTCTGAGCTGGTGCTTGCGACCGGTTTTAGGGTCCAGTTCCACCAGCCCGTAACGGGTAGTCGGATAACGCCCGGTCGCTACCGGCATTTCTACCGTTGCCAGGCCACGATAATGGGTGACAGCAGGCTGCGGGCCTTTATCATCACGGGCAAACTTATCGGCAATCTTATCCAGCTCTTCGACCAGCGGGTAATCCAGCACGGCATCATCCATCAGCCAGCCACGCACAATCGCATGATAGCGTTTCTGAATTTGATGATGTTCAAACTGCTGGGACAGCAAACGCCCGGCTTCGCTGGACAGTCCCATCAGCAGCACGCCGGAGGTTGGTCTGTCGAGACGATGGGCGGTAAATACGTGCTGACCAATTTGGTCGCGCACCGTTTGCATCACCACCACTTTCTCATCCCGGTCAAGCCAACTGCGGTGAACCAACCAGCCCGAAGGTTTATTGACGGCGACCAGCCATTCGTCCTGATAAAGAATTTCCAGCATCAGGCGTTATCACTTGTAAACAGCGCATCCAGCTCCTGCAATGCCGCCAGAAGAATGTCGCGTTGCGGGTGATCGGCTGCCAGCGCCATTTCGTAATACGGTGCGACGGCAAAAGCTTGCGGAAGCGGCTGCGCGTTATCAATCAACGTATGCATGCGGGGAATCAACACCCACTGCAGCCACTCGACCGGCTCCATGGTATCCATACTAAAAGGCTGCGTACTGGTAAACAGATGCTCTGCTGGCTCATCCATCCGCCAGTGATGATGTTCACGCAGTAGCGCTTCAAGTGCGTGTAACTGCTGGCGCACACGGTCATGAGTCGTCATGAAATTAACCTCAATGATGAAAAAATCTGGCGCGAAGAATAGCACTAGTGAAGGGAAATAAAAAAAGGGAGCACTGTAAAAACAGTGCTCCCGGTTCGTTTCGCAGCATTCCAGCTACTTTTAGTGCTCCCTGCTCATCCGTGACAACTTTTCCTGTGGGCTTGCGACCGTGTTCATCCTGAACTTTTGCATCCTGCTCACATCACCCCGATGTGAAAACTTCATCCTGAAGTATCCTGGCCATCCAGACCCGCCGAACATCCTGACCGGCTCTCATTCTCCATCCTGGAGGTGTCCTTTAACGCATCCAGCGTCTTCCTCTTTGCTTCGTCCTGAAGCCTGTCCTTGCAACACCGTCCTGGTGTGTCCTGGCGAAGAGCCATCATCCTGATGTTCTCTTCGTTGTGCGACTCCTTGTCGACAGATATAGAATCGCCTGTTTCGCTTTGTCTTACAAGATGCTTACAGGCTTACCCTTACGATTATTTTCGTATGAAAGTTGACAACAAAACACTAACCAATTGAATAATAATAAATTATTATTTTATCAATTCATTAAGTCTTTACTTATCACCTGGCAATGTCCTACAGGGCTTGTAAGAGATCTCTCACAAGATTCAGGGCAAACTGGATTACAGAACTGGCTTAAGTTGAGTGAGGAATTCCGCAAGTGAGGCCGCCAGCACCGTTCGTTTACGGGTTCCCAGCGTTTCTTTGCACACTTCACCGGACAGATTGCACACCGAAATGACGTCAAGCTCATTATCTTGTGTGGCAATAAAAAGCGTAGGTGATAGCTTGAGGCGCTTTTGCGTAACCAGATGACCAATCAGGTTTTCCTGAACGCGCCTGAAGTCATCTTCACTCCAGGTTTGCAGCAGCGTGAGCTTTTCATCCGCAAACTGCGCGTGCATATCGCCAGCAAACTGGGTGGTGTAAAAAGCGTGAACGGCAGGTTGTACCACAATATCAAAGGCCCGTTCAACCGCATTGAGGTTATTTTCGCCGACAAAAGGTTGAGGCTGCCAAAATACCGCATCGTCTGTGGAAGAAATGATGCACGGAGAAGGTACGCCATACAGCTCTTCGCTGAGCGGCCAACTGTTGTTTTTTTCATGCCATGTGTCGCAATAACGCGTCGTAAAGGATATCAACGCCTGCGCTGTCAATTCGTCCACTGATTTCTCTCTTCACAAAAGCCAGGATACACTTGTCGCATAGTGTATCTGGTTTATGACGGTGAAACATGTCCTCTTATGAAAATCATCAGGCGCTTAACGGCCTGACACTCGGTAAATCAACAGATTACCGAGACAATTACGATGCAAGTCTGTTGCAGGGCGTTCCGCGCAGCCTGAATCGCGACCCGCTGGATTTAAAGGCCGATAACTTGCCTTTTCACGGTGCGGATATCTGGACGCTGTATGAACTGTCGTGGCTGAATGCCAACGGCTTACCGCAAGTCGCGGTCGGTCACGTGGAACTGGATTACACCAGCGTAAATCTGATTGAGTCGAAAAGCTTTAAGCTTTACCTGAACAGTTTTAACCAGACGCGTTTTGATTCCTGGGACGCGGTACGCCAGACGCTGGAAAACGATCTGCGCGCCTGCGCTCAGGGCGATGTCAGCGTGGCGCTGTACCGCCTTGACGAACTGGAAGGGCAGCCGATAGCCCACTTTAATGGGACCTGTATCGACAATCAGGATATCGTCATCGACAACTATCAGTTCAGCACTGCGTATCTGGAAAATGCCGTGAGCGGTGAAAAGGCAGTCGAAGAGACGCTGGTCAGCCACCTGCTGAAATCCAACTGTCTGATCACCCACCAGCCCGACTGGGGCTCCATACAAATTCAGTATCGTGGACGGAAAATCGACAGAGAGAAGCTGCTGCGTTATCTGGTCTCCTTCCGCCACCATAATGAATTTCATGAGCAGTGCGTGGAACGTATTTTCAATGACATTCTGCGCTTCTGCCAGCCAGAGAAACTGAGCGTCTACGCACGCTACACGCGACGTGGTGGTCTGGACATTAACCCATGGCGCACCAACACCGATTTCACTCCGGCAACCGGTCGTCTGGTACGTCAGTAATCTTTTTTCTCAATTTTGCGTGCCGGATTCCGCGCGCAAGGTTGTGAAAGGTCATAAGCCAGGGCTATTGTAATCAATAGGGAATGACGTGTTGCGTCCCATAAGGAGTTTACTTGATTACACATATTAGCCCGCTTGGCTCAATGGATATGTTGTCGCAGCTGGAAGTCGATATGCTTAAACGCACGGCCAGCAGCGACCTGTATCAACTGTTTCGTAACTGTTCGCTTGCCGTTCTGAACTCCGGCAGTTTGACCGACAACAGTAAAGAACTGCTGTCCCGCTTTGAAAGTTTCGATATTAACGTACTGCGCCGCGAACGGGGCGTGAAGCTGGAACTGATCAACCCACCTGAAGATGCGTTTGTTGATGGACGCATTATTCGTGCGCTACAGGCTAACCTGTTTGCCGTACTGCGCGACATTCTGTTCGTCAATGGCCAGATCCATAACGCCGGTCGTTTTCAGCATCTGGATCTCGAAAGCTCGGTGCATATTACCAACCTCGTTTTCTCGATCCTGCGTAATGCCCGGGCGCTGCACGTCGGTGAAGCGCCGAACATGGTCGTCTGCTGGGGCGGTCACTCAATCAACGAAAATGAGTACCTGTATGCCCGTCGCGTCGGCACCCAACTGGGTCTGCGCGAACTGAACATCTGTACCGGCTGCGGTCCGGGGGCGATGGAAGCGCCAATGAAAGGCGCTGCGGTCGGCCACGCCCAGCAGCGATACAAAGACAGCCGCTTTATTGGCATGACCGAACCGTCAATCATCGCCGCTGAACCGCCTAACCCGCTGGTAAACGAACTGATCATCATGCCGGACATTGAAAAACGTCTGGAAGCGTTCGTGCGTATCGCCCACGGTATTATCATCTTCCCGGGTGGCGTAGGGACAGCAGAAGAGCTGCTGTATCTGCTGGGGATCCTGATGAATCCGGCCAACAAAGATCAAGTGCTGCCGCTGATCCTGACCGGACCAAAAGAGAGTGCGGATTACTTCCGCGTGTTGGACGAATTTATCGTGCACACGCTGGGGGAAGATGCGCGTCGCCACTATCGCATTATCATTGACGATGCGGCAGAAGTGGCGCGTCTGATGAAAAAAGCGATGCCGCTGGTGAAAGAAAACCGTCGCGACACCGGAGATGCCTACAGTTTTAACTGGTCGATTCGTATCGCACCTGATTTGCAGATGCCGTTCGAGCCGTCCCATGAAAACATGGCCAACCTGAAGCTGTACCCGGATCAACCCGTTGAAGTATTGGCCGCCGACCTGCGTCGTGCATTCTCGGGTATTGTGGCCGGTAACGTGAAGGAGGTCGGCATTCGCGCCATCGAAGAGTTTGGCCCGTACAAAATCCACGGTGACCGCGAAATGATGCGCCGCATGGACGATCTCCTGCAGGGCTTTGTTGCACAACATCGCATGAAGTTGCCAGGCTCCGCGTACATCCCTTGCTACGAGATCTGCGCCTGACCTTCAACACCCGCTAGCAGCGCTATAGCGGTGACAGTTTTGTCCATATCAAAGCCGGGTTTGGCGCATGCGCCTCCCGGCTTTTTTTAGTGATACCAGTCACATAGCTCAGACGATTATATAAATACCAATGATATGTCGTTAAATATAACGCGATACGCAAACGATTACCTTGAAAAACCAACCGTGATTTATCTTAGAAAATTATTATTAGTCGCCGAAATCATCTAAAAACAACAGTTTTTACAGCGCAACGCTCGTATCTTCGCGCCTTCGCTTTCATGAGATATGTCGTTAATGTTAGCCTTCGCGCCCGTAAATTCGCTTTGACTATTTTTTAACAGATTAATGGCCCAAATTTATCCACATAAAAGGTGGATTATTGCATTTGGGATCCCGATCACTGATACATTCATTACTAAAATGTATCTTTCCGCCCGCAAATTATTACGGCGAAAAATTATATAAAAAATCGCTCAACGAATTTCGATTTACAGTCGGGTGCTTTCTCATTGGATTGAACCCAAACCCGACTTTTTAAGCTTCCTCCAGGAGAAATAGATGGAAAACACTCAAACCAGCACTATCGTTACGGGCCAGACCCGCAGCGCATGGCGCAAGACAGACACCATGTGGATGCTGGGCCTTTACGGCACGGCGATTGGCGCGGGTGTATTGTTCCTGCCGATTAACGCAGGCGTAGGCGGTATGATCCCGCTGATCATCATGGCGATCCTTGCCTTCCCAATGACTTTCTTTGCACACCGCGGCCTGACTCGCTTTGTGCTGTCCGGTAAAAATCCGGGTGAAGATATCACCGAAGTTGTAGAAGAACACTTTGGTGTTGGTGCAGGTAAACTGATTACCCTGCTCTACTTCTTCGCTATCTACCCGATTCTGTTGGTTTACAGCGTAGCAATCACCAACACGGTTGAAAGCTTCCTGACCCACCAGCTGGCGATTACGCCGCCGCCGCGCGCAATCCTGTCACTGATCCTGATTGTCGGCATGATGACCATCGTGCGCTTCGGTGAGCAGATGATCGTTAAGGCGATGAGCATCCTGGTATTCCCGTTCGTTGCGGCTCTGATGCTGCTGGCGCTGTACCTGATCCCTCAGTGGAGCGGTGCGATTCTGGAAACCATGTCATTTGACTCTGCGGCAACCACCGGCAACGGCCTGCTGTTGACCCTGTGGCTGGCAATTCCGGTAATGGTTTTCTCCTTCAACCACTCTCCGATCATCTCCTCCTTCGCCGTGGCGAAGCGTGAAGAGTACGGTGATGAAGCAGAGAAAAAATGCTCCAAGATTCTGGCATTCGCTCACATCATGATGGTACTGACCGTTATGTTCTTCGTCTTCAGCTGCGTGTTCAGCCTGACTCCGGCAGACCTGGCAGCAGCGAAAGAGCAGAACATCTCGATTCTGTCTTACCTGGCGAACCACTTTAACGCGCCGATTATTGCCTGGATGGCACCGATCATCGCGATTATCGCTATCACCAAATCCTTCCTGGGCCACTACCTGGGCGCACGTGAAGGCTTCAATGGTATGGTGATTAAGTCTCTGCGTGGCAAAGGCAAATCCATCGAAATCAACAAACTGAACAAAATCACTGCTCTGTTCATGCTGGTAACCACCTGGATTGTGGCGACGCTGAACCCAAGCATCCTCGGCATGATTGAGACCCTGGGTGGCCCAATCATCGCGATGATTCTGTTCCTGATGCCGATGTATGCCATTCAGAAAGTACCGGCAATGCGTAAGTACAGCGGCCATATCAGCAACGTCTTCGTTGTGATTATGGGCCTGATCGCTATCTCCGCTATTTTCTACTCTCTGTTCAGTTAATTCCCCTGCGCCGCTCCTCGGGGCGGCGCACCTCGATACACAATGGACGCCTCATGATTAGCGTATTCGATATTTTCAAAATCGGCATTGGCCCTTCCAGCTCCCACACTGTTGGCCCGATGAAAGCAGGCAAACAATTCACGGATGACCTGATTGCACGCGGAATTCTCACTGACGTAACCCGCGTAGTGGTTGATGTCTATGGCTCTTTATCTCTGACGGGGAAAGGTCACCATACCGACATCGCGATTATTATGGGCCTGGCGGGTAATCTGCCGGATACCGTAGACATTGATGCCATTCCGTCCTTTATCCAGGATGTGAATACTCATGGGCGTTTGCTGCTGGCAGACGGTCAACATGAGGTCGAGTTCCCGGTCGACAAGTGCATGAATTTCCATGCGGACAATCTGTCCCTGCACGAAAACGGGATGCGCATTACCGCACTGGCGGGCGAAAAGGCCATTTACAGCCAGACTTACTATTCCATTGGCGGTGGGTTCATCGTTGATGAAGAACACTTTGGTTTACCGAACAACTCTCCGGTAAACGTGCCATATCCGTATAAATCCGCAGCTGATTTGCAACGTCATTGCCAGGAAACCGGCCTGTCGCTTTCCGGCCTGATGATGCAAAATGAACTGGCGCTGCACAGCAAAGAAGAGCTGGAACAGCACTTTGCTAACGTCTGGGAAGTGATGCGTAGCGGGATTGAACGCGGCATCACCACCGAAGGTGTATTGCCGGGCAAACTGCGCGTTCCGCGTCGTGCTGCTGCGCTGCGTCGCATGCTGGTCAGCAGCGACAAAACCACCACCGACCCGATGGCGGTTGTTGACTGGATCAACATGTTCGCGCTGGCCGTGAACGAAGAAAACGCAGCCGGTGGACGCGTGGTGACTGCACCAACCAACGGTGCATGCGGGATTGTTCCTGCCGTACTGGCGTATTACGACAAGTTTATCCGTGAAGTGAACGCTAACTCGCTGGCACGCTACATGCTGGTCGCGAGCGCCATTGGTTCACTGTACAAGATGAACGCCTCTATCTCTGGTGCCGAAGTCGGTTGTCAGGGTGAAGTTGGCGTCGCCTGCTCCATGGCAGCGGCTGGTCTGGCTGAACTGCTGGGTGGTAGCCCAATGCAGGTGTGCATCGCGGCAGAAATCGGTATGGAACACAACCTGGGTCTGACCTGCGACCCGGTTGCCGGCCAGGTTCAGGTACCGTGCATTGAGCGTAATGCCATTGCTTCGGTTAAAGCGGTGAACGCTGCACGTATGGCGCTGCGCCGTACCAGTGAACCACGCGTGTGCCTCGATAAAGTTATCGAGACCATGTACGAAACCGGTAAAGACATGAACGCCAAATACCGCGAAACCTCTCGTGGTGGTCTGGCGATGAAGATTGTCACCTGCGATTAATTCTCAGCACATTTTCGTATCTGTAGGCCGGATAAGGCGCTCGCCGCATCCGGCTTTTATTGCCTGATGGCGCTTCGCTTATCAGGCTTACGGATAGCGCTCTTTCGCAATGCTCGTCTCCACTCGTCGTGAATGTTACCCTACAGACTAATTTGTTAGGGAGAACACCGTGGCCGTCCACCTGCTCATTGTTGATGCACTGAATCTCATCCGCCGTATTCACGCCGTACAGGGCTCCCCCTGCGTGGAGGCATGCCAGCACGCGCTCGATCAGCTGATTATGCACAGTCAGCCCACGCACGCCGTGGCGGTATTTGATGATGAAGCGCGTAACAGCGGCTGGCGTCACCAACGGTTACCTGACTACAAAGCCGGTCGCCCGCCGATGCCTGACGATTTACACCAGGAAATGCCCGCCTTACGCGCCGCTTTTGAACAGCGCGGCGTCTGCTGCTGGGTATCCAGCGGGAATGAAGCCGATGATTTAGCCGCCACTCTGGCGGTGAAAGTTAGCCAGGCGGGACACCAGGCGACTATCGTCTCAACCGATAAAGGCTACTGTCAGCTACTCTCCCCGACGCTGCGTATTCGTGATTATTTCCAGAAACGCTGGCTGGATGCGCCGTTTATCGAAAAAGAGTTCGGCGTACTGCCGCAACAGCTGCCTGATTACTGGGGACTGGCCGGGATCAGCAGTTCTAAAATACCGGGGGTTGCCGGTATTGGTCCTAAAAGTGCCACACAACTGCTGGCACAGTTTCCAACGCTGGAAGCGATGTATGAACATCTGGATGACGTACCGGAGAAATGGCGTAAGAAACTCGAAGAACATCGGGAGATGGCGTTTTTGTGCCGCGATATCGCGCGGCTGCAAACAGACTTACATATCGACGGAAACTTACAACAGCTACGGCTGGCGCGGTAGCCTTATTTCCTGATGGCGCTGCGCTTATCCGGCCTACTTATTGTACAACCCTGTAGGCCAGATAAACGCCAGGTGATTACCAGGCGGTATGGTACAGCTCAACGATATCCCCAAGGCTCGCTTCACGCGGGTTTCCCCCGGTACAAACATCGTCAAATGCGGCTTGCGCCAGCGCAGGAATATCCTCTTTACGGACGCCAACATCGCGTAGATGCAGTGGGATACCTACATCGCGATTAAGGGCGAAGACGGCATCCACCGCCGCTTTGCGTGCCTCTGCCAGCGTCAGTCCTTCAACCTTAACCCCCATTACCCGGGCGATATCGCGGAATTTTTCCCCGGTGAATTCGGCGTTATAGTGCATCACGTGCGGCAGCAAAATGGCATTCGCGACGCCGTGCGGCGTGTTGTAGAACGCGCCTAACGGGTGTGCCATGCCATGCACTAATCCCAGACCTACGTTGGAGAAACCCATCCCGGCAACGTACTGGCCCAGAGCCATCGCTTCCCCCGCCTGGCTGTCGCCCGCAACGGAACCGCGTAATGACCCGGCAATAATTTCGATGGCTTTAATGTGCAGCGCATCGGTAAGCGCCCACGCAGCCCGCGTAATGTAGCCTTCAATGGCATGAGTCAGTGCATCTACGCCAGTAGCCGCTTTTAATGCAGCAGGCATGCCGTCCATCATGTCAGCATCAATGAACGCCACCTGCGGGATGTCATGTGGATCGACACAAACAAACTTACGCCGATTCTCTTCGTCAGTGATCACGTAGTTAATGGTCACTTCCGCCGCCGTTCCCGCAGTGGTTGGGATAGCCATAACTGGCACGCTCGGGAAGCGTGTCGGCGATAACCCTTCAAGGCTGCGTACATCCGCAAACTCCGGGTTATTGTTAATAATGCCAATCGCTTTACAGGTATCCTGCGGGGAGCCTCCACCAATGGCGACCAGATAGTCTGCGCCGCTTTGCTGAAAGACACTCAATCCTTCCTGCACTACCGCAATGGTTGGATTAGGAATAACGCCTGAATAGATTTCCCATGCCAGACCTGCAGCATCCATTCGGGAAGTCACCTTCTCAACAACGCCGCACTGCACCAGATTTTTATCAGTCACAATCAACGCTTTGCGATAACCACGACGAATAACTTCATCGGTTAATGCGCCAACAGCTCCCCGGCCAAACCATGCCGTTTCGTTCAGAATCATTCTGTTCGCCATCGTTTTATCTCCTATTCTTCAATACGCAATCCATATGTTTTGAATTTTTCCAGCACAATAGCGATAGCCTCATCGTCCAGTACCGGAACCGGATCGGTAATCGCCAGCGTGCTGAGATAAAGCTGCGCCAGCACTTCCACTTCATGCGCTAACCACAGGGCTTTTTCCAGATTTTCCTCGCAGGCGATCAGCCCATGATGCTGCAACAGCGTTGCTTTTCGGTTTTTCAGCGCTACCGCAACGTGCTCGGAAAGCTCACGCGTGCCAAATGTCGCATATGGCGCACAGGGAATTGAGTTACCGCCAGCCGCCGCAATCATGTAATGGATTGCCGGGATTGGCCGGTTGAGAATAGAAACAGCAGTACAATGCACGGCATGATTATGGACCACCGCCTGAGCATCAGGACGCGTCTGATAAGCGGCCATATGGAACCGCCACTCGCTGGAAGGTAATTTCCCTTCTTCGTGCTGCCCCTCAGCATTGATGTACACAATGTGGGATTCGGTGAGTTTGTCATAGGGAATACCCGTCGGGGTAATTAACATCCCGTCCTGGTAACGCACACTTACATTACCCGCAGTCCCCTGATTCAACCCCAGACGGGTCATTTCCAGGCAGGTATTGATAATCTGCCGTGCCAGCGTATTTCGTTCCATTACTTACCTCTCTCAGTGAGTCAAAATGCGACAACAGAACATTGCTAATACCTCGACGCTCTGTTGATTTAAGCGGGTATTTGCTAACTATCATCATGCTGAATAAAGAGAAGGGAATTTTTAGCACTGGATTTTGTGATGTTCATCAACTAATAACGCTGAATAAAAACATGCAGGCATAATATTACAATTGCAAAATGTCCGTTCTTAATAAAACCATTGTAAAACGGTCATTTGCGAATAAATTGTTACCATTGCCCGTTTTCCACTTAACTAATTAATTCGGGCATTATCCCTGTGGCTTTTTAATTTATTTTTCTCAAACGGTCATTGTTTTAAAGAAATTAAAGTGATGATAATCACATAAACCCACACCCTGAGCATAAATGTGACCACCATCATATTAATGGCCGGTTTTTATTTGAAAATGAATTCATGAGTTCATTCATGAAGGCCAATTTTATCTGGCAGGTTACCGGAACTCACCTGGATTAGCAGGTTGGTAAAAATCACCAATCGTACTCTTAAGCTGTTGAACATGCTTATGAACTGATGAGGATGCTATGGGAAACACATCAATACAAACACAAAGTTTTCATGCGGTAGAGCGGGGGCAGACAAAAAATTATGTCATTCCCTTCGCGTTACTCTGTTCACTGTTTTTTCTTTGGGCGGTTGCCAATAATCTTAATGACATTTTATTACCACAATTTCAGCAAGCTTTTACATTAACAAACTTTCAGGCTGGTCTGATTCAATCTGCTTTTTATTTTGGTTATTTCGTCATTCCAATCCCAGCCGGGATCTTGATGAAAAAACTAAGTTATAAAGCAGGCATTATTACCGGATTATTCTTATATGCCATCGGTGCAGCATTATTCTGGCCAGCGGCAGAGGTAATGAATTACACCTTATTCCTGATTGGCCTATTTATTATTGCGGCGGGCTTAGGTTGTCTGGAAACGGCTGCCAACCCCTTTGTAACCGTACTGGGCCCGGAAAGCGGCGGTCATTTCCGATTAAATCTCGCGCAAACTTTTAACTCATTTGGTGCCATTATTGCGGTTGTTTTTGGGCAAAGTCTTATTTTGTCTAATGTGCCACATCAATCTCAAGACGTACTCGATAAGATGGCGCCAGAACAGCTAAGCGCCTACAAGCACAGCCTGGTGTTATCGGTTCAAACCCCTTATATGATCATCGTCGCGGTCGTTTTGCTGGTCGCCCTGCTGATCATGTTTACCAAGTTTCCGACCCTGCAAAGTGACGATCACAGTGACAACGCTCAGAGTTCATTCTCCGCGTCTCTTTCCCGCCTGGTGCGCATTCGTCACTGGCGTTGGGCGGTACTGGCGCAGTTCTGCTACGTCGGTGCACAAACTGCCTGCTGGAGCTACCTGATTCGCTACGCAATCGAAGAGATCCCAGGCATGACGCCAGGTTTCGCCGCCAACTACCTGACCGGCACCATGGTGTGCTTCTTTATCGGTCGTTTCTCCGGCACCTGGCTTATCAGTCGCTTTGCGCCGCATAAAGTGCTGGCCGCATATGCCCTGCTTGCCATGATTCTGTGCCTGATTTCCGCTTTCACCGGTGGCCAGATCGGCCTGCTGGCCCTGACGTTGTGCAGCGCATTTATGTCGATTCAGTACCCAACCATTTTTTCTCTGGGGATCAAAAATCTGGGACAAGACACCAAATACGGCTCGTCTTTTATCGTCATGACCATCATTGGCGGCGGCATTGTGACCCCGGTGATGGGCTTTGTCAGCGATGCCGCTGGCAATATCCCGACCGCTGAACTGGTCCCGGCGCTTTGCTTCGCCATCATCTTTATTTTTGCCCGCTTCCGTTCACAAACGGCAGCCAACTGAATATTTATCCGAATAACGTGAGGAATCTGTGATGAAAAAAATCAGCTTACCAAAAATTGGTATTCGCCCGGTTATTGACGGACGTCGTATGGGTGTACGTGAGTCGCTCGAAGAGCAAACCATGAATATGGCTAAAGCTACCGCAGCGCTTATCACTGAAAAACTTCGTCATGCCTGCGGCGCACAAATTGAATGTGTGATTGCCGATACCTGTATCGCCGGCATGGCGGAATCCGCAGCCTGTGAAGAAAAATTCAGCAGCCAGAATGTTGGCGTGACGATTACCGTTACCCCATGTTGGTGCTACGGCAGTGAAACCATCGACATGGATCCGATGCGCCCGAAAGCGATCTGGGGCTTCAACGGCACGGAACGTCCGGGGGCGGTTTACCTGGCCGCCGCACTGGCAGCTCACAGCCAAAAAGGACTTCCGGCCTTCTCCATCTATGGTCATGACGTACAGGATGCAGACGACACATCTATCCCTGCCGATGTTGAAGAAAAACTGCTGCGCTTTGCCCGTGCCGGCTTAGCGGTCGCCAGTATGAAAGGGAAAAGCTACCTGTCTGTCGGTGGTGTATCAATGGGCATCGCCGGTTCTATCGTCGACCATAACTTCTTTGAATCCTGGCTGGGTATGAAGGTGCAGGCGGTTGATATGACCGAGCTGCGTCGTCGCATTGACCAGAAAATCTATGATGAAACCGAGCTGGAAATGGCGCTGGCGTGGGCGGACAAAAACTTCCGCTACGGCGAAGATCAGAACGCGCAGCAATATAAGCGTAACGCTGAACAAAGCCGCGCAGTGCTGAAAGAAAGCCTGCTGATGGCTATGTGCATTCGCGACATGATGCAGGGTAACAAAAAGCTGGCAGACAAAGGTCTGGTCGAAGAATCCCTGGGCTATAACGCGATCGCCGCGGGCTTCCAGGGGCAACGTCACTGGACCGATCAATACCCAAATGGCGATACCGCCGAAGCGTTGCTCAACAGTTCCTTTGACTGGAATGGCGTTCGTGAACCGTTCGTTGTCGCAACCGAAAACGACAGCCTGAACGGCGTAGCGATGCTGTTCGGCCATCAACTCACCGGCACGGCCCAGGTCTTTGCCGATGTGCGCACCTACTGGTCGCCAGAGGCGGTTGAACGCGTGACGGGTAAACCGCTGACCGGCCTTGCTGAGCACGGCATCATTCACTTGATTAACTCCGGTTCTGCGGCACTGGACGGTTCCTGCAAACAGCGCGACAGCGAAGGTAAACCGACCATGAAACCACACTGGGAAATCTCGCAGAAAGAGGCGGATGAATGCCTGGCGGCAACCGAATGGTGCCCGGCTATTCACGAATACTTCCGCGGGGGCGGTTACTCATCTCGCTTCCTGACTGAAGGCGGTGTGCCGTTCACCATGAGCCGTATCAACATCATCAAAGGGTTGGGACCGGTGCTGCAAATCGCGGAAGGCTGGAGCGTGGAATTGCCGAAAAATATGCACGACCAGCTTGATGCGCGTACCAACTCCACATGGCCAACCACCTGGTTTGCTCCGCGCTTAACCGGCAAGGGCCCGTTCAGCGATGTCTATTCCGTCATGGCTAACTGGGGCGCTAACCACGGGGTGCTGACGATTGGTCACGTAGGTGCGGACTTTATCACTCTGGCTGCCATGCTGCGTATCCCGGTGTGCATGCACAACGTGGAAGACGAGAAAATTTATCGTCCTTCCTCCTGGGCCGCCCACGGTATGGATACGGAAGGTCAGGATTACCGCGCTTGTCAGAACTACGGTCCGCTGTATAAGCGTTAAACATCGAGCGATTGCCTGATGGCGGCGCGGCCTACGAAGCACACGGTTTTGTAGGCCGGATAAGGCGAAGCCGCCATCAGGTAATAGGTAATCTCCCAGGAGCAATTATGAAACAAGAGGTTATTCTGGTTCTCGACTGTGGCGCGACCAACGTACGGGCCATTGCCGTTGACCGACAGGGGAAGATTGTCGCCCGCGCAGCGACCCCGAACGCCAGTGACATCGCCGCAGAAAACAGTGCCTGGCACCAATGGTCGCTGGAGGCCATTCTGCAACGCTTTGCCGACTGCTGTCAGCGGCTTTCCTCACAATTGGCCGCCTGCCAAATTCGCGGGATCGCCGTCACCACCTTCGGCGTGGACGGCGCGCTGGTGGATAAGAACGGCAAACAACTGTACCCGGTGATCAGCTGGAAATGCCCACGTACCGCAGCGGTAATGGAGAATATCCATCGCTACATGTCACCGCAGCAGCTGCAGGAAATCTCCGGCGTTGGGGCGTTTAGCTTCAATACGCTGTACAAACTGGTGTGGCTGAAAGAGAACCACCCGCAATTACTGGAACAGGCGCACGCCTGGCTGTTTATCTCGTCGCTTATCAACCAACGTTTAACCGGCGAGTTCACAACTGACATCACCATGGCAGGAACCAGCCAGATGCTGGATATCCAGCAACGTGATTTCAGCCAGGACATTTTGCAGGCAACAGGCATACCGCGTCGCCTGTTCCCGCGTCTGGTTGAAGCAGGCGAACAAATTGGGGTACTGCAACGCGAGGCCGCCAGCCAGCTCGGACTTCCAGAGGGTATTCCAGTCATCTCTGCCGGACACGACACACAGTTTGCGCTATTTGGCGCAGGAGCCCAACAGGATGAACCGGTACTCTCTTCCGGCACATGGGAAATTCTGATGGTACGCAGTGCGCAGGTAAATACCTCCCTGCTCAGTCATTATGCGGGCTCCACCTGTGAGCTGGATAGTCAGGCTGGGCTTAACAATCCCGGTATGCAGTGGCTGGCCTCCGGCGTGCTTGAATGGGTTCGAAAGCTGTTATGGACCGCGGACACGCCCTGGCAAACGTTGATTGATGAAGCTCGGGATATTCCCGCTGGTGCCGAAGGGGTGAAGATGCACTGCGACCTGCTGGCCTGTCAGAATGCGGGCTGGCAAGGGGTTACCCTCAATACTACCCGTGGACACTTTTATCGCGCCGCGCTGGAAGGACTGACAGAACAGCTGCAGCGGAATCTGCAAACGCTGGAAAAAATCGGCCATTTCCAGGCCACTGAACTGCTATTAGTTGGCGGGGGCAGCCGCAACATCTTGTGGAACCAAATCAAAGCGAACGTTCTCGGGATCCCTGTCAAAGTGCTGGATGATGCCGAAACCACCGTGGCAGGCGCCGCAATGTTTGCCTGGTCAGGCATCGGGGAATTTACCTCCCCGGAGCAGGCGCGCGAACAGGTGCGCTATCAGTACCGTTACTTCTATCCGCAAACCGAATCCGAACTCACAGGAGTCGAGTAACATGCTTAAAACGATATCTCCCTTAATTTCCCCCGACTTACTGAAAGTGCTGGCCGAAATGGGACACGGCGATGAGATTATCTTTTCCGATGCCCACTTCCCGGCCAACAGCATGGGGCCACAGGTCATCCGCGCTGACGGTCTGCTGGTCAGCGATCTGCTGCGGGCGCTTATTCCGCTATTTGAACTGGACAGCTACGCCCCACCGCTGGTGATGATGGCTGCGGTTGAAGGCGACACTCTCGACCCTGACGTTGAGGCTCGCTATCGTCAGGCACTTTCATTACAGACCCCCTGCCCGGACATCACGCGTATTGACCGCTTTGCCTTTTACGAACGAGCACAAAAGGCGTTTGCGATCGTTATCACAGGAGAGCGGGCAAAGTACGGGAATATTCTTTTAAAAAAAGGGGTAACGCCGTAATCTCTGGTCAGAATGCCCGTCAGGTACGGGCATTCATCATTAGATGAGGATCAGAACATGAAAGCGGCGCGCCAGCAGGCAATCGTAGATCTGCTTACTAACCACAAAAGCCTGACAACCGAAGCCCTGGCTTTGCAGCTTAACGTCAGCAAAGAGACCATTCGCCGCGATCTCAGCGAGTTACAGACCCAGGGAAAAGTGTTACGCAATCACGGTCGGGCCAAAGTTATTCACCGGGAAAATCAGGACAGCGGTGACCCATTTCATATTCGACTCAAAAGCCACTATGCGCACAAAGCGGATATCGCCCGTGAAGCGTTGGCATGGATCGAAGAAGGTATGGTGATTGCCTTAGACGCCAGCTCTACCTGCTGGTATCTGGCGCGACAGTTACCGGACATCAACATTCACGTTTTTACCAACAGCCAGCCCATCTGCCAGGAATTGGCTAAACGTGAACACATTCAGCTTATCAGCTCCGGCGGTCGCCTTGAGCGCAAATACGGTTGCTACGTTAATCCCTCGCTTATCTCGCAGCTAAAACCACTCGAGATTGACCTGTTTATTTTTTCCTGCGAAGGGATCGACAGCGACGGTGCGCTCTGGGACTCAAATGCAACCAACGCAGACTTCAAATCCATTCTGCTTAAGCGTGCATCGCAGTCTTTATTACTGATCGATAAAAGTAAATTTAATCGTTCGGGAGAGGCCAGAATTGGGCATCTGGATGATGTGACGCATATTGTTTCAGATACACAGCTGATTGAAGCAATCCAGGCCGAATAGGGCGATTGCGCCGCCATCCGACCAGGATTGTAGCCTTATCGCTCGTCGCGACGACCGCCGACAGCAGCCCACAGACGACGTACGTGAACGGTTACTTCTTCACGGTCATGGTACAGCTGACGCGCCTGAATCTGGGCATTTACGCCATGTTCATCAAGCTGGGCCTGAATGTAAGCCAGGTTCTGTGATACCTCTTCGTAGCGTTTTTTCATCGGCAGCTTGAGGTTGAAGATCGTCTCACGACACCAGCCGTTGACCAGCCATTGTGCCATCAGCGCGGCAACCTTCGCCGGCTTCTCCACCATGTCACAGACCATCCACGAAATGTTATTGCGATTCGGACGGTACTTAAATCCGTCTTCACGTAGCCAGGTGACCTGCCCGGTATCCATCAGGCTTTGCGCCATCGGGCCGTTATCCACGGAATAAACCCACATGTTGCGTTTAACCAGCTGATAGGTCCATCCGCCCGGGCAGGCGCCTAAATCCACCGCATACATTCCGTTCGCCAGACGCTCATCCCATTCATCGGCAGGGATAAACACGTGCAGCGCTTCTTCCAGCTTGAGCGTTGAACGGCTCGGCGCATCGGCTGGAAACTTCAGACGCGGAATCCCCATGTAAAACGGTGAGTTATTGTCAGGCCAGGAATAGCCGGTATAACAACAACCAGGGGCGATAAAGAAGACGTGAACCACCGGACGTTTTGGCGTTTCATACTTTGCCAGTACGCCCGCTTCGCGCAGCGCTGCACGCAACGGTACGGTAAATTTACGGCAAAATTTAACCAGCTCTTTGCTTTCATTGGTGTCGGCAACTTCTACTCGCAGATCGCCACCCTTTTCCACCACGCCCTGCAACATGCCAACGATCGGCGTAATGCGATCTTCCGGCGGTAAGTATTGCAGCAGCTCGCCCACCACAAACATTTGACGCGCAAAAATCAGCGAACTAAACGGCAGCTCTTTCACTAACTTTTCAGCATCGTCCTGCTGATAGCATTCGAAGATGACGTAACCCGCATTGTCTTTCACGCGGGCAAAACCGAAGATTTCCCGGCGTCCTGCTTTATCCGTAATTTCTGCGGCGCACTCTTTTTCAAAACCTGGGCGACACAACAATACAACCTTATTCATGGCTAACGCCCTTACGTTTCAATCGAATAGCGCCCACTAACATCAGCGCCCAGCCTACGAGGAAGCTGAAGCCGCCGACAGGGGTAACAAACGCCCACAGGCGTAAATGAGAGAGCGCGAGACAATACAGGCTGCCGCTAAACAGCACTGTACCTAATGCCAGAAACACGCTACTCCAGTAAAACCAAATACTAATGCGCCGTTGCATGGCGACGGCCAGGCCAAAGATAGCCAGCGTATGAAACGCCTGATACTCAAGGCCGGTCTGAATCCACCCCATTTCAACAACACCGAGGGTTTTGCTCAGAACATGTGCCCCAAAGGCGCCCAACGCCACAAAAATAAAGCCACTTACGGCGGCAAAAATCAGCATAAAACGGCTGGTCATTTGAATACCCTACGTAAATTATTGTTCATAACGAAAGCGGAATTTTTCTTGTTCCGTGGCCGCTTTCGCCAGAATCCACTGACGGAAGGCGGCTATTTTACCCAGTTCTGCCTGACTGTCATGACAAACCAGATAAAATGCGTTTTTGCTGACCAGAACATCGTTAAACGGACAGACCAGACGTCCGGCTTCAATTTCGGACTGCGCCATGACGTTGTTAGCCAGCGCGATCCCCTGTCCATGGATTGCAGCCTGTAGCACCATGGCGCTATGGCTGAAGATAGGTCCCTGCTGTACGTTGATATGATTCAGGCCAAGCTGGCGCGTATAGGCTTGCCAGTCTCGTCGCGACGCATCATGCAATAACGTGTGTTTTGCCAGGTCGTCCGGTGTCTTTAGCGGTTTATCACCGGTAAGCAACAGCGGAGAGCAGACCGGCAATAAATATTCTGCGTACAATTTTTCAACGCGCAGACCCGGCCAGTTGCCGCGTCCGTAGAAAATCGCCACATCAACATCATCAGCCAGTTTGTCTTCCTGACGGTCCACCGCCTGGATCCTGACATCGATTCCCGGATAAGCTGAGTTAAAGCTAGAGAGTCTGGGCACCAGCCATTGGATCGCAAAACTGGGCAATAAACTAACGGTAAGCGCACCTTTTGCACTGCGTGCCTGAAGTTTACGCGTCGCGTCGGTTAATTGCGAAAAAATCTCTTTAATGTCGAGAAAGTAGCTTTGACCTTCTTCCGTTAACAGCAAAGATCGATTGCGTCGACGAAACAGTTTTAGCCCCAAAAAATCCTCAAGTGACTTGATTTGGTGACTTACTGCGGCCTGCGTCACAAAAAGCTCTTCTGCTGCGCGAGTAAAGCTTAAATGACGCGCTGCAGCATCAAAAACACGTAACGCATTTAAGGGTGGTAATCGTTTTGACATGACTTTTAGGCTTTGATGTTAAATGAATTTAACAATTAGCTAACAGGCTGTAACCTATTAGTTTTTTTTATCTGAGCCATTATAAATTGTCCGTTGAGGTTCTACCAGCAAATACCTATAGTGGCGGCACTTCCTGAAGCCGGAACGAAAAGTTTTATCGGAATGCGTGTTCTGGTGGGCTTTTGGCTTACGGTTGTGATGTTGTGTTGTTGTGTTTGCAATTGGTCTGCGATTCAGACCATGGTAGCAAAGCTACCCTTTTTCACTTCCTGTACATTTACCCTGTCTGTCCATAGTGATTAATGTAGCACCGCCAAATTGCGGTGCTTTTTTTTGTCCGACTCTTTGTCGATGGACGACCGGTTAGTTATCCAGTTCTACCATCTCTTTCACATCAGTACGGTTAATCTGCTGTTTGTTGCCGTTAGCGTCTTTATACGAAATCATCCCCGTCTCATTATCGGTCTGTGGTTTACCATCAGCTACGATTGAGCGGCCATCATTGGTGTGCATCACGTAATTCGAACCAGAACAGGCGCTCAGGGCAAAAGTCAGCATACAGGCAGAAATAATGGCGGCAGTCTTTTTCATCTTCTTCTCCTTAAAGCGATTTATGCTAGATAAAATGAATTCCATAACAGGCAAAAGTATTCGCCTAACACTATTTAGCATAAGACACTGAACGGGCTTTGCCAGGATATCCAGAGTATTCCGATGGTTAGCACAACCCTTGTATCAATGCCCTTTTTGCGCCACGATCGGTTTACTGAACTGAGGAATACCATGAACGCTTTTAACCCCGCGCACTTTCGCGCACAATTTCCCGCACTCAACGATGCTGGCGTTTATCTCGACAGCGCTGCTACGGCGCTGAAGCCGCAGGCGGTCATTGAGGCTACCCATCAGTTTTATAGCCTGAGTGCCGGGAACGTCCATCGCAGCCAGTTTGCTGAAGCCCAGCGCCTGACCGCACGCTATGAAGCCGCGCGGGAAAAAGTCGCACACCTGATTAATGCGTCGGATGACAAAACCATCGTCTGGACCCGCGGCACAACGGAAGCGATCAACATGGTTGCCCAAAGCTATGCGCGTCCACGCCTTCAACCGGGTGATGAGATTATCGTTAGCGCAGCGGAACATCACGCCAACCTCGTTCCCTGGCTGATGGTCGCGGAACAAACGGGGGCTAAGGTCGTCAAACTCCCACTCAACCTCCATTTATTGCCAGACGTTGAGCGCCTCACGCAGCTCATTACCCCGCGCAGCCGCATTCTGGCGCTCGGGCAAATGTCGAACGTCACCGGTGGCTGCCCGGATCTGGCCCGCGCCATTACGCTCGCCCATGCGGCTGGCATGGTGGTGATGGTTGATGGTGCCCAGGGGATTGTGCATTACCCTGCCGATGTACAGCAGTTGGATATTGATTTCTATGCGTTTTCAGGCCACAAGCTATATGGCCCCACCGGTATTGGCGTGCTGTACGGTAAGCCGGAACTGTTGGAAGCCATGTCTCCCTGGCTTGGGGGCGGTAAGATGATTAGCGAAGTCAGTTTTGACGGTTTCACCACTCAGCCCGCACCATGGAAGCTGGAAGCCGGTACGCCTAACGTTGCAGGCGTTATCGGGCTAAGCGCGGCGCTCGAATGGCTGGCGGACGTCGACGTTGCGCAGGCCGAAAACTGGAGCCGGGGTCTGGCGACGCTGGCAGAAGATGCCCTGGCGAAACGCCCTGGCTTTCGTTCCTTCCGCTGCCAGGACTCCAGTCTGTTAGCCTTTGATTTCGCGGGTGTTCATCACAGCGATATGGTCACTCTGCTGGCCGAATATGGCATTGCGCTGCGCGCGGGGCAACACTGCGCACAGCCGTTGCTGGCGGAGCTGGGCGTATCCGGAACACTACGCGCCTCATTTGCCCCTTATAATACCCAAAGCGATGTGGATGCGTTGGTCGCAGCCGTCGACCGCGCGCTGGAAATATTGGTGGATTAATGACAAGCCCTCTGTTCGCCGGACACCCGTTTGGCACAACCGTAACCGAAGAGACGTTACGCAATACCTTTATCCCGCTTACTCAGTGGGAAGATAAATATCGCCAGCTGATTCTGCTGGGTAAGCAGTTGCCGGCGCTCCCGGATGCGCTAAAGGCGCAGGTCAAAGAAATTGCGGGCTGCGAAAACCGCGTCTGGCTGGGGCATACTCTTCATGAGAATGGCACTCTGCATTTCTTCGGCGACAGCGAAGGTCGAATAGTACGTGGGCTGTTGGCGGTATTACTCACCGCGGTCGAAGGTAAAACGGCAGCCGAGTTACTGGCGCGTTCGCCGATGGCGTTATTTGACGAACTGGGTTTACGCGCGCAGCTCAGCGCCTCGCGTAGCCAGGGACTACATGCTCTGAACGAAGCGATTCTCGAGGCGGCCCAGAAAGCCGGATGACGACGCAGATACGTCTTATCCGGCCTACAACACTGCACGAACCGTAGGTCGGATAAGCGTAGCGACATCCGACACAATCAGGCCTGACGCGCGGCCTTCGCCATCATCTTCTTCAGCGCATGGGAGACAGCAACAAAGCCAAAGGTGGCTGTCACCATGGTGGCCGCGCCAAACCCGGACGCGCAATCCATACGCTTCGGCCCTTCCGCCGTCGCTTTCATCGCACATACCGAGCCATCCGCCTGCGGGTAAACCAGCGCTTCGGTCGAGAACACACAGTCCACGCCCAGCTTGCCTTTGCTGTTTTTCACCACGCCAAAATCGCTTTTCAGCCGCTCACGTAGCTTGGCCGCCAGCGGATCCTGGATGGTTTTTGCCAAATCAACGACCTGAATCTGCGTAGGATCGATCTGTCCGCCAGCACCACCGGTGGTCACCAGCGGAATTTTATTACGTCGACAGTACGCGATCAGTGCCGCTTTTGGGCGCACGCTATCAATCGCATCGATGACGTACGAAAATCCCGCATTCATATATTCAGCAACGTTATCTGGCGTAACAAAATCATCGACCACGTTCACCCGGCACTCCGGGTTAATCTGTCGGATACGCTCCGCCATCACTTCAGCTTTTGCCAGACCGACGTTATCACGCAGCGCATGGATCTGGCGGTTTGTATTGGTGACGCACACATCATCCATATCGATGAGTGTGATAGCGCCAATACCGGTTCGCGCCAGCGCTTCCGCCGCCCATGACCCTACTCCGCCAATCCCAACCACGCAAACGTGCGATTGGGCAAACAGCTGCAACGCATTTTCGCCATACAGACGTGCCGTACCGCCAAAACGTTGGCGCCAGGCATCGCTAATAACCACAGACATAGAACCTCAAATTCATTAATACCGAGCAGTCTGACTGCCTGATGTCGGCTACGCCTTATCAGGCCTACTCAATAATGTAGGCTTGATAAGCGAAGCGCCATCCGGCAATTAACCGCTGAACACGTTACCCGCACCCGGCGCTGTTTTTAGTACCCATACGCGACCGTAGTGATTATACCACCCGGCACGGTGTCCGGCGTCAGCGCCAATACCCTGATAGATATCGAAGTGTTGCCCTTTAATAGCCCCACCCACATCTAACGCCACCATCAGGCGCAGTTCGTACTGGCCAGTAAACTTGCCGTTATTGTCCAGTAACGGGACTTCCGCCAGTAACGTTGTGCCCGCAGGAATGATACTACGGTCAGAAGCTACGGACGCGCGGCCGATCAGCGGCACCGCGCTGGCCCCTTTCACCGGAGCAAAAGATTGCGGTTTAAAGAAGACAAACGATGGGTTCTGCTCCAGCAGCTCACGCACTTCGGCTTCGCTGTGCGTTTCACCCCAGTGGCGAATAGCCTGCATCGACATATCTTCTTTTTTCACTTCGCCACGGTCGATAAGCACTTTACCGATACTGCGATAGGCGTGGCCGTTTTTCCCGGCATAGCTAAAGAAGTTGAGCGGGCTGCCATCGCCAAAATCGATGTAACCACTGCCCTGAACATCCATAATGAAGTTATCCATCAGGGAGTTGCTGTATGCCAGAATATAATTGTCGCTTAGCGCGCCCGCGTAGATCTCGGCACGAGAGGGTAAGCGCCCACGTTTTGGTGGCATGCGATAGATAGGATACTGAAACTCGCCCTGGCGCGTATGGCGCGCCTGGATAACCGGTGTGTAGTAACCGGTAAACTGGACGTTACCGTAGTTGTCCGCCCCTTCCATTTGCCAGGCATCAATACCAAACTGGCGCATACTGCGCGTATCACCGCCCGCACGTAACCATTGCTGGATAGCGTTGTAGACGTCGCTCTGGTTGCCGTACAAACGTGGCGAAGCGCTGCGAATTTGATTAACCTGCTCGGCGAAATCACCGGCATTGATTGGCGCGCCAACCGCATCAGGCTGGTTCACCAGTGAGAAAGGCTGGGTAAATTTCCCGTCTTTATACTGCTGCCCACGATCGGTGGGTTTTGAGGAACACGCGGCGAGCATCGCGACTACAGCTCCCGCCAGAAGATATTTTGCCCAACGTCCTTTCATTGTTCTCGTCTTATGTTGCCTGAATGCGAGACGAAGATAACAAACCCCCGAACCTAATGAAATGCGTATACATACCCGAACGCAAATTTTGAGCAAAAAATAATCCAGAATGCGTTGTTTTTGTTCATTTTCACCCTAAAAACGTGATCAAGGTGAAAAAAGGGTTGCATGAAAATGCGAGCAGAGTATAGTGCGCATCCACGGACGCGGGGTGGAGCAGCCTGGTAGCTCGTCGGGCTCATAACCCGAAGGTCGTCAGTTCAAATCTGGCCCCCGCAACCAATTAAAATTTGATGTAAGATTTTTGCAAAGTAGTTCGAGTCACAGCAAGGCGGCGACGCAGTGAATCCTTACGAGCTTACTCCAGTAAGTGACTGAGGTGAACGAGGAAAGCCAGCGCTGATGTGGTTTGAAATACGAAGCAAAAAGACGGACGCGGGGTGGAGCAGCCTGGTAGCTCGTCGGGCTCATAACCCGAAGGTCGTCGGTTCAAATCCGGCCCCCGCAACCAATCAAATTTGATAAAATATAAGCAGTACGGTGACGCGGGGTGGAGCAGCCTGGTAGCTCGTCGGGCTCATAACCCGAAGGTCGTCGGTTCAAATCCGGCCCCCGCAACCAACACATTAAACACCTTAACGGGTGTTTTTTTGTTTCTGCCGCCCATAAAAAAAGCGCTTTTCAGCGCTTTTTTGTTATCCCCTTCTCGCCAGCGTCGCCCCATCGGCAAAGTAGGCTTTAATCCCTGCCAGAATCGACTCTGCAACTTCCTGCTGGAAGGTCGCCGTTTTGAGTTTGCGCTCTTCCTCAACGTTACTGATAAATGCCGTTTCGACCAGAATAGACGGGATATCCGGCGCTTTTAGTACCGCAAACCCGGCCTGTTCAACCTGGTTCTTGTGCAGATTGTTGATTTTGCCAAGCTTACTCAATACCGCTTTACCAAACTTCAGGCTGTCGGCGATGGTCAGCGACTGCACCATGTCGAACATGGTGTGGTCGACGTAGCGGTCACCGCTCTTACTGACACCACCAATGAGATCCGAGGCGTTCTGGGTCTGCGCCAGATATTTCGCGGCGGTACTTGTCGCACCTTTGGTCGAGAGCGCAAACACCGACGAACCGCTGGGTTGTCGACTGGTAAAGGCATCGGCGTGAATAGAGACAAACAGGTCAGCACGCTGCTTCTGCGCTTTCGCCACGCGGACTTTAAGCGGAATGAAGATATCTTCATTTCGTGTCATAAAGACCTTCATGTTGCCCTCTTTCTCTATGAGGGCTCGCAGGCGGCGGGCAATCTGCAGCACCACATCCTTTTCACGCGTCTTGTATTTCCCCACCGCACCGGAGTCTTCTCCGCCGTGGCCTGGATCCAGCATAATGACAATGGGACGATCGCGCCCCGCTTTACCCGGCTGCGGGCCACTTTGTGCAGGTGGCACCTGTTTATCCAGATCGCCCTTGTTGTAATCTTCCAGCAATGCCAGCAGCGGATCCTGAACGTCCTGGGCATTCGCGGGATAGAGATCCATTACCAGACGTTCTTTAAAGCCTGCCACCGGAGCCAGCGCAAAAAGTTGCGGCTTCACATTCTGTTTCAGCTCGAACACCATCCGCACGGTCTTAGGATCAAACTGGCCAACGCGCGCCGACTTAATATACGGATCGTCAGGACGAATCTGCGTCCCAATGCCCTTGAGCACCGAGTTCAAATTAACGTCTTCAATATCCACAACCACACGCTCAGGATTACTCAGGGCAAACTGTTTGTATTTCAGCAGACGGTTAGATTCTACCGTGACGCGAGTGTAGCTGGACGCAGGCCAGATACGTACGGCAACGACCTGACTCACGGCCGCCAGACCCACCTGGCTGACGCTCAAAAGCCACATAGCACCCGCACCTTTCAATAAACGGCGGCGACTGATTGCTGAATTGGATCCCGACATGCTTCTCCCGAGCAAAGAAATCTTTTTTAGAGGTAATACGTAAAACGTCCGAATTGACCGGAAACTTTAGCGAATGACGCATAATCTGTCATCTATAAAAGGGTAAACATTCTTTTTATATTCACGGCATTACTGAGAAAAATCTTCGGCATGGGTAAAAATTACGCTTGCGCACAGCGCAAAAACAGAATAAAAATACACAAATTACGAATAATCATGCAATGAGGGTGTGCCGTGGTGAAGGAGCGTAGAACCGAACTGGTACAGGGATTCCGCCATTCTGTTCCCTATATCAATACCCATCGGGGAAAAACGTTTGTCATTATGCTGGGCGGCGAAGCCATCGAGCATGAAAACTTTTCCAGTATCGTCAATGACATTGGTCTTCTTCATAGCCTCGGCATCCGCCTGGTCGTGGTCTATGGCGCACGACCGCAGATTGATGCCAATCTTGCGGCGCATCATCATGAGCCGGTGTACCACAAAAATACGCGCGTTACCGACGCTAAAACGCTGGAACTGGTCAAACAGGCTGCGGGTTTACTTCAGCTTGATATTACCGCCCGTCTGTCGATGAGCCTGAATAATACGCCATTGCAGGGTGCTCACATCAATGTGGTCAGCGGTAATTTTATTATCTCTCAGCCGCTGGGTGTTGATGACGGCGTAGATTACTGCCATAGCGGGCGTATTCGTCGTATTGATGAAGAGGCCATTCACCGCCAGTTAGACAGCGGCGCAATTGTGCTGATGGGCCCGGTTGCCGTTTCCGTCACCGGTGAGAGCTTTAACCTGACGTCAGAAGAGGTCGCCACGCAGTTGGCTATCAAACTGAAGGCCGAGAAAATGATCGGCTTTTGCTCCTCTCAGGGTGTCACCAACGATGACGGCGATATTATTTCCGAATTGTTCCCTAACGAAGCCCAGGCGCGCGTCGAGTCACAGGAAGAGAAAGGTGACTACAGCTCAGGCACGGTGCGCTTCCTGCGCGGTGCGGTGAAGGCCTGTCGCAGTGGCGTACGCCGCTGCCATCTGATCAGCTATCAGGAAGATGGCGCATTGCTGCAGGAACTGTTCTCCCGCGACGGGATCGGTACGCAGATCGTAATGGAAAGCGCCGAGCAGATCCGTCGCGCTACCATTAACGATATCGGCGGGATTCTGGAGCTTATCCGCCCGCTGGAACAACAAGGCATTCTGGTCCGCCGCTCCCGCGAACAACTGGAAATGGAGATCGACAAATTCACCATTATTCAGCGCGATAACCTGACTATCGCCTGCGCCGCTCTGTATCCTTTCCCGGAAGAGAGAATTGGCGAAATGGCGTGCGTAGCAGTGCATCCGGACTACCGTAGCTCGTCGCGCGGGGAAGTGTTGCTGGAACGGATCGCCGCGCAGGCCCGGCAAATGGGGTTGAGCAAGCTGTTTGTGTTAACCACACGCAGCATCCACTGGTTCCAGGAGCGCGGCTTCACGCCGGTGGATATCGACCTGCTGCCGGAAAGCAAGAAAGAGATGTACAACTATCAGCGGCGGTCAAAAGTACTGATGGCGGATTTGGCATAGGAGTGGTTGCCGGATGCGGCATAACTGCCTTATCCGGCCTACATCGCTGGCACATCTTTTATAGGCCGGATGGTGCTGACGCTTATCCGGCCTACATCTACATCATGCCGTCATTAAATAATGCTGACAGCCCGCTGCGGCGTTCAGTGCGGGTGGCAATGGCGCGGCTCAATATCCGCTCATCGGCATACAGCGACAGGCGGCGACGCGCGCGGGTAACGGCAGTATAGACCAGCTCGCGGGTAACCACGGGTGAATGCTGGCTGGGTAAAATCAACGCCGCGTGGTCAAACTCAGATCCCTGCGATTTGTGCACCGTCATCGCCCAGGTGGTTTCATGTTCAGGCAAGCGGCTGGGCTGCACCGATTTGATAGAACCATCCGGCAGCGCAAACCACACCCTCAGGCCCTGTCCACGGTCGAGGGCAATGCCGATATCACCGTTAAATAATCCCAGCGAACTGTCATTGCGCGCGATCATCACCGGCCTTCCCTCATACCAGCGGCTATGGGTCAAACGATGAATTTTACGTTTCTGCGCCATCACCTGCTCAATGCGTTCATTCAAACCACTAACGCCAAACGGACCTTCCCGCAGGGCGCATAGCAGTTGATACTCATTGAAGGCCTGAATGACAGCCCCCGGCTCGGCCCCCCCGTGCAGCAAATCCAGGTAGTGCCCATATCCCGCCAGCGCCTCATCCAGCATCGCGGCATAATCCTCGCTGCTGTGTAGCGTGCTTTTTTCGATGTCGCTAAATCCCTGCTGGAACACCGTTTTTATCGCAGTTTTGTCGCCGCGATTAATTGCCGCAGCCAACTGACCGATTCCGGAATCGCTGCCGAAACGGTAGCTCTTTTGCAGCAGGCACAGACTGTCGCGCAACGCTGCTGCCTGAATTCCCGAACCGGCAGGAATAGCGCTCCCGGTCAGGCGACTGAGCTGGCGGGCGCGTTCCGGGGTAAACCCGTCACCAACGAAAGCACAGATATCCCCCAGCACGGCCCCCGCTTCGACGGAAGCGAGCTGGTCGCGATCGCCCAGAAAAATCACCCGTCCGTGTGGCGGCAGCGCATCGATAAGGCGCGACATCATCGGCAAATCAATCATCGAGGCTTCATCCACCACCAGCACATCCAAATGCAGCGGGTTTCCCGCATGATGACGCAGGCGCTGACTGCCAGGCTGAGCGCCTAATAATCGATGCAGCGTACTGGCATCATCGGGGATGCGTTTCTTTTGCTCATCGGTTAGCGGTAGCTCTCGTAACGCCGCGCCTAGTGAGGCGGTCAGGCGCGCAGCCGCTTTTCCCGTTGGCGCCGCCAGTCGAATACGACAGCGCTCACCGTCTGCCATTTGAATCAACGCCGCCAGCAGCCTTGCGACCGTTGTCGTTTTTCCCGTCCCCGGTCCGCCTGAGATCACCGATATCCGGCGGGTGAGCGCAACAGCAGCGGCTACTTTTTGCCAGTTAACCCCCTCCGATGGCGGAAACAGCGCCGCCAGCGTGTGGGTCAACCGTTGTTCATCCACTTCAATGGCGTGGTTCACTTCACTGAAAAAGCGAGCTACCGTACGTTCGTTGTGCCACATCCGGTTCAGATACAAGCGATCGCCGTACAGCACCAGCGGCGTGGGTTGCTCGCCACGGCTTACCGCACTGGAAGCCAGCAGACATTCCGCCCAGTCTTCTGGCTCACCCGTTTCAGCTAGCCAGGCGCTTAACAGAGGATGCGCGTCCTCGCTCAGAGATAACCGTGAAAGCGGTAAGCAGACGTGCCCTTCTCCCGCTTCACGACTGAGCAACGCCGCAGCCAGCGCAACGGCAGGGTTGTCACTTCCGGCAACCGCCAGCGCGAACTGAGCATCCAGAGGCCGGAGCTGTTTTTGCTCAACAGCCTCCAGAAATCGTTTCTGGATTGTCATAACATCGTCTCCTGCACCGCACCGGCAAACATCTCGTCCATCAACGCAATCAACTCTCCGTCAGGTCGGGTCGCGTAAATTCCCTGCTGCGGATTTTCACTGTCAACGCCGCGCAGGAAGAGATAGATAACGCCTCCAAAATGGCGTTCATAATCGTAATCAGCAATGCGATGGCGTAAGTAGCGATGCAGCGCGAGGGTATAAAGTTGGTATTGAAGGTCGTAGCGATGCGCCTGCATGGCAGAGGCCATTGCCTGCTGCGTATAGGCGGAGCTGTCTTCGCCCAACCAGTTCGATTTGTAATCGAGCAGGTAATAACGCCCCTGGTGGCGGAATACCAGGTCAATAAAGCCTTTCAGCATGCCGCGAACCTGCATAAAGTCCAACGCAGGGCACCCCGCCGATAGCGGATCGTATTGGCGAATTAACGCATCAAGCTGGTTGGCCATCAACGGCTGCGAAATCGGCAGATAAAACTCCATCTCCACCTGTTTTTCTCGCGCGGAAAGTTGGCTCAAACTCACGCCCGTCTCGTTGAGAGGCGCCTGCAAAATAGCGTCCAGCCATTCGGTCAAAACCGGCGTCCAGTGTGCGTCATAACCGCCCAACGCCAGTTGCTCCTCGACCCAATGCGGATCCACCGGTTGCGTAAAATCGAGATCTTCAAACAGGCCATGCAAGAACGTACCCGGCGAAGCGCCGCGCGGGAACTGATGCGGTGTAAGTCCTGACTCTTCAATAACCTCACCGACGCCTGCGGCATCGATATCCAGTCGCGGGATCAGATCCTGTGCGATACCCTGTCCACGCTGTTGCAGACCGGAATAACTGGTCACGCGCCAGCTATCGCCGGGCTTACGCTGCAGTATTTTCGCACTCAGTTCGCTGCTAACAGCCTGCGCAACCTGCCAAGGTTCACCGTCAGGCTGCGCGGGAGTCTGGCAAGCAATATCGTTGCTACAAAGCGCTTCAATCGCGCTACGCAGACCCACGGCATCCATCGGCTCACCTTTTTGCAACAGGCGACCAAGGGCGCTCTGATGCACATCGGTATCCCCTTTTTTATCGCTCCGACGTCGTACCAACGGCGCAACGCCAAGGCTGCAGTGCCATACCGAACGGGTTAGCGCGACATACAGCAAACGCAGGTCTTCCGCCAGACGTTCTGCTTCGGCTAGCTCAACGCTCTCCTCAGCATCGCTGAGATCCAGCACGGCTTCAAAAGAGCTACGATCGTGGTAGAAAGCCTGATCCTGAACGCGGAAATTGGTGATAAACGGCAGCCAGACCAGCGGATACTCCAGCCCTTTCGATTTATGGATGGTGACGATTTTGACCAGATGCTTGTCGCTTTCCAGCCTGAGCTGTTGGCTGGACGCGTTGCTGTCGGGTTCAAGAATATGCTGGGACAACCAGCGCACCAGCGCATGCTCGCTTTCCAGCTGCGAGCCCGCTTCCTGCAACAGTTCGCTGATATGTAAAATGTCGGTCAGTCGACGTTCGCCTCCCGCCGTCGCCAGCAGGTTCTCTGCAATCTGGCGAGCCGTCATCAGCGCACGTAGCATCGGCATCACGCCGCGTTTATGCCAGATCTGACGATAGCCGTCGAATTCTTCAACCACCGCATCCCAGGCATTCTCGTCGGTATTTAACGCTTCAATATCCTGCGCATTCAACCCCATCATTGAGGTCGCCAGCGCGCTACGCAACGTGTTCTCACGTTCCGGCGTCATCACCGCCTGCAGCACCCATAGCAACTCCTGCGCTTCCAGCGTTTCAAATACGCTGTCACGGTTGGAGAGGTAGACAGAGGGAATGGCCAGTTGCGTCAGCGCATCACGGACCAGCGCCGCCTCCTGGCGGCTTCTCACTAGTACGCTGATATCTGACGCGCGTACCGGGCTGGATGCTTTGCCACTGACCAGTTGCGCTGCGCCAGAATGCCCGGCCTTAAGCCAGTCGCGAATTTGTGTGGCGCACACCTGGGCCATGTAGCTCTGATAATCGCCTACGCCGCAACTTTCTCCTTCCATCAGCCACATACTCATAGCTGGCTGCGTTTCGCCGTGCAAAACAAACCGTAACGCCTGGTTTTTTTCTGCGGATTTTACCGGGCTGAAAGGGATTTCGCGGAACATAAAGGCGTCGTCCATCTGGCTGAAAAGCGTATTCACGCTATTGACCATGCCGGGGGCCGAACGCCAGTTGGTATCGAGCGTATAGTGTGCGCTGACTTCGCTGCGCGCCTTCATATAGGTGAAGATATCCGCGCCGCGAAACGCGTAAATTGCCTGTTTCGGATCACCAATTAGCAGCAGTGCGGTATCCGGCTGATGCTGCCAGATCCGACGAAAAATACGGTACTGCTGTGGATCGGTATCCTGGAATTCATCGATCATGGCGACCGGAAAACGAGTACGAATAGCCGTCGCCAGCGCATCGCCGCTTTCACTGCGCAACGCCACATCCAGACGGCTGAGCATATCGTCAAAACCCAGCTCGCCACGGCGACGTTTTTCCTCGGCAACTGCCGAGCGGATCTCCGCCAGCGCCCGGGTGATCACCAGATCGCGGAGAGTTAACGGTTCGCTAAGCAGTTCATCAATAGCGACAAACAGCGGGTGCTGAGGGGTTATCCCGCCCGCTTTGGTGCGCTCTTCCAGAAAACGCTGTGAGAATTTCTCCAACGCGTCAGGAAGCTGGTAACTTTGTGTTTCTTCCTGCGCCCACGCGCTGATCTTTTCGATCCACTTGCCCTGATTACCGCGATTAAATTTACGCCGGTCAATTCCGGAGGCTTCCATCAGGCCATCCAGCTCATCAACAGAATCACACCATTGCTGCTTGATCTGATTAATGCGTGCGAGAATTTGTTCATGCCGGGAGGCCAGCGTTTCGTCATCAGACGGTGGCGCCTTGATAACCGGCGCTTCCCCCTGCAGATAGCGATCGATATCTCTCAGCAGCGCTTGCGGTCCTTTCCACGTTTCAAAAACCACCTGCGCAATGTCGCGGGGCAGCGGGTAGCAGTGCCGACGCCAGAAGTCCGCGCAGGCCTGATAGCGCAGCAGCGATTCATCTTCTATCAGTTGCTGTTCGAACAGCATGCCTGACTCAAAGGCATTGAGACTGAGCATACGCTGACAAAAGCCGTGGATGGTAAACACCGCCGCTTCATCCATCTGTCTTTCAGCCAATAGCAGCCACTGCGCGGCCTGTTTTTTATCGGCAATTTCATCTAACAAACGGGCATATAGCGGGTTGTCGGTGGTTTCACGCAGGCAGGCAATTCGCAGTTCATGAATATTGCTACGAATTCGACCGCGCAACTCTTCGGTAGCCGCCTCGGTGAAGGTGACCACCAGCAGTTCTTCGACGGTCAGAGGACGAGGAAAGGCGGCAGAGCCGCCCAGTCCAAGCAGTAAACGTAAATATAGGGCGGCGATGGTAAAGGTTTTACCGGTGCCCGCAGAGGCTTCAATCAGGCGCTCGCCCGTCAGAGGCAAGCGCAGTGGATCAAGGGACTCAGCGGCATCATTCATTCTTATCACTCATCAGGGGTAAGGTTTGCTGCAACGCGCTGACGGTCTGCCACACTTTCCAGCCTTCCGGGTGCACATATTCTGCTTTCCCATTCTGACTGCCGGAAACCTGTGACAATATCGCCATGCCTTGCGGCTCAACCACCGCCTGATGGAAGAAGTCGGCAAGTTTTTGCGGCGTCAGCAGTTTAATCTGAGCCACTATTTTATCACGTGAATCGAAGCGCATATTGCCGCGATCAAAATCTTTGCTTAACTGTGAGGCTTCTGCCCCCAGCGTTTGCGGCGCCTGCAGCATTTGCGCAATAATCGCCTGCTGAATTTGCGCGAACTCTTCAGGTTTCATCGCCCGTAGCTTCGCTTCCGCCGTCGGGAAGAACGCTTTATAACGCTCCCAGAGGTAAGACGGCTGCTTATCACTGCTTTGCAGCAGGAACCCCATTCCCCACTGACGGCCAACACTCATCGGGAAAGCAAATACGGCGTAGCCTAGCTGTTCTTCAGTACGCAGCTGATTGTAGAACCACGGCTGAACAATCTGACCTAACATAGCGCTGTAGGCTGAACTGGCGTATTCATCGTATCCGGTTGGTACAAATACCGCGGCCAGCGCTGAATCCGTGCTGCTGCCTGCTTTTTCAAAGATGACGGACTGCTTCTTGTCCACAACCACATCTTTGTTGCGACACCACTGTGACCCGTTCGCACCAAGCTGTTTTTGGATATCCCGCGCCATGCTCGTTGTCTGAGCTTCGCTCATATTGCCAATGACCAGGAATTCAGGTCGCGCACCGGTTTTTAAAGCGTCGCGGTAGGTCATCACCTCTTTCAGGGTGATGGAAGGCAGCAGCTTACGGCGCTCGTCGCGGGAGAAGTACGGCACCTGAGAAAGCATCTGCACCGGCATAATAGCCTGATCGTAAGCTTTACCCTTTTCTGCGGAATCCATCATCTGGGCATACCAGGATTTCGCCTGTTCCAGCTGTTCGTCCGTTGAGGTATAGCTGAAATAGCCGCTCAGCAGCGCCTGAAAAAGCTGCGGCAAACGTTGGGTGTAGCCGTTGGCGTTAAGCATCAACCCATTGTTAGCGTTGGTAGAGAAACCAATTCCACCTACCGATGCCTGGTTACTTAACTGATCGAGCGCAATCCCTGCCAGGTAATCGTTCAGGGCGAATAAGACCTGGTTGCGGGCGCTGTCCATGGCTTTCGGGTTACGCAGGATCACGCTGACGTCAGCCTTCGGCTCGCTGGCAAAATACTGGCTCGGGGCATACACCACGCGTAAATCCGGCTCATCAACAATCAGCTCTGGGTGAGCGTATTTTTTATCCGTCTTAATCAGCGTGAAATCATCCGGAATGTAGGGGTTCAACTCCGGTAACGACAGCGCAATGCCCTGCGCTTTTTGCTGCCAGTCGGCAAAGGTTTTGTCGCTGATTTTATCCACCTGGTAAGGCGCATCGACAAAATAAGCGGTTTTATTATGTGGCTCTTTCGCGCTGATATACCAGATACGCGCATTCTGCGGCGTCATCATTGCCAGACGTTGCTCAACGGCTTTCGCATCGTACTGGTCAGCAATATTCACCGCATCCAGCGTATGCTCGACGGGAACGCGGATCATGGTATCAGCCAGCCATTCCACGTAGTCCATATCACGGGTGATGGAGGGATAACGGAAATCGAGATCCAGCACGTGCGCCAGCTCGTCAAAATAGCGTTTATCGACACCTTTCTCGCGTAACAAATTGAGGTAGCTAAAGATTGCCGCGACAACTTCATCGCGGTTCGCCAGCCCCTTGTCGGTTAACGTCGCGGAAATGGCTAATACGCCGCTGTTCCCGTTGACCACCGGATCGGAGTCTGCGCGAATACCTTCAACCAGGCCCTGCTTTTGCAGCCAGTCAGACAACGTGCCCGGGCTACGATTGCCAATCAGGTAGGTCACCAGTTCATCGGTTTTACTGCGGAACTGCGCGCTGTTGTTATCGATACGAAACTCGACGCGCAGCACTTTACGCGGCATTGCCGGAACATAGTGGATGATGATGCCCTTTTGCGCATCAGTGACGACCGGGACGGTAATCTCAGGCTTTGCGATATTCCTGTTCGGTACGCGCCCAAAGGTGTCAGCCGCTATCCGCGCCAGCTCTGGCAGCGGTTTATTGCTATAAATCACCGCCTTCATCAGGTTCGCAGAGTAGTACTTTTCATGAAATTTTTGTAATGCTTGCAGCACCGGGTTGCCCGGTTTATCGCTTAATGTCTCAAGATTCCCGCCAGAGAAACGCGAACCAGGGTGCGCCGGGTTGATCGTCTCAGCGCTCACCTGCGCCATACGCATCCCGTCTCGGGTACGCGCCAGCGTCAGCTCGGAGTTAACCGCGTTACGCTCGCGGTCGGCATATTTTTTATCCAGCAATGGATCGGCAATAGCATCCGCCAGGCGATCCACCGCCCCCACCAGCGCGTCGTTTTCAACTTCAAGATAGAAGGCCGTACGATAAGGCGCAGTGCTGGCATTGTGGCTACCGCCGTGCATTTTCAGGAATTCAGCCAGGCTGTCTGGCTGTGGGTATTTTTTCGAGCCCATCAGACACATGTGTTCGAGATAGTGCGCCAGCCCCTGATGATCGTCCGGATCTTCCAGCGAGCCCACGGGGACTACCAGTGCAGAAAGGGATTTCACGGCCTGAGGATCGGATACCAGCAGCACAACCATGCCGTTATCAAGGCGCACGGCCTGATACTGACGGGTGTCTTTATCGCTTTTACGGATGGTTTCAGCTAAAGGCTGCCAACCGGTATCTGCCTGACTTACGGGAACCCAAAGGGCGACGAACAACAGTAATGCGCTGAACCAGGTGCTGCGGGGCATTCACAAACCTCATCATTAACGAATTCACCTGTTCACTACAAACCACGCATAAATACATGATCTGAACAGGGCAAGACTATGTGCTGAACGAGCCAGCATCTTCTCTTTGTAAGAATCAGTCCGTGACAGAATGCGCATCATAGTGGAAGCCATCGAATTGCGCAATTTTTATACAATCATCATGACTGATTAAAGCGAAAAATCGGTAACAGGTAGCGCTGAGACTGTAAAACAATAGCCTCCTGCGTATCAGCATCCAGTTGACGCCAAAGACGCTGATACCAGATATCATCACCTTCGCCACGTACCATCATGTTGCCTTCATAGGCTTGCAGAAACTTACTGCGCGCTTTTTGCAACGTTGCATCGTCATCTAACATGGCATCATTTGCGGCGTCATAACAGGTTTTTATCCATGCACCACCGCTTTCGGGCAATACCAGCAACGGTGACGACATGCCTTCCCGATACCCCTCAATGAGTTGCGACAGGTACAGCAACGCCTGTTCTGCATCCAGCGGCGGAAAACGCCATTCTCCGTCTTTACGCAGGAACAATCGGCTCTCTCCCCTACCGCCACTGGCACAATAGACAAGATGTTCCAGCCAAAGTTGCACACCCTGCGCAATGCTTATCAAAGATGGGCGCCAGCGCAACAAACCATCCTCTTGCACCTGCGGCAGCCAACCGGTGATTTGCACGCCGTGACAGTTAAGATCGATTTCCATGCTCTGACAGGGCTGACGACAGGCGATAATGCGTTCAGCCAGCGACTGCATTTCCTGACGCTGCGTATCCCACAGAATTTCGCCAAACGGCCCATAGGGTAGCGCGCCCGCCGCACGAAAACGGCGGAACAGTCGTTCAGCATCGTTCTCTTCAACCAGCGTATTAAGCAATTGCTGATTAAGCTGGTAGCGGGTCACCCCTTCAAGAGTGAAAGGTTCCGTATCCGGGATCTCACTCTCTTCAGAGCGGAAGTTGACCCTTAAACGCATCTGGAAAAAGGCGCGTACCGGATGTGCCCAAAATCGCTGCAGCGTTTCCAGCGTTAGCGTTTCTGGCATTTCAAAGGGAAGAGGCTGCACAAAATCCGTGTGCGCTTTTCCTGACAGACTCGCCGCAGGCAGCCATTCCCGGGCATAGCTTTGCTGTTCGCCCGGCAAATAGTTTTGTGCATCAAAGGGCATACGGGTATGCAAACGGGTTATGTGCGCTTTTACCCTTGCCTCGCTTTGATCGCAGGTCAACGATTCATCGCCCGGCAGGTAGTGGCTTTGCCCGATGTAGTCCATCAGTTCTTGTACCAGCACCGACGGGAAGCGCTCGCTGTTATCCTGAATAGAGCGGCCAATGTAGCTGATGTAGAGCGTCTGCTGTGCCGAAACTAATGCTTCGAGGAACAAATAGCGGTCATCATCGCGACGACTGCGATCGCCCCGCATCGGTTTTTGGCTCATTAAATCAAAGCCCAGCGGCGCAAGTTGACGCGGATAAACCCCATCGTTCATACCCAGCAGGCACACCACTTTGAACGGAATGGAGCGCATCGGCATCAGCGTACAAATGTTAACGGGCCCCGCCAGGAAGCGCTGGCTGATGCGTTCCTGGTCAAGGCGCTGGGCTAGCTCATCACGCAACAGAGAGAGCGGTATAGCATCGCCGTACTCAGCCCCTAAACCTTCGGTAATAATGGCCTGCCACTGCTGTTCAATCAGCGTCATTGCCGCTTCGGTGTCCGCGTCCGGTAGGAAGAAATCATTAAGCATTTCCCGACAAACGGGTAGCCACTCTTCCAGCGGACGTTCCTGCGCTAACCCTCTACGCCAGAGATTAAGCTGCATCAGCAACGAGGCCAGATGCCCTACCAGCTCGGCAATCAGGCCGCTGGACTCATCGTAAGGCAATACCGATTGCCACTCGCCCTGCGAGCTTTCCATCGCGTAGCCGAGCAGCATACGCGTTAAACCAAATTGCCATGTATGCTGACCTGTAGGTGGAAGTTCCAGTTCACGCACGTTATCGTCGTCAATTCCCCAACGAATCCCGGATTCATTGACCCATAAGCGAAGATAGCGCAACCCTTCTTCATCAATGTTGAAACGCGCCGCCAGCACGGGAACATCCAGTAACGCCAGGACATCCTCTGAGACAAAACGGCTATCCGGCAGCGACAGCAGGCTGATAAAGGCCTGTAAGACGGGATGAGACTGGCGTGCCCGACGGTCAGATATTGCATAAGGTAAGTAACGCTCGGCTGGCGCGCTACCAAAGACCGACTGAATGAATGGGCTGTAGCTGTCGATGTCCGCCACCATCACAATAATATCGCGCGGCGTCAGCGTTGGGTCCGCTTCCAGCATGGCCAACAGCCGGTCATGAAGAATTTCCACCTCGCGCTGTGGGCTATGGCAGACATGGAAAGTCACACTGGTGTCGTTCAGCTCAAGCCGGCGTTTATTGTCGCTACGGGAATATTCTTCCAGCGTAACGCCCGCCACGGCATTACTTTCGAGTTCCAGAATATCTGATTGAATATTATGCAAAAGGTTGTCAGGCGTAATATCGACAAACGCATCCAGTTCCTGACTGTTTTCCAGCTCCGAAAGCAAATAAATGTAATCACGCCCCAGCTTGCCCCACGAGGCCAGCATCGGGTTGCCCACATCCTGTTCGCCATCGCTGTTAAATAATCCTTCGGCTTTCTGGTTATCACGAAACAGCGGCAGATGCCGTTCTTCAAAGCTGTGCCGACGCTGACGAGCCATCAGCTTCGCCAGCCAGGCAGGATCTTTAATGTCGCCCCAATAGTAGCGACAAGGGTTGGTAAACAGCAGATGAATATCAATATGCTTACCCAACGCCTGCAAGGCCTGCAGGTAAACCGGCGGTAGCGCCGAAATTCCGCAAATAAAGACGCGAGAAGGCAGCCCCTGCGGACATTCAGACGCATTTTCCAGGGTCTGAATAAATCGTTGGTATAAATTGGCACGATGCCAGCGCGGCTGGCCCAATTCCGCGGTGTATTCCACCAGCGCTTTCCACAACGGTGCCTGCCAGGCCTGAGACTCGCCGAGTCCCTCAACCAGTCGCCCCGATTCCCACTGGGTCAACCAATCAGGGCGGTAGACTAAATACTGGTCGAAAAGGTCAGCCGCGCGCGAGGAAAGCTGAAAAAGCTTACGTTTATCAGTATCGTCCGTCAGATAGTGGCGTAGCAATGCGAAGTCATCGCTATCCAGCAATTGTGGCAACAGCGTCATCAACTTCCAGCTCATACTCTGTTTGCTGAACGCACTCTCTTTCGGGATATCCGGCAGCACGCGCACAAACATATCCCAGATAAAACTCGCGGGCAGCGGAAAATCGATATTGGCGGCAATACTAAACTTCTGTGCAAGAGTCATTTGTAGCCACTGCGCCATACCGGTACTTTGAACCAGGATCATCTCAGGCTCAAAGGGGTCGTCCAGCCGCTCGCGCTCAACGATAAATTCCATTAACGCTTCCAGCACATCCAGACGGTTGGAGTGGTAGACCCTTAACATAGCGACTCCTGACTACTGACGATTCGGGCAATGCAGACGCGTCATCTGACCCTGCCTGCCGAGGGGTGAAGAAATTATAACGTTGATGCTGACACATCCCGCTCTCGTTGTCTGCATTCGGTTAACCTGCCAGTTCACAGGCGATGAAAACGGGTATAGCTGGGTTTGCTGCCAGGCGTGGCGCCAGAGTTGCTGATACTGGTTTCTGATGATAAAGCTGTTCATTAGCACCCGCTGGTATCCTGACAACGCGGTTACAATCATGATCATCAGTACCATTGCCAGCATCACTTCCGGCAGACTAAAGCCACGCTGTCTGTTCAGGGGATCTGGCATAACGTCTGCTCCTTTAGCGGACAAAAATCGCTCCAGCCACGCGCCGAGAATTCTATGTTGCCATCAATAACCACCCCCTGACGCCATAACGATATCCCTTCATAGTGGGCAATAAGCAGAACAAAATTATTGGTAAGCAGGCGCAGGCAAACCGCGGCATCCTGCGTGGGATCGCGCCGACACTGTACGGCGGGTTGTAAGCGCCAGGGCTGCGTACGCCCCCATTCCATCGCGGATTGCACTACCGCCTGACGCTGCAGCGCCTGACTTTGTGTGGCCACACGCGCAGCAAAACTGGCCTCCTGTCTGCTAACGCCTTGCAGCAGCAGACTACCGAGCACCAGCAGCAACAGGACCATTGCCAGAGAAGATACGCCTCGCTCACGGTTCACAGGTTGAATCCCGTAACGCTGTAGACCGCTTCAACAACTTTTTGTGGTTCGTCATTGCTCACTCCACGCAAACGCAGCGTAAGAAGCGGGGAATATCCGCTGAAATTCAGCCTTTCAACCTGGAATGCCTCAATCTGCATCGTGGCCGGATCGGTCATTTTGTCCCATCCTTTGCCAGTGCAGCCGGTGGCTCCACGCACGGTTTCCAACACCTTGTCCTGTAAACGAAACCCTATAGAATCAGCCTCTTTCACGGGACTGTTTTCCCAAACGCCATTGCTGTTGGCATCCCAGCGGGCAATAACACAGTCTCCCTTAGCCGATATCACCAGTCCCTCTCCGACACAGTGTCCCCGGCAATACCCCGCCCGCTGAAGATGCTTCGCCACGGTGTAGACCCGCTGCCATATTTCATCTTCCAGTACTAACTGGCGTGTGTTACGCAGAATCTCTCGCTGTAGCGCCGGTAAAAATCGTGCTGAGCTAAGCAGTAAAATACTGCTAATCGCCATGGCAATGAGCACCTCCAGCAGTGAAAATCCCCGTTCATTTACTGACATAATCTGGCCTCATCGCGCTCGCAAAGCCTGATTCGTCCCCAGCCAGACACCACCACGCGCCATTCCCCTGCCGTATTTTTCAGGCGTATATGTCCGGCCCATGCCGTATTGCGCAGTCCAAAAAAGGCCAGTGAAGGTGTTATCTCTGCCATTTCGACGTCGTCCCAGGGCGATGTAAAAACCAAAGACGAAGCGGGTCGACACGTGGTTTGCGAAGCCGCAGAGCTGACAAAACACCATGATGTGCCATCCCGAATCACGCTTATCACATGATCGCGGTTACGCCAGTTAGCATCTTCACGCAGTTGCAGCAGGTAGTCCCGCACCTGGCAGGCGGTCTGCCACAGCCGCTGTTGCTGCTGCCAGCGCTGCCAACCATACAGTCCAGATGCACCAAGCGCCGCGACAATCAGCATCGCAATCAGGGTTTCGAGAAGCGTGTAACCTTGTTGTTTTTTCATGTCGCCAGTATGGCGTGAGGAAAATGAATAACGAGCGGGAAATTCGGTTTCTACGGCGAGCTATGGGGAATATTTAGCACGTTACAGGCCGTTGCAATATTTCAGGAATCCACGCCGAAGAACGCGATTTGAGACAAAAAAACCGACGCACATGGGCGTCGGTTGTGACAGCATGAAACAGGTTAGATAGCTACCGGTGCTTTAATACCCGGGTGCGGATCGTAGCCTTCAATTTCGAAGTCTTCGAAGCGATAGTCAAAGATTGATTCAGGCTTACGTTTGATAACCAGTTTCGGCAGCGCGCGCGGTTCACGGCTAAGCTGCAGATGCGTTTGATCCATATGGTTGCTGTACAGGTGCGTGTCGCCGCCGGTCCAGACAAAATCACCCACTTCCAGATCGCACTGCTGCGCCATCATGTGTACCAGCAAAGCGTAGCTGGCAATGTTAAACGGCAGGCCGAGGAACACATCGCACGAACGCTGATACAGCTGGCAGGAGAGCTTGCCATCCGCCACGTAGAACTGGAAGAACGCATGGCACGGTGCCAGCGCCATTTTATCCAGCTCACCGACGTTCCATGCGGAAACGATAATGCGGCGAGAGTCCGGATCATTTTTCAGCTGGTTTAGCACGGTGGTGATCTGGTCGATATGGCGACCATCTGGCGTAGGCCACGCGCGCCATTGTTTGCCGTAAACCGGGCCTAAATTACCGTTTTCATCCGCCCATTCGTCCCAGATTGAGACGTTGTTTTCATGCAGGTAGGCAACGTTAGTATCGCCCTGCAAGAACCACAGCAGCTCATGAATGATCGAGCGTAAATGGCAGCGTTTAGTCGTAACCAGCGGGAACCCTTCCTGCAGATTAAAACGCATCTGATGACCAAAAATGGAAAGCGTTCCGGTTCCGGTACGGTCGTTTTTCTGTGTGCCTTCATCCAGCACTTTTTGCATCAGTTCTAAATACTGTTTCATGGTTCCTCAGGAAACGTGTTGCTGTGGGCTGCGGCGGTACGCCCAAACCATCATAATAATGCCTGCGACAATCATCGGGATAGAGAGGATCTGCCCCATGCTGATGTACTGTACCCAGGTGCCGGTAAACTGCGCATCCGGCTGGCGGAAGAATTCAACAATAATACGAAACGCGCCATAACCAATCAGGAACAGACCGGATACCGAACCCATCGGGCGCGGTTTGCGAATGTACAAGTTCAGAATGATAAACAGCACAACGCCTTCCAACGCCATCTCATAAAGCTGTGAGGCGTGGCGTGGCAGCGAGCCGTAGGTATCAAAAATAGACTGCCATTGCGGGTTAGTTTGCAGCAGTAAAATATCTTCGGTACGGGAGCCGGGGAACAGCATGGCGTACTTGAAGTTCGGGTCAACGCGTCCCCACAGCTCACCGTTGATAAAGTTGCCCAGACGCCCTGCACCCAGGCCAAATGGAATCAGCGGGGCAATGAAATCAGAAACCTGGAAGAACGAACGCTTAGTGCGTTTGGCGAAGATAATCATCACCAGGATCACACCGATAAGTCCACCGTGGAAGGACATACCGCCGTCCCAGACGCGGAACAGATACAGGGGATTATCGAGGAATAACGGGAAGTTATAGAACAGTACGTAACCAATACGCCCACCGAGGAAAACCCCGAGGAAGCCCGCATACAGTAAGTTTTCTACTTCATTTTTGGTCCAGCCACTGCCCGGACGATTCGCGCGGCGCGTCGCCAGCCACATCGCGAAAATAAACCCCACCAAATACATTAAGCCGTACCAGTGAAGCGCGACGGGTCCGATTGAGAAAATGACCGGATCGAAATCCGGAAAATGCAGATAGCTACTGGTCATCTGTCACCACAAGTTCTTGTTATTTCGCTGAAGTCAGACAGCAATTGATAAGCGCGCCTGCATAATGCAGGCGCTCCAAAGGTGCGAATGATAGCACAAGGGGTTAGAAGCGGATGCCGGGAAGATGTAAAAGATCTGTATAGGTAATCTCTATCCCCCGTAATACCTGATAGCGCTACGCTTGTCAGACCTACAATCCCCCGCGAATCAAGCCCCCCATGCCACGACGCTCCATGAAGGCCGCTACCTGATGGCGTACTTCTGTTGCCATCTGTGCCTCCAGGCTGCGCTGCGCCAGCGTTTGCGCCTCATCAAAATCGATATGGCGCAGCAGATATTTTACGCGAGCGACAGAACGACCGTTCATCGACAAATGACGGAAACCGAGACCGATCAGAATAGCCACGCACATCGGGTCGCCCGCCATTTCACCACACAGGCGCAAATCGATACCGCTTCTTTCGGCTTCCTGCGCAATCATCGCCAGCGCACGCAACATCCCCGGATGCAGGCTGTCATAAATGCTGGCTACCCGTGTGTTGTTACGATCGACGGCCAGTATGTACTGGGTAAGGTCGTTGGTTCCAACCGAGATAAAGTCTATACGGTTTGTCAGATGCGGCAGCATGAACACCATCGACGGAACTTCCAGCATAATGCCAATGCGCGGTTTCGGGATCTCGTAACCGATCATCTCCTCCACTTCGCGTCCGGCGCGTTCAATCAAACGTCGCGCTTCGTCCACTTCATCGATGCTGGTTACCATCGGCAGCAAAATGCTCAGGTTTCCGGTTGCCGCATTCGCACGCAGCATAGCGCGAACCTGGATCAAAAAGATCTCCGGCTGATCGAGCGTTATGCGGATCCCTCGCCAGCCAAGGCAGGGGTTCTCTTCACTGATCGGCATATAGGGCAGCTGTTTATCGGCGCCGACATCCAGCGTACGCAGGGTCACCGGCTTGTCGTTAAACATTTGCAGCATCCCCTGATACTGCGCAACCTGTTCTTCTTCCGAAGGAAAACCGCTTTGCAGCATGAACGGAATTTCGGTGCGATACAGGCCAATGCCGTCGATTCGGCTACCCAGCTTTTCTTCATGTTCCGGGCTGAGGCCCGCATTGAGCATCACCTTCACGCGCTCGCCGCTTTTCAGCTGTGCTGGCTGGTTGACGTCGTCTTCCGCCAGGCGGCTCAGCTCAATTTCTTCACTGATAAGACGCTGGTATTCCTGGATCAATACCGGTTCCGGATCGACCAGCAGTTCACCGCGATAACCGTCCACCACCAGCGTACGGCGATGCAGCACCGACGGCTGGATATCGGCCCCCATGACGGTAGGGATACCCAGCGCACGCACCATAATTGCCGCATGAGAGTTGGCTGCGCCGTCCCGGACAACCACGCCAACTAACCGGTCCTGAGGAAGCTCCGCCAGCGTGGTCGCCGAAAGTTCGTCCGCCACCAACACAAAGCGTTCCGGCCAGGCATTTGGCCCCTGGATAGAGTCATCAAGGTGGAACAGCAGACGCTGGCCCAGCGCGCGTAAATCTCCGGCCCGCTCTTTGAGGTAGTTATCGCTCAGCGCGGCGAACTGTTCGGCAAACTTTTCGATGATCGTTTTAACCGCCCACTCGGCCACCGAACCGTTATCCACTTCCGCAAACAGCTCGCGGCGCAGACGGGTATCGGAAAGTAAGTGCGAGTAAAGATCAAAGATCGCCGCCGTTTCTTTCTGCGCCCCAGCGGTAAAACGCTTGCTGTAGCGGCGGAATTCGTTCGCCGCCTCTTCCAGCGCACCGGTCAGTCGCTCGCGTTCAAGCACAGGATCCAGCGTTGAAGCCTGGTAGACCTGTTCCATCAACGGCAGCGTCGCATCCTGCCAACCTTCGGCTATTGCCACACCGGGAGCGGCTGGCAGCGCACGGATGCGCGTTTGACGGTACTGGCCGAACAGCGCGTTTAGCTGCGACTGCGAAAGTATGGCCGCCATTTGCGTGGCGAGCGTGACGAGGAAAGACTCTTCACTTTCATCGTACTGACGCAGTTCACGCTGCTGCACCACCAGCACACCTAAAAGCTGGCGACGCTGAATGATCGGTACGCCTAAGAATGCACGAAAACGCTCTTCTTTTACCGAAGGAATGTATTTAAAGCTGGGATGTTTTTGCGCATCGGCGAGGTTGATAGGTTCCGCCAGCCTGCCAACCAGGCCAACGATACCTTCATCAAACGCGAGTGCGACAGTGCGACCACGTGGTTTTTTTAGTCCCCGGGTCGCCATGAGGTAATAACAACGTCGATCGTGATCGGCCAGATAGACCGAGCAGACCTCTGTATCCATCGCAAGACAGATGTCGGTAACCAGTATATTCAGCGCTTCGTTCAGACGCGGAGCACTGGCCACCTTTTCGACTATTTCGCGCAGGCGGGTGAGCATAATTTGCGTAGCTTAACCTCTTTTACGTCTGTACGCAGGTGCGCTTTGTGGCTTAGGAGTGCTCTCCTGAAGCGCCATGACAACACTTGCGAATTCTTTCATCACCCTGCGATAGACATCGCGTTTAAATGACACCACCTGTCGAACCGGATACCAGTAACTCACCCAGCGCCAGCCGTCGAACTCAGGTGTACTGCTGGTTTGCATATTGATTTCAGCATCGCTGCTGACCAATTGCAGAAGAAACCATTTTTGTTTCTGGCCGATACAAACCGGCTTTGTGTCCCAACGCACCAAACGTTTCGGTAACTTGTAACGCAACCAGTTACGAGTAGAAGCAAGGATCCGTACATCTTTACGACTGAGACCCACTTCTTCAAAGAGTTCCCGGTACATCGCCTGCTCTGCTGTCTCTCCTGCATTGATCCCACCTTGTGGGAATTGCCAGGAGTGCTGACCAAATCGCCGGGCCCACATGACCTGCCCCTGGCGGTTACAAATTACTATCCCTACATTCGGGCGGTAGCCATCGTCATCAATCACCGGACTACCTCAACATAAACCTTATATACAAACGATTGTTTCACACTCCTGAGGGGCGGTAAACCACTCTGTTAAGGGTGCGATATTCTAATAACAATTGAATAACTCACAGTTAAAGGCCGAGTTATAAACAGAAGAAGGGCAAGCAAGGCGATTTTATTCACCTTTTCTGTGGATATAGTTGTGAAGAAGTACGGAATTACTATGGGAAAACCCAGAACAGTCCGAATAAGACATTCGTCACATATCAAAAATACTCTTATACATTCATAAAGTTAAAACCGATCCACGCAGATAAACACACAGAAATGTGATGTGCATCACGCATACGATCTTCACGCTGATGAAAGATCGACCAGCGTTGTTTTTATCCACAGATTATGCCAATAAGTTAGGCACAATTTGTGTGAAAATTAGATTTTCGTCGCACGTCAAGGCTGTAAATTGAAACAGTAGTGGGGGTTTTTCACAGTTATCCCATCTTTCTGTGGATAACATGGTGTAAGATCCTGTTCATTGTCAGTGACCAGAATTGGAAAACCCGCTTCGCTGTTGCGCAACTCTGCGAACGTGAATCTAAAAACCAATATAAATCATAGAATTGAATAAAGCATGTGGAAAAAGATAAACTCTGTCCACACGGTATAAAATCATTGCTCATTTTTTCACCTAAGGGTTAACCCGATGCCAGAACTCCGTCCGTTGCTTTCTCCCCCTGAATCTGAAGCCCAGTTGCTGAGCCAGGCACGGCAGCTTTCGGGCTACGCGTTAGGAGAATTAGCGGCAATGGCGGGGATCGTTACGCCGAAGGATCTTAAGCGCGATAAAGGCTGGATTGGCGTCCTGCTGGAAATCTGGCTCGGTGCCAGCGCGGGCAGTAAACCAGAGCAGGATTTTGCGGCGCTGGGCGTGGAGCTGAAAACGATCCCTGTGGACAGTCTTGGCAGACCGCTGGAAACCACCTTTGTGTGTGTGGCACCGTTAACCGGCAATACCGGCGTCACCTGGGAAACCAGCCATGTACGACACAAACTCAAACGTGTTCTGTGGATCCCGGTAGAAGGCGAACGCAGCATCCCTCTGGCTGAGCGCCGCGTCGGCTCTCCCCTGCTGTGGAGCCCGAATGAAGAAGAAGAGCAGCAATTACGGCTGGACTGGGAAGAACTAATGGACATGATTGTACTAGGCCACGTCGAACGCATCACCGCTCGCCATGGGGAAGTACTGCAACTGCGTCCTAAAGCCGCCAACGCCCGCGCGCTTACCGAGGCCATTGGCGCCAACGGCGAACCCATCCTGACCCTGCCACGCGGCTTTTACCTGAAAAAGAACTTCACCCGCGCATTGCTTGAGCGACATTTCTTGTTCCAGGCGCAATAGGCACCGTCCGGCCTTTCACCCGCCGCGTTACGGGCCTATAATTACCGCTTCTTTTTTTTGGCAGGACTTTGTTCGATGTTATTTGCATGGATAACCGATCCTAACGCCTGGCTTGCGCTCGGTACGCTGACGCTGCTGGAGATCGTTCTTGGGATCGACAATATTATTTTCCTTTCTCTGGTTGTAGCCAAACTCCCGACAGCGCAACGCAATCATGCCCGACGTATTGGGCTGGCGGCGGCGATGATCATGCGTCTGGCACTGCTGGCTTCTATCGCCTGGGTAACGCGGCTGACAAACCCGTTATTCGAGCTGTTTGGCGAGGCGATATCAGCACGTGACCTGATCCTTCTGCTGGGGGGATTGTTCCTGATCTGGAAAGCCAGCAAGGAGATCCACGAATCCATTGAAGGTGAGGAAGAGGGGTTAAAAACCCGCGTATCTTCTTTCCTGGGCGCGATTGTGCAGATCATGTTGTTAGACATTATCTTCAGTCTGGATTCCGTGATTACTGCGGTTGGCTTGTCCGATCATCTGTTTATTATGATGGCGGCGGTGGTGATTGCCGTAGGCGTGATGATGTTTGCCGCGCGCCCAATTGGCGAGTTTGTCGATCGCCACCCTTCGGTGAAAATGCTGGCGCTATCGTTTCTGATTCTGGTCGGTTTTACGCTGATTCTGGAAAGTTTCGACGTCCACGTTCCGAAAGGATATATCTATTTCGCCATGTTCTTCTCTATCGCGGTAGAGACCCTGAACCTGTGGCGTAATAAAAAAAATCCGCTCTGATGAAATCCATCGCTCCCCGCAAGGGGAGCGAATGCCAGCCACACCTACCCCTTCTCACAGTTTAAGATTTTACTGCTTTCACCCTGCACAACTTCGCGTTATTACTAAACTATTGTCAGACGCAGGCCATGTGAGGATAAGCAGATGAAAAAATGGGCAGTTTTGATTTCCGCCGTAGGACTGGCTTTTGCCGTTTCCGGATGCAGCAGCGATTATGTAATGGCGACAAAAGATGGTCGAATGATCCTGACCGATGGAAAACCAGAAATTGACGATGATACCGGTCTGGTGAGCTATCACGACCAGCAGGGCAATGCGATGCAGATTAACCGCGATGATGTGTCTCAAATCATTGAACGCTGATGGTTGAGGTCAGCAGCGCGCTGGCCTTAACAATTTTACTTCCCTTTTTCTCTTCCCTCAGCCATTTTTATAATCCTTATGTCGTGATTATAAAAAGGAAACGGCTATGCAATATCACCGTATACCCCACAGCTCGCTGGAAGTCAGTACACTGGGGCTGGGCACAATGACGTTTGGTGAACAAAACAGCGAAGCCGACGCACATGCACAGCTCGATTATGCAGTAGCACAGGGCATTAATTTGATCGACGTTGCCGAGATGTATCCGGTACCGCCGCGTCCTGAAACCCAGGGTCTCACCGAAACCTACGTAGGTAACTGGCTCGCCAAACACGGCAGCCGCGAAAAGCTGATCGTTGCGTCTAAGGTCAGCGGACCATCACGTAACAACGACAGCGGCATTCGACCGAATCAGGCGCTGGACCGTAAAAATATCCGTGAAGCGCTGCACGACAGCCTGAAAAGACTGAAAACCGATTATCTGGATCTGTATCAGGTTCACTGGCCGCAGCGCCCGACCAACTGTTTTGGTAAGTTAGGCTACAGCTGGACAGACTCCGCGCCGGTCGTTTCCCTTCTCGATACGCTGGACGCTCTGGCCGAGTTTCAGCGCGCCGGGAAAATTCGCTACATCGGCGTTTCTAATGAAACCGCGTTTGGCGTGATGCGCTATCTGCACCTGGCGGACAAACACGATCTGCCACGCATCGCCACCATCCAGAACCCCTACAGCCTGCTGAACCGCAGCTTTGAGGTTGGACTGGCTGAAGTGAGCCAGTATGAAGGCGTTGAGCTGCTGGCTTACTCTTGCCTGGGCTTCGGTACGTTAACCGGGAAATACCTGAACGGCGCGAAACCTGCCGGTGCACGCAATACGTTGTTTAGCCGTTTCACGCGCTACAGCGGCGAGCAGACGCAGAAAGCCGTTGCGGCCTATGTGGATATCGCGAAACGCCATAATCTGGATCCTGCGCAAATGGCGCTGGCATTCGTGCGTCGTCAGCCGTTTGTCGCCAGCACTTTGCTGGGCGCCACGACGATGGAGCAGCTAAAAACCAACGTTGAAAGCCTGCATCTGGAGTTGAGCGAAGAAGTACTGGCAGAGATTGAAGCGGTGCATCAGGTGTATACCTATCCTGCACCGTAACAGTTAGCGCCTGATGGCGCTACGCTTATCAGGCCTACAAAGTGAGCATCCTGTAGGCCGGATAAGGCAACGCCGCCATCCGGCAACAGCATACAACAGACTATTGGCGGCGCTGCCAAATCCACAGCGCCGCAATCGCCAGCGCAAACAGCGCACCAAATCCAATACCAATCGCAACTGCCGGGATCCCCACTAGCACCGCCAGTGAGTAAACCCCCAGCATCAACAGCATCGCGCTGTTTTCACCCAGGTTTTGCACCGCTATCGCATTACCCGCGCCGACGCTTTTCTTACCCCGTTCCTGCAGCAACGCATTCAACGGCACCACAAAGAAGCCACCCGACACGCCGATAAGCATCAGCAATGCGTAGGCCGGAAGCAGCGAATGTTGAAGAGAGAAAATCAGCACCACGACGCCAATCAGGATCCCCGCAGGCATACAGCGCGACACGGTTTCCAGCGTTACCAGCTTCGCGGCCGCACCCGCACCGACCACAATCCCGATTGCTACCATGGCATTGAGGTAGGTCGGTGTGGCGTTATCGGTGATGCCGAGCGCCACCGGGACCCACAGCACCAGCAGAAAACGCAGCGTAACGCCCGCGCCCCAAAAAAGGCTGGTTCCCACCAGCGAGAAGCGTGTTTCACCGTTGCGCCACAGCGAGGAGGCGGCACAGAAGAAACTGCGCGTCATTTTCCCCAGATGCCAGGACTGGCCAGGACGAGCCGCGGCCAGTTTCGGGATATACAGGTTAGCCACCACGGCGCCAGCATAGGCCAGGGCACAGGCAGAAAGCGCGGCAATCACGTGCCAGTCGGCCAGAACGCCGCCGGCGACAGAACCGAGCAAAATCGCGGCAATGGTGGAGGCTTCCATCAGGCCGTTAGCCTTCACCAGTTTGTCGCCGGTAGTCAGTTCACCGAGAATGCCGTACTTGGCCGGTGAATACGCCGCCGCGCCGATTCCCACCAGCGTATACCCAAGAAACGGATTAATGCCGAAGCAAATACTCGCCGCACCCAGCAGTTTCAGAGCGTTCGCGAACATCATCACTCTGCCTTTGGCAAAGCTATCCGCCACCTGTCCCACAAAGGGGGCAAACAGAATGTAAGCGCCCACAAACACCATTTGCAGGATTGGCTGACTCCAGTCCGGATAGAATTGTTCTTTCAGCAACGCCAGCGTAGCAAACAGCAACGCGTTATCGCCAAACGCCGACAGGAACTGCGCGGCGATAACGGACATCATCCCTTTGGACCAGATTGAAGTGTTAGTGTGCACTGACTCACTCATGTTGTTTTTCCGGCTCATCGACCCAGCTTTTCAGCGTAACAAAATCCGGCTTACCGCTGCCGAGTAAGGGGAGTTGCTTCAGATGGCGAATATCACGCGGTACGGCGAGTTCAGGTACACCGTGCGCCCGCGCATACTGCTGTAGTTTTTCACGTGTCAGCTCGCTGTCGGTAGTGAACAGCACCAGCGCCTCACCTTTGCTGGCATCACTCTTGATCGCCGTGGCGTGCATTTTGTCTGAGGATACCGCCAGCGCCAGTTGCTCAACCATTTCCAGCGAAACCATCTCTCCGGCAATTTTAGCGAATCGCTTAGCGCGCCCCTGAATCTGTACAAAGCCGTTTTCATCAAAGCGCACGATGTCTCCGGTGTCATACCAGCCGCGCTCAATCTCACCTTGCGCATTTTCTGCTGTCGGCACTTCCAGCACGCCAGGTTTTTCGACGCGCAAATAGCCGCTCATAATATTAGGACCTTTCAGCTGTAAACGCCCACCGTCCTCAATTCCCGGAACAGCCAACAGTCGAGCATCCATACCAGGCAAGATGCGCCCTACCGTTCCCGATTTTGCCGCCATTGGTACGTTAATCGACACAACCGGCGCACATTCCGTCACGCCATAGCCTTCAAGAACGCGCAGGCCAAATTTCTCCTGCCACAGCTGCTTTGTGCTGTCCTGAAGTTTTTCCGCTCCCGCCACCACATAGCGCAGGCGGTGGAAATCGTACGGATGCGCAAAACGCGCGTAGTTGCCGAGGAACGTTGAAGTACCAAACAACACGGTGCAGTTCCGGTCGTATACCAGCTCTGGCACAATGCGGTAATGCAGCGGGCTGGGATAAAGAAACACTTCTGCGCCAGTCAGTAGCGGCGTGAATAATCCCACCGTCAGGCCAAAGGAGTGGAACAGCGGCAGCGCCGACATAAAACGGTCATCGGCGGTGAAATCGGCAATCGTTTTGATCTGCTCAACGTTCGCCAGAATGCTTTTATGACTGTGAACCACACCTTTCGGATGGCCTTCTGAACCAGAAGTAAAGAGGATCACCGCAGCGTCTTCCGGCTGCTGCTTCACCTGCGCCAGATGCGGTGCCAGCAGATGTGAGAAAATCCACAGCTTATCGCTAAAGGTCACATCAGCTTTTAAGTCTTCCAGATAAACCCAACGCACCTGGGTGAGCTGTTCCGGTAAATGCCAGAGTTTGCCTTTATCGAGAAACTGTCGGGATGTGAAGATCGTTTTAATTTCAGACGCAGTAATGGCACTGGTTAATCCTTTCACGCCCGCGGTGTAGTTCATCATGGCCGGAATGCGTCGGCGCGCAATGGCGCCAAAAATGACCGCTGCGCTGATCCCCGCGTTTGGCAGCATCAGGCCGATTTTTTCACCTTCGACGCTGTATTTTTCCAGAATACGGGCCACAAAGAGCGTCTTTGTCAGCAGCTTGCGGTAGCTGTCCGGGGTAAAGTTAACATCTTCAATGCAGTTTTTGCCTGCGCCAAAACGGTATTTCGCCGCCAGCAGCGACTCGTATAGCGTTTCACGCGGACGAACCGCCATGCGTGCTTCCATCATAATTTGATGCAGCATCTCTCCGGCAATTTTGCGGCGATCGCGAGCACGCGGAGCTTCCGGCATCGGCAGTTGTGTGGGCGGTAGGATGTGTAAGCGGATGCGCGGGAAGAATCGCTGTTTAACCAAACCTTTCAGGCGGCTAAAGCGGGAAAGCTCCGCGCCTTCAATGCGCACAGGAACCACCGTCGCCCCCGACTTAGCGGCAACAAACCCCGCGCCGTCATAAATTTTCATTAACGAGCCGGAGGTCGAAATACGTCCTTCCGGGAAAATAACCACCGGACGGCCCTGTTCGACCAGACGAACCAGATGTTTAATCGACATCGGTTTGGTTGGATCTAACGGTACGAAATCAATCAGCGGGGTTAGCCAGCGCATATACCATTGCTGGCTGATCGAGGTGTAAACAGCGAAGACGGGACGAATCGGTAAAAAGAGCGCCAACAGGATGCCGTCTATAAATGAGACATGGTTGGGAGTGATTAGAACGCGTTCTCCCTGTAGCGCGCTGACATCGCCCGTGACGCGAACGCGGAAAAGCACGCGAAACAGATTACGAAAAAAGCCAAATAGCATCTCAACTCCCTGTGCCATTAATTATATAAACATCAATGGTGGGAGAGTATACGAGTTGGGGAATTGGCGCGACAGGTAACTGGTAAATACAATCCGAAAAAAAACCTGCGCATCCGCGCAGGTTGGTGCAAGAGACAGGTACGAAGTGCGTACCGAATAATCTCACCAATCAATACCTCTGGGATCTTGATTGTGGTCGTCAGCAGCCAGATACGCCAGTGCGAAAACGCAAAGGAATGAACCCAAATGCAACGAGTTGTGTAAATTATCGGTTACTGTTACAGATAGGCTGAAGGTAAAAAAAAACCTGCGCATCTGCGCAGGCTGGTGTAATTCTAGTGATCAACCCGAAAGTTGATTTCACCTATCAATACCTCTGGGATCTCAACTCTAGCAATCTGCTCAGTTCTCTCACCAGCGAACAATCGCAACAGCACATCGCAAAGTGTAAGCAAAAATTAGCATTTTCTATTTTCTGTCTTACTTCGCTCGTGTGCGCTCACATTTGCGACGTTCTGACGGGCAATCTGCTTGAACAGCCAGCCATTTTCCGTAACACTGACGGAATGTAAGCGTTTACCCACAACAGGTACTATCATGGCGACCATAAAGGATGTAGCCCGACTAGCTGGTGTATCAGTCGCCACCGTTTCTCGAGTGATTAATGATTCTCCTAAAGCCAGCGAAGCATCGCGCCTGGCCGTAACGAGTGCAATGGAATCACTCAGCTACCACCCCAACGCCAATGCGCGTGCGCTGGCACAACAATCCACTGAAACCATCGGTCTGGTGGTTGGAGATGTGTCCGATCCATTTTTTGGGGCAATGGTTAAAGCTGTCGAGCAGGTGGCGTATAACACCGGTAATTTTTTACTGATTGGTAACGGCTACCATAACGAACAGAAGGAACGACAGGCGATTGAACAGCTCATTCGCCACCGCTGCGCAGCCCTTGTTGTCCACGCGAAAATTATCCCGGATGCTGAGCTGGCATCACTCATGAAGCAAATCCCCGGCATGGTATTGATTAACCGAATTCTGCCGGGATTCGAACAACGCTGCGTTGCCCTTGATGACCGTTTCGGCGCCTGGCTCGCGACCCGACACCTCATTCAGCAGGGCCATACGCGCATTGGTTATCTGTGCTCCAATCACACGATTTCAGATGCGGAAGATCGTCTGCAAGGCTATTACGACGCGCTGGCAGAGAGCAATATTCCTGTCAGCGATCGACTAGTAACGTTTGGTGAACCAGATGAAAGCGGCGGTGAGCAGGCCATGACCGAGTTACTTGGCCGTGGCAAAAACTTCACTGCGGTAGCCTGCTACAACGACTCAATGGCGGCTGGTGCCATGGGCGTATTGAATGATAACGGCATTGATGTGCCGGGAGAAATCTCGCTGATTGGTTTTGATGATGTGCTGGTTTCCCGCTACGTGCGCCCGCGTCTGACCACGGTGCGCTACCCGATCGTGACGATGGCAACCCAGGCTGCCGAACTGGCGCTCGCGCTGGCGGAGAAGCGTCCCGTGCCTGAAATTACCCACGTTTTTAACCCAACTCTGGTGCGTCGCCATTCCGTTTCGACGCTGACAGAGCCGGGGAATTCATCGTCAAACGATTAACCAGGATAGCGTTATGACTACGATGTTGGACGTTTCACGACACGCAGGCGTCTCAAAAGCGACCGTTTCGCGCGTACTGAATGGCACGGGTCAGGTAAAAGAGAGCACGCGCCAGAAAGTGTTTAAGGCCATGCAGGCACTTGATTATCGGCCTAATTTTTTAGCGCGCTCTTTGGCAAACCGCACCAGCAACAGCATTGGTCTGGTAGTTTCCACATTTGATGGATTCTACTTTGGCCGCCTGCTGCAACAGGCTTCACGCCAGACGGAATCTCACGGCAAGCAGTTGATCGTCACCGACGGCCACGACACATCAGAGCGTGAGCAGGAAGCCGTGCAAATGCTGGCGGACAGGCAGTGCGACGCCATTATTCTCTATACCCGCTATATGAGTGAAAAGGCGATTATGTCGTTGATGAACAGCATTGCTATGCCCTTGCTGGTCATCAACCGTGATGTCAGCCAGGCCCGCGATCGCGCAATTTTCTTTGAACAGGAAGACGCGGCCTATCAGGCGGTCAATTATCTGATCTCGCAGGGCCATAGCGATATTGCTTGTATCACTGTGCCTGGCCATACGCCTACCGGTAAATCACGCCTGATGGGGTATCGTAAAGCGCTGGAAAAAAACGGTATTCCCTGGGATCCCGATAAGGTCAAATACGGCGACTCCACGATGACGCGAGGCTATGAGGCCTGCCGTGAACTGCTGGAGGAAGGGGTGAAATTTAGCGCCCTGTTCGCCTGTAACGATGACATGGCATTAGGCGCATCAAAAGCGTTACATCAGGCCGGGCTAAGGATCCCAACGGACGTCTCACTGTTTGGTTTTGATGATGCGCCGAGCGCCAAATGGCTGGAGCCGGGGCTGTCTACCGTTTATCTACCGATTGATACCATGATAACCACGGCAATCGACCAGGCTATCCGGCTGGCCAACGGCGAGAGCGTCGAGCCAATCCCACCGTTCACCGGCAAACTGGTACTACGTGACTCAGTAACGCTCGGGCCATACTTTAAGTAATCAAATGCCGGATGGCGGCGCAGTTAATCTTGTAGGCCGGATAAGCGTAGCGCCATCCGGCATTTCACAACGCTGTAATCAGATTAATTCCAGCGCTAACAGCTCATCAATGGTCTGGCGACGGCGAATCAGCCGCGCCACGCCGTTATCGAACAAAACTTCCGGCAGCAGCGGACGGCTATTGTAGTTTGACGACATTGACGCGCCGTACGCCCCGGTATCATGCAGCACCAGATAATCGCCCGGCACCACCGCAGGCAACAGTCGGGTTTCCACATTTCCGCCCTCCTGCTGGGTAAACACATCGCCAGATTCGCACAGCGGCCCGGCTACCACGGTTTCCCGTTGCGGGGTGTGTTCCAGAGAGCGACCATCCCCTGCCAGCGCTGAGATATGGTGATAACTACCGTACATGGCCGGGCGCATTAGATCGTTGAAGCCCGCATCGATCAGCACAAAGTGGCGGCTACCCATCTCTTTTACGCTACGTACCTGCGCCACTAACACACCGGCTTCCGCGACCAGAAAACGACCCGGCTCTATCTCAAGTGCGACCGGGTGGCCCAGGTGTTTAGCAATCTGTTCACGCGCAGCGTTCCACAATCCAAAGTAGTGATCGGTATCGATCGCCTCTTCCCCTTCGCGATACGGGATTGATAAACCACCGCCCGCGGAGATCGCCTCCAGATCCTGACCAAATTCAACCACCTGGCGCACCATTGCGCCGCACACCTGCTCCAGATGGCCGTAGTCTACGCCGGAGCCGATATGCATATGAATCCCCACCAGCTTCAGCTTATAGCGCTGAATCACCTCCAGCGCCGCGGGAAGATCGCTATACCAGATCCCGTGCTTGCTGTTTTCGCCGCCGGTATTGGTTTTCTGACTGTGCCCATGCCCAAAACCAGGGTTTACGCGTAGCCACACACGATGGCCCGGCGAGACCTGGCCCAGTTGCTCCAGCATATCCACCGACCCGGCATTTACCGGAATGCGCAATTCATGCACCCGCGCGAGCGTCGCTTCATCAATCATATCGGCGGTAAAGACGATTTCATCTTTCCCCGGTACAAAGCCTGCCGCCAGCGCACGTTCAATTTCGCCAAGCGAGACGGAATCAACCTTCACGCCCTGCTCGCGCATCAGGCGCAAAATATGAATATTCGAACATGCCTTTTGGGCGAAACGCACCACGTCAAACTGACTCAATTTGGCAATCTGCCCGCGGATAATCTGAGCATCATAGACCCACACCGGGCAGCCGAATTCGGCAGGCAGGCGCAGCAGGTTGTCGGCGGTCAGGTCAGTGTCAGTACTATTGAGTGGGCGTGGCATGGTGTGCTCCGGTATTGGCTTTTTTATGATTACGCCACAGCCCGAAAAGAATAAAAAATATCGTTTTATCGTGAGTCTATGCAAAAATGATATGGATTGATTCATTCGAGGATTGCCCATGCCCGCCGTTAACCTGCGACACATCGAAATTTTTCACGCCATCATGACGGCAGGTAATCTGACAGAAGCCGCGCGCATGCTACATACCTCGCAGCCCACCGTCAGCCGGGAACTGGCCCGATTCGAGAAAGTGCTGGGATTAACGCTGTTTGAACGTACGCGTGGCCGACTGCACCCAACCGTGCAAGGGTTACGTCTGTTTGAAGAGGTGCAACGTTCGTGGTATGGCCTGGACAGAATTGTGAGCGCCGCCGAAAGCCTGCGCGAGTTTCGCCAGGGCGAATTGTCGATTGTTTGCCTGCCGGTATTCTCACAGTCTTTTTTACCGCCGCTGCTGCAGCCATTCCTCGCTCGCTATCCACAGGTCAATATTCAGATAGTGCCGCAGGAGTCACCGCTGCTGGAAGAGTGGCTGTCGGCGCAGCGCCACGATCTGGGGTTAACGGAAACGCTGCATACGCCTGCCGGAACGAAACGCACCGAATTGCTGGCGCTGGATGAAGTGTGCGTGCTGCCTCAGGGCCATCCGCTGACTAAGAAAGCGGTGTTAACGCCGCAGGATTTTCAGGGAGAAAACTACATCAGCCTGTCGCGCACCGACAGCTACCGTCAGCTACTGGATACCCTGTTTAATGAGCACCAGGTGAAGCGCCGCATGGTGATTGAAACCCATAGCGCCGCTTCAATTTGTGCAATGGTACGGGCAGGCGTGGGGATCTCGGTGGTGAACCCACTGACCGCGCTGGATTACGCCAGCAGCGGAGTCGTTATCCGCCGCTTCAGTATTTCGGTCCCCTTTACAGTCAGCCTGATTCACCCGCTTCATCGCCCCGCCTCGGCGCTGGTTGATGCTTTTACGGCGCATCTGCAGGCCCATCTACCGAGGCTTATTGACCCGCTGGAGGCTATTTTGCATCCGCAGCCGAAAGCATAAACGCCACCGCATCTTGCGCATGGATTGCCGCGGTGTCGAAAACCGGTAGTGGGCTTAGCTCGGTGGGAACCAGCAGACCAATCTCGGTACAGCCAAAGATAACCCCTTGCGCCCCCTGTTTCGCCAGTTGGTCGATGACGCCCAGGTAATAATCGCGGGAAGCCTCGCTGAATTCACCGAGACACAGCTCATCGAAAATAATCTGGTTTATTTTCTGACGATCATCAGCTTCAGGGATCAGCGTGCTAATGCCGAATTCAGTCTGTAAACGCCCGCGGTAAAAATCCTGCTCCATGGTGTAACGCGTACCCAGTAGCGCCACGTTGCTCATTTGCTGCTTTTGTATCGCCCGCCCCGTCGCGTCGGCAATATGCAGAAACGGCACATCACAGGCGCTTTCAATCGCCTCAGCAACTTTGTGCATGGTGTTGGTACACAGCACAATTCCTTGCGCCCCGGCTTGCTGTAGCCCTGTGGCGGCCTGCGCGAGGATCTCACCGGCTCGCTGCCAGTCACCGCTTGACTGGCAGACTTCAATCTCGTGAAAATCCACGCTGTGCAACAGAATCTGCGCAGAATGCAGGCCGCCCAGACGCTGTTTTACGCCTTCATTAATGAGTCGATAATAAGGAATGGTAGATTCCCAGCTCATACCGCCTAACAGACCGATCGTTTTCATCATTTCCCCTGACTCGTTGTTGTCTCTCCAGTGAACCAAAGATGTGATCAACTTTCCACATCTGTTGGCGTGCATTTCTTTTTTTAATTTTCTGATATAGGTTTAATGAAACATTGTTTTAATTAATTACAGGAAGGCCGGATGTTTATTTTTCATAAAGAGACCACGCTTGACGATCTGGGCAATGGCGTTACCCGGCGCATTCTTGCTCACGGCGGTAACATGATGGCGGTTGAGGTGAACTTCGAGCAAGGCGCAATCGGCCCGATGCACAATCATCCGCACGAGCAGCTGACTTACGTGTTGTCCGGTGAGTTTGAATTTACCATCGGCGAAGAGAAACATATCGTTAGGGCGGGCGATACTCTGTATAAACAGCCCAACATTATGCATGGCTGCGTCTGCTTAAAACCGGGAACGCTGTTGGATACCTTTACCCCAATTCGCGAAGATTTTCTGCACGGGTAAGGTGCTAAATAAAAAAGCCGGGTCGCGTTGACGCTTTCCCGGCCTGTAAGAGACTCCACTCGCAGGCCGGACAAGGCTGAAGCGCCATCCGGCATGGTTGTCTGACTTACACCCCAATATCTCTTAACTTCTCGCCCGCCATCAGCTTACGTTCGATATGCTCCAGCGTGACGTTTTTGGTTTCTGGAATCAGCCAGAACGTAATACCAATAAATACGACGTTCAGCGCAGTATAGAGCCAGAACGTACCGGCGGCGCCAATGCTGTCGAGCAGGGTCAGGAACGTTGCGCCAATGATCATGTTCGACACCCAGTTGGTGGTGGTGGAGCAGGTAATACCAAAATCACGGCATTTCAGCGGCTGAATTTCCGAACACAGAATCCACACCACCGGCGCGGCGCTCATTGCATAGCCTGCAATACACATCATCGTCATGCCAACTGACAGCCAGGATAGTCCACTGGAAGCCGTGCCGTTATCAAACTGCATCAGGCAATATCCGAGCACCAGCGTCCCGATGGCCATTACGCTGAAACCAATTTTCAGCGCCGGTTTACGTCCTGCTTTGTCGACCGTGAAGACGGCAATAAAGGTAGCGAACATAAACGTTAAGCCAACTACCAGCGTGGCAATCATCTGCTGCTCTGTGGTAGTAAAACCCGCCATTTTAAAAATGCGCGGCGCGTAGTACATGATGATGTTCATCCCGGTGAACTGCTGCATCGCCTGCAGTAACATTCCGAGGAAAACCGCGCGACGCACGTTACGGTTAATTTTAAACAGCGCCCACCCCCCCTGCTTTAGCTTCAGGCTTTCACGGATTTCGTTCAGCTCATCGCGGGCTTTCTCTGACGTATCGCGCAACATGCGCAGTACTTCTTCAGCTTCGATGTGGCGACCTTTCTCCGCCAGCCAGCGCGGGCTGTTGGGCAAGAAAACAACCAGAATAATCAGCAATACAGCCGGAAGCGCCAGCACGCCAAGCATAGCGCGCCAGTTACCGCTGTAGCTGAACGCGGTATCGGACAAAAAGGCCAGAACGATGCCCAGCGTCACCATCAGCTGATACATACTGATCATCTTGCCACGCACGTTTTCGCTGGCCATTTCGGAGAGATAGAGCGGTGCGGTGTAAGACGCGATCCCCACCGCAACGCCCAGCACCACGCGGGCAAAAATGAGCATTTCTACGCTGGAGGCAAACGCCGAGCCCAGAGATCCGACGACGAAAAGGATCGCGCCCGCCATCAGGCTGTATTTGCGCCCCAGGCGGAATGACAACCAACCGTTAAACAGCGCACCAATTGCCGCACCCAGCATCATGCTGCTTACCACCCACTCCTGCAGGCGGCTGGTCAACACAAAGTGATCGGTGATAAAAGGCAACGCGCCAGCAATCACGCCAATATCCAGGCCGAATAACAACCCTGCGACAGCCGCAGAGATAGAAACAAACATATTCATACGTCGCGTATCGCGCACTGGGCGCGGCGCTAAAGCAGCATCATTATTTATTGAGACCATTTTTTCCTGCCAGATACAGAGTAACCATGCCATTGAAAGTAAGGGATCCCTTGCAGGAAGCGTCAGGCGGGAAACGGCAAAAACATGGATTAAATAGCTACACCACTTGGTTATGTGATGGATATTCCAATTTTAAAATTTACCGACAATCACTCAATTAAATTTAATTCATTGATATTAAAGAATATTAAAACAATAAATTTATACGTATGAAATTTAATATGGAATAATTTATAACCACAATATGGATTTTAATGATCCGAATATAAAAAAACCCTGCCAGAGGGCAGGGTTTAACGGTTCTGGAAAGCGAATTAACGTGCCAGCCAGCCGCCATCTACTGCAACGGTATAGCCGTTGATGTAGTCAGATGCGCTGGACGCCAGGAACACGACAGGCCCCATCAAATCGCTCGGCAGACCCCAACGACCCGCCGGGATACGATCGAGGATCTCTGCGCTACGTTGCTCATCAGCACGCAGCTGTTGAGTGTTATTCGTCGCCATGTAACCCGGTGCAATCGCGTTGACGTTGATGTTATGTTTTGCCCACTCGTTCGCCATCAGACGGGTAACACCCATTACGCCGCTTTTAGACGCGGTGTAAGACGGCACGCGGATCCCGCCCTGGAAGGAAAGCATAGAGGCGATATTGATAATTTTGCCGCCGTTACCCTGAGCGATAAAGTGCTTCGCCGCGGCCTGAGACATAAAGAACACGCTCTTAATGTTCAGGTTCATCACGTCATCCCAGTCTTTTTCGCTGAAGTCGATCGCATCGTCACGACGAATAAGACCCGCGTTGTTGACCAGAATATCGATATGGCCGAATTCTGCCACTGCGCGCTCCAGCAGTGCCGGAATACCATCGATTTGACGCAGATCGGCGGTCAGGCTTAAAAAACGGCGGCCCAGTGCGGTCACGCGTTCGATGGTTTCTGTCGGTTCAACAATGTTGATACCGACGATATCGCAGCCCGCTTCAGCCAGTCCCAGCGCCATACCCTGACCCAAACCTGTGTCACAACCGGTCACAACGGCGACTTTACCTTCAAGAGAGAATGCATTCAAAATCATTGTAAATCCTTAATTTTTTATAATGCCCGCCGCAGCAGGCACGGCTGTCGCCCGCAACTAGCGCAGATCTTTTACTGCAACATGGTCCATATCATCAAAGACCTGGTTTTCGCCGACCATGCCCCAAATGAACGTATAAGCTTTTGTGCCGACACCGGAGTGAATAGACCAGCTTGGAGAAATCACCGCCTGCTCGTTGTGCATCACAATATGACGCGTTTCCTGAGGCTGACCCATCATGTGGAAGACGCAGGTGTCTTCTTCCATATTGAAATAGAAATAGACTTCCATACGACGTTCATGGGTATGACACGGCATGGTGTTCCACAGGTTACCCGGAGCCAGCTCAGTCAGACCCATGCTCAACTGGCAGGTTTCCAGAACATCCGGCACAAAGTATTTGTTGATGGTACGACGGTTACTGGTGAGGTCATCACCCAGCGTCACTGGCGCAACGTCTGCAGGCGTGACTTTCTTAGTTGGGTAAGTCGTGTGTGCCGGCGCGCAGTTGTAGTAAAACTTCGCCGGTTTCGCCGTATCAATACTGGCGAATACCACTTCTTTTGCCCCTTTTCCGACGTACAGCGCGTCGCGATGGCCAATTTCATAGCACTGGCCGTCAACGGTAATCGTGCCCGGGCCGCCGATATTGATCACACCCAGCTCACGACGTTCGAGGAAATAGGTTACGCCCAGCTGTTTGCCGACTTCGCCACCCACAGAGACGGTTTTGGCCACTGGCATAATGCCGCCAACAATGATGCGGTCGATGTGGCTGTAGACCATGGTGTATTCATCTGCGACAAACACTTCTTCGACCAAAAACTCATTACGCAGCCCCTGAGTGTCCAGGGTTTTCGCATGCGCACTATGGATGCTTTGTCTTACGTCCACATTTACCTCCAGTGATAAATTGACCGTGAATGCTTAAACGAATAGCAAAACGCTGTTCCGTTTTATCTTATGCGCTCATGATATCCCTCCCTGAATGTGTTTTCAATTATAACTAAAACGATGTTTCACTTTTTCCGCATCTTATTATCAAAAGTGTAAGTGCGATCACGCTAGCGCATATAAATCGCAAAAATGGTTTCAATAAAATCATTTAAAACAATTAGATAGATAAAAATACAAAAGAGTAGATCATTAGTGGCAGGGATAAGATATTGAAAATACAGCCAGGCTCATACGTCATTCACACACCTTTTCTAACAAAGTGCGCTATCAATCACATGAAATGAAACAACGTTTTGATATGTTGGCAGGGTTTAGAGTGTATGTTTCTGTAACTGGCCTTGCCCTCCTGCTGGAGGGCTTTTTTATAGAGGAAGAGATAACACGGCAGAAAACTGTTCGAGAAGAAAAATATATACCCTAAATAATTCGAGTTGCAGGAAGGCGGCGACGCAGCGAATTCCCCGGAGCGTACATAAGTACGTGACTGGGGTGAGCGAGTAAAGCCAACGCACATGCAGCTTGAAGTATGACGGGGATTAGTCTCGTTCGATAGCGAGCGCCACCCCCTGACCACCACCAATACACAGTGTTGCCAGGCCCTTGTGCGCCCGACGTTTCACCATTTCATGTACCAGCGAAACCAGAATACGACAGCCAGAAGCGCCAATCGGATGGCCGAGCGCAATGGCCCCGCCGTTCACATTCACCCGCCGTTCATCCCACTCCAGCATTTTCCCAACGGATAATGCCTGCGCGGCGAAGGCCTCATTAGCTTCGATAAGATCAACATCAGCCAGTTGCCAGCCCACACGCTCAAGGCAGCGGCGTGTTGCATACACTGGCGCAATCCCCATGAGCGCAGGGTCGACTCCGACGCTGGCAAAGGCGCGAATACGGGCCAACACAGGTAAGTTAAGTTCCTGCGCCTTGGCCTCGCTCATCATCATCACCGCAGCGGCACCGTCGTTGATGGATGACGCGTTACCCGCCGTTACCGAACCGAGTCTGTCAAAGGTAGGATCCAGACGCGCCAGCCCCTCGGCGCTGGCATCGGTACGCGGTTGTTCGTCGGTATCCACCACGAACGATTGCCCGTTACGCTGTGTTACCACCGGCACGATTTCATCTTTAAAGCGTCCGGCATCAATTGCCATCCGCGCTTTGTGCTGCGAGTGTAGCGCGTAGGCATCCTGCAATTCGCGGCTGATTCCGTATTCTCGCGCCAGGTTTTCCGCGGTAACGCCCATGTGATAGTCGTTGAAGGCATCCCACAGACCGTCATGTACCAGGCTGTCGACCAGCTGGCTATTCCCCAGCTGTGCGCCAGTGCGGCTATCGGTAAGGACATGCGGTGCACGGCTCATATTCTCTTGCCCGCCCGCAATCACAATGTCGGCTTCGCCACACTGGATAGCCTGGGTCGCCAGATGCAGCGCTTTCAGACCCGAGCCACAGACATCGTTAATGGTGATGGCGGAAACGGTGTTGGGTAGCCCACCATTGATGGCAGACTGACGCGCAGGGTTCTGCCCGGCACCTGCGGTAAGCACCTGTCCGAGGATCACTTCATCCACAGCGTGAACGTCCACGCCCGTGCGTTCCAGTAACGCCTTGACCACCATGCTGCCTAACTCAACGGCAGAGTGGCGTGCCAGCGTCCCCTGGAAGCAGCCAATCGGTGTCCTTAATGCCCCGACGATCACAACCTCTTTCATCACTACCTCAGCGCAAAATAACACCGCAATAGTAGATGATTGTTAAAAATAGTTATCAAGGTTGTTTAAAAACGGTGATTTTTATCACAAAGGAAATTCGTATCACTTATTGGTCATCTGAACGCCACTCTGCTGTAAATGGTCACGCAGCCAGCTTCCTGCCACACCAGGCGGTGATTTCTTATTCCACAACAGATCGATAGAGATAGCCTTTGGCCAGCCAGGCATCTTTAATTGCACCAGTGGTTTTTCTGCCGCAAATTCCTCCACCAGCGCACAAGGGAGCGCGCACCAGCCGAATCCCTGAACAGCCATACTTAGCAATAACAGGTAGTTAGGAGCAGACCAGACGGGACCGCGCGCCACGTTGGTGCCGCTTTCCAGATAGGTATTCAAGCGCAGCTCGCGCCAGGTGTGTAGCTGCTCCCACTGCAGTTTTTCTTGAGCCGCGAGCGGATGCGACGCTGCAACGTATAATCCCATCCAGGTTTGCATCGGCAGACGCGTAACGCCCATGTCGGTCGGGTAATCCTCCCGCGCCTCGATCAACCCCACCTGAGCACGTCCTTTTTGCAGCAGATCGATCACGTCTTCATCTTCACCAATCAGGCATTCAAACTCGGTATGGGGAAACTTGCGATCAAACTGCACCATCAACTCTTCCAGCACATCCGGATGCAGCGTGTCAGACAGCACAAAGGTCAGACGCGCCTCAGTTTCACCCGACAGCGAGATCGCCGCCTCATCAAGACGTTCGCTGGCCGTCAGAATAGCCTGCACATAGCCCAACACCCGCTTACCTTCCTCGGTCAGCGTTGGCTGGCGGGATGAACGGTCAAACAGCGCAAAACCAAGATCGGCTTCCAGATGCGCAATGGCCGTACTGATAGTGGACTGGCTTTTACGCAACCGCCGGCCCGCCGCAGAAAATGAACCGCAGGAAACGGTCTCCACAAATGCCGTTAATGCTTCAGGAGAATAACGCATGAACTATCTACTTTATCGATGGATACTATCTTTTAGATATCACATAAAACGATAAAATTGCCACCATTCCGTTATCCGGGCATCAAAGAAGGTTTTAGGTTATGCAACACGATACTGTCCAACGCCGCTCGTTAGTTGAGCGTATTTTTCATGCCGTCTGCTTTGAAGGCATTGCCACCGCGATCCTCGCACCAACCACCGCATGGTTGATGCAGCGCTCGGTACTGGAAATGGGCGGACTGACCATTCTTCTCGCCACCACTGCGATGATCTGGAATATCATTTATAACGCCCTGTTTGACCGTTTGTGGCCGTCGCACCTGGTAAAACGTACGGCGAAAGTGCGAGCATTTCACGCCTTAGGTTTTGAGAGCGGTTTTATTGTGATCGGGGTGAGCATCGTGGCGTATGTGCTAAACGTCAGCCTGGTTCAGGCATTCACGCTGGAAATAGGTTTCTTCCTGTTCTTCCTGCCGTACACCATGTTCTATAACTGGGCTTATGACACGTTACGCGAGCGCGTTATGAAGCGCCGCCAGCAGCGCGTTACTGCCTGATAATTAAAATAATAGTCGGAATCTTCTCGGTTCCGACTATTGTCCCATTCACTCGCCCTCTTGTTCACACCTCCCCCAGCCCCTGCCATTTGTGGTAAATTGCGCTTCTTTTTGTTTATTTTATAGTTGATACGTTCAAATAATGTCGAAATTTTGGTCAAAAGAAGAGACTCTCTGGAGCTTCGCACTATATGGGACTGCCGTCGGCGCAGGAACCCTCTTCCTCCCCATACAGCTGGGTTCTGCAGGCGCGGTGGTATTGTTTATCACCGCACTCGTCGCCTGGCCTTTAACCTACTGGCCGCACAAGGCGCTGTGCCAGTTTATCCTGTCCTCAAAAACGTCGGCTGGTGAAGGGATCACTGGCGCAGTTACTCACTACTACGGCAAGAAGATTGGCAGCCTGATCACCACCCTCTATTTTATTGCCTTCTTTGTGGTGGTGCTGATTTACGCCGTAGCGATAACCAATTCACTCACTGAACAGCTGGCAAAACATATCACTATCGATCTGCGGATCCGCATGCTGGTCAGCTTTGGCGTGGTGCTGGTGCTGAACCTGATTTTTCTGATGGGCCGACAAGCCACTATTCGGGTCATGGGCTTTTTGGTGTTCCCGCTCATCGCGTACTTTTTGTTCCTTTCGCTCTACCTGACCGGAAGCTGGCAGCCAACGCTACTCACCGGCCAGATGTCTTTCGATCAGCACACGCTTCATCAGGTTTGGATATCTATTCCCGTGATGGTTTTCGCTTTTAGCCATACGCCAATTATCTCTACGTTCGCCATCGACAGACGAGAGAAATACGGCGAGCAGGCCATGGGTAAATGCAAAAAAATCATGAAGGTAGCCTACGTTATCATCTGCCTGAGCGTACTGTTTTTCGTCTTCAGCTGCTTGCTTTCGATTCCGACAAACTATATCGAAGACGCGAAAAATGAAGGCGTGACGATTCTTTCCGCGCTGTCGATGATGCCAAACGCACCGGCATGGCTGTCGATTTCCGGGATCATCGTTGCCGTTGTCGCGATGTCAAAATCGTTCCTCGGCACCTACTTTGGCGTGATTGAAGGGGCAACGGAGGTAGTAAAAACATCGTTGCATCAGGTGGGTGTGAAGAAAAGCCGGGCCTTTAACCGCGCTCTGTCCATCATGCTGGTCTCGGCTATCACGTTTATCATCTGCTGCATTAATCCTAATGCCATTTCAATGATTTACGCGATAAGCGGCCCGCTGATTGCCATGATTCTGTTTATCATGCCGACATTGTCTACCTATCTGATCCCGGCGCTGAAGCCGTACCGTTCAGTGGGTAATCTGATCACCCTGATTGTCGGTCTGCTGTGCGTATCTGTGATGTTTTTTGGCTAGAACGTGTTGTTTAACGGCTCATTCTCCTGAAAGTGGGTGCGATGTCGTTCAGTTAACGACTCAATTTCAGAAAGTTTCAACCTGTGTTGGCGGAAGTAATGACCATGCTATCTCAGAGAAGGGTTCCGTTCACCTCATGTTCATCGTTTCTCTGAAGCACCGATTCCTGTGAACGTGCAAGGGAGGCTCACCGCCGTCTCCCTTGCAACCCAGGCTCCCGGCGGGATTGTAAAGGGCGTGGCGAAGAACGCCCTTTACACGTTCACGGGTATCTGTGCTTCAGATAAATGACACTGCTGAGGTGAACGGAACCCTGAGCAAGAAGAACATGTTCACCCTGCATGCTTAACTGGACAGTATTGAACGTGGATGAGCCGTTAAACTGACTTATTTGATGTACGAATCCAGCACTTTCAGGACCACATCCAAATCCTCTTCGCGCTTAATTTCATCGCCCTGATGCACAATGTGCTCGGTCAGATGACCTTTAATCACTTCACGCATTAATCCGTTTACTGCCCCGCGGATCGCCGCTATTTGCTGCAATACTGCCGCGCATTCATGCGGTTCATCCAGCATGGTTTTCAACGCCGCTACCTGCCCCTGAATCTTGCTGGTTCGGGCTTTCAGCTTTTGTTTGTCGCGGATCGTATGTGACATAACTTTACCTTTTTAACGTCTGGCTGTAGGGACAATACCATCGACATTCTACTGGGGGGTAGTATTTGATACTGGGGGGGAGTAGAATCAGGCGAAATTAAACAACTAAGAATCATTCTCATGGGTGAGTTTTCTACGCTTCTTCAGCAAGGTAACGCCTGGTTTTTCATTCCCAGCGCGATTCTATTGGGTGTGTTACACGGCCTGGAGCCGGGGCATTCCAAGACGATGATGGCGGCCTTTATTATTGCCATTAAGGGGACCATCAAACAGGCGGTGATGCTGGGGCTGGCAGCAACGCTGTCGCATACCGCCGTGGTATGGCTGATTGCGCTCGGTGGGATGTATATCAGCAAAGCGTTTACTGCCCAGGCCGTTGAGCCATGGCTGCAGTTTGTCTCGGCGATTATTATTCTCGGGACCGCATTCTGGATGTTCTGGCGAACCTGGCAGGGAGAGCAGAACTGGCTGGCCCAGATGCATCACGACCACAATCACGAGCATCACCACCACCATGATCATGATGACCATCACCGCCATCATCATGACCACGATGACGATCATCATCATCATCACGAACACGAGCATAATCACGACCATGCCGCACTGGCAGGACTCACCGAAGGATCGAAAGAGTATCAGGATGCCCACGAACGGGCGCATGCCACCGATATTCAGCGCCGCTTTGCGGGCAAAGAGGTCACCAACGGCCAAATATTATTGTTCGGTCTGACCGGCGGGCTAATCCCGTGCCCAGCCGCCATTACGGTGCTGCTAATTTGCATCCAGCTCAAAGCCTTCACGCTGGGCGCGACCATGGTACTGTGCTTCAGCCTCGGGCTGGCGCTGACGCTGGTAACGGTGGGCGTGGGAGCGGCAATCAGCGTGCAGCAGGCGGCCAAACGCTGGAGCGGATTTAACACGATGGCCCGCAAAGCACCCTATTTTTCCAGTGTGCTCATTGCGATGGTCGGCTTATATATGGGGATTCACGGCTATATGGGGATCGTCGGTTAACGCTAAGAGAGCGCAGCAGCGCTTGCCGCTGCGCGAAAAACCAGACTAGCTTGCGACATTCCCCCACACCAGTTGCCCTTTATGGAAAGTCGCGGTGCGTGGGGAAATTCGCGCGACCGCTTCTGCCGAACAGGAGGCATCCACCAGCACAAAGCTGGCTTCATCCTGCGCTTTCGGCCAGACGCGCTCACCTTTATCGTTAAGCGGCAACACATCGCCGGTGGCGAGGAACAACGCCCGCGACAGGTTGAGTTCGTTGGGGCGAATATAGAGCTGCGCATACAGATTTGCCTTTTCCAGCATGTCGCCCAGCCCGTACGGCGACCAGTGATCAATTACGCTGTCGGTTCCGGTAATCACTTCCACGCCTTTATCGCGCAACTGCTTGAGCGGCATGTGCAAGGTGCCGATCGGCACCGTCGAGGCAATGGTAATCTGCTGTGCCGCCATGCGGCTCGCCAGCGCATCCACCTGCTGTTCGTTCAGCGTTGCCAGCGCAAACGCGTGGCTGATGGTCAATTTGCCCTTTAATTGCGGCGTTTTCTCCACCGTTTCCACCATGTAATTCACCGCCGCCACGCCCGCCGGGCTGGTTTCATGCAAATGGATATCCACGCTTTTATCGTAATCCAGCGCAATCTGGAACATGGTGTCGAGAGATTTTTCCATCGCCCCATCGACGCTGGTTGGGTCCAGACCGCCGACGTAATGCGCTCCCGCCTGCATCGCTTCACGCATCAGCGGTTCAGATTTTGATAACAGCAGGCCATGCTGCGGAAATGCCACGATTTCACAGGCAAAACCCGACTGACGACGCGCCAGTACCGCCTGCAGGTTTTCGAGATTTTTCAGCCCGGAAACCGGTTCTATGTTGCAGTGGCTGCGGGCGATCGAGGTGCCTTTTGATTGCAGCAGATCGATCAGCTTTTCTGCGCGCTCCTGCGTATAAGGCTGGAGTTCAGGCAGCAGCTTTTGTTCCAGGCGGATCATATCCTGAATAGTGGTGCCAGCCGGACGGTTCAGCGAACGCCAGGGGCCACCGTAAAAGGTTTTATCCAGATGGATGTGCATGTCGCGCATGGCGGGCAGCATCAGCTTTCCACCCGCATCGTAGTGCGGCAGCGTCGCATCCGGATGCTGCTTATTCTCGCGCAGCGCAACGATTTTTCCGTCCTGGATTTCAACGGTTTGCAGCGCGGTACGGGTGTGCACCACCACCGAGTTTTCGTAATCAAAGCCCGCTTCCAGCAGGACGTTATCCAGGTAATAGTGTTTATCGTTAATCGTCATTGTGCTCTTCGACCCGCAGGTGTTCCCGACAGGATTAGCAGCATACGCGACCGGAGCAACCGCGCCAAACAGCGCGGCAGCGGTCACCATTTTTCCGCTCTGGCTTAAAAATTCACGGCGGCTGTTACTTTCCTTCATTCACGTCTCCTCTCAGGAATGGACAATATGGGTGCCCGTTTCGCCGCGCAGTGCGGCAGGCAGGCATTCCGGCGTGGTGATGATCACTCGTTTACCGCCACGCTCCAGAAACGCCAGGCTGGCAACGATCTTGGGTAACATGCTGCCAGGCGGGAAATGTCCCTCCTGCATGTAACGGGTCATCGTTGCGACATCCACCGTATCCAGCGCCTGCTGGTTGGGTTTGCCAAAATGAATACAGACCTGCTCGACGCCGGTGGTGATCACCAAAATGTCGGCGCGGATCTCCTGCGCCAGTAGCGCCGTGGAGAGATCTTTATCAATCACCGCGTCCACGCTCTGGTAATCCCCTTGATCGCTACGCACCACCGGGATCCCGCCGCCGCCCGCGCCAATAACCACAAAGCCTTGCTGGGTCAGCGTTTTGATCGCCTCCGCCTCGACAATGCGCTTCGGTTGTGGAGAGGCGACTACCCGACGGTAGCCGCGCCCCGAATCCTCAACAAAGCGCCAGCCCGGATTGACCCGCAGCAGTTCATCACGCTGCACTTCGCTAAAGAACGCTCCAATGGGCTTGGTCGGATTAGCGAAGCCCGGATCGTTTTTGTCGACCTCCACCTGCGTGACCACCGTAACTGCCCTCTGCTCACCGCGCCGCGCCAGACGGTTATTCAGCGCCTGTTGGATCAGATAACCGATACCGCCCTGCGTATCGGCAACGCAGTTTGCCAGCGGGGTAAGCGGCAGCCCTTCACGCTCGTGCGCGATTTCCGCACGCCGCAGATCCAGCCCTACCTGTGGCCCGTTACCGTGCGTCAGCACAATGTTGTAGTCCGATGCCAGCATCTCCAGCACCGTATCCGCTACCGCTTTCACCGCTTCAGCCTGGTGTTCAATCGACTGGCTGGCGTTATCTTTGATAATGCTGTTGCCGCCAATGGCAACGACCACAAGTTCTTTCATAGTGTTATCTTCCGCTTGCAGGCAATTCAGGTCGTTTTCGTCGGTTCCTGCTCAGGCGCAGTCACCGCTTCACGGCTATCAAGAACATGCTTGAGGACAAACATGCCGCTCATCATCAGGTAGGCCACAACAAACATCATCGAGCTGCCTTCCGCAAAGCCAACCGCCGGAGAGTGGATCACGCCAAACAGCGATAACAGCGCGCCAAAGGCTGCGGCAATCGCGCCGCGCAGCGGCTTGTTCATAATGGCGAAGATAGCGACGCAGCCCCACAGCATGCTGGCCAACGGCGCGCCGCTTCCCAGATGCACCAGTCCGTCGTAATAGACACCTTTGCTGTGCAGCAAGTCACTACCCAGTTTCCCCGCGGAAGTTCCGGCGGCACCCATCACGCTGTTGACGATGGTCAATGCCCAGTTGGCGATCCACGGGAACAGACAGATGAAGATAACGGGAACCTCGACTTTGGGCGTTTCTCGCACCACCTGGTTGGCGGTCACCACGCCGATAAACACCAGAATTGGCACTATCGCGGTCATCGGAATAATGGCGAGCATAAACGCGCCCAGCCCAAACAGCGGCACCAGGAACATGGTGATGCCTGAAGCGAGGGTATAGCCGATGCTGGCCCCCATCGCTTTCCAGCCCGCATGCCCAACATATACGGTCACCGGGAACGGGTTACCCAGCATGCAGCCGAGCATGGAGGCAAAGCCGTTCGCCATCATGACCTTACGGGTGTTGTACTCATCCCCCGCCGCGTGCGCACTTTCAATGTTCTCAAGGTCAAAAATGTAGTTCGCCAGGCCCAGAGGAACAGCAGAAGCCAGATACGGCAGTGCGTGCGGCAAACCTTGCAGGAAGCTGTCGACATGAATTTCCGGCGGGTTGAAGCCAAAGGAAGACATCGACGCTTTAATGGCTTCCGGGCTTTGTAAACCGGAGATCCACGCCAGGGCCGTACCGGCAATCAGCAGCAGTAAACCGGTAGGAATACGGGCAAAAATCGGCTTCTTACCGAACCAGTTAATGAAGATCAGCAACAGGACGATGAAAGAAACCGTCGGCGCTTCGAATGCCTGCAGCATCGGGTTCATCGCCAGCAGCAACAGCCCCAGGCCGGACAGACAAGAAAGCAGTACCGTACGCGGGATCATCTTGCGGATGGTCTCGCCCAGGAAGGAGCCGCCGACCAGGATCAACGCTTCGACAAAGCACCACACCAGGGCTATCTGGATAGCGAAGTTGGCATCTTTGGTTTGCTGATAAACCGGCATCAGCACCAGGAAGGTCACGGTGAAGATTGACGGTGCACTCGGTCCGGACGGCAGCGCCGTTACGTCGTTACGCCCGGTGTGCTTAGCCATCTGCAGACCAAACCAGGCGTAGCAGACGCTGGCCACCAGCACCGCCAGACCAAAGGCAGGCGCAATACGACCGTAGACAATTTCGGTAGGGATCCCGACGACAAAAATGAGTAGTCCCATCATTGTCAGCAGGTTAGTCAGGTTGTTGGTCATCAGCCCAAAGTAAGCCGCCCAGTCACCACGTTTCCATTCTAGTTTTATGCTGTTCATGGAATATCCTTAACAGGTTAAGCATCGTTTGCGATCGCGGAGATCGCCCAGCCCTGCAGGTAAGCAACGTTTTTCGCTTCGCTACTGTGGGGCTAATCGCGTTAGCCCCGGTTATTGTTATTGGCAGTAGCGGTCGCGCCAGTTGAGGATCGCCTTTTCAAAACAGGCGAACGGCGGGTGAACTATTCCGGCGCCGATCATGCCGATCCCCGCGTCTTTGTGCGCAATAGCGGTGTTGATCACCGGCAGAATGCCGGTGCTGCCTACACGCGTAATATCGATAGCGGTCGGTACGCCCATAAAACCAAGCAGTGGAATGGTGACGTTGGGGTTTTCGCCGAGAGTGATTTCTCGCATCTGGCGAGAGAAATCAACGGCCTCTTCGACCGTACCGCCCACCAGCGCTACGATGGCCGGTGCCGTCGCCATCGCGAAACCGCCAATGCCGTAGGTTTCTGTTATCGCGCTATCGCCGATATCACGTCCGGAATCTTCCGGCTTGTAGCCCGCAAACATCGGCCCAATCACCTGCTGCGCCGGACCGGTAAACCACTGGCCCGGTAAGCCGCTAATGCGCAGACCGAACTCAACGCCGTTGCGCGCCATCGTCGTCACCACGGTGCTGTATTCAATACCGTGTGCAGCGTCCATTGCGGCTTTACACATCGCCATCCAGGTCGGTCCGGAGAAGTAATCACTACTAAGGACGAACTCGAACACCTCACGTTGCTGCTCAACCGGATAGCCGGTCTGAATAATCCACGGCGTCAGCGCCTGAATCAGCAGCGCCGTCCCGGCGTTGTTGCGGTTATGGCACTCATCACCCATGTGCAATGCCTGCGCCAGCATCAGGCGCAGATCGATTTCGCCCGCCAGCTTCATAGCATCGCGCAGCATCGGTCCCAGCACATCGCGCATCCAGTTCAAACGATCGATAACGCTCTGATCGTTCGCGCCCATACGCAGGATCTTCGCCATCTGCTCGCTCATATTGGTATATGCGCGGTTGCCATAGGTTTTGTTCTCGACGATGTGCATAAACATCGATGCCGACGTCACGCCCGCCATCGAGCCGACACAGTCATGCTCGTGGCACGGAGAGAAGATGATTTCACCCGAGGCGGCCAGTTCGGCGGCTTCATCCAGATCTTTCGCCAGCCCTTCAAAGACCAGCGCCCCGGTTACCGCCCCCTTCATTGCGCCGCACATTTTTTCCCAGCGGATTGGCGGCCCGGCGTGCAGGATGGTGTTACGGGTCATGCCCGGCACGACGTTGATCGCCTGGTCATAGCCAATCAGCACCGGATGCGACTGGATAATGCGTTCCAGCGCCTGCTGGTTAGCGGCCGCGATTTTGTCTGCCAACGGTGAATCGGCAATGTCATCCAGTGCCGCTACCACCTGCATGTTGCCCTGGCCCGGCGGCGTCCAGTCGAGCTGGGTCACCGGTACGTTCTGCTTTTTCAGGTCATCGCTGAACATTGCGATGCCAACGTTAATCACGTTCAGCGGCTGGTTAAACAGTGTCTGGCTCATCAGGCTTCCTCCCCTTTACAGATAAATTCACGCGCCAGCAATCCGGTGTTGGTGCTACTGCTCGCCCAGATAACCCCGGCGTCGGTCAGCATCTGACACTGTTTTTCCAGCGACGGCGTATCAAGATCGGTTCCCAGCACATAGCCGAGGATCTCAAGCGGACGACCGTCTGCGGCGGCGATCGCTTTGGCTTCAACGATCGCATCGAGCATCACGCCAACCGGATCTTCATGCGATCCAAATCCAAGGACGAAGTCCATCACGATCACGCCAACTTCAGGATCGCGCGCTTCCTGTAACAGACGACTAATGCGGTTGGTGGGATCGATCATCGGGTGCGGTTTGCCATTGGTAAAATCGTCATCACCGAAATCGAGGAAGGTATGCGCCACGCTGCGGTTGAGATCTTTCAGGCGGAACGCCGGATCCGGATGAATGTTGCTGTAAACTTCGGCATGTTTTTCCATGGCAGCAAACATCGCCTCATCGCACAACGTGCCGCCGCAGAACAAGCCACGGATGTACTTTTGCTGTGGAGTCAGACGGGCGCGAACCTCTTCAATCAGCGGCCAGTTGAGCGGATGTAGATCCAGACTCTCTTTTTTCACGCCGGTCAGCAGTACCGCTTTCAACGCCGCCTCTTTAGTACCGCGGGCAAACTGTAGGCCTTTTTCATCCGCAGGCGCGGCTTCACGTCCGAGGAAACACACCACCACGGGCTTATGACAGGCGCGCGCACGTTCCAGCACCTTGCGCACCACCGCTGGCGCAGGCGGTTTGGAGATAAGTGCGATGATCTCAGTTTGCGGATCGGCCTCCAGCATGCCAATCGCGTCAAGCATCATCAGGCCGCCAATCTTTTCACTCAGATCGCGTCCACCTGTGCCAATCAACTGGGAAATTCCGCCGCCAAACTCGTGAATGCGTACGCTCAGCTCCTGGCTACCGGTACCGGAGGCACCAATAATTCCGATGTTGCCGCGACGCACCGCGTTGCCAAAACACAGCGCCGCGCCGTTAATGATGGCGGTTCCGCAATCTGGCCCCATCATCAACAGTCCTTTTTCATGCGCCAGCTGCTTAAGCGCCAGCTCGTCCTCAAGAGAGACGTTGTCAGAGAACAGCATCACATTGAGGTTATTTTGCAGCGCCTGGCGCGCTTCACGCGCGGCAAACAGGCCATTGACCGAGATCACCGCCAGATTGCTCTCAGGAACATGCTTCTTCGCGCTGGCAAGCGTGGCATAGCGCGATTCATGCTGGCCACCCTGCTCTTTATGCGTAAACAGATCGTCAATCGCCATCAGCGTCTGGTCGTTCGCCGCCTCGCTGGCGCCTTTAATGACAATCATCAGATCGCCACTTTTCGCCTCTTCCAGCTCAGGCGTCAGCAGGCCGAGATTCTTCAGCACACCCTTATTCATCTCTGTCGCCATAGCCACAAACGCCTGCTCAACGCCATCGAGCTTATTTGCGCGCGTGGAGATAGACATCAGTGAGACAGAATCAAAATACGTGTTCTTTTTAACAACTATCCTGATCGACATAATTCCCTCCGGACCTGTGGCTCAGGGCGCAGGCATCCGCCATGCCATACAGCATGTCGCAGCCAGAACTTGAACCGATATTTTTAATGTCAGTAATATATTGCGTAGAAACGAGTTGTTGCTCAGTAATAAATTGGTTCAGCAGCCGGCCGATGCTTTCCCGATAACGCTGATTAAATGCTTCCTCTAGCGTTATTTTGCTAAGTAGCGTTGTATTATTTCCTGCACGTTGCAATGCTACTAAAAAATCATCTCGATATTTCCTCAGCGGATGTCCGGGAATAAATAAAATAGTGCTTAAGCCTACTAAATAATCATCCGATGAGGGCGTCAGCCCTATCCCCAAACCAATTAAATGGCTGACCGCCGTAGTAATATTTTCTCCTGTACGCAACGCCATCAGTAATGTTTGTCGGCGGTTGAGTAATTGACGGGTGATTTCCTGATAAAACGGATTGTCACCCCGGTACAGAAATAATGTGTCGTCGCTTCTTAGCTGTTGGCGGATAACCTCTTCCCAATACTGCCAGCCGACTGCGGCAAGGCTTGCTGCATCAGATGTCCACCGTGGTATTCGCCACAGCAGGCAACCGGCGGTTTCTATCCATTTATCATTGCCAACAACTATTCCCGACCCGCTAAAATTGACCCGCTCACCGGGGTGAAACAGGTCTTCACAATGCGTCAGCGCCAACCGACAGCTGTTAGGTGCGTTATCACAATCTTCACTCAGTAACGTCAACAGTCGCTGCTGTTCGGGTATCAACAGGTTTACCGCGTGAGAAAAAACCTGTTCAACCCGTCCCGTTCCCCGGAAAGTGAGAAACGCGCTGTCTGCGGTTAGCGCCCGTACGCATCGCCGTGATGGCGTAGCGATAATGGCGCTCCTGTGTCAGGCTCCGGCCGCAATCAGCAGCTCGGCAATTTCGTGGTACCCTTTCTCTCGCGCCAGTTCCAGCGGGGTTTTACCGTATTTATCCGTCATGTGCGGGTTTGCGCCATGGTCGAGCAGCAGCTTAACGATCTCCTGCTGCTTCGCACCGCCGTCATTTAGCACGATGGCTTCCAGGAGCGGCGTCCAGCCAACAAAATTAGTATGGTTGACATTGATATCGGTACGCAGCAGCAGCTCGCGCACGATCTCGACATGACCTTTTTCGCTGGCAGGTGTAATACCAACGCCGCCAAAACGGCTCAGGCAATTGAGGTCGGGGTTAGCCGGTAATACCGTACGCAACAGCGTTAAATCATTCGTCAGGCAGCTAATCAGGAAGGGGTTAAAACAAGTTTGATCTTGTTTATTAATATCGGCACCCGCAGCAATCAATAAAGAAACACAGTCATAATGTTTATTCAGGCTGGCAATAATAATGGCAGTACGCCCCTGGCGGTTAGTGGCGTTAATATCCACATTTTTTGCCAGACAGGATTTTAATCCATCGGCATTGCCCTGTTCTGCCGCCAGCAGAAATTCAGTAATGAGTTCTTTCTCTGACATAATCGCTCTCCTGCAGTTTTTTAGACTTTTTAAATATCCGATAACCTGAGAATAGCAATAGAGTGCAGAGAATAACATCCGCTTAAATTTCATTCATCGTTAGCGCATCGATTATTGAATCAATTTTAACAATGAGGACAAAACGTGCTGTAGTGCAATCTTTCCCTTATGGCTGGGCCCCTTTTAGCCACTAATCAGTAGTCCGGGAAATCAGGCGGTATGCTGCACGGATAGCGGCCTGCAATTAAAATACAGAAGTGTGATTGCCTTCAAATCAAATGTAAAACTGGTGTTAAATTCTGTTCAAAACTGATTGCTCTGTATAAGGATTACAAATACATTCAACAATCATCGTGTTGCGGATGCGCATTGTCGCCGGAGGGGAGAAAGATGAATTCAATATTTACCGAGGAAAACCTACTGGCATTTACGATGGCTGCCCGCTATAGCAGTTTCAGCAAGGCAGCGGAGGAGCTTGGCTTAACCACATCGGCAATTAGTTACACCATTAAGCGCATGGAAATGGGTCTCGACGTGGTGCTGTTTACCCGCAGTACTCGCAGCATTGAGCTGACCGAGTCCGGACGCTATCTGTTTCGTAAGGCGACCGACCTGCTCAACGATTTCCACGCAATCAAGCGCAGCATTGATACCATCGCTCAGGGAATTGAGGCTCGGGTGCGCATCTGCATTAACCAGCTGTTGTATACCCCTCAACATACGGCGCGGCTGCTGCAGGTACTCAAGAAACAGTTTCCAACCTGCCAGATAACCGTCACCACAGAGGTGTATAACGGCGTCTGGGATTCGATCATCAACAACCAGGCCAATATCGCCATTGGCGCGCCCGATACATTACTGGACGGCGGCGGAATTGATTACACCGAGATCGGCGCGATCCGTTGGTCGTTCGCGATTGCCCCGGATCATCCGCTGGCGTTTATGCCTGAACCCATTTCTGAGAGCCAACTGCGCCTGTACCCGAACATCATGGTGGAAGACACCGCACATACCATCAATAAGAAGGTCGGCTGGCTGTTACACGGACAGGAGTCGATTCTGGTTCCCGATTTTAATACCAAGTGCCAGTGCCAGATCCTGGGGGAGGGCATCGGTTTTCTGCCAGACTATATGGTGCGCGAGGCGATGGAAAAGTCGTTGCTGGTGACACGGCAGATCCACAACCCGCGTCAGGATTCACGAATGCTGTTGGCAACCCAGCATTCGGCAACCGGTCGTGTCACTCAGTGGATTAAAAAAGAGTTTGGCCCGCAAGGGATACTGACGGGGATTTATCAGGATTTACTGCATCGGGCGTGATGCACCGGATGGCTGTTATACCTTCCGGTGCATATTAGATAATCAGGCGCGGATATCGTCGTACTCGCGGGTTTTATCAAATTCATGTTTGGCAAACGGGCACAGCGGAATAACTTTGCGGTTTTCAGCGCGCATCTTCTCTACCACTTTCGCCACCAGCTGTTTGCCGACGCCCTGACCTTTCAGACTGGGATCGACATCGGTATGTTCAATGATGCTCAGATGCTCGCCCGTCGGCACGAAAACAATCTCGGCAACCTGGTTGCCCTCAGCATCATTGACATAAAACTTGTTATGGCCTGCAAGAATTTCCATGCTTCCCTCACTCATTTTTGGCGATATTTCAGCGCACCGCTCGGACAGGTATCGATGACCTTGATGACCGTGGCAACGTCCACTTCATCCGGAATAATCCACGGTTTACGTTTCAGGTTAAACAGCTTCGCGCTTCCCCGCACGCAATTGCCCGAATGCTGACACATCGCCGTGTTGAAGTAGACGTCAATTTTCTCGCCGGTATAGGCCCGGTAACCTGCATCCAGTAGTTCCTTATCCACGACATTGCCTCGCATTTTTTTATTGTCTGGGTCTAATCATAGACCTATGCGAGGCTGAAGGAAGCGGCTGAAAGCAGAAATATCATTCAGGCTTTTTCTGTATCGACGGCTGCGGCTCTGGCGGCAAATACTCCAGCATCGCAGGCGTCGGCGGCGGGAGGCGGTTATCGGCAATATCCCTGTCCACATCGATATGACTGATTTCGCCATTCTCATGATGGTGGACCGTCAGCACCCTCGCCTTGTTCAGTTCCGTAACCAGCTCCCGGGTAATACGCAAACTTTCTGCCAGCTCATGGTCTTCAAGCCCGGGTCTGCGACTGCGGCGTTCGACCCGAAAACGAAACTGGTTGTATTTCGCCCAGCCGATCAGCACCAGTCCGTTGACCAGGGCGACAAGGATATAAAACGTGACCGTATCCAGCGTGGTGAAAAAGGGACGCACGCCCATATACGGTGAATGCGCCAGGGCCGTGATCAGCCCTTTATAGATCAAATAGATAAATCCAACCCATGCGATGGCCGTCAACAACACATCGATGATGCGCGGCAGCAAACGCCGCTCTGTGAAGATCAGTGGCTGGTTCATGATTCGATCCTCCCAATACCGCGGTCAGGACTCACCCAACGCGCTCTGCCACGTTTGCGTTTGAGCATCACTTTCGGGAACGCGACCAGCGTGGTGAACAGGCTTAGCATCCAGTACACCACCGGGAACCAGATAATCCAGAACAACGAGGCGCCAATGCCTTTTTCATAGCGTCGTTCAATCATCAGGCTCACCGCAAACTGCAGCAAGCACACCACGCCGAGGATAAGCCCGGTAAAGGCTGGCGGGAAAAGATGCTGTACATACAGCGAGTCCGGCATCGGGATCATCAGTCCTAACAGGAACAGCACGATACTGATCGCATAGGCAAACGACCAGGCGGTAGAAAAACAGAACTCAAGAAACAGCGGCCACATGCGACGGAACTCCCACGACCACAGACGACGCATGTTAACGATAAACACCTCTGCACCACCCTGCGCCCAGCGCAAACGCTGCTTCCATAGCCCTTTTAATGTTTCAGGCATCAGGATCCAGCACAGTGCGCGCGGCTCAAAGAATACCGACCAGTGGCGCAATTGCAGCTTCCAACTGATATCGATATCTTCGGTGATCATGTCCGGGCTCCAGTAACCGACCTCGGCCAACGCGCGACGGCGAAACGCCGCAACTACGCCGGAAACGGTAAAGATCTGCCCATAGACTCGCTGAGTACGCTTAATTAAGCCGATAATGGAAGAGAACTCACCGACCTGCACACGACCGATTAACGTAGAGCGGGTTCGAATACGCGGGTTCCCCGTCACTGCACCAACGCGCGGGAACTGGATCAGAGGAGCCACAATATAGGCAACGGCATCACGATCCAGTAACGCATCGCCATCAATGCACACCAGGTAATCACTGCGCGCAGCGGCTGCACCGGTCTTGAGCGCCAGCGCTTTACCCTGGTTTTCAGCCAGATGAATCACCCGCAGGCTGGGGTATTCCACTGCCAGTTGTTCCAGCACGTCGTGAGTGTCATCCGTCGAGCCATCGTTGATGGCGATCACTTCGATATTCTTATATCGCTGTGCCAGTGCTGCCTCAATGGTTTCACGCGCGTTGATCCCTTCGTTAAAACAGGGGATCAGAATGGAAACCAGTGGATTCCCCGGCAGGGTTGGTGGTGGCGTGTCATCTCCCCATTTCCAGTGACGTTCACGGTAAAACCAGAAATAGACCCCGCCGCTTATCCACAAAGCAGACATGAACAATGGCCAGAAGAAGACGAAGTTCAACATCACTTCACCTGTAAAGATGACAGCCACGCCAAACGGCAGGCTGAACATCAGACAAAGTATCAGGAAAGCAATAATGCGATCGGTCATTTTTGCGGATACCAGTATGAGGAGAACGTCGAGCGAATCTCTGACATCTCAGGTTTGTCGCTGATGAAATCATCCGGGTAATAGCCGTAGTTACCTGCACCGCTTAATTTCAGCTGGCGCATCCATTCGGCTATTTGTTTTCCGCTGATTTCAGCCTGATCCCCGGATTTACGCCAGTCTCGTGCCTGCAGTTCAAACACGGTTTTATCCAGCGCCCCAGGGGTTTGTGCAACGGCATTCACCAGTCGGTCAAGCCATGCGTTGGCATCATTGGCCGGGATCTGTTCCATGAATGGCATCGCCATCGGCGCCGTCCAGTCATAGGTATTGAGGAAATCATTCAGGTTTTGTGCAAACCAGGCTTCACTTTCAGGCTCCAGTACCGGCATGGCGTATATATTGCGCGCAGTTTGCACCTGTGGACCGCGAATATTACGCACCGTCCGGGTCAGTTGTTTGGTGAAGTCAATCAGCATCTTACTTTTCAGGCGAGTCCAGCGCTCGAACGCCTGAGGATTATTACGTATTTGCTCGATACTGCCCGGAAGCCCTGCGGCACGGTAGGCGGCTAACGCCTCCGGTGACGCATCTTCAAAATCCGTCAGGAAAGCATCGTCATGGAACAAAATACCTTTGAAGCTGGCGTGCTTCGCCAGGTCTTCATAGATTTCAGTGATGCGTTTGCGCGCTTCGCTGTCCCAGGGCGAGAGACGAACATAGTTCTCATGATTGATAGCAGTGCGTCCCGTTTTCGGATCCCATGCGGTTACGCGTGGAATGGACGCGTCGAGATCGAAAGCCAGAACCGGCATCCAGGCATACACCGTCACCCCGGCCCGCGTTTGTAACTGCCAGGAGATATAGTTAAACAGATCGGCACGCATCGGCAGCCAGCGGTTGGGGAAATAGACCTCACGAATATTCCCGTCGCCCTGCGGATCGGCGTACGCCTGCAGGAAGACATGGGAAATACGCATGTCATAAACGCGCTGGATCAGCTTATCGATATTTCGCTTCTGCTGAGCAGGGTCTTTGTCATACACGTAATCCAGATCGACATGCATCACGCGCATCGTCTGTGGTTCACGGACCTGAGCGACCTGACTGGCAAAGCGCTTAAGGGATGGGTTATCAGAGATCAGCACGCGCGGAATATCATCGAGAAACGCGGCATTCGCCAACCCTTCATTAAGCGTAAAGGCCATCTTATAGCCATGCTCTTTGGCCAGGTTTAACGTTGTGCCGTTGGCTGCGCCGTAAGGCCATACCCACGCGCGCGGCGATTTGCCGGTCACCGCTTTGATCTTGTTAGTGATCAGAGAGATATCCGTGTTTATACGTCGCGTGTACTGTTCGTCCGTTTCGTAAGTGCCGGTTTTCTTATCATACAGGCGGTTCGCCACAGCGGGCTCTTTACTCCCCTGCGGGTTGGCCTCAGCGCCAAAGTGCGAGTTCCAGGTGTGCGCACCGACTTCCACCAACGGCGACTTGCCCATTTCTTCGACCATTTTCCAGGTGGCGAATTTGTCTCGCGCGGTCATTAAGCCGCCAAAATCGACTTTTTTGTTGGCTGGCGCATCAACCCAACTGCCTACTGGTGCCCAGAGTGCAGGCCAGTTGTAGGCTTTCAGCAATGGCCAGACGCGGGTATAAAAACTGCTATATCCGTCGTCAAAGGTGAGTAATACCGCTTTTTCCGGCAGTACAATTTTACCGTCATGGGCGTCCAGAATTTGCTGCACGCTGATCGGCTGATAGCCATTATCACGCAGCCAGGCCATTTGGTCGCTCAACGCGCTGGTACGCACAGAGAGGTAGCGCTGGTCGGCTGCACCATCCTCCACATCATGGTAGCCGAGCACCAGAAAGCTATTTTTCGGCCACGGATGATCCGCCGTCAGCGGTGTTCTCTCTGCGGGAGGAACATAGCGAGGCGTTGTATTGTGCGCGCTGCTGCACGCGGTAATCATCAACCAGCCAGCGATTAATGCGCTAAGCCACAGGCATCTTTTCAGCATGAACAATCCTTAAAACCTGACATTTAAATCGAAAGCGAGGGAGATATTCCGCTCACGTTTACCGTCATAGGGGCGTTTATCCCAAATCAGCATCACCCCGCCGTCTACGACGTTGTTCCATTTAAGCCGTTGGCCGTATCCCACCTGGACGATAGCGCCTGCATCTTCACCTTGCTGCCAGTAGCCACCTACGCCAGCCAGACCTTGCTGCGTCCAGACGGTATCATAGTGGCGGTAAAGAACCTGCTCTGCGCTCAGGCCAGGGACAACCGAAAAATCACTCTTCGGGTTGTAATACGGAACATTTTCTTTGGTGTTGGTGCTCCCGCCGATACCCGGCGTAAAGTCCAGCGTGAAGCGCGGCGTGGTCCACATGCGCTCTTTTCCGCTGAGTCCATATTCGATGCGATCGTTACCGTCCGAGAAATGTGATGCGGCAAACGATAGTTGATATTCACGTCGTTCGTTTTGATACCAGCGAACAAACATATCGCCGCCGTTGGCATACACGCCGCTACGCAGCGCGCGCAGTGGCGTGTTGCGCGAAAGACGCTCGGCCGACCCACCAACGCGCCAGTTGTCATTGAAGTCATGCCAGCCGGATAGACGCCCGCCAATCTTCTGACCATCGCCATAATTTCGGCCAGACACTTCCATTTCCGCCCAGTAATCGCGGGAAGTCCATTCTGCACCCGCCGCCAGATCGCGGCTGATGCCCTTCCCTTCCTCAAATTCACCAGTAGCAAAGTTGAATCCGGTAAACAGTCGCCAGTTGTCATTAATCGGCGGACTGTAAATAGCCGTGTTGATGTTGAAGTCATTCTTACCGCTGACCGGGCTATCGGACGAGATCCCCTGCGTTCCGCTAATACGCACTTCCGACATTTTGTGGACATCACGAATACGCGCGAGGCGCAGCGTCGCTTCATCATCCGGGCTACGGGCAATAACGTCATCCGTCAGTTCATCTGCCTGTTTCCACTCCTGAAGATCCAGTGCAACGTAAGCCTGCTGACGTTCCAGCTCCAGGTTGCTTGGCTCAATGACTTCCGCCAGCTTAAGCTCTTTCTCCGCCGCATGCGGCAATCCACGCGCTTCAAGCACAGAGGCATAAGATATGCGCAATCCCTGGTTACCAGAGCCTGTTCGTGCCAGATGCTCTGCGAGCTTTTCTGCCTCTGGCAGTTCATTGGCAGCGATATGATATTGCGTCAGTAGCGACTGTCCGAGCAGCCAGTTATCGTTAGGCTGCGGCGTTGGCGAGCCATAGATACGCCGCAGATACGGACTCTCTTTGATCAAATCATCGACTTGTTTTTTGGCAGCATCGAAGTTTTCATTATCAATGTGCGCGTAGAACAGATCTTGTTGATCCTCAGGACTGAGCGGCGTCACCGGGATAGGTCCATTCGGGTAGTAGATGCTCGCCAGCATCGCTTCGGTTTTTTCCGGCTGGCGTTCGCTTAACCATGCTGATGCCACCCAGCGTTTTGCATAGTTTGGTACTTCGCCGCTTGCAGAAAGGGATTCATACTCATCAATCACTTCGGCAGTACGCTTACGCACCAACAGGGCACCCATACGGTCAATTCTCGCCCGACGGACATCATTCTGCGCAGACGGCTCATCTTTCCAGGCCGCCAGCAACTGGTCATAACGGGCCAGCGCTTTATCGGCCACGATAAACCGTTCTTCTTCATTACGTGCGGACGTATAGGAGGAGCGTACCATTTCAGCCGCCGCATCAAGCTCAAGACGGCGCTTCACTGGATCAGCCGTGGGAACGACCTCCGCCATATTTAAAGCGGGTCCGGAAACGCGGTTCGCCGACAGCGCAGATAGCAGCGTGGATTTTGCATTTTTGTTGCCTGGATCAACATCATCCGCCTGGCTGGCAACCAACAGTGCATCCCAGTTTTTCCCCTGAGAATGATATACGTAGGCAAGCAGTGCGTCGGAGTCTGCGCCCGGATGCGCCTGCGCCCATTTATTCGCTTCAGTAAGGGCTTGTTGGTTGTAGCGCGCATCCGCCAACGTCATTATCCAGCCGGTGCGTACATCCACGTTATCAGGCTCTTCCTGTAAAACGCTTTCCCACACCGCCAATGAATCATTCCAGTTTTTCTGGTTACGGTACGCACGTGCAACGGCGACTTTGCCGCGCGCAGGCACATCCATCTGCCCACGATACCGCTGCCAGATTTCAATGGTTGTTTTATCGTTGTTATCGACCCAACCAGAAACTTGCAACCAGTCGGCAACCTGATTTGGCGTTAGCGCACTTTTCTTTCCCTGATCCTCAAGGTAGCGCAATAGCGGCGCACTATTCCCTTCCCGCGCTTCAATAACCAAAGCATCATAATCTGATACCGCAGCAGAGATTTGCATAGGGAAAAGAATGCTTGCCGTAAATAAACAGCTTACAGACTTAAAACGTTTAATGAAGTTGGCATGTCGACGCATACTGAACATATCTGCCCTTATATCTTACATCAGAGTAAAAATAAGCGTTTTCAATAAGTTACGGTCAATCCCTGACAGTTGCCGACCATGTAAGATGCACTGCCGCTTATTTCGTAATAGGGTTATGAAGCAATTAATTCTTTCGTCTTATTGACTACCCGCACCGCGTCCTCTAATCGTTGGACAGGGGGCATAAACTCGGGAATTTTATCACTCCATGTAGTTCGTGGCTACGCAATAAGAAAAGTCTTAGGCAAAAAAGTATTTTAGACTAAATAATCCTAATACTCTTGGGATTGAATTCTGGATTTAAACAAAGTTTGCCCGGTGACATCATGTGACGATGCTTACTATTGCTGGTTAGCATAGCTACACCGCGCAACTGTTTGCATGGTAACTATTTTGAGAGGTGAATAGAGAAAAATCTGATAATAGGCTCTCTGCTAACAACAAAATATAACTTAATTTTTAGGGCTCAAACAGGGCCAATGAAATGAAAATAAGGGTACAGGCGCAAGAAGAATTAGATACAGTAACAATGCGTTGAAATCAAACAACTTTATTTATCATTTTTCGAAACCTACCATAATTGGTATTTGGAAACTCAATCAAATACGTGCGTGAATAATTGTGTATTACTCTACCTGTTAATGTATTAACCAACCTTGCGTACTATTGACAATATCAACCACAATCAATTATTTCCCCTTACAATATGAAAGCCTATTTGCATTACAAGCAACTGATAGAAGCATAATTTTTTGCACTTACCTTCCCCTCAGTCTTTCAGGTAATCTGGGCAAAGACGCCAATGGGAGCTGGTCAATGAAAATCGTTAACGCAGAAGAAAAGCACATCCTCGCCATACGCGATATCTATGCACATCATGTTCTTCACGGTACCGGCAGCTTTGAAACCGACCCGCCGGATGCACACGAGATGCTTGCTCGTCTGGAAAAAATCCGCAGCCTCGGGCTGCCGTGGGTCGTCGCTCTGCAGGAAGATAAGGTCATCGGGTATTGCTACCTCACCCGCTACCGCGAGCGCTATGCCTACCGCTATACCCTTGAGGATTCGATTTATATTGCTCCAACGGCTCAGCGTCAGGGTTTAGGAAAAGCCTTACTGCGTCATGTGATTGGCTGGGCTGAAGCACAGGGTTATCGGCAACTGATTGCCATCGTCGGCGACAGCAATAATCAGGGATCGTTAAAAGTCCATCAGCAGGCCGGATTTACGCAAATCGGCACACTGAAAAACATTGGCTTCAAACATGGGCTATGGCTCGACACGGTATTGCTACAACGTAATCTGGGTGAAGGTAACAGCACGCTGCCACCGGATTCCGGTGTCGCTATCTAACGTTTTTAAGGATTAACTACAGGGAGAGAATTTTTGGAGCGGGCGAAGGGAATCGAACCCTCGTATAGAGCTTGGGAAGCTCTCGTTACTCCATCCCGACATTGTACATATGGCTGTACCTGATGGCGTGATTTTAGAGGATCAAAATCATGTCTATCAAGAACAATCAGTATCTTTTTCAAAGTCATTCGGGCGTATGGATCTTTCAGGTCTTTGTACCTGCGTACATGCGTCATCTGTTCGGTAATAAGCGAGCCTGGCGAAAATCCACAGGGACAAAGGACATAGTTAAGGCTCGCCACTTCAGAAATCACATGTTGATTGAGTTCAACAACCTGAAAGCCCTGTTGAATCCTGATCGGGAAGACATTCGCATCCAGAATGCGATCACCACACTCCATACCACAATAAAACAGGCAAAGAATGCGCCTGTAGCAGTATCTCCGATCCCAACGCTGGCGGTCATACGTGATGAATACATGACGGTTTATAGTGAACGTCGGGCATTCTCCACACTCAGCAAATCCGCGCGAGCCGTAGAAGTTTTTCTTCAGAGTATCGGTAAAGTTGATATTGGGTTGAACAAGATCGGACGCAGAACCGTTACTGATTTCATCGAAGGCCAACAGAAAAAGGCAGCACCTCAAACCGTGCAGAACTGGCTAACATCTTTGGGGAGTCTGTACGAGTTCGCCAAACGCCGCTACGACGCGATACCTGACAGCAACCCTTTTCACGGTCATAACCTTGAAGCACGTCGTACGATAGAGAGTTATCAGCCGTTTGAACCTGAACAGTTACAATCCCTTATCGGAGAAGCCGATGACGTTCTACGTGATGTCATTTTGATCGGCCTGTACTCTGGAATGCGACTTGATGAGATAGCCAGCATCAAGCGGGATGAGATTGTGATGATGGAGGGTGTGCGGTGTTTCTTCGTCAGCAAGTCTAAAACTGTCGCCGGGGTGCGATATGTTCCGATCCACTCGCTACTGATGGGGATTATTGATAAGCATCTGGCGCAAAACGGCGGTGCATATCTTTTGGCGCAGTCAAATAACATCATCCGGAAGGATGGCAAACGCGGTCCGTGGTACAGCCAAAAATTTACCCGGCTGCGTGATAGCGTCTTGCCTACAGCTACAGATAGGCAATGTTTCCACAGCTTGCGCGGGATGTTCATCACATGCTTAGACAGAGCAGGCGTACCAGAACAGCGCATAGGTGCTATCACCGGGCATACTGAACAGAAGGCCAAAACTGAAGCATTCAGGACATATAGCAAGGGCGCAGGTATGAGAGAGTTAGCCAAATATGTTGAGTGTGTGTATTATCATGCTCTATAGATTAAAGGGGGGCTGCCCCCCTTATATTATTGTGGCCATTCAGCTTGAATACGAGCAGAAACTTCATCAGGAAGATTATACCAATAAGCATTATTATTTGTTGCATCCACAACAATTAATCTATCATCATTATCCATTGCAGCCTTGACTATCTTCGCTGCATTTTCAGCAGAATAGCCACTATTGACATACCAGTTAGATTCTGTCGCCTTTGCCCAGTTACCCAGCGTTTTAATGGCAGCATGAACAGCCGTGTAATCCTTATCTTTTATAAGATCATAGGTAATAAATAAGTTATTAGCCATTAACTTTCTCCCAAAGGACAATAAAAAAATAAAGCGCCCCGTAAGGCGCTCATATTTCAATGGTCTTTAAGCCAAGCCTGCACTTTTTTAGCCGAATGACCTACGGCTTGAACAGCTTGAATAAGTTTAGCCTCACTAACGCCGAACTTTTTAGCCCAATCACGTCTTTCGTAATCCTGTTTGATACTTATTAAATCATTGTCAGGTGTACCAATTTTGGTCTTATCATCAGCCATTTTACTGATTCCTCGTGATACAGGCTTATACCTGCACACTACTTATATGACTCCTCTGCCGCTTCGTAAACGGTCAGTTATCAAACAATTGACACTGGTCATAAAACCAGTAAATAATTTTTTCCGAGCTTGCTAACTTTGCCGCTTCGCTTCTATCATAACCACTACATATTGTGTTTATTAATATAAGAAATACAATATATCCAAACATCCATCCCGTGAATAGGTGTTGAAATGGCGAACAATGATAAGCAATCCTCGAAAGATGTAGCTCATCTGGCAGCAGAGACTCTAAACAACCCAAACGCCTCTGCGATTCAGAAAAGTTTAGCGGGTTCAGTGCTATCACAAGCAGGAACAAAAAATCAAACTGGCGCGAACATGGAAGCCAAAGCATCAGCAGCATTGAAAAACCCACGCTCAAGCGAGGTTACTAAAACCTTAGCTGGTTCGGTTGTTTCTCAATCGAATAAAAAGCGCTAAAAAAAGCCGGGATTAACCCGGCTCTCATGTTTTCAGTTTTCGTTGTCGCTGTTCGCTCAGGTAGTACCTGATAGCGCTGTCCAATCCATACGTATGGATGCGGTCCAGTAGGCTGGAACGACTACACTCAAGCCTGCGTGCTAACGCTGACATGTTGATGATCGAATCATCGCCCCTGCCATCTAGAATCCACTGCATCAGCGGCATGTTGCCAGTACCGATCAAAGCTAATTTCATATGTATCTCCTCTTCTTTGCCTCGCCAGCAGCGGGGACAATGCGTCCCCAATAACTGCTACTGATCATTAAGCTGCGTCGTTCGCCAGTTTGGTCACAAAGTCTGGACGGTACACCACAGGCAAGATTGAGCTTTCCGCGAATAGCTCCACGTTCTTAAACTTGTCCTGTACGCTCCAGATACGGAAATCAACCGGATCAGCAAATGCCAGATCAAGATTGCGGCTGGTAGCCGTTGCTACATAACCGAAAGGTAGAGCAATATCAGAGGACAGTGGGCGGCTGAAACGTGGAACTAGGAAGGATTCATCCGGACCAATTCCATAAAGATTTTGGTCCGTTACTTCCACCACTCGGACATTTTCAATAATGAATGTTGAGAACGCAGGAAGCACTTCTTTGTTAAACAGAACATCACGATCAAGCACACCGAACTGAACATTCTGGCGTACGTCTGGGTGATACTTAATGCCGCGAAAAACATTGCTACCTGCAAACAGGATAAATCCATCAAGCTGACCAGCAAGGCCCCCCATACGCACTTTAGCGGCGGTTACAGCATCATCGAGGCTGCGAAGTGGGTCACCAGAGCTAACGTTGGTTTTGATTGTCCCAGTTGCCTGTTGGTATCCAAATTCATCTTCCCAGGAAATGATCGGCTGCTGGGTGTAGGTCGCTTCGACGGTATTACGAAAAAGCGCATCAGCAAAAATCCGCTCACGGGTACGCATGTACTTATCGTGCATTGCGACAGCAGAAGAAGTCACCGCATCCATTACAGACATTTGCAGGTCGGAGCCTGGTTTGCGATATGGTTGCACGTCTGCCGCTGTAATACGGTCCTGAAAAGCATAAAGCGGAGCTTCAATCAGGTGATTGCTGGCGCTACGCTTAGGAATGCTGGACCACTCAGAGCCGTAACGATTAACAGAGCTTGCCACCTTCTGAGCGACTTCATCAATGATATCGAGGCTCACCTTCGGACTTGCAGAAGTCTGACGATCACTGAAAACATTAAGCGTGGACAGCAAAGTGTTCTTTGCATCCATGTTCACAAAGGTGTTGGTGTAATCCGCGTAGCTGAAATTGGTTGATAGTCCCATGTTGTCTTCTCCTTATTATTCTTCGTCCGGTGCGCTGGTACGGATTGCGCCCGTTTTGGTGAGTGCTGCAATAGCATTGGCGGCAGCGGTAGCGCCCATAACAGCGACGATGGTGTCTTGTTTGATGTAAATCCCGCGATCAGCAACGATGATATGAGCAGCATCTTCTGCCCTGTGGTGGCTCAGGACCAGCAGGCAGTCATCACCAGAGACATAAGCAGCCCCAGCGCTGGTAATGCAACTACCCGGCTGGACTTCTACAGCCAGATCGACAGTAATAGTCTTGCGGTCAAAATTCGGATCGGCTGCATACGCGATCACGTCATTGTAAGAACGTTCAGTTGTTCCCATTTTCATATTATTAACTCCCGTTAAATTTCACATAGCTATGTAAACAAAAGGCCAGCGCCTGCTTGAGCCGTAAACGGCGACAGGGCCAGCCTTTCGAATTGTTCCGATGAAAAAGAAAACCGGACGGAGAGAGGCCCGGTGTGAATTTCACTGGTAGGAATGAGGAGGTGATCAGCGCCATCCAAGAGGTAAGGAGCCTCAAACGCTGAACACCTGAGCCAGTTTGCATCATGGCTGATGACCGGAGGAGAGCCGGGTTTAATGGCAAATCCAGACCAGAGGCCTAGATTTTGTACGCCCTAAGGCGAATCTTTCTTTTCTGGAGTACACCCAGCGGCTATGGCGTAGCCTTTCTGTGAGAGTGCAGGTCATTGGATGTACTTTAGAAAAGGCCCGCACGGAGTTCACACAGGCACTCTAAGTAAGGAGAAGGAATGACAACGGCTGTTGTACGCACATACAATTTAAATCATCACCCTATGCAATTATTTTAACATGAACGATTATCATTTGCAACAAATTTCACGAGAAGTATTTGATTTGTCGCTAAATTTGATACATGCGCATTGTGGTGTTGAGATAGAGGCGACGAATTCGCCGCCCTCTGTTTCATCATTGAGCAATACCAAGGATCATGTTGTTCTGTGCCTGCTCATAGCTCCTCAGCTTTGTATCAATCAGACCATTAATCGCACCATCATTAACGTTAACATCAAGCGGTGAGAGTTTAATCTCAGCCTGTCCGGTCACACTGACAGGGATCGGTTGTCGCTGCGTCATGCTATCAATTGTCGGAACCGTGAACGTTGGTTGCTGGGGTGTTAGATAGTTCAGGCCAGGAACATTCAACGCTAGCGCTGGAACGTTATACGCCGTGCCTGAGCCGATACTGCTCGAAGCGGAACTATCCAGCCACGGGTAAATCTGTTTGAGCGTTTGACCGATGCTTCGAGGATCAAAGCCTGTCTTTTCCTTAATCCAATCGGCAGCACCGTTTGCTGAATCATCTACCACGCTCGTATAAACCGCATCCGGCAGTGTCGCACCTTTCTTGAGTTCTTCACCAACTCGACCAGCGAAGGAGAGAATGTTGGTGGTTAGCTCACCAAGGGCAACGCCGAGGGCATCGGAAATTGGGATCAGTCCAGTCATATTCTGACGTAGAGTGTCAGTATTGGCAGCGTACTGCCCCAGGCCTTCAACAAACGAGGCTGAGAAGTGATCCGCAAGGCTGGTTTGTACTCGGTTGTACTCAGCCCCCAAAGCTGCCAGCTTATCAAGGTTGGCCTGCTGTGCATCAGATAGCGTCCATCCTTCAGAAGCGAGTTGATGCATACGCTGGATAAGTCCCTGCCCCTCATCATTGAACACTTCGAGGAAGACCGAACCATCATTTACAGCCTCAGCCAAGTGCCGGGTCTGGTTGTTCGTCCATTTGAAAGTTTTCTGCAACTGTTTCAGGTAAGTGATGAAGGTCGGAAAATCCAGCTTTTGCAGTTCTCCGATCACCTTCTGTGCTACCTTCTGGTTGCCGTTGGTGGAGGTCAGCACGTTGTTGATGATATCTGCGAACTCGCCACCGCCGCTGAAATTCACCTGTCCAGTTTTCTTGTTACGTTTGAAAGAGCCGGTGTTCAGCAATTCCCCGGCCTTTTCGGTTGTGTCCTTGTTGAGGTCAGCCAGCTTGTCAGCACTCAGTGAGTAACCAACACGGCTCATCGAGAGATCCTGAAGTGCAGCGAACTCAAGGTTGCTGATACCGTACTGCTGGAGTTTTTTCACATCGCGAGAACGCTCAAGGCTTCCCTGGAGGGTCTGACCGACACGAGAAACGCCCATACTACCTACTAACGCCGCACCACCAATAACTCCAGCGGCAGCAAGACTGGCATTCCCGCCCTCTGTGCGTACACGACCAGCACGAACACCTGCGGCTTTCTGCTCACGGGTAATACGTTGTTGCAAACGAGCCTGCTTGCGTAATTCTGTGGTGATACGAGCCATTTCGAAGCGGGTCTCTTCGACCGTATAGCGCTCTTCTTTCTGGGCTTTGAGTGCCTCTTTTGCTGCACTGATCGCTTTATAACGGGTTGCAACGTCAGCGCCGTTCACGTTTGCCAGAGTCAGAGCGCTACGGCGCAAACTGTTGTAATAAGTCACCTCACGCTTAAGTCCTGCCTCTTTCTCACGCTGGCGCTTCTCCTCCAGGGCCATCGCCTTTTTGGTGGCTGCGATGTCAGCAGCAACAGCCCCGTGACCACGGTTCATTGCTTCAGTCTGGCGAGAAACAAGACCGGGATCGTAATGTTGACCGCCCATGTTGGGGTTGTAGGTCATCGCGCGGGAGCGACTCGCCTGTCTCACCTTTTCAGATATTGCTGCTAAACGGGCATTCTGACGTGCTGCCTGTTCCTGTTGGGATAACTGGCGAGCCTGTAATGAGGTCATTTTATTGGCGTGGGCGATTGCGTCCCGCTCCATTTTGGCTTGTATCTGAGCTTGTTTCTGTTGCTGTTTTGACAATTGTTCAGCCTGTCGAAGTTTCGCAGTCTGGGCTTTCGCTGCTGCTAGTACTGCTTTGCCTTCACTCTGGGCGGTACGCTTCTGTGCCTTCTCAAGCGCTTTAGCGGGTTTCTCGTGAGCAGCCTTAAGAGAAATTATCTTCTTTTTGGCTTTTTGATATGAGGCATCGTCTGTGATCCACGAGATTTCATTAACGGTGCTGGTAACAATCTTATTGGTCCCACTCATTACACCCCCTGCTGCTTGATGATATTGCCGTATCGATCAGGATCGGATTTTGCGAGAGCAGCAGCCGCTGCTTTAGCCTTCGCCAGTATTTCAGGATCGATATGGTCAGCGGTATGTGAGACAACCGAACGACTATCAGCACCCAACGATTTTTTAATCCGTTTGGTGGGGGTGTCAGACGAGGCTGATTTGAGCAACTTCGGATGTTGATCTAGAAAGTTATCGGTGACGCTCTTCAGATTGTCCCGCGCTTTTTGGAGTTCGTATTCCTCCGGTGTCATGCCATGCATGGCGGCGAAAATCCGGTCTTTTATTGTGGTCATTTTTATAGTATCTCCAGAGAAGGATGCTCCCGCCGATCAGGACGTGACGAAGCGCCACCCAGATCCAAAGCAGGAAAAAGATGTAATCAAAGTTCATTGGCTCCCGATGTGGGATTATTTGGATTTACGTTTAGTGCGCTTCTTCTTCACTGTCGGCAGCTTGCAGATATTCGCGAATACGTCTGGGTAGTAACCCAACATTTCAGCGTCAGTGATCCCGGCGTTATGCAGGTAATATCGAAGGCTGACGTATGACAGACCATCGCAACGCTTGCGGATCTGCTCAGGATGCATCCTACTAACCCACATTTCACGGACAAATTCTGTCCGGGTTGTCGGTGTCATCATCGCCCAGGTCACCGCTTGTTTTTGTCGTGCGAGCCGCCAGACTTCAGCAAACGGAAGATCTAGTGTATTAGCGACAATTTGCAGTGAAAGCCCACGATTCAATAGCAAACGTGCTTTACGTTGTGTTTCCACGTCGGAAGGTTTGGACCGGGATTTATATGTCGGTTTCTCCAGAAGGGAGAACAGGCGGGATAGCTTTTGTTCTTCATGTGCGGTCAGTTCACCGCTAACGTGTTCACACAATTGTTCCTCCAATTGTTAAAACGGATATTCTTCTGATTCTTCCTCTTCTTCTGTTTCTTCTTCGTCAGAGGCTGTTGAAGGGGCAGATGGTTGTGGTTGTGGTTCGGATTGACTATCAAAGAGCGGGTTTATAATCTCCAGCGCTCTCCATATCTCATGCTTCTCCTCTTCTTCAGACGTTGCACCTCGTGAACGCGCCCATGCTTTCGCCTCAGGAACTAAGTCACCATTACCTTTAAACGGAGCACGGAACCAAGCAGGCCTGCCATTATCATTGCTGCCTTTATCAGGCTGATCATTCAGTGATGAATCATCATTGGCAGGTACATCAGCATCGACAGGAGCATCCACAGGAGGTACGCCGTCTGGCTTTCCAGCAGCAGGCGCGGCAGTCTCAGAAGCCACAGTAGTAGGTTGTTCGTGATTTTGTTGCTGTACGCCATTTTCGCTCTCCTCGATTTTTGGCTGTTCTGCTTTTTTCTTTTTAGGCGTTCCGCGCGGCTTCTTCTTCTCTAATGTGCGAATGAGCATTCCTTCAGCCAGTGGCCCACCACTGATCGATTCAGGGCCGTAGAAAAGGAGGTTGTCGGATACTTCTTCTAAAGGGATCACTGTATGGTGAAAACGTTTGTGACCGTAGGAATCACGCTCCTGCTCCTGAGATTTAACCAAGCCGAGTCTGTTTAAAACCTCAATCCTGGCAGCAATCCAGCGGCGATCACGCCCTTTAAACTTACGGCCCATGCTCTCTTGCGATTCAAAAAACGGCTTTCCGCGATCCTTATAGCTCTCGTACTGGTCACGCATGTAACCATGCAATGTTTCAATGCAATCAGGGATTTCAATTTCTTCCCCTGTGTCCTGGCGCACGATGTGCGTGGAATGCAGCAAGCGCTTATAGAAAAAAGCGTATTTCTCAGTGTTTTCTGTCTCGTTCTGGCTCATGTTGTTCTCCCTGTGGGTTCGTCTGTGGTAGTTCGTTGCGTTTCTGAATGTGTTTCGCCAAGTTCTGGCACATGTTCCGGATCATCCTGGGAACTGGCATTCCCAACCGATCCGACTCTTCGCGTAAAATTGCATATGTTTCATCGTCTAGTGACAGCTTCAAGTTCCCTCCGAATGCATAAAAGTTATCGCTCCTGCTATCGCGGATGGCGATCAGGAGTAAGAAGCCGTGTTTCGGCGATTTCGTTTGGTGGCGTTGCTGCCAACGGAGTAAAGAAGAGAATGGTTATTCGGTTGCGGTCAGTTCGGGAATGGCTTTTCCGGTAATGCCTTCGAGTTCACCACCAGACTCAATCATCTTAAGCAGAAGGATCTGCTCATTCATCAGACCGATGCCGTGGGAGGCGTAATAGACACGCCAAGCAGAAAGCACAGGTTCAATGATTTCCATAACATCACGGCCTTTTGCCAACTCATGGCTGTAAGGCTTCAGGATATCCCGGATGATTTTTGCATTCTTAGCCTGCTGACGCAGACCTTTGATGATATTCATGGCTTCACGAGTTGCCGGGTATAGTTTGTCTGCTTTCCTGGAACCGCCAACGCGGGTTCTGAAACTGCGAAGATTCACTAAAGAAGTGATTTTGTTGTCGATTGCAGAAACAATCTCTGAGGCGGTAGCGTTCGAAAAGTCGAACAGGACTGGTTTTGTCATCTAATCTCCTATGTTGTTTTAATGTTTCCTTTTCTCAAGGTATGAATATATTATGTCATAAATCACACTTTTTGTCAAGTCTCTTATTGCATTATATATAAAAGTGTGGTAGCAACCTTTTAGGCTGGACCGCATAATTCCATAAAGCAACACACAATGTCATTAGCAATTTGTGCTGAGTGTAATTATGTGTATTGCATTCTTATTTAAGGTGGTAAATAATTCAGGGTTACATAAATCTCCTATGATGCGTTCTAAGCGATTCTAGGCCGTAGGCAGTACCTATGGGTTACCTCCACCGTTTAAACGCCGTGTAGTGTGTCTGATGCGCTCTGTGAGCCTCCTGTGAAGTCTGAGGGGGGAGCGCCGCCCCTCCAAGGGGGGAGTTACGTCGCGTTTAAAGCTCCTGACTGCATCGCAGTCGTTCACATTGGACTGACGCGCTTGCGCTTGTCTTCCACACATGCTGGCAGAGCCATTGGGTAACCCGACACACAGAACAGCAACCGGTTGTCGTGATGGGCTATGGGAGGTTAGAAGGTCACGAGATGACGGGTCTGTTTACGTCATCGAAGAGAGCTTCTTACCACACACATATCTGAAGTGGCGGAGCCGTTCACATAACATCAACACGACCAACAATTGAACGCATGTTCAATCTGTCTTCTGGTTTTCTTCTTTATAGTGATTCATGTACTAACTTTGTACGTGGGTTTGAGGTTTTGAAGTTACTTTGTAATGATTATTACTTTGTTATTGATTCATGTACAAACTTTGCTAAAAGCCATGTACAAACTTTGCTAAAAGCCCCTCTGACAGACGACACCTCGCGATCCGGTCACGAAGTGATGAACGATAACGCTCACCGCTATGCGGCCTTGCCGTTAGCTTTTTTATAAAGATCGTGTTTTAGGTTTTTTATCTTTATTATCTAGTTCTTTATTATATCGTAGGTCGTTTTTGTCACCCCTCCCCCTACGTTTTTGGCAGGGGTTGGTCGCTTCTTAATCAGTTCATCCTTGGGGATGGTGCGCCTCGCCAAGCTGTAAATAAATGCCGGAAAATTCAACTTTAATCGCTGGCATTTCGCCGTAAATGCGTCGTGATGTCACTGGCTAGCTTGTGAGATGTGATAACCGTTATGGTGTAAGGTATACAACAAAGCTAGTAATGGCGCTGCCTCGGCAGATCTGTCACTCGTGGTGTGGCTAAACACAATCACCGATCCGCCCTCTCAAACCGAAAAAATTAATTTTCTTCGAAAAAAATAATGAAAAACCGTCCATTTCTAGGCCTGTGAAAGCCTCTCAGCGTGGCGCTGTGCTATCGGTCTGTCAGTTTACAATTGTGTGGAGATGACGCCGTTACGGGCTTCTGGTGAAGCGCATGATGGCTTGGTGGGTTGGCTGTTTACATTGTTGTGGGAAATGGTACGAAGCAGTGGCGGCCTGGCTCGGTGAATATCACCAGGTGATGGCAGACCTTCAGCCCGTTGTGGTAACGTCGCCGTAGTAGCCTTGTGTCTGCTGCGAATAGAAAAATGTGCTTTTATGGCATTTGATGCACTGGCAACTTCAAAGGCCTGAAACCTAAAATTGTGTGGTGACCAGCCAAACTCATCCAAAATCCTTGAACAAGAGAACTCACCTCAAATCCTCCCGAATGCTTTCCTTCTGTTGATGAAATCGCTGTTGTCTACCCCGCTTCGCATCAACGCTCCGAAAAGCAATACCTGACACTTTAAGTCAAGTACTTATAAGAACCATTATGTTAAATAGAACAGAAAACGAACAGTAAAATGCTCTGTTGTGGCAAATTTTCCATGTTGTGATGGCCTATGGGATTAAGTGATGAAGTGCATTGCTGGGAGTGTCGGCTGTAGGATATTTGGTGAACATTCTGGTTTTTTACGGAGAGTCTGGGCTGGCGGTCTAGCAGATCACCAAAAGTTCCGTGCCTGATTATTTTAAGCACCAGAGACGAATACTCAATCGTGTGTTTTTTTCATAGTTACCAGTAACATGAATCCACATACTCAAAATCATGTTGAAGAAATCAGCACTCGATCAAATTTTGAATTTTTTTTCTTAATTATTGACATGTCTTCCAGGCCTTACGGTACGAGGACTTAGCCTTTTTACCCTTTCACAGCCTTAACTTAACGTCAAAATAAACCCTTGTGCACAAAAGAATCATCTCTAAAATATCGACTATGTGGGGCCGCCATTGATTGACCACCCCCACATGTAGTGCTGCGCCTGAATTTTAGGCATAAAAAAACCGGATTCATTTGCATGAACCCGGCTTACAAAGCATGACCAATACGAGTCGCCAAACCCGTATGAATCTTAGCCTTGCCTTCATTTCTGACGGCTTGATTGTGCCAGGCAAAGAGGATCATGTAAACCATAAAATGACGCTCATAAGGAGCATTGCATGACCATTTGTAAACTGTCACACCGTTACAATACTCTTTTCATCAGCTTACCTCACGATCAAGGTGGTGAAGGTCGCCATAAATGTTGCGGCTGCGCTTACGATCAGGGTTACCGTGCAGGCTTGGCTCGCTCAGGGCAAGTTTGGGTAGACTTAGCCGCCTTACCTGATAGCCAGGCGGGAACCGTTCGCCACAAAAGTCCTCAGGCAGCGTTTGCTGATGGTTATCGTGATGGTGTGCGTGAATCCTACCGTCACGCTGGTTAATGTAGACTGAAGGGGCTTTATTGCCCCTTCCTTTTCAAGGGATAAACCGCCCCAATTTTTTGTAAGATTGACTTTTTCGGATTTAGAGCAATCCCGACGAACAAGAGTTAGAAGGCGGGAAGAGGCTGTGTACTTACGAAAACAGCATATACTTGTTCATATTGGTGACTAGATCACAAACCAGTCCTTATACCCGAACGTTCGATGCAGCAGACAATCAAAATAATTCCTAATATTTGCTAATGGGGTGCCCTACCAATCATTTCCTTTAGATTTTTGAAGCGTTCTTTAATTATTCTTCCATTCTCGGCTAAACGATTCGCTTCAAACGCAGTGAATTGAGCAATATTTTCTATTTCTTCGCGGCTGATGCTCATAAAATTCTCATCAAGTTTAGAGAGCATATTTGTGACACCTTGTCTACTTTGTGTAAAGAAACCAAGGTTATCTCTGACACCCTTAAGAAGTTCTTTCTTACCATAAGGGTTCATATTTGTACTCATTTCTATAGACTTGATAAGTTCTTCCGTATCACTACATATTCCACGATAAACCAGTTCAACTTCACGAAGTTCTTTCACTGTATCAATTTTCATTTTTCTTAAGGACTCATGCTCAGCATTTTTCCTTGATCGATAGGTGTTATACAGAGCAGTTATGCTGACAATAAGAGCAATGAAGGAGAGTAGAGCGCTAAAGATAGACAGTAATTCTTTTGACATTTTTCACTCCAAATTTATCAGTCTCGAAATTAACCTCTAAATTTTTGATAACAACGTCTATCAATCTCTTCTGCTAATCTTGTATGCATCTCTCCATAGCTTAATCGTTCCATATCTGAAGATATTTTCCAACCACAACCTTTGAAATTACACTTGATAATAGGATATGGAACATAGTTATAGTAATCAACGCTGGAGTGTTGGCTTAGAAGGCCTCCACATTTAGGGCATCTCATGTGAAGATTTCTTAACGAGTATCCGCGATCTCCTAATGCTTTAATCCATTCCCAAGAAACTATCATTTCATAAATATTATCCGAAGTATAATGCAAAAAACTGCCCTCTTGTCCTGTAGCTTTCGCTGCAATACGACGGCGCATTACAAATCCGACAGTAGGTAAAATTGCCAATAATAAGATCGATAAAATGAGGAGCATCCATAAGGGCATTGTTACTGGGAAGGTAAGGATGTCCATTAACCAATGGAAGAACTGCTTAATGTAATTCCATAGCCACACAACGACGGCGATCCCACTTCCGCCAGTGACAAGTGCAACGATAACGCCCGATATGCTGTCTTTACTAAGGTCTTTCAACCATGCCATAGAAATTCTTCTTATTAAGCTATTCTTTATGCTCAATTTTACAGCGAACCAGATTTTTGACAATAGAAGCCATAAAGCCCCGTTAGTGGTACAAGCAACAAGCGGAGCATAGCGACTGCATCAGGCCAACCTAGTTGGTTTCGCTTTGCGAAAGTCACCAGTGATCAAATCAGATTGTCAGAGGGATCACATCTTATCAGGGTGCTCGTGTACCTTTCGGAGCGTGAGCGAAGCGCTGGCAGAGCCGGATCTGTAGCTACCGGGGCATTACCACTATTCACCTGTTTACGTGGCTTATAGGGCCACACATCGGGCTTAAATGCGTGTGATCAATCTGTTCGGGAGTTATGCCAGGTATGCGGCTTTTTGTTCGTTGTTGTACTGTCGCGGTAAGAACTTGGAACCACCGCCTGCGTGATGATATGCTCCCTTGTACCACAGACCAATCACGCGACAGGTGCGGGCGTAGAACAATGGGTAGTTTAAGTTGTACCTGCTAAAGCGGGGCAACGTAACTAACTGATAAATCATAACTTGTTGATTTATCAGGAGAATGGAGCGGGCGAAGGGAATCGAACCCTCGTATAGAGCTTGGGAAGCTCTCGTTCTACCATTGAACTACGCCCGCATCGAAGTGCGTAAGGGATTATAAACCTTACGCTCTTCTTGGCAAGGGACTAACCGACTGACTGGCGATTAAATCACCGTCAGCATTTTGGCTTACTGCCCTGCGGCGGCAAATAACGCAGCGGATCGATAGCTGTCGCCCGGTAGCGGATTTGGAAATGCAGCCGCACCGTAGTCGCATCCGAGCTGCCCATCGTCGCGATTTTCTGCCCGGCCTTCACGTTTTGACCGTTGTTCACCAGCATGGTGTCATTATGCGCATACGCAGTGATGTAGTCCTCACTGTGCTTAATCATGATGAGATTACCATAGCCCCGTAGCTGATTACCGACGTAAACCACCTTCCCGGCGCCGGCGGCATAAATCGGTGTACCGCGCGCAGCCGAGATATCAATGCCCTTGTTGCCGCCGTCCGCGGTTGAATAAGGCAGGATCACCTTACCGCTGGCAGGCCACAGCCAGCAACGTTGCCCTACCGGAGGCCAGGAAGACTGCGGTACGGACGAAGACGGTCTGACCGCTGCCGTTTTGGTTGAGGATTTCTTGGTTGTTTTGCCAGAGTTAGAACTGGTTTTCGCGCCACCGCTGACCTTCAGTTTTTGCCCTACTTCAATGGTATAGGGCGGTGAAATATTATTCAGGCGGGCAATTTCTTTCACGCTGGTCCCGGTAGCGCGCGAAATACGGTATAGCGTATCCCCCCGCTTCACGGTATACACGGAGCCGGAATAACTTCCTGTATCAGACGACTTGCTCCCGGAACACCCTGCTAACAGCAGACCGACGCACAGCAACATCACGATACCCAGGCCATTTTTCTTCAGGCGTCCTGCACTCAAAACAATACCTCGCAACATTTTCAGACGCTTTATCATAGCAGCCAGAAACCGGATGCCAAATCATATCGCGCAACGAACCGTCGGCCCTGGCATTTCACACCCTCTGTTAATCAATCTGACTTAATTAAGCATATAATATGGATGCTTAAGATTGATGGTGGACGCTATGCGACAGGAACATGTCATTTTATTGAATGAGCAGGACCAACCCTGCGGAACGCTGGAAAAATATGCGGCGCATACCGCCACAACCCCCCTGCATTCCGCTTTCTCGTGCTGGATATTTAACGAGCTGGGCCAACTGCTGGTCACCCGCCGCTCGCTGCACAAAAAAGCCTGGCCTGGCGTCTGGACCAACTCTGTCTGTGGTCACCCGCAGTTGGGTGAAACCCACGAAGCCGCTATTGTCCGCCGGGCTCGCTTCGAACTGGGTGCAGACATCGACTCGCTCAGCCCCGTGTATGCTGACTTTCGTTATCGCGCTACAGACCCGAGTGGAATTGTGGAAAACGAAGTGTGCCCGGTTTATGCCGCACATATCGTGAGTCCGCTACAGCTAAACCCAGATGAAGTGATGGATTGCCAGTGGAGCAGTCTTGAGGATATCTTAAGCGGGATTGACGCGACGCCGTGGGCTTTTAGCCCGTGGATGGTAATGCAGGTTGCAGACAAAGAAGCGCGTGCGCTGTTGCGGAATTACTGCCAACAAATTATTGCCTGATGGCGCTACGCTTATCTGGCCTACATAACGAATCGTAGGCCGGATAAGGCGTCAGCCGCCATCCGGCATTTCACATCTTACTTAACCGGGCGCATCGCCGGGAACAGGATCACGTCGCGGATAGTGTGGCTGTTGGTGAACAGCATAACCATACGGTCGATACCAATGCCCAGACCCGCAGTCGGCGGCAGACCGTGTTCCAGAGCGGTAACGTAGTCTTCGTCATAGAACATTGCTTCGTCATCACCCGCATCTTTAGCGTTAACCTGATCCTGGAAACGCTGCGCCTGATCTTCCGCATCGTTCAGCTCGCTGAAACCGTTACCGATTTCACGTCCGCCGATGAAGAATTCGAAGCGGTCAGTGATTTCCGGGTTTTCGTCATTACGACGCGCCAGCGGAGAAACTTCTGCCGGGTACTCGGTAATGAAGGTCGGTTGAATCAGGTGCGCTTCCGCAACTTCTTCAAAGATCTCGGTCACGATACGGCCCAGACCCCAGCTCTTCTCAACTTTGATGCCGATAGATTCAGCAATCGCTTTTGCAGAGTCGAAGTTATCCAGATCGGCCATGTTGGTTTCCGGACGGTATTTCTGAATCGCTTCGCGCATGGTCAGTTTTTCGAACGGTTTACCGAAGTCGAAGACTTCTTCACCGTAAGGCACTTCAGTCGTTCCCAGAACGTTCTGCGCCAGCGTACGGAACAGCGATTCGGTCAGTTCGATCAGATCTTTGTAGTCCGCATAAGCCATGTAGAGTTCCATCATGGTGAACTCTGGGTTATGGCGAACAGAGATGCCTTCGTTACGGAAGTTACGGTTAATTTCGAATACGCGTTCGAAGCCGCCAACCACCAGACGCTTGAGGTACAGTTCCGGCGCGATACGCAGGTACATATCCAGATCCAGCGCGTTATGATGGGTGATGAACGGACGCGCAGCGGCACCGCCAGGGATCACCTGCATCATCGGGGTTTCCACTTCCATAAAGCCGCGACCCACCATGAACTGACGGATGCCAGCCATAATTTGTGAACGCACTTTAAAGGTATTGCGGGATTCATCGTTAGAGATGAGATCCAGGTAACGTTGACGATAGCGCGCTTCCTGATCCTGCAGACCGTGGAATTTGTCCGGCAGCGGGCGCAGCGCTTTGGTCAGCAGACGCAGTTCGGTGCAGTGGATAGACAACTCACCGGTCTTGGTCTTGAACAACTTACCTTTCGCGCCAAGGATATCGCCCAGATCCCATTTTTTGAACTGCTCGTTGTAGACGCCTTCAGGCAGGTCATCGCGAGCAACGTACAGCTGAATACGGCCGCCAACGTCCTGCAGCGTAACGAATGATGCTTTACCCATAATACGACGGGTCATCATACGGCCAGCAACGGATACCTCAATGTTCAGCGCTTCCAGCTCTTCGTTTTCTTTCGCGTCGAAGTCAGCATGCAGTTGGTCTGAGGTATGATCGCGACGGAAATCGTTCGGGAACGGGATCCCCTGCTCACGCAGGCTCGCCAGCTTCTCACGGCGCGTTTTCAGTTCATTGTTAAGGTCGGCTACCGCGTCAGCGCCCTGTACGTGTTGTTCAGACATGTTGGTTCCTCATAACCCTGCTTTCAAACTTGCTTCGATAAATTGATCCAGGCTGCCATCCAGCACCGCCTGCGTGTTACGGGTTTCAACCCCGGTACGCAGATCTTTGATGCGGGAGTCATCAAGGACATAAGAACGAATCTGGCTACCCCAGCCGATATCTGACTTGTTGTCTTCCATCGCCTGTTTCTCGGCATTCTTCTTCTGCATTTCCAGTTCATAAAGCTTCGCTTTCATCTGCTTCATGGCCTGGTCTTTGTTCTTGTGCTGGGAACGGTCGTTCTGACACTGCGTCACAATCCCAGTCGGGATGTGGGTAATACGCACCGCAGATTCCGTACGGTTAACGTGCTGACCACCCGCACCGGAGGCACGGTAAACGTCAATACGCAGATCCGCCGGGTTGATATCGATATCAATATCATCATCAACTTCCGGATAAACAAACGCAGAACTGAACGACGTATGGCGACGTCCGCCGGAGTCGAACGGACTCTTACGAACCAGACGGTGTACGCCGGTTTCAGTACGCAGCCAACCGTACGCATATTCGCCAGCAATTCTGATGGTTACGGATTTAATACCCGCCACTTCACCTTCAGACTCTTCAATAATTTCAGTCTTAAAGCCGCGCGCTTCAGCCCAACGCAGATACATGCGCATCAGCATGCTTGCCCAGTCCTGCGCTTCCGTACCGCCAGAACCTGCCTGAATATCGAGATAGCAATCTGCGCTGTCATATTCACCGGAGAACATACGACGGAATTCCAGCTGGGCCAGTTTATCTTCCAGCGTGTCGAGTTCTGCTACGGCTTCGTTAAAGGTTTCTTCGTCGTCGGCTTCTACAGCCAGTTCCAGCAGGCCGGAGACATCTTCCAGGCCCTGGCTCATCTGATCGAGCGTATCAACGATGGCTTCAAGAGAAGAACGCTCTTTACCCAGCGCCTGCGCGCGTTCGGGTTCGTTCCATACGTCCGGCTGTTCCAGCTCGGCGTTTACTTCTTCCAGACGCTCTTTCTTGGCATCATAGTCAAAGATACCCCCTAAGAACGTCAGAGCGCTCCGTGAGGTCCTGAATGCGGTTATTTACCGGATTAATTTCAAACATTGTCTGATTTCTTTTATTGGACTAGTCAAAATGCGGTGATAAGAGCGGGATTGTAACTAATCCACGCCCTTTTTTATAGCGATTAGTGACGCTAAAGTGGCCAGATATTATCGATTATTAGCTGCAAACTGCGGTTGCCGCGAAACTCATTAATATCCAGTTTATAGGCCAACTGAACATCGCGAACGCCGTTGTCCGGCCAGCAACTGGTATCAACGTTGAACGCAATTCCGTCCAGCAGAGGTCCGCCGCCAACTGGCTCCACCATCACCTTCAGATGACGCTCCCCCACCAAACGCTGCTGAAGGAGACGGAAATGTCCATCAAACAGCGGTTCCGGGAACATTTGCCCCCACGGCCCGGCATCACGCAGCATTTGCGCGACCTCCATGGTCATCTCCGCGGCGCTTAGCGGGCCATCTGACACCACTTCGCCCTGCAGCAAGGCGGGATCCAGCCACTCGGTAACCAGTTCGCCAAAACGCTGCTGGAAACGCTCAAACTGCGCCTCTTCAAGCGATAACCCCGCCGCCATGGCGTGACCGCCAAACTTGATGATCATGCCCGGATGAAGGGTGTCCAGGCGCTCCAGCGCATCACGCATGTGCAGCCCCTGAATCGAACGCCCGGAGCCTTTGAGAGTACCATCACCTGCCGGGGCAAACGCTATCACCGGACGATGGAATCGCTCTTTAATGCGCGATGCCAGAATCCCCACAACGCCCTGATGCCACTCGGGATGATACATTGCCAGGCCGCCCGGAAGCGTATCGCTACTGCGTTCCAGCTTTTCACACAGGGTAAGCGCTTCGGCCTGCATACCCTGCTCAATTTCTTTGCGCGTCTGGTTGAGTGCGTCCAGCTCATTGGCCAGCACGCGCGCTTCACCAATGTTGTCGCACAGCAACAGCGCTACGCCAACGGACATATCGTCCAGACGCCCCGCCGCATTCAGCCGTGGCCCGAGGGCAAAACCTAAATCACTGGCTGCCAGCTTTAGGGGGTCGCGATTGGAAATCTCCAGCAGCGCTTTGATACCAGGGCGGCATTTTCCAGCACGGATACGGCTTAAGCCTTGCCACGTCAGAATGCGGTTATTGGCATCCAGCGGTACCACGTCCGCCACCGTGCCAAGCGCAACCAGATCGAGCAAATCCGCCAGGTTCGGCGGTGCAATGCCTCGCTCATCAAACCAGCCTTTGTCACGCAGGAAAGTGCGCAGCGCCAGCATCAGATAGAAGGCTACACCAACGCCTGCCAGCGATTTCGACGGGAACTCACAGTCGTGCAGGTTAGGATTGATGATCGCCTCCGCGCCCGGCAGCGTATCCCCTGGCAGGTGGTGATCGGTCACAACGACCGGGATCCCCAACGTTCTGGCATGTTCGACACCCGCGTGAGACGAGATGCCGTTGTCTACGGTGACAATCAGCTGAGCACCACGGGCATGGGCCTGATCAACGACTTCCGGGCTTAAACCATAACCGTCCTCAAAACGATTTGGCACCAGGTAGTCAACGTTACTGCAGCCCAACGCGCGCATCGCCAGGATGCTTAGCGCCGTGCTGGTCGCGCCATCGGCATCGAAATCGCCAACAACGATGATGCGAGTTCCCGCACGAAAGGCGTTGTAGAGGATCTCAACCGCCTTTTCGACACCGTTTAAATGCTGCCACGGCAGCATTCCTTTGACGCTACGCTCAAGCTCCTGCGCGCTACGTACACCGCGACTGGCGTATAAACGACGCAACAATGGCGGCAAGTCATCAGGTAGCTCGGCGGTCTCGTCGGCTTCACGCCGACGAAGTTGTATCTGTTGTTTCACGCGAATTATTTACCGCTGGTCTGTTTTGCATGTGCGTCGAGGAATTCTTTCATCTCTTTCGGGCCCTGATAACCAGGTACGACATAGCCATTGCTCAGCACAATCGCCGGTGTACCGCTGACGCCAAACTGTACGCCCAGCGCATAGTGGTTAGCGATATCCACATCACAGGTCGCCGCTTTCACGCCCTTGCCTGCCATCGCATCATCAAAGGCTTTGTTTTTGTCCTTAGCACACCAGATAGACTTCATGTCCTGCTCAGCCTGGCTGTCCAGCCCCTGACGTGGGAAGGCCAGATAACGAACGGTGATCCCCAACGCATTGTAATCTTTCATCTCTTCATGCAGCTTGTGGCAGTAACCACAAGTGATGTCGGTGAAAACGGTAATGACGTGTTTTTCCTGCGGCGCTTTGTAGATGATCATCTCTTTTTCCAGCGCGTTCAGATGCTTCATCAGCAGTTGGTTGGTGACATTCACCGGACTTGCGCCGCTCACGTCGTACATCGGTCCCTGAATAATATGTTTACCGTCTTCAGTTACGTACAGCACGCCGCTATTGGTCAGTACGGTTTTCATGCCCGCAACCGGAGCAGGTTGAATCTCGGTGCTCTGCACACCCAGCTTTGCTAATGACTGACGAATTGCCGCGTCGTCTGCATGTACCATGCCGGAAAACGCCGTCGCCAGAAGGGTGAACATCATAAAACGTTTTTTCATAGCCTATCCTATCCTGTCAGCACTCACGCTCGCGGGTGATGCTGTTGATGTAGTTGCCGCAAGCGCTCCGTTGCGACATGAGTATAAATCTGCGTTGTCGAGAGATCGCTATGCCCCAGTAGCATCTGCACCACGCGCAGGTCTGCGCCATGGTTGAGCAAATGCGTGGCAAACGCGTGCCGCAGGACGTGCGGTGACAGCTTTTCGCTGTCGATTCCCGCCAACACAGCATAGTGTTTGATACGATGCCAGAAGGTCTGACGGGTCATCTGTTGCGCCCGCTGACTAGGAAACAGCACATCAATCGATACGCCGTTGAGCAACCATGGACGCCCATGCTCCAGGTAAGTTTCCAGCCAGTACACAGCCTCCTCACCCAACGGGACAAGGCGCTCTTTGTTACCTTTGCCGATCACCCGTACCACACCCTGACGCAGGCTGACGTCACTCATCGTCAGTCCTACCAGTTCAGACACGCGCAGGCCTGTTGCATACAGCACTTCCAGCATGGCTTTGTCGCGTAGCTCCAGCGGTTGCTCAATAAGCGGCGCTTGTAGCAGCCGCTCAACCTGCGCTTCGCTGAGATCTTTAGGCAGGCGCTGCGGAAGTTTAGGTGATGCAAGCGAGGCGCTGGGGTCATCTTCGCGATATTTTTCGCGGTACAGATGCTGAAAAAAACGTCGCGTCGCACTGAGCAAACGTGCGGAACTGGTGGCTTTATACCCTCCATCCATCCGCTCAGCCAGCAAGGCTTGCAGATCATCACTTTGCGCGGTCGCAAGCGAAGCGCCGCGGTGATGTAACCATTCCACAAGCATGGTCAGATCGCGACGATACGCACTTAATGTGTTTTCCGCCAGATTTCGTTCCAGCCACAGGGCATCAAGAAACTGCTCGATGCGCGCCAGATCCTGTTCCACTCGCGCCCCTTATTCCACTCTCATTTTTGATGCATTATGCCTCATTGTGCCGAGAATGCGGCGATTCTGTTACACTACCCGCAACGCTACAGCAGAATTGAGATGTTTACGTCATGAACATGGGTCTTTTTTACGGTTCCAGCACCTGCTACACCGAAATGGCAGCAGAAAAAATCCGCGATATCCTGGGTCCCGAACTGGTGACACTGCACAACCTCAAAGACGATTCTCCGACCCTAATGGAGCAATATGACGTGCTCATTTTGGGCATCCCAACCTGGGATTTCGGTGAAATTCAGGAGGACTGGGAAGCGGTCTGGGAGCAACTGGACGACCTCAACCTGGAGGGCAAGATTGTCGCGCTTTACGGTATGGGCGATCAGTTGGGATACGGCGAATGGTTCCTGGATGCGTTGGGTATGCTGCACGATAAACTGATCACCAAAGGTGTAAAGTTTGTCGGCTACTGGCCCACAGAAGGCTACGAATTCACCAGCGATAAACCCGTCATTGCTGATGGACAGCTGTTTGTTGGCCTGGCGCTGGATGAGACGAACCAGTACGATCTCAGCGATGAACGCATTCAGGCCTGGTGCGAGCAAATTCTTGGGGAAATGGCCGAGCACTGGTCCTGATAACCGATTTGCCGGATGACGGCGTAAATGCCTTATCCGGCCTGCATGACGCGCCTAACTGTTGGCCTTCAAGCTGCGCGCCATCAGGCATGTGTCATGCGTTACCCTTGCTTCGCTTTTTGCAGCATCAACCGCCGTAAATCCCGCCACTCTGCATCATCCATACTGTCTGCTGCCAGCCACAAATGTTGACGTTTTCCGGCATCAGATAGCAAGCGTAGCATCATACCTGTTTTAACCATCCAGGGGGCGCTAACGATAGACCACTCTTGCCCTTGCCAGCGCAGACGGCCATCCATCAATAGCCGAATCTCACCCTGACAGGCGTTGATTCGACGCTGACTGCGAACGCTATCGAACACCACCAGAGAGAGCAAAACCAGCCATAATGGGGTGTAGCTCAATGGCCAGGGCATCAATAAAATAAACACCGCGACCAGCCCATGAATTAGCAGTGAAAGCCACTGCGCGCGCCATGATACGCGTAAATCAGATTGCCACTGGACCACGTTCCCGATTCCGTGTCTGGATAAGTCGCACCATCTGTTCCAGCTGCTCATCAGCTGGTTTCCCATGATTCATCAACCAGTTAAATAAATCTGGATCATCACATTCTAGCAGACGGATGAAGATACGTTTTTCTTCGTCACTTAAGCTGTCATATTCATGTTCAAAAAACGGCATGATCGAGATGTCCAGCTCGCGCATACCGCGGCGGCATGCCCAATGAATACGTGCTTTGTTGTTAATATCCATGTTCTTCTCCCTGTCTCGCGAAAACGAAGTATCCCGCTATTGTAACGTGTTTTTCCCGCTCTTTTTACGGGAATATCAGTAAACTGAAGCTCGCTCGCTAAATAAAACCTTATTAAGCCAAAGGATTCACCAATTTTGGATGTCTCCTCGCAAAGCACAATATATGGCACAAATAGCCTGTTTAAACCGCTTGCAATGGGCCATAGCTCTTTTACCATTAGTCATCATCACTGCGTTAAGCAAATCAGGACATTATTATGGCTTTTACATCTTTTCCTCCTCGCCAGCCTTTTGCGTCAACGCGTTTACCTCTGACGCTAATGACGCTCGATGACTGGGCGCTCGCCACCATCACAGGTGTCGACAGTGAGAAGTATATTCAGGGTCAGGTCACGGCGGATGTCAGCCAGATGACCGAGCATCAGCACCTGTTGGCTGCACATTGTGACGCCAAAGGTAAAATGTGGAGCAACCTGCGTCTGTTCCGCCAGGGTGACGGTTTTGCATGGCTTGAGCGCCGTAGCCTGCGTGATGCGCAGCTCACTGAGCTGAAAAAATACGCGGTCTTCTCGAAGGTGGCGATCGCCCCAGACGACGAGCGCGTCTTGCTGGGCGTAGCGGGATTCCAGGCACGTGCAGCGCTGGCCAATCTCTTTAGCGAATTACCGAACAGTGATAAGCAAGTCATTACCGAAGGTGCCTCCACGGTATTGTGGTTCGAACACCCTGCCGAACGTTTTCTGCTGATCGTTGATGCCACCACAGCAGAAACCTTGGTTGAAAAGCTGCGTGGCGAAGCTGAGTTAAATAACAGCCAGCAGTGGCTGGCGCTGGATATCGAAGCGGGTATCCCCGTTATTGATACAGCCAACAGTGCACAGTTTATTCCACAGGCTACCAATCTGCAGGCTCTGGGCGGGATCAGCTTTAAAAAAGGCTGCTACACCGGTCAGGAAATGGTGGCTCGTGCAAAATTCCGCGGAGCCAACAAACGCGCCATGTGGACTTTGGCGGGTGCCGCCGGTCGAGTACCGGAAGCTGGCGAAGACCTTGAATTAAAAATGGGCGAGAACTGGCGTCGTACTGGTACCGTACTTGCCGCAGTACAACTGGCCGATGGTCAGGTACTGGTGCAGGTTGTGATGAATAACGACATGGAGGCCGACAGCGTGTTCCGCGTTCGTGACGACGCAAAAACGCTGCGTATCGTACCGCTGCCATATTCGTTAGACGAAGAGTAATTGGTCGGCCTGATAAGCGCAGCGCCATTAGGCAATTCGGCACAGGCCGCCGGATTGCGGCATTGCCTCGTCCGGCCAACAAAATACAGCCCGGGCGAGGCGTTTACGCCGCCCCCGGGGTTGCACTGAATCTATGCGTGTTGCCCCACGTACAGATAGATCGCCAGGAAGTGGCAAACGCTGCCGCCCAGCACAAAACCGTGCCAGATCGCATGGTTATAAGGAATACGCTTACAGACGTAGAAAATTACGCCCAGCGAATACACCACACCGCCAACAGCCAGCAACGTCACGCCTCCCGCCGCCAACTTCACCGCCAGTTGATACACCACAATCAGCGAAAGCCAGCCCATTGTCAGGTAAGTCACCAGCGACAGAATTTTAAACCGGTGTGCGATGGTCAGTTTGAATAAAATACCGAGCAGCGCCAGGCTCCAGATAACAATCATCAACCCACGAGCCAGCGGCGAATCAAGCCCCACCAGCAGAAATGGCGTATAGGTCCCGGCAATCAGCAGATAAATCGCACAGTGGTCGAATTTTTTCAGCCAGACTTTCGCTCTCTGATGGGGGATCGCGTGATACAAGGTTGAGGCGAGGAACAGCAGGATCATGCTGCCGCCGTACAGGCTATAGCTGGTAATCGCCATAGCGCTGGCATTGGTATCCACTGCCTGAACCAGCAACAACACCAGTCCGACAATCCCAAACACCAGCCCGATACCGTGACTGATGCTGTTGGCTATTTCCTCTGCCAGCGAATATCCCTGCGCGATTAATGGCTTCTGAACCATAACTTACTCCCGAGAAACGAACCCTATCGTGATTGCTCCTCTAGCGTAACTGAGAATGGTTCCAGTGAACACCTGTTAGCTAAAATAATTACCAGATAAATATTTACCATTAAAAATCATGGTTTTAGTTTTTAAATTTCAGCTAACATGCGTACCATTAAAATCAAAGGCATTTAAAATCAATCACATAAAATTGCGTCTGATCCGGGTAAATCTCGGCAATGACACGTTTAAGTTCTTCAAGCGTCATGTTTTCCTGCTGGGCATGTTTATCCGTCAGCGTATCCAGCGTGACGGTTGAGGTGCCAACAACCTCAATCGTGCAGAAGTAACCGTCATCTTCGAAGCGCCCAACCCGTAAAATGTCCCCGGCTTTGAAGTGTGATTCAGACTCGTCACGAATAGTGATGGTCTTGCGTCCGGCCAGAATGTCATCCTGGAAACGCTGAAAAAAAGTGATGTCATTTGGCTGCATGTTATTATTCCCTGTAGATGAAGTCTGATGAGTGAGTTTTGCCATTGTGAGTATGTTCTCCCACGCTGCCATCGCCAGTCTCAACAATCTTGAGATGCTGGTCTACAACTATGTCATCAAAAACCGTGACAAAGTCATGTACATGACCATTCGCGAACTGGCCGATGCCGTGGATGTTTCCACTACCACCGTACTGCGCTTTTGCCGCAAGCTTAAGTGTGAAGGTTACTCAGAATTTCGCGTGCGCTTCAAATTATATTTAGAGCAGAATGAACCGCAACAGGCTAATTTCGGTGCTAGCGAAATTATCAGCTTCTTTAAAGGCGTTAATAACGATGAGTTCGATAATCTGCTCGATCAGGCTGTTGATATTATATTATCTTCCGAGCGTATTATATTCGTTGGGGCGGGAACATCCGGAGCCTTAGCCAAATATGGCGCACGTTTTTTCTCAAACGTTGGAAAATTCAGTAATCACATTGATGACCCTTATTTCCCGGTAACGAATGACATGGCCAGAAACGCGCTGGCGATCGTGCTTTCCGTTTCCGGTGAAACAGAAGAGATCCTGCGTTTTGCCAGCCAGTTCAGCCTGCATAACTGTAAGGTCCTGTCTGTCACCAGTCATGAACATTCGCGGCTGGCCAAATTGGCTGACTTTAATCTCTCCTGGCACGTTCCACAGACGCGCATTGCCGGTGTATACGATATAACTACGCAGATCCCTGTTATTTATATTCTGGAATCACTCGGCCGCAAGTTGGCGAAAAGAATAACGTAAAAAAACAATCTGTTTTTTGGATGTAACAAATCACATTAGCGCTATTTTGTTATATCGTGACATTTATCTTTCCTTTGTTAGACTCAAAATCAGATGGTATTAATTTGAGACTGAGCGCAGATGAAAAAACTTACCTTACCAAAAGATTTTTTATGGGGTGGCGCGGTTGCGGCGCACCAGGTTGAAGGCGGCTGGAACAAAGGTGGCAAAGGCCCCAGCATTTGCGATGTACTGACCGGAGGGGCACACGGCGTTCCGCGAGAAATCACTCAGGAAGTTGAGCCCGGTAAGTACTACCCCAACCACGAAGCCGTCGATTTTTACGGTCATTACAAAGAAGACATCAAGCTGTTTGCCGAGATGGGCTTCAAATGCTTCCGTACCTCAATCGCCTGGACCCGTATCTTCCCCAAAGGGGACGAAAGCCAGCCGAATGAAGAAGGGCTAAAGTTCTACGACGACATGTTCGATGAAATGCTGAAGTACAACATCGAACCGGTCATCACCCTTTCCCACTTTGAAATGCCGCTGCACCTGGTTCAACAATACGGTAGCTGGACCAATCGTAAAGTCGTCGATTTCTTTGTCCGATTTGCTGAAGTCGTTTTTGAGCGCTACAAGCACAAGGTCAAATACTGGATGACCTTTAACGAGATCAACAACCAGCGCAACTGGCGCGCACCGCTGTTTGGTTATTGCTGCTCCGGCGTGGTGTATACCGAGCATGAAAACCCGGAAGAAACCATGTACCAGGTGCTGCATCACCAGTTCGTGGCCAGCGCTCTGGCAGTGAAAGCCGCACGTCGCATCAACCCGGAAATGAAAGTCGGCTGCATGCTGGCGATGGTGCCGCTGTACCCGTTCTCCTGTAAGCCTGAAGATGTGATGTTCGCGCAGGAATCGATGCGTGAGCGCTACGTTTTCACCGACGTTCAACTGCGCGGCTACTATCCATCATATGTACTGAACGAGTGGGAACGCCGCGAATTCAACATCCGAATGGAAGCCGGAGATGAGCAAATCCTGCGTGAAGGCACCTGTGACTATCTCGGATTCAGTTACTACATGACCAACGCGGTAAAAGCGGAAGGCGGCAGCGGCGATGCCATTTCTGGTTTTGAGGGCAGCGTACCGAACCCGCACGTAAAAGCGTCCGACTGGGGCTGGCAGATTGATCCGGTCGGTCTGCGTTACGCCTTATGCGAACTGTATGAGCGCTATCAGAAACCGCTATTTATCGTAGAAAACGGATTTGGTGCCTACGACAGAGTGGAAGAAGACGGCAGCATCAACGACGACTATCGCATCGACTATTTGCGCGCCCACGTTGAAGAGATGATGAAAGCGGTAACGTATGATGGCGTAGACCTGATGGGCTACACTCCGTGGGGCTGCATCGACTGTGTCTCGTTCACCACCGGTCAGTACAGCAAACGTTACGGCTTTATCTACGTGAACAAACACGACGACGGCACCGGCGATATGTCGCGTTCACGCAAGAAAAGTTTTAACTGGTACAAAGCGGTGATTGCCAGCAACGGCGAGAAACTTTGATTTTTTGCCGGATGGCGGCGTAAACGCCTTATCCAGCCTACATATTAAATTCCCGTAGGCCGGATAAGCGTAGCGCCAACCGGCGATTAAACCCTACTTCCCGCCAGCCAGTTCCAGAAAACTGCCCGTTACGTACGACGCCTTCTCGCTCAGCAGCCAGGTAATCGCCTGCGCGACCTCCTCCGGTTGTCCGCCGCGCTGCATAGGCAACATCGATTTCACGCGATCGACCCTTCCCGGCTCGCCGCCTGAAGCGTGCATTTCAGTGTAGATAAGACCAGGTCGCACGCTGTTTACGCGGATCCCTTGCGCCGCAACCTCCAGCGCAAGGCCTGTGGTGAGCGTGTCCACAGCGCCTTTTGAGGCCGCGTAATCAACATATTCGAATGGCGCACCAAGCCGCGATGCCGCCGAAGACACATTCACAATCGCCCCGCCTTGCCCTCCGTGTTTGAACGACATCCGCTTTACCGCTTCCCGACAACACAAAAAATAGCCGGTAACATTGGTCGCCAGCACGCGGTTAATTCTTTCGGCGGTTAAGCTTTCCACCGTGCTCTGTTCAAACAAAATCCCGGCATTATTCACTAACGCGGTCAGCGGTTCACCTTCGCGGTCAATGGATTCAAACATTGCCACAACCTGGCTTTCATCGCTGATATCAGCCCGTAGAGCAAACGCCTTTCCCCCGGTAGCGGCAATGGTATTCACCACCTCCGTTGCCGCACGGATATTGTGATGAAAGTTAACCGCAACCGTGTAACCCTCTTGCGCTAACTGCAGCGCGGTTGCCCGCCCGATGCCGCGACTGCCGCCAGTAACCAATGCGATTCCCATGGATACCTCCAGATATGAAAAAGCCGGGAGGCGTCTTCGCCTTACCCGGCCTACAAAAGCTTTACTGCACGGAAAAGTTACTGATATTCGCTCATCGGCACGCAGGAGCAGAACAGGTTACGGTCACCGTAAACATCATCAAGGCGTTTCACGGTCGGCCAGTATTTGTTCGCCACACCAGCCGGGAAGACGGCGATTTCTCGGCTATAACCGTGATTCCACTCCGCGACCAGCTCGTTTTGCGTGTGCGGTGAGTTAACCAGCGGGTTATCTTCCAGTGACCATTCACCGGCTTTCACGCGATCGATTTCAGCGCGGATTGCCAGCATCGCATTGATAAAGCGATCAAGTTCCACTTTGCTTTCAGATTCAGTCGGTTCAACCATCAGGGTACCCGCGACCGGGAATGACATGGTCGGCGCATGGAAACCGTAATCAATCAGACGCTTGGCAATATCCAGTTCGCTGATGCCGGTCTCTTCTTTCAGTGGGCGAATGTCGAGAATACATTCATGCGCCACGCGACCGTCGCGACCGGTATACAGTACCGGATAAGCATCTTTCAGACGGCTGGCAATGTAGTTAGCGTTAAGGATAGCCACCTGGCTTGCCTGCTTCAGACCTTCTGCACCCATCATACGGATGTACATCCAGCTGATTGGCAGAATGGATGCGCTACCGAACGGCGCCGCTGAAACTGCGCCCTGACGGGTGAGCATTCCTTCAATCTGCACTACGCTGTGACCCGGTACAAACGGTGCCAGATGTGATTTGACGCCAATCGGTCCCATACCTGGGCCGCCGCCGCCGTGCGGAATGCAGAATGTTTTATGCAGGTTGAGGTGCGAGACATCTGCGCCGATAAAGCCCGGCGTGGTGATCCCAACCTGAGCGTTCATGTTCGCGCCATCAAGGTAAACCTGGCCGCCAAACTGGTGCACAACGTCGCACACTTCACGGATCGTTTCTTCATACACGCCGTGAGTAGACGGATAGGTCACCATGATGCAGGAGAGATTCGCAGCATGTTGTTCTGCTTTTGCTCGCAGATCGTCCAGGTCGATGTTGCCGTTCTTATCACACGCGACAACCACAACCTGCATCCCCGCCATCTGTGCAGATGCCGGATTGGTGCCGTGGGCAGAAGCCGGGATCAGACAGATATCGCGATGGCCTTCGTTACGGCTTTCGTGATAGTGACGAATCGCCAGCAGACCCGCATACTCGCCCTGCGCGCCGGAGTTCGGCTGCATGCAGACGGCGTCATAACCGGTCAGTTTTACCAGCCACTCGGAAAGCTGGCCGATCATCTGGTGATAACCTTCTGCCTGCTCTGGCGGGCAGAACGGGTGAAGTTCAGCGAATTCCGGCCAGGTGATAGGGATCATCTCGGCGGCAGCGTTCAGCTTCATGGTGCAAGAACCCAGCGGGATCATTGCCTGGTTCAGCGCCAGATCTTTGCGCTCCAGCGAGTGCATGTAGCGCATCATTTCGGTTTCGCTGTGATAGCGATTAAACACCGGATGGCTGAGGATCGCATCGTCACGCAGCATGCTGTCCTGAATGGAACGGCTGTCGAGCGCCACATCTTTATCCAGCGTATCGATATTCAAACCGTGGCTGTCGCCCAGCAGAACATTGAACAACTGCACCACGTTTTCACGGGTGGTGGTTTCATCGAGCGTAATACCTACCGCGTTATGGATATCGCTACGCAGGTTGATTTCTGCCGCTTCGGCACGCGCCAGAACAGCCGCTTTGTCAGCCACTTCAACACACAGAGTGTCGAAGTAGTGCGCATGGCGCAGCTTCAGCCCTTTCTGTTGCAGACCGGCCGCCAGAATATCAGTCAGGCGGTGGATGCGATTAGCGATACGTTTCAGGCCAACCGGACCATGATAAACGGCATACAGGCTGGCGATGTTGGCCAGCAGAACCTGCGAGGTACAAATGTTGGAGTTCGCTTTCTCACGGCGGATATGCTGCTCGCGAGTCTGCATCGCCATGCGCAGTGCGGTATTGCCCGCCGCATCTTTCGATACGCCGATAATACGGCCTGGCATGGAGCGTTTGAATTCGTCTTTAGCGGCGAAGAATGCCGCGTGTGGGCCGCCGTAACCCATCGGTACGCCGAAGCGTTGCGCAGAGCCGAAAACAATATCCGCGCCCTGTTTGCCCGGTGCAGTCAGCAGTACCAGCGCCATAAAGTCGGCAGCGACACTGACCACAACTTTACGGGATTTCAGCTCGGCAATCAGTTTGCTGTAGTCGTGCACTTCACCGGTGGTGCCAACCTGCTGCAACAGCACGCCAAACACATCCTGGTGATCTAGTGCTTTCGCCGCGTCATCAACAATGACGTCAAAGCCAAAGGTTTCTGCACGGGTGCGAACCACGTCCAGCGTTTGCGGGTGAACATCAGCCGCCACAAAGAAACGGTTGGCATTTTTCAGTTTGCTGACACGTTTGGCCATCGCCATGGCTTCAGCAGCCGCAGTGGCTTCATCCAGCAGAGAAGCAGAAGCCATATCCAGGCCCGTCAGGTCCAGCGTGACCTGTTGGAAGTTCAGCAGAGCTTCCAGTCGTCCCTGGGATACTTCCGGCTGATACGGCGTATATGCGGTGTACCAACCTGGGTTTTCCAGCATGTTACGCAGAATAACCGGTGGCAATTGCACGGCGGTGTAGCCCATGCCAATGTAGGACGTGAAGCGCTTGTTACGCCCGGCGATGGCTTTTAATTCAGCCAGCGCAGCGTATTCGGTCGCCGCCTCGCCCACCTGTGGCGGGGTTGCGAGCTGAATGTCTTTCGGCACAATCTGGCCGATCAGCGCGTTTAACGACTCGGCGCCAACCGCATTCAGCATCTCTTGCTGCTGCGCGGCGTCCGGTCCGATGTGGCGTTCAATGAAAGCGCCGCTGTTTTCAAGCTGGCTTAACGTCTGTGTCATGGGCGATGGTTCCTGAAACGTGCAGTGAATCGTGATGGTCTCTAACTCAATTGCCCGGTGGCGCTGACGCTTACCGGGCCTACATAAAACCGTAGGCCGGATAAACGCAGTGCCATCCGGCACAATCTTATTCGTCTTCCAGTAATGCCTCGTACGCAGTGGCATCCAACAGCGATTCAATTTCGCTTTCATCGCTGGCTTTGATTTTGAAAATCCAGCCGCCCGCATACGGTTCGCTGTTGACCAGTTCCGGGGAGTCGCTGAGCGCATCGTTAACCGCAACAATCTCACCGCCTACTGGCGCATAGATATCGGATGCCGCTTTTACGGACTCCGCAACGGCGCAATCATCGCCCGCGCTGACGGTGGCGCCAACTTCTGGCAGGTCAACGAAAACCATGTCACCTAACAGCTCCTGAGCGTGTTCGGTGATACCAACGGTGTAAGAGCCGTCAGCTTCTTTGCGCAGCCATTCGTGTTCTTTGCTGTATTTCAGTTCTGCAGGTACGTTGCTCATCAATCAATCTCCAAAAAAGGATGAATTACGCGACGGCTTTGCCGTTACGCACAAAAACAGGTTTAGTCACTTTTACCGGCATTTCACGGTTACGGATCTGTACGATCGCAGTCTCACCGATACCCGCAGGCACGCGCGCCAACGCGATGCTGTAACCCAGGGTTGGGGAGAATGTGCCACTGGTGATAATGCCTTCATGCTGGTTGCCAGAAGCATCGGTGAAACGCACCGGCAGTTCATTACGCAGCACGCCCTTCTCAGTCATCACCAGCCCGACCAGCTGTTCGTGGCCTTTTTCGCGCTGCATTTCCAGTGCTTCACGACCAATAAAGTCGCGGTCGGCAGGTTCCCACGCAATGGTCCAACCCATATTGGCTTCCAGCGGAGAAATCCCTTCGTCCATCTCCTGACCATACAGGTTCATACCCGCTTCCAGACGCAGGGTGTCGCGCGCGCCGAGACCACAAGGTTTGACGCCTGCTTGTACCAGCGCACGCCAGAAATCAGCCGCTTTTTCATTCGGCATGGCGATTTCATAGCCTGCTTCGCCGGTATAACCGGTGGTTGCGATAAACAAATCACCCGCCTGAACGCCAAAGAACGGCTTCATACCTTCTACCGCATGGCGCTGTTCGTCAGTAAACAACGTGGCTGCTTTTTCCTGCGCGTTTGGCCCCTGCACCGCAATCAGCGACAGGTCGTCACGAACGGTGATGTCGATGGCGTAAGGTTCAGCGTGTTGGGTAATCCAGGATAGGTCTTTTTCGCGGGTGGCGGAGTTTACAACGAGGCGGAAGAAATCTTCAGTGAAGTAGTAGACAATCAGGTCATCTATCACGCCGCCCGAAGCGTTGAGCATCCCGGAGTAGAGGGCTTTACCCGTCTTCGTTAGCTTCGCGACGTCGTTTGCCAGCAGATAACGCAAGAACTCCCGGGTGCGGCTACCGCGCAGGTCGACGATGGTCATATGCGACACATCAAACATTCCGGCGTCGGTGCGAACAGCATGGTGTTCATCGAGCTGAGAACCGTAATGCAGTGGCATCATCCAGCCATGGAAATCGACCATGCGCGCGCCACATAGCGTGTGTTGTTCGTACAAAGGAGTCTGTTGAGCCATCTTTTCCTCGTTGAATAAGCGGGGCTACCAACTCTTTCGCGGTGAAATTTTCGCCACGAAACCCAGCACCGCAGCCGCTCCAGGGGCTACGACGCAAACGTTCTCTTTGTCCTGAACTTACCACCGAAACAGACGCTAAACCATAAGTCAAAATTAACCATCACATTAGCTTATGGCGAAAAACAGCCAGATCACCAACAGAATAAAACTCCATACATATAGCAATTAATCAGAACAACAAACAAAGGTAAGCGTAAAATCACAGCACCAATCCACATTAAATGTGGAAAAAATGTCAAAAATGGCGTTATGAAAAAAACGCAATATTAGAAAAACTAATGCGAAAAAAGGCGTGGAATTAGATTATTTCAAATGAGAGAAGCACCCCGGCGCGAAGGCCGGGAGAGGAAAGTGTGACGGGTCTCAAACTCTTAAGATTGTCCTTACGGACACTAACGTAACCACTCGGGAAGATCGTTCAGTCCCATCGCCTGACGGATGAGTTGTGGTTTTACGCCCGGGAGGGTATCGGCCAGTTTCAGCCCAATATCGCGTAGCAGTTTTTTCGCCGGATTCTCGCCTGCAAACAGTTCACGGAAACCCTGCATCCCCGCCAGCATCAGCGCTGCACTGTGCTTACGGCTGCGCTCGTAGCGGCGTAAATAGAGATACTGCCCAATATCTTTACCCTGACGTTGTAGCCGCTTAAGTTCATCGATCAGCTCCGCCGCATCCATAAAGCCAAGGTTAACCCCCTGACCCGCCAGCGGGTGGATGGTATGCGCCGCATCCCCCACCAGCGCCAGACGATGGGCCGCGAACTGGCGGGCATAACGTCCCGTCAGCGGAAACGCCTGACGTTCGCTTTCAAGGCTGCACAGCCCCAGACGATTATCAAAGGCGATATTCAGCGCCTGATTAAACTCGTCAACGCTTGCCTGCTGCATACGTTCTGCTTCCTGCGGCGAGAGCGACCAGACAATAGAACACAGGTGTGGATCGCTGAGTGGCAGGAATGCCAGGATCCCCTCGCCATGAAACGCCTGACGCGCAACCGCACCGTGAGCTTCCTGCGTACGGATAGTCGCCACCAGCGCATGATGACGGTAGTCCCAGAAGGTGAGCGGAATGTCCGCTTTATTGCGCAGCCAGGAATTAGCGCCATCGGCACCGACGACCAGACGCGCCGTCAGCATTGCGCCATCTTTGAGGCTCAGAAATGCTTCGTTCTCGCCCCAGGCCACCTGCTGTATTTCAGCTGGCGCCATCAGCGTAATATCCGCTGAACGCTGTGCCTTTTGCCACAGTGCATAATGGATTTCTGAGTTTTCAACGATGTGGCCCAAATGGCTGTAGCCCATGCTCTGGTCATCAAACGCAATACGTCCAAAGCTGTCTTTGTCCCAGACTTCCATGCCGTGGTAGCAGCAAGCGCGACGAGCAACAATGTCGGACCAGACGCCAAGACGGGTAAGCAGTTTTTCGCTGGCTGCATTAATGGCCGAAACGCGAAGCTGAGGAGGTGCATCCGCCGCCAACGGCTGCGGAACATGTTGTTCTAATACAGCAACGCGCAACCCACTGCCCTGCAGGCCGCAGGCAACCGCCAGCCCCACCATGCCGCCACCAACAATTGCTACATCAACACTTTGCACTGTTTATACCTCGAAACCTGTAATCCGTAGGCCTGATAAGCGCAGTGCCATCAGGCATTTTTGCGGGGACCCTTGCCGGATGTCGGCGTTGCCTTATCCGGCCTACAGGTCATATTTATCGTGCAACCCAACCCAGGGTCCGCTCCGCCAGCGCATCGCGCGCAGGGGTGAATAATTCCATCGCCATCAACCCGACATTGCGCCCAACAACCAGCGGGGCCCAGTGATTGGCAAACAAATACACTAAATTGTTGGTCACACCAATCGTCGTCTCGCGATCGCGCTCGCGGCGCTGCTGATAGCGTGCCAGCACCGCATAATCACCCACATCTTCCGCGCCGTTTTGCGCCTGCGTCAACGTCTCAGCAAGGCTCATTACATCGCGCAGGCCAAGGTTGAAGCCTTGCCCGGCAATGGGGTGCAGCGTCTGGGCGGCGTTCCCTACCAGCACGGTACGATGGGTAATCGCTTTCAGCGCCGTAGTTAACGAAAGCGGATAAGCGCTGCGTTTACCAGCCTGGGTAATACGTCCCAGTCGCCAGCCAAAAGCGGTTTGCAGTTCACGGCAAAACTGTTCGTCGGACAAGGCCATGATCTCATCACGCTGCTCCAGCGGATGGCACCACACCAGCGAGCAGCGACCGTCAGACATTGGCAGCATTGCCAGCGGGCCATATTGCGTGAAGCGTTCAAACGCTCGCCCATCGTGCGGTACAGAGGTCGTGACGTTGGCAATCACCGCCAGTTGCTCATAAGGCTGTTGCAGCCAGTCAACACCGCAGGCAGTCGCCAGTGCGGAACGCGTGCCGTCAGCAGCCACCAGCAGGCGACCGGTAATCATCTCGCCATTCTCCAGCGTCACTTCAACGCGCTCCTGCGTGCGCGACACGCTGGCTACGCGGTCGGGGCAGTGCAATGTGACACCCGGTGCTTTGCGCAGCAGCGCAAACAGACGCAGCCCGGCGTCGTGCAGTTCTACCACCTGGCCCAGAGCCGGAATACGGTATTCCTGCGCATCCAGCGTCACAAATCCGGCATGGCCGCGATCGCTGACGTGAACCGTTTTAATGGCCGTTGCGCAATCGGCAATCGCCTGCCATACGCCAATTCTCGCCAGCTGTTGGCAGGTTCCTGCCGCCAGCGCGATCGCCCGGGCGTCAAACCCAGGATGGCGGTCAGTTTCAGGTTCGCTCGCTTCTATCAGATGAACCGGCAGAGTCCCATGGCTGAGCTGAGAAATGGCCAGCGCCAGCGTCGCGCCAACCATACCACCACCAACGATAATCACGCTCATTGCAGTCGCGCCGCAGCCATTAAGGCTTCAATATCATCGGCTTTCTTCACTACGCTGGCGGTCAGGTTTTCATTGCCGTCCTCGGTGATGAGGATGTCATCCTCAATACGAATGCCGATACCACGATAGGCCGGCGGTACATCGGCATCCGGCGCGATATACAGTCCCGGTTCGACGGTGAGTACCATTCCCGGCTCAAGAATACGTGAGCGGTCCTGACCATAAACGCCGACGTCGTGCACATCCAGCCCAAGCCAGTGACTTAGACCATGCATAAAGAATGGGCGGTGCGCATTTTCGGTAATCAACTGATCGACATCACCGTGCAGAATGCCAAGCTTCACCAGGCCCGTAATCATGATGCGCACCACTTCGCCAGTGACTTCCTGAATGGACGTTCCGGGACGATACAGACGCAGGCTGGTCTCTAAGGATTCCAGTACGATATCGTAGATTTCACGCTGTGCTGGGGTAAATTTACCGTTTACCGGGAAGGTTCGCGTAATGTCACCCGCATAGCCTTTGTATTCACAGCCAGCGTCAATCAGCACCAGATCGCCATCGCGCATTTCACTTTCATTTTCGGTGTAATGCAGAATACAGCCGTTTTCACCGCTGCCGACAATCGTGTTATAGGACGGATAACGCGCGCCATGACGGGTAAATTCATGGTGAATCTCCCCTTCTAACTGGTATTCAAACATTCCTGGACGGCATTTTTCCATCGCGCGGGTATGCGCCAGTGCGGTGATTTCTCCGGCACGACGCATGACCGCAATTTCTTCCGGTGATTTGAACAGGCGCATTTCATGCACCATCGGACGCCAGTCGATAATCGCGGCAGGCGCGTGCAGATTTTGTCTGGAGCCTTTGCGCAGTTTATCCAGCGCCGTGCACACAATCTCGTCTGCCCAGGCATACTCGCCCTGGGCGTGGTATACCGCGTCCAGACCATTGAGCAGCAAATACAGCTGTTGGTTGATTTCACTGAAGGCCAGCGCCCGGTCAACGCCAAGTTTTGCCGGGGCAGCATCCTGACCCAGACGGCGGCCAAACCAGATCTCCGCCGTCAGATCGCGAACCCGATTGAACAAAACGCTGTGGTTATGAGTGTCATCACTTTTAATCAGCACCAGCACGGCTTCAGGTTCGTTAAAACCGGTGAAGTACCAGAAATCACTGCTTTGGCGGTAAGGGTATTCACTGTCCGCACTACGCGTCGCTTCCGGTGCGGCAAAAATCAGCGCGGCGCTGCCGGGCTGCATTTGTGCCAGTAAAGCCTGGCGACGACGCTGGAATTCTTGCTGAGATATCTCGCTCATCACACTCTCCTTTGCGTTTCGTTCTTAGTGCAGAGTCGGTTTACGGACTTCCGGCGCGGTCGGCTGCTGACGCGTAAACGTGTCATGGCACAGCAAGGCGGCTACGCGCACGTATTCGATGATCTCTTCGAGCGACATTTCCAGCTCTTCCTGATCTTCGTCTTCGTCATATCCTAATTGAGCGATATTGCGCAGGTCGTCAATCGCTTCCCCGGTTTCGCCGGTCACTTTGTCGAGCTTCGGCTGCGTGACGCCAAGGCCCAGTAAAAAGTGGTTTACCCACCCCGCCAGCGCATCGGCGCGATCGAACACGCTGACGTCATCCCCTTCAGGCAGATAAAGCTGAAAAAGGAAGCCGTCGTCTTCGAGGGCATCGCTGGTGGCTGAGTGCATTTTCAGCAGCGCCTGAGCCAGCTCGTGACCAAAGGCCAGACCTTCGTTCGTCAGGTCGTGCAGCAGCGGCTGCCATGAGCTGTCGTTGTTTCCGCCGCAAATCATTCCGCTTATCAAGCCGTGCATTTCGGCCGGGGTTAATCCAGCCCCTTGTTGGTTCAAAAACTGGCTAACTTCGTTGTAACCAGGCATTTCGTTCTGTATAGACATAAGCATTCGTCATCAAAGGGAGGAATATTCATGATATGCTACCACTTTGGACCCTGGTGGACCAGAAAAGGGCTTGTATCTTGATACCAGGGTAGCTATAGTGTCGCCCCTTCGCGGACCCACGGTCTGGAGACGAAGGCAGCGCAGTCAATCAGCAGGAAGGTGGCATGTCTGCACAACCCGTCGATATCCAAATATTTGGCCGTTCACTGCGAGTGAATTGCCCGCCTGAACAAAGGGATGCGTTGAATCAGGCTGCGGACGATCTCAATCAGCGATTGCAAGATCTGAAAGTTCGCACTAGAGTCACAAATACTGAGCAGTTGGTTTTCATCGCCGCGTTGAACATCAGCTATGAATTAACTCAGGAAAAAGCGAAGACGCGTGAGTACGCGGCGAGCATGGAACAACGTATTCGGATGCTACAACAGACCATCGAACAGGCGTTGCTTGATCAGGGTCGCATAACCGAAAAAACGGGCCAAAACTTTGAATAACACTTTTCGGTTTACTGTGGTAGAGTGACCGTGAAGACAAAATTTCTCTGAGATGTTTGCAAGCGGGCCAGTCCCCTGAGCCGATATTTCATACCACAAGAATGTGGCGCTCCACGGTTGGTGAGCATGCTCGGCCCGTCCGAGAAGCCTTAAAACTGTGACGACGCATTCACCTTGAACCAAGGGTTCAAGGGTTACAGCCTGCGGCGGCATCTCGGAGATTCCCTTCTACCTGGCAACAGCCATGACATTACTTTCTGAACTCCTTTTATCTCGGCAAGAAATCCGTCAACTGATTCGGCAGCGTCGTCGCGCGCTTACTTCCGAACAGCAACGACAATACGGTCAGCAAGCCGCGACCCGAATGCTCAGTTATCCCCCTGTTGTACTCGCTCATACCGTGGCGGTATTCCTCTCGTTCGATGGCGAACTCGATACCCAGCCGCTAATAGATCAGCTGTGGCGGGCAGGCAAGCGCGTCTATCTTCCGGTTCTTCATCCCTTCAGCCCTGGCAACCTGCTGTTCCTGCACTATCATCCGCACAGCGACCTGGTAACCAATCGCTTAAAGATCCAGGAACCACGGCTTGATGTACGTGACGTATTGCCGCTCTCACAGCTGGATGTACTGATTACGCCGTTAGTGGCGTTTGATGAGGTCGGGCAACGCCTGGGTATGGGCGGTGGATTTTACGATCGGACGCTTCAAAACTGGCAGCAGCATAAGATCCAGCCCGTAGGCTACGCGCACGATTGTCAGCGAGTGGAAAAGCTGCCTGTCGAAGAATGGGATATCCCGCTGCCTGCGGTGGTGACGCCGTCCAAAATCTGGGAGTGGTAGCTTTTTTGCCAATTGCGGCAAGGCTCGAAAACAGAATGTATGCGTGACAGGAAGAGATTTTGAGGCCGGAAAATCAGAGGAAGGATGGGCAGGTCAACCGCCTGCCCATGTAGAGGAAATCAGTACAGCAGACGAGCGCGAATGGTTCCCGGAAGGGCTTTCATCGCCAGCAGCGCTTTCTCTGCCACATCTTCATCCGCTTCAATATCAATAACCACGTAACCTACCTGTGCGGAAGTCTGCAGATACTGCGCGGCAATGTTGACGCCCTGCTCGGCAAAAATCTGGTTCAGCGCAGTCAGTACGCCCGGACGGTTTTCGTGAATGTGCATCAGACGACGACCGCCGTGCAGCGGCAGCGAAACTTCCGGGAAGTTAACTGCAGACAGCGTAGAGCCGTTGTCGGAATACTTGGTCAGTTTCCCAGCCACTTCCAGACCGATGTTTTCCTGTGCTTCCAGCGTTGAACCACCAATGTGCGGCGTCAGGATCACGTTGTCGAAATCACACAGCGGCGAAGTGAAAGGATCGCTGTTGGTTGCCGGCTCGGTTGGGAATACGTCGATTGCTGCCCCTGCCAGGTGCTTGGTCGCTAACGCGTCGCACAGCGCAGGAATATCAACAACTGTGCCGCGTGCGGCGTTAATCAGCAGCGCGCCTGGTTTCATCAACGCAATCTCACGCGCACCCATCAGATTTTTGGTGGAGGCATTTTCCGGTACGTGCAAACTGACCACGTCGCTCATATTGAGCAGGTCGGAAAGATGCTGCACCTGCGTGGCGTTGCCGAGCGGGAGTTTATTTTCAATATCATAGAAATAGACGTGCATCCCCAGCGATTCCGCCAGAATGCCTAGCTGAGTACCAATGTGGCCATAGCCGATGATCCCCAGTTTTTTGCCACGCGCTTCAAACGAGCCGGTAGCCAGTTTATTCCACACGCCGCGGTGTGCTTTGGCGTTTGCTTCGGGTACGCCGCGTAGCAGGAGCAGCAGTTCGCCAATCACCAGTTCCGCAACGGAACGTGTGTTAGAGAATGGTGCGTTAAACACGGGGATACCGCGCTTTGCCGCAGCGCTGAGATCAACCTGGTTGGTGCCGATACAGAAGCAGCCAATCGCGACCAGTTTCTCTGCGGCGTCAATCACATCTTCAGTCAGATGGGTACGGGATCGCAGGCCAATGAAGTGGGCATCACGGATGGACTCTTTCAGTTGTTCAGTGTCCAGAGCGCCTTTATGAAACTCGATGTTGGTATAACCTGCTGCACGAAGGCTTTCGAGCGCTTTTTGATGCACGCCTTCAACCAGCAGAAATTTAATCTTATCTTTCTCCAGTGATACCTTTGCCATTTCCCCGACCCTGTCTTTTTTTGTTCAAACTGATGTGTTGTGTGTGGGATTTTCATCCGTCTCTTCAACATATCAAAAAATAATATTGCGGCAATATGAACGTTTGCGTCGCCGTGCTGAAGAAATGTCATTCAGGGTGAAATGTCAGAGGAAAATACTGGCGATAACTTTTTCTTTGGAGAGATCGGCAGGACAATATTATAAACGTGACACAAGTCACCAAATTTGCCCTGCCAACATTTTTTTAACGGGAGAAGACACTCCCGTCAGATCATTTTACGATAGTTTTCACGCCGTCTGGTGTACCGATCAGCGCGACATCCGCACCACGGTTGGCAAACAGACCGACGGTTACCACGCCCGGAATCGCATTGATGGCGTTTTCCATCGCGATGGCATCGAGGATCTCCAGACCGTGTACATCAAGGATCACGTTACCATTGTCCGTCACTACGCCCTGACGGTATTCAGGACGACCACCCAGCTTCACCAACTGGCGAGCCACAGCGCTGCGCGCCATTGGGATCACTTCAACCGGCAGTGGGAAGTTACCGAGAATATCGACTTCTTTGGACGCGTCGGCAATGCAGATAAATTTCTTCGCCACGGAAGCAATAATTTTTTCACGGGTCAACGCTGCGCCGCCGCCCTTGATCATCTGCATGTGGCCGTTGATTTCATCCGCGCCGTCAACGTATACGCCGAGGCTGTCCACTTCGTTAAGATCGAACACGTGGATACCGAGGCTTTTGAGTTTTTCGGTTGAAGCGTCCGAACTGGATACCGCACCTTCAATCTGACCTTTCATTGTGCCCAGCGCATCAATAAAGTGTGCGGCTGTTGAACCTGTACCTACGCCCACAATGGTACCGGGCTGTACATACTGAAGTGCCGCCCATCCTACTGCTTTTTTCAGTTCATCCTGCGTCATGATCGTTTCGCCTGTGGTGTGAATATGGTGGGAAAATTCACGCGCATTATAGAACATTGTGCAGAAAAATGTCCCCACACCCGCTCGCAAGCGGCGGATTTCGTCTTTACCCAACCTAAATTTGTGTCATAGTGCAGAACAAGCAAAATTTTCAGGAGTGCGTCAAAGCAATGAAACGTCCGGACTACAGAACACTACAAGCACTGGATGCGGTTATTCGTGAACGAGGATTTGAGCGCGCGGCGCAAAAGCTGTGCATCACGCAATCCGCGGTTTCACAGCGCATAAAACAGCTTGAGAATATGTTCGGACAACCGCTGCTGGTGCGTACCGTACCACCACGCCCAACCGAACAGGGGCAGAAACTACTGGCGCTTTTGCGTCAGGTTGAACTGCTGGAAGACGAGTGGCTGGGTGATGAACAAACCGGCTCGACGCCACTGCTGCTCTCACTGGCGGTGAACGCCGACAGTCTGGCGACCTGGTTGCTTCCGGCGCTGGCTCCGGTACTGGCCAATTCACCGATTCGTCTGAACCTGCAGGTTGAGGATGAAACGCGCACTCAGGAGCGTCTACGTCGTGGTGAGGTGGTCGGTGCGGTGAGTATTCAGCATCAGGCGCTGCCAAGCTGTCTGGTGGATAAACTCGGCGCGCTGGACTACCTGTTTGTTGGATCCAAACCTTTCGCCGAGCGCTATTTCCCTAACGGCGTCACCCGCTCTGCCCTGCTGAAAGCCCCAGCGGTAGCGTTTGACCATCTTGATGATATGCACCAGGCGTTCCTGCAACAAAACTTCGACCTGCCACCGGGCAGCGTGCCGTGCCATATCGTTAACTCGTCTGAAGCCTTTGTTCAATTGGCGCGTCAGGGAACGACCTGCTGCATGATCCCCCACTTGCAGATTGAGAAAGAACTGGAAAGCGGCGAACTTATCGACTTAACACCGGGCCTGTTCCAGCGCCGGATGCTGTACTGGCACCGTTTTGCACCGGAAAGCCGCATGATGCGCAACGTCACCGATGCGCTGCTGGCCTATGGTCACAACGTACTGCGTCAGGATTAAACCGCTCATAACCTCTGAGTGCCGGATGGTGGCGTAACGCCCTATCCGGCCGACAAGCCTTTTACCCTCTTTTCATGCTATTCCCGCCACGTCTTTGAAATAAATCACAAAATCAAACACGCCACGCGGCAAAAAACGACGCCCTGTTGGCTATTTTTTGCTGGCGACAAGCCAAATGAAAAAGCTCACCGTATTCGCAAAGATTCAACTTATTGCGTAATACGGAGCAAAAAATGGCAAACGTGCAGGAGTGGCAAACACTCGCCAATAAAGAACTCAGTCGCCGGGAAAAAACCGTCGAGTCGCTGGAAAGACAGACGGCGGAAGGGATTGCCATCAAGCCGCTGTACACCGAAGAAGACCTCGATAATCTGGAAGTAACCGGTACTCTCCCCGGCCTGCCGCCTTACGTGCGTGGCCCGCGCGCCACCATGTATACCGCGCAGCCCTGGACCATTCGTCAGTACGCCGGTTTCTCTACCGCCAAAGAGTCCAACGCCTTTTACCGCCGCAACCTCGCCGCCGGACAAAAAGGACTTTCCGTCGCCTTTGACCTTGCCACCCATCGTGGCTATGACTCTGACAACCCACGCGTGGCGGGTGACGTCGGTAAAGCAGGCGTGGCGATCGATACCGTCGAAGATATGAAGATACTGTTCGACCAGATCCCGCTGGATAAGATGTCAGTATCGATGACCATGAACGGCGCGGTTCTACCTGTGCTGGCGTTTTATATCGTCGCTGCAGAAGAACAAGGCGTAGCGCCGGAACAACTCACCGGGACCATTCAGAACGATATTCTGAAAGAGTACCTGTGCCGCAACACCTACATTTATCCCCCAAAACCGTCCATGCGCATTATCGCCGACATCATCGCCTGGTGCTCTGGCAACATGCCGCGCTTTAACACCATCAGCATCAGCGGCTATCACATGGGTGAAGCCGGAGCGAACTGCGTGCAGCAGGTAGCGTTTACGCTGGCAGACGGTATTGAATACATCAAAGCTGCACTCTCCGCCGGACTGAAAATTGATGACTTCGCCCCGCGCCTGTCGTTCTTCTTCGGTATCGGCATGGATCTGTTTATGAACGTCGCCATGCTGCGCGCGGCGCGCTATTTGTGGAGTGAAGCGGTCAGCAGCTTTGGCGCGACCAACCCGAAATCTCTCGCTCTGCGTACCCACTGCCAGACGTCCGGCTGGAGCCTGACCGAGCAGGACCCGTACAACAACGTGGTACGAACCACTATTGAAGCACTCGGCGCTACGCTTGGCGGCACCCAGTCGCTGCATACCAATGCTTTTGATGAAGCGCTCGGTCTGCCCACCGATTTCTCCGCCCGTATTGCGCGTAATACGCAGATCATCATTCAGGAAGAATCAGAGATCTGCCGCACCGTTGATCCGCTGGCCGGATCGTATTACGTCGAGTCACTCACCGATCAAATCGTGAAGCAGGCGCGCACGATCATCAAACAGATTGATGAGGCAGGCGGCATGGCGAAAGCAATCGAAGCCGGACTCCCTAAACGGATGATCGAAGAAGCTTCCGCGCGTGAACAATCGCTGATCGACCAGGGTAAGCGCGTTATCGTCGGCGTCAATAAGTACAAACTGGATAAAGAAGACGAGACGTCGGTACTGGAGATCGACAACGTGAAGGTGCGCAACGAGCAGATTGCCTCGCTGCAGCATATCCGCACCACCCGCGACAACGATGCCGTCAAGACCGCGCTATCCGCGCTGACCCACGCCGCGCAGCATAATGAAAACCTGCTGGCCGCCGCCGTCAGCGCCGCTCGCGTTCGCGCCACGCTCGGTGAAATCTCCGACGCGCTGGAGGTCGCCTTTGACCGGTATCTGGTTCCCAGCCAGTGCGTCACCGGGGTGATTGCGCAAAGCTATCACCAGTCAGATAAATCCGCCGACGAGTTCGATGCCATTGTTGCGCAAACCGAACAGTTCCTCGCGGAAAATGGACGCCGCCCGCGTATTCTGATCGCCAAGATGGGTCAGGACGGCCACGATCGCGGCGCGAAGGTGATCGCCAGCGCCTATTCCGATCTCGGTTTCGATGTCGATCTCAGCCCGATGTTCTCCACTCCGGAAGAGATCGCCCGTCTGGCGGTAGAAAACGATGTGCATGTAATAGGCGCATCGTCACTTGCGGCGGGCCATAAAACGCTGATTCCTGAGTTGGTTACCGCACTCAAAAAATGGGGGCGTGAAGATATCTGCGTGGTAGCAGGAGGCGTTATTCCGCCACAGGATTACGCCTTTCTGCACGAGCATGGCGTGGCAGCCATTTATGGTCCCGGCACGCCAATGCTCGACAGCGTCCGCGATGTGTTAACCCGTATCAGTCAGCATCATGATTAACGCTGCCACGCTTGAAGATACCGTCCGCCGTTTGCGACTCGGCGAACGGGCTACGCTCGCCCAGGCGATGACGCTGGTCGAAAGCAACCACCCGCGCCACCAGCCGTTGAGTACGCAATTGCTGGACGCGATTATGCCGTTCACCGGTAACGCCCTGCGCTTGGGGATCACCGGTACGCCGGGCGCGGGCAAAAGCACTTTCCTGGAAGCATTCGGCATGCTGCTTATCCGCCACGGATTACGGGTAGCGGTGATCGCCGTCGATCCCAGCAGCCCGGTCAGCGGCGGCAGCATTCTTGGCGATAAAACCCGCATGACGGAGCTGGCCCGCGCCGAATCTGCGTTTATTCGCCCGGTCCCTTCCTGCGGTCATTTAGGCGGTGCCAGCCAGCGTGCCCGCGAATTAATGCTGCTGTGCGAAGCGGCTGGCTTTGACGTGGTGATTGTAGAAACCGTCGGCGTTGGGCAGTCAGAAACCGAAGTCGCAGGCATGGTGGATTGCTTTATCTCACTGCAAATCGCTGGCGGTGGCGACGATTTACAGGGCATCAAAAAAGGGCTGATGGAAATGGCGGATCTGGTCGTCATCAATAAGGACGACGGTGATAACCATACCAGCGTTGCCATTGCCCGCCATATGTACGAGTCCGCCCTGCATATTCTGCGCCGCAAATATGACGAGTGGCAGCCGCGGGTTCTGACCTGTAGCGCCCTGGAAAAACGCGGTATCGAGGAGGTTTGGCAGGCGATAACCGACTTTAAAACGTGCCTGACCGCCTGCGGTCGACTGGAAAAAGTTCGCCAGCAGCAGGCGGTGGACTGGTTACACCAACAGGCTGAAGAAGAAGCCCTGCATCTGTTGTTTGCCCGCACTGATTTCGACCGCTATTTCCAGCAGACGCTTCAGGCCGTCAAAAACAATGATCTTTCGCCGCGCACCGGTCTGCGGCACATCAGCGAATTTATTCAGCATCATTACTTTCAATAAAGAGAACATTATGTCTTATCAATACGTCAACGTGGTCATCATCCAGAAAGTCGCGGTTATTGAGTTCAATTACGCCCGCAAGCTCAATGCCCTGAGTAAAGTGTTTATTGACGATCTGATGCAGGCGCTGAGCGATCTCAATCGTGCAGACATTCGCTGCATCATTCTGCGCGCTCCAAGCGGGGCCAAAGTGTTTTCTGCCGGGCATGATATTCATGAACTCCCGACCGGACGTCGCGATCCGCTCTCTTATGACGATCCGCTGCGTCAGATAACCCGTATGATCCAAAAATACCCGAAGCCGGTGATCTCCATGGTCGAAGGCAGCGTCTGGGGCGGCGCGTTTGAGATGATCATGAGTTCCGATCTGATCATTGCAGCCAGTACCTCCACTTTCTCGATGACCCCGGTCAACCTCGGTGTGCCGTATAACCTGGTGGGCATCCACAACCTGACCCGCGACGCTGGTTTTCACATCGTGAAAGAGCTGATTTTTACCGCTTCGCCCATCACCGCTCAACGCGCCATGGCGGTCGGGATCCTTAACCATGTCGTGCCCGTTGAGGAACTGGAAGATTTCACTCTGCAAATGGCGCACCACATCTCGGAAAAAGCGCCGCTGGCCATCGCCGTCATCAAAGAAGAACTGCGCGTGCTGGGTGAAGCGCACACCATGAATTCCGATGAGTTCGAGCGTATTCAGGGCATGCGCCGCGCGGTGTACGACAGCGAGGATTATCAGGAAGGGATGAACGCGTTTATGGAAAAACGTAAACCAAATTTTGTTGGCCATTAATCACGTCCGAGGAAGGAGACGGCCATGAAACGGATGAGCGCCGAACAGGCGGCAGAAATTATCCAGCACGATGATATGGTGGCGTTTAGCGGCTTTACCCCTGCGGGTTCACCCAAAGCGTTACCCAGCGCAATTGCCCAACGCGCCTGCGAACGGCATCAGAACGGGCAGCCTTTTCAGATCCGCCTGCTGACCGGAGCATCAATTGGCGCCGCCGCTGATGATGTTCTATCCGCGGCGGATGCCGTTTCCTGGCGGGCGCCTTATCAAACGTCATCGGGCCTGCGCGAGAAAATTAATCAGGGCCAGGTGAGGTTTGTCGATCTCCATTTGAGTGAAGTGGCGCAAATGGTTAATTACGGCTTTTTTGGCGAGATCGATGTTGCCGTCATTGAAGCCTCCGCCATTGCGCCAGATGGCCGGATTTGGCTTTCCAGCGGTATTGGTAATGCGCCGACCTGGCTGCTGCGGGCGAAAAAAGTGATCATTGAATTGAATCATTACCATAATCCGCGCGTGGCGGAGTTTGCCGACATCGTGATACCCGGTGCGCCGCCGCGGCGTAACAGCGTACCCATTTTTCATACCATGGATCGCGTAGGCAGTCAGTGCGTACAGATAGACCCCAAAAAGGTGGTTGCGGTGGTGGATACCGAGCTGCCCGATGCCGGAAATGCGGCGGATAAAACCAATCCGGTCAGCCAGCAAATTGCCGATAACGTCGTCACTTTCCTGCTGGCAGAAATGGCTCACAAACGTATTCCAGCTGAGTTTCTACCCTTACAAAGCGGCGTGGGCAATATCAACAACGCGGTAATGGCGCGACTGGGCGAGAACCCAGATATCCCGCCCTTTATGATGTATTCGGAGGTGTTGCAGGAGTCGGTGGTGCATCTGCTGGAAACGGGCAAGATAACAGGTGCCAGCGCCTCCAGCCTGACCATTTCAGCCCCGTCGCTACAGAAGATTTACGACAACATGGACTTCTTCGCCAGCCGGATTGTGCTGCGCCCGCAGGAGATCTCCAATAACCCGGAGATCATCCGTCGGCTGGGGGTTATTGCGCTCAACGTCGGTCTGGAGTTTGATATCTACGGCCATGCCAATTCCACGCACGTTGCGGGGGTGAACCTGATGAATGGCATCGGCGGCAGCGGGGATTTCGAGCGCAATGCCTACCTGTCTATCTTTATGGCGCCGTCGATTGCCAAAGGCGGGAAAATCTCCACCATCGTACCGATGTGCAGCCATGTCGACCACAGCGAACATAGCGTTAAAGTGATCGTGACCGAACAAGGGATTGCCGATCTGCGTGGGCTATCTCCGATGCAGCGGGCGCACACGATTATCGATAACTGTGCGCACCCTCTTTACCGGGATTATCTGCACCGCTATCTGGAGAAAGCACCCGGCGGACATATCCATCACGATCTCAGCCATGCGTTCGATCTGCATCGTAATCTTCTCGAAACAGGATCGATGCTCGGTTAACTTGCGCCACCGTCACGATCTTCAGCAATATGCTGAAGCATCGTGGCGGTATAACGATGGTTTTTCAGCGAATAGAGAAACTCCTGCATATACATGGGGCTGCCGGGCGCATCGAAATACTTTAGCGTCGACGGGTTCACCAGCCGCCAGGCGAAGTGAGGAATCACCGTCAAAAACTGCCCGCGCTCTACCGCGCTGATCTTGGCCATAAAGCTGTACGGACGGTAGATAATCGTCGGGTTGATCCCACAGGGCCGCATGTATGCATCCAGCATCGCCTCAAAGTTGGCGCGATTCTGGAAGCGCATTTGCAGCCAGGGCAGCTCGCGCAGCAGATCCTGCGGCTGTTTTTCTTCGTAGCGCCGGGAAACGAGAAACCCCAGACGCAGCGGAGGCAGCTCGCTAATCGCCAGATTCTCCAGTTCCTGGACGCGGGGGGAAACGTGCTGCGGCGAGATAATAAAATCCAGTTTGCGATCGAACAGGTTATCAATCACCCCATTCTCGCTGAATTCAACGGCCTGAGCCGTCACGCCGTCATACTTGTCACCAAGGCTAATCAACTGGTCAAAAATAATCGTTGGGTAGGTATTGTCGATCCCGATAACGATTTCCCGCGAGCGGCGAGAGGCGTTATGGATTTCGTTATCAATGGCAGAAAGGCGCTGATAAACGGGAAACAGTTTCTGATACAGTTCCTGTCCGGCTTTATTCAGACTGATGTTGTTATCTTTGCGGGTAAACAGCGTATAGCCGATTTGATCCTCCAGTGCGGCAATGCTTTTACCGAAAGGCGATGCGGTCATATGTATTTTTTCTGCCGCTCTGGCAATGTTATTGGTTTGCGCCAGCAGAATGAAATTACGCATCTTTTTCGAGATAAAAATATCCATAGCGTCCCCTTAAAAATCGCTATGGCCTATCCTCATTACGGCGAAAAAAAAGACTGGATGTGGGGTCTCATTTTTACAGTTGCTCACAGAAAAAACCCGGCTGGAAAGCCGGGTCTGCAATGATTACTGGGTTTTGGCTGGCGTTGCTGCTGGCTGCCCCGCCGTCGGCTCAATCTGGAAGACCACATCAACCTGATCGTCAAACTGAATAACCGGCTGTTCGTAGGTTTCCTGAGCGGATGTCGCAGGCGCTGCATCTGCTTTCATCATCCGTACCATCGGGCTCGGTTGATAATTGGAAACGTGGTAACGCACGCTGTAAACGGGCCCCAATTTGCTGTTAAAGCCCGCAGCTAACTGCTCAGCCTGATGAATAGCATCATCAATTGCTGCTTTACGCGCTTTATCTTTGTAAGTATCCGGCTGGGCAACGCCAAGCGATACCGAACGGATCTCATTCAGACCGGCCTTCAGCGCACCATCAAGCAGCGCGTTGAGTTTCTCCAACTGACGCAGCGTGACCTCAACGGTACGTACCGCACGATAGCCTTTAAGGACGCTTTTACCATTCTGGTAGTCGTAGTCCGGCTGGGTGCGCAGGTTTGCCGCGCTAATATCTTTCTTCGCTATCTGGTTCTGTTCAAGGAAGGACAGATATTGCGCCACGCGCTCATCTGCCTGCTTCTTCGCTGAAGCCGCATCCTTTGCAGCAACGTTCACTTCAATCGCCAGAGTAGCGATGTCTGGTGTCGCATCCACGCTTGCCGTTCCGGAAGTCACGATGTGCGGTCCATTTGGCAACTCATTTGCCTGTACCGATAGTGCGCTGAATCCGACTAATGCCGCCAGGGCCATTATTTTGAACTTCACGGTCGTTCCTCCATGTTTCATTAATTACCCCGAAACTCAGGGCACATGCAGGCAAGCTTAGCCGATCTCGCTGCGTTGTCCATCAGACAACACTTAGTTGAACAACGCATGAACGTGCGCAACACCTTCTTTTGCCAACTGAAAAGCGATAAACCACATCACCAATCCTACCAGGGTATTGATGATCCGCTGTGCTTTAGCAGTGCGCAAACGCGGAGCGAGCCAGGCCGCCAGCAATGCCAGGCCGAAGAACCACAGGAACGAAGCGCTGACGGTACCCAGTGCAAACCAGCGCTTAGGCTCAACGTCCAGTTGGCCTCCCAGACTCCCCAGCACCACAAAGGTATCCAGGTAAACATGGGGGTTTAGCCATGTCACCGCCAGCATAGTAGCGATAATTTTCCAGCGGCCCTGCTTCATCACCTCGGCGCTGGCCAGTTCCAGGTTACTGCTCATCGCCGTTTTTAACGCCCCGAAACCGTACCAGAGTAAAAATGCCACCCCACCCCAGGTGACAAGCGCCATCAGCCATGGTGACTGCATCAGCAAGGCGCTACCGCCAAAGATCCCCGCGCAAATCAGCACTAAGTCGCTGATAGCGCAGAGTAAAGCAATCATGATGTGATACTGGCGACGGATCCCCTGATTCATCACGAAGGCGTTTTGCGGACCGAGCGGAAGTATCATAGCCGCACCAAGTGCAAGCCCTTGAAAATAATACGATAACACGTTAATCATCCCGAACTGTTTCTCTTAGGAGCAGACTATAGCGCGGGGAAAACATTAGCGGAAATGGATAATTTTAATCAGGGATAAGAAGAATTAATACCAAGGGGGGAGGAAATGCCGGATGACGGCTGACGCCTTATCCGGCCTACAAAACCTGCGGGCCCGGTAAGCGATAGCGCCACCGGGCACGCGATTACTCTGCCGCGCTCTCTTTCACACGCTTGAAGTTCACATCCATCTGCGGGTACGGGAAGCTGATACCGTTGGCGTCAAACTCGCGTTTAATACGCTCCAGTACGTCCCAGTAGACGCTTTGCAGATCGCTACTGTTGCTCCAGACGCGTACCACAAAATTGATCGAGGAAGCGCCCAGCTCATTCAGGCGCACCGTCATTTCACGATCTTTAAGGATACGCTCGTCAGACTGAATGATATCGGTGAGGATTTTTTTCACCTGATCGATATCGGAGTCGTAAGCCACGCCGATGATAAATTCGTTACGACGAACCGGCTCACGAGAGAAGTTAATGATGTTCCCGGCAATGATTTTACCGTTTGGGATCACAACAATCTTACCGTCTACGGTACGCATAGTCGTGGAGAAAATCTGCACGTTGAGTACGGTTCCCGCTACGCCGCCGAGGTCTACATACTCACCTGCGCGGAACGGACGGAACATCACCAGCAGCACGCCAGCGGCAAGGTTGGACAGCGAACCTTGCAATGCCAGACCAACGGCTAAACCTGCGGCACCGAGAACGGCAATCACAGAAGCGGTTTGTACCCCAACGCGACCCAGAGCGGCAATCAGCGTGAACGCGATAATCCCGTAGCGCACCAGTGCGGAGAGGAAGTCAGCAACGGTTGCATCAATTTTACGTGCCACCATCAGGCGGTTAACGGTGTTTGATACGATGCGCGCCACAATCATACCGATAATGACAATGGCGATGGCCGCAACGATGTTGACGGCATAGCTTAACAGCAGCTCCTGATTGCGGACCAGCCAGGTGCCCGCACCATTTATGCTGTCGACAACATTCAAATCTTCCATTCAATATTCCTTTTTTGCTTACCCAAATGGGAAAAATAAAGCCGTCCCAACGGGACTGGCAATCTGACAAGGGTAAACAATAAACCTGGATTTTGCCAAACAGATCACAGAATTCTCTGCCAGCAGCATATTGAAATGGCAATAAAAAAGGCCCGCATTTGCGGGCCTCATGTCACGTAGAACGGCGTAAATTACAGAACGTCAACCGCGTTCAGTTCTTTGAAAGCCTGTTCCAGACGGGTGATCATGGTTGCCTGACCAGCACGCAGCCATACGCGCGGATCGTAGTATTTCTTGTTCGGCTGATCTTCGCCTTTCGGGTTGCCCAGCTGGCCCTGCAGGTAAGCTTCGTTCGCTTTGTAGTAGTTCAGAACGCCTTCCCAGGTAGCCCATTGGGTATCGGTGTCGATGTTCATTTTCACTACGCCGTAGCTTACGGAGTCTTTGATTTCCTGAGCAGTAGAACCGGAACCGCCGTGGAAGACGAAGTTCAGGCTGTTGTGCGGCAGGTTATGTTTCTTAGAAACATAGTCCTGAGAGTCGCGCAGGATGGTCGGGGTCAGAACAACGTTACCCGGCTTGTAAACGCCGTGTACGTTACCGAAGGAAGCTGCGATGGTGAAACGCGGGCTGATTTTGCTCAGCTCGGTGTATGCGTAATCAACGTCTTCCGGCTGGGTGTACAGTGCAGAAGCGTCCATGTGGCTGTTGTCCACGCCGTCTTCTTCGCCACCGGTGCAACCCAGTTCGATTTCCAGGGTCATGCCCATTTTGGACATGCGCGCCAGGTATTTGGAGCAGATTTCGATGTTCTCTTCCAGAGACTCTTCAGACAGGTCGATCATGTGAGAAGAGAACAGCGGTTTGCCGGTTGCTGCGAAGTGTTTTTCACCCGCGTCCAGCAGACCGTCGATCCACGGCAGCAGTTTCTTCGCGCAGTGGTCAGTGTGCAGGATAACCGGAACACCGTAGTGTTCAGCCATCTGGTGAACGTGATGCGCGCCAGAGATAGCACCCAGGATTGCAGCGCCCTGAGGAACGTCAGACTTCACGCCTTTACCCGCGATGAAAGAAGCACCACCGTTGGAGAACTGTACGATTACCGGCGCTTTAACTTTTGCAGCGGTTTCCAGAACGGCGTTGATGGAGTCGGTACCCACGCAGTTAACAGCTGGCAGAGCAAAGTTGTTTTCTTTTGCTACCTGGAAAACTTTCTGTACGTCATCACCAGTGATTACGCCTGGTTTTACGAAATCAAAAATTTTAGACATATTACGAATCCTGTATCTTCGGCCTTGGAAAGGGCGCGCGCTCTAAAGCGCGCTAATAATTGGGCAGGTTTCCCTGCCCATTAAATGCTTACTTTTTAGCGCGCTCTTCGAGCATCGCTACTGCTGGCAGAACTTTGCCTTCCACGAATTCGAGGAATGCGCCGCCGCCAGTGGAGATGTAGGAGATTTTGTCAGCAATGCCGAACAGGTCGATTGCTGCTAGGGTATCGCCGCCGCCCGCGATGGAGAACGCTTCGCTGTCTGCGATAGCGTTAGCAACGATTTCAGTACCTTTACGGAAGTTCGGGAATTCGAACACGCCAACCGGGCCGTTCCACAGAATGGTTTTCGCATTCTTCAGGATTTCAGCCAGCTGCTGTGCAGAAGCGTCGCCGATATCCAGGATCTGCTCGTCTTCTTTCACATCGCTAACGGATTTCAGTGTCGCCGGCGCAGTTTCAGAGAACTCAGTCGCTACGCGAACGTCGGTCGGAACCGGGATATCGCAAGTGGTCAGCAGACGTTTTGCTTCGTCAACCAGGTCAGCTTCGTACAGGGATTTACCCACGTTGTGGCCTTGAGCGGCAACGAAGGTGTTCGCGATACCACCGCCAACGATCAGCTGGTCAGCGATTTTTGACAGAGAATCCAGAACGGTCAGTTTGGTGGAAACTTTAGAACCGCCAACGATAGCAACCATCGGACGAGCAGGTTCTTTCAGTGCTTTACCCAGCGCATCCAGCTCAGCAGCCAGCAGCGGGCCTGCGCAAGCTACATCAGCGAATTTACCGATACCGTGAGTAGAAGCCTGTGCACGGTGAGCTGTACCGAAAGCATCCATTACGAATACGTCGCACAGCGCAGCATATTTTTTGGACAGTGCTTCGTCGTCTTTCTTCTCGCCTTTGTTGAAGCGAACGTTTTCCAGAACCACCAGTTCACCGGCAGCGACTTCAACGCCGTCCAGGTAATCTTTTACCAGGCGAACCGGAGCAGACAGTTTGTCTTTCAGGTAGTTAACAACCGGCAGCAGAGAGAATTCTTCGTTGTACTCGCCTTCGGTAGGACGACCCAGGTGGGAAGTTACCATCACTTTCGCACCCTGTTTCAGGGCCAGTTCGATGGTCGGCAAAGAAGCACGGATACGCGCATCGCTGGTTACTTTCCCTTCTTTAACTGGTACGTTCAGGTCCGCACGGATAAAAACGCGTTTACCAGCCAGATCCAGATCGGTCATCTTAATTACAGACATGGTGAATCCTCTCGTTGATTCATAAAGTTTTGTCGACGCTCAAGCGTCGAGCCTGAAACCAATAGCAGCCATCGCTAACGTAGTGTCGAGCATACGGTTAGCAAAGCCCCATTCATTATCACACCAGACCAGCGTTTTGATCAGGTGAGCGCCACTCACACGCGTTTGCGTACCATCAACGATGGCACTGTGCGGGTCGTGGTTAAAATCTACAGAGACCAACGGTAATTCCGTATAGTCAACTATACCATGAAATGCACCTTGTGCTGCTTTTTGCAGCAACTGGTTGACTTCACTGGCTTTTACTGGTTTTTTCACCGTCACGCTTAAGTCGATCGCCGTCACATTTATGGTCGGTACACGCACCGCTATCGCTTCAAAACGATCGTTAAACTGCGGAAAAATTCGCGTGATGCCCGCCGCCAGTTTGGTATCAACCGGAATAATCGACTGGCTGGCCGCTCGCGTGCGACGCAGGTCAGGATGATAAGCATCAATAACCTGCTGATCGTGCATCGCGGAGTGGATCGTGGTGACGGTACCAGACTCAATGCCGTAAGCATCATCCAGCAATTTAATGACGGGTATTATGCAATTCGTGGTGCAGGAAGCGTTGGAAACGATCCGGTGCTCAGCGCGCAGCTGATCCTGATTAACGCCATACACAACGGTTGCGTCGATGTCGTGACTACCAGGATGTGAAAAGAGCACTTTTTTTGCACCAGCGGCAATATGCGCCTCGCCGTGTTCGCGATTGCCGAAGACCCCCGTACAATCCAGCACGATGTCGACACCCAGTTCACGCCATGGCAGCGCGTCGAGCGTTCGCTCATGCAAAATGCGGATCGCGTCATCACCAACGATGAGCTGGTCACGTTCCTGACGAACATCCCAGGCAAAACGCCCATGGCTGGTGTCATATTTCAACAAATGCGCCATGCCTGCAGCATCCGCAAGTTCGTTGATTGCCACCACGGTGATTTCCGCCCGACGCCCGGATTCATACAAAGCACGAACCACGTTGCGTCCGATGCGACCGAAACCATTAATCGCTACGCGTACGGTCATAGGTCTCCTGCAAGGATTTCTCAGAAACGATGTGGCAGACAGAGTAATGCAGCAAATCGCTCAGGGAAACCTTACCTGTCGCAAACTGCGACTAATTGGTTAATTGTCGAACATTTAATCGACTGAAACGCTTCAGCTAGAATAAGCGAAACGCGGAATAAAAGGAATGATTGTCCAGCAACAGAACACAGTTATCTGACTTGCATCACATTTTAACGCCCTTCAACGCTAAATTTATTCCATATTCCAGAATGACGAATAACCGTAGCAAAATTATTTCATTGTCGTGTTACACACCCTGATTTAAATCAGAAAGCCCCCTGACCTGCATCTAATCACCAGCGCGAGGTCCGAGTCCCGGAGCCCTTCAATGATGCCGCAGACGGTCTGGATAGCAGACTGAGCCGTGCGATTGCGCAACGCGCGGCGCGTTCCGGAAAAGCAAAAAAAAACGGGCCGCCTGAGCGACCCGTTTTCACCTGTAATCGAAATTACAGCAGTTCTTTTGCTTTCGCGACAACGTTGTCTACGGTGAAGCCGAACTCTTCAAACAGCAGCTCTGCCGGAGCAGACTCACCAAAGGTGGTCATACCGACGATTGCGCCGTTCAGGCCCACGTATTTGAACCAGTAGTCAGCGATACCTGCTTCCACTGCAACGCGAGCGGAAACCGCTTTCGGCAGCACAGACTCACGGTAAGCGGCATCCTGCTTGTCGAACGCGTCGGTAGACGGCATGGAAACCACGCGAGCCTTCACGCCTTCGGCAGTCAGTTTGTCCCACGCAGCCACAGCCAGCTCAACTTCAGAACCGGTAGCGATGAAGATCAGTTCCGGCTGACCGTCGCAGTCTTTCAGCACGTAACCACCGCGAGCGATGTTTGCCAGTTGCTCTTCGGTACGCTCCTGCTGTGCCAGGTTCTGGCGGGAGAGGATCAGCGCGGTCGGGCCGTCCTGACGCTCAACACCGTATTTCCACGCAACGGCGGATTCAACCTGGTCACACGGACGCCATGTGCTCATGTTCGGGGTCACTCGCAGAGAAGCAACCTGCTCTACCGGCTGGTGAGTCGGGCCGTCTTCGCCCAGACCGATGGAGTCGTGGGTGTAGACCATGACCTGACGCTGTTTCATCAGCGCAGCCATACGCACCGCGTTACGGGCATATTCCACAAACATCAGGAAGGTGGAGGTGTACGGCAGGAAACCACCGTGCAGGGAGATACCGTTCGCGATAGCGGTCATACCGAATTCACGCACACCGTAATGGATGTAGTTACCGGCAGTATCTTCGTTAATCGCTTTCGAACCAGACCACAGCGTCAGGTTAGACGGTGCCAGGTCAGCGGAGCCGCCGAGGAATTCAGGCAGCAAAGGACCGAAGGCTTCAATCGCGTTCTGAGAAGCTTTACGGCTGGCGATTTTCGCCGGATTAGCCTGCAGCTTAGCAATGAACTCGTTCGCTTTTGCGTCGAAGTCAGACGGCATTTCACCCTTCATACGACGGGTGAATTCAGCCGCTTCCTGCGGGAAGGCTTTCGCATAAGCAGCGAACTTCTCGTTCCATGCAGCTTCTTTTGCCTGACCGGCTTCTTTCGCATCCCACTGCGCGTAGATTTCAGACGGGATTTCGAACGGCGCGTATTTCCAGCCCAGCTGTTCACGGGTCAGTGCGATTTCTGCATCGCCCAGCGGTGCACCGTGAGAGTCGTGAGTACCCGCTTTGTTCGGAGAACCGAAACCGATGATGGTTTTGCACATCAGCAGGGACGGTTTGTCGGTTACTGCGCGTGCTTCTTCAACTGCGCGTTTAATGGCGTCAGCATCGTGGCCATCAACGCCACGGACCACATGCCAGCCGTAAGCTTCAAAACGCTTCGCGGTGTCATCGGTGAACCAGCCTTCAACGTGGCCATCGATAGAGATGCCGTTGTCATCGTAGAACGCAACCAGTTTACCCAGCTTCAGCGTACCGGCCAGGGAACATACCTCGTGAGAGATACCTTCCATCATGCAGCCGTCGCCCATGAAAGCATAGGTGAAGTGGTCAACGATGTCGTGACCTGGACGGTTAAACTGCGCCGCCAGCGTTTTTTCAGCGATAGCCATACCCACTGCATTCGCAATACCCTGACCCAGAGGACCTGTAGTGGTTTCAACACCGGCGGTGTAACCCACTTCCGGGTGACCCGGAGTTTTGGAGTGCAGCTGACGGAAGTTCTGCAGCTCGGACATCGGCAGATCGTAGCCGGTGAGGTGCAGCAGGCTATAAATCAGCATGGAGCCGTGACCGTTGGACAGCACGAAGCGGTCACGGTCAGCCCAGGACGGGTTAGTCGGGTTGTGGTTCAGGAAATCACGCCACAGGACTTCGGCAATGTCAGCCATACCCATCGGGGCACCCGGGTGACCGGATTTGGCTTTCTGTACTGCGTCCATGCTCAGCGCACGAATAGCATTGGCAAGCTCTTTACGTGAGGACATTTTGACTCCAGATCGGATAATGAAGGCTGAGCCCTTAACGACTTGACGACAGCGCGTTTTGGGCTACGCCGGAAAAAAGTGCCAACAATGTAACCCAAGCCGCGTGTCATGTACATGGAGCATCCTTTTGCCGCTTCAGAAATCTCTGGATCATGCGCGCAAGTTGCGCAATCTTCTCGCCCGCGTATTGTTCTTTTCTTTATACTTAGGCCGAGCGTCGGTTCACCTGCAAACGACGTAATTTTTAGAATAATCCTGACTTTGTGCGGAAGAGAAAAAATGAAAATTCGCGCTTTACTGCTTGCTACGAGCATGGCTGCGGCATTGACCGGCTGCCAGAACATGGACTCCAACGGACTGCTTTCTTCTGGCGCGGAGGCTTTTCAGGCCTACAGTCTGAGCGATGCTCAGGTAAAAGCGCTGAGCGATCAGGCCTGTAAAGATATGGACAGCAAGGCTACTATCGCCCCGACCAGCAGCGAGTACGCAACGCGTCTTGGCAAAATCGCCGCCGCGCTTGGCGATAACATTAACGGCCAGCCGGTGAACTACAAAGTCTATATGGCGAAAGATGTGAATGCCTTTGCCATGGCTAACGGCTGTATCCGCGTGTACAGCGGCCTGATGGATATGATGACCGACAACGAAGTCGAAGCGGTGATCGGCCATGAAATGGGCCACGTCGCGCTGGGTCACGTGAAAAAAGGTATGCAGGTTGCGCTGGGTACCAACGCCGTACGTGCAGCGGCGGCATCCGCTGGCGGCATTGTCGGCAGCCTGTCGCAGTCGCAATTGGGCGATCTTGGCGAGAAACTGGTGAACTCGCAGTTCTCCCAGCGTCAGGAATCCGAGGCGGATGATTACTCGTATGATTTGTTGCGCAAACGCGGGATCAATCCGGCAGGTTTAGCCACCAGCTTTGAGAAACTGGCCAAACTGGAAGCTGGACGTCAAAGCTCAATGTTTGACGATCACCCGGCATCCGCAGAACGTGCGCAGCATATTCGCGATCGCATGAGCGCCGACGGGATCAAATAACCCTTGAACACTGCCGGATGGCGGCGTGAACGCCTTATCCGGCCTACAAACATCAACCAGCTGTAGGCCGGATAAGCGTTAGCGCCATCCGGCAAAACAACTTACTCGCCTTTTTTCGCTGCCTGGATGTACAGCATTTCCAGAGCCAGCGTAGCCGCCGCCAGCGCGGTGATCTCAGACTGATCGTAGGCCGGAGCCACTTCAACGACGTCCATCCCGACGATGTTCAGATCTTTCAGACCACGTACCAGCTTGATCGCGCGATCGGACGTCAGACCGCCGATGACCGGCGTACCGGTACCCGGAGCAAACGCCGGATCCAGGCAGTCGATATCAAAGGTCAGGTAGACCGGCATATCCCCAACAATCTGCTTAACCTGGGCGATGATGTCATCTACGCCGCGATCGTTCACCTGGCAGGCATCCAGCACGGTAAAGCCGTTATCTTTGTCGAACTCGGTACGGATACCAATCTGCACTGAGTGATTCGGATCGATCAGACCTTCGTTCGGCGCAGTGTAGAACATGGTGCCGTGGTCGAATTCACAGCCGTTAGCGTAGGTGTCGGTGTGGGCATCAAAGTGCACCAGCGCCATTTTACCAAAATGCTTAGCGTGCGCGCGCAGCAGCGGCAGCGTGACGAAGTGGTCGCCGCCGAAGGAGAGCATGCGCTTACCGGCAGAAAGCAGCTTCTCAGCATGAGCCTGCAGTTTTTCACTCATTTCACGCGCATCACCGAAGGCATAGACCAGATCGCCGCAGTCCACCACGTTCAGGCGCTCGCGCATATCGAAGTTCCACGGGAAGCGGTTATGCTCCCACGCCAGGTTAGTGGAAACCTGACGGATCGCCGCCGGACCATGACGTCCGCCCGCGCGGCCAGACGTTGCCATATCAAACGGTACGCCGGTGATCACCCAGTCGGCGTCGCTGTCGTACGGCATGAAGTTCATCGGCAGACGTAAAAAACCAAAGGCGTTAGAAACCAGGGAGTTGTCGTATTGATGACCTAAGGTGCTCATGGCAAAAACCTCATATTCGTCGGTATAAAAAAACCCTTCCGCGTCGTTAGGCCCGACGAGGAAGGGTTAGATTTTTTAAAACACATTTTGTGCAATTATCGCCTTAAAACTTCCCCGCTTCAAGCAGCGCGTTATTGACGACATGGCGGCGGGGCGTAACCATTACTGTCCGCCGGGAAGGCTTGCGCGGAGCAAGGCGGGAATGTTTTGACGGCCGGCCCCTGCAAAGCAAAGGCGGCAAAACCAATCACTCCAATGTTGCGCACGTCTCCCTGTGCAGAGTTAGCGGCGTAGGCGTCAGAAACATCGGAAAACTGAAATGACGCTTCAGTATGCTTGTCTTTTCTGAACCCTTTGATTGCCAGTGAATCTCCTGCATTAACAATATAGCCGCTATTATTCAGCGAACCAGGTTTACCGTTAAGTACATCAAGCCCATCCACTGTCGCCACGATTTCATAGTTTGTATCTCGGCTATAATTGCGCACATATAATTGATAATTTGCCCCCACTTTGGCAGGAAGCCTATATTGCCATTGGCCAACTGATGAGTTGTAAAAACGGGTAATAGGTACGGAATTAAAATTAGCATCGCGAACGGCATATTCCAAGTCACTAATGCGTATGCTGTATACTCTATCGTAACCCGTCGAATGCTTTGCGGAGTAATTTATTAATATAACTTCAGCAGGATCGCGCTCCGCACGTTCTACCGATATGCCCGTTACCGTTGAGCGAACCTCTTCGCCCCAGGCCGTGCCTACAGCTGGCGAAGATGCACTGCTATACTGTACTGGCCCAGAACACCCACCAGCAAGTAAAAAAATCACAGCAAAAAAGACGTTCCACTTTAATCCCTTCATCTCGATTCCCTTTCTGTTTCCGATTTATTACAGCGGAAACAGTAGGTGTATTAAAAAATAAAAGAAAGGGTTGTGACTATATTTCAGATTCCATCAATAAAAAAAGAGCCGGATTATATAAATAAGCCGGCCCTCAAGCAGATATGTCTTAATTACTCGTCTTCGAGATAAGTATAACCGTACAGACCGGCCTCAAACTCTTCGAGGAACTGTTGCTGCAGCTCGGTATCCAGATCGGTGTTTTTCACCTGGTCACGGAACTGCGTCAGCAGGGTATTCGGATCCAACTGCACGTACTGCAGCATATCCGCCACAGTATCCCCTTCGTCGGACAATTCCACTTCTACGCTGCCGTCAGGGAAGACGAACACGTCAACCGCTTCGGTATCACCAAACAGGTTGTGCATGTTGCCGAGGATCTCCTGGTACGCCCCCACCATAAAGAAGCCCAGCATCGGCGGGTTCTCCGGGTCATATTCCGGCATCGGCATCGTGGTCGCGATGCCATCACCGTCAACGTAGTGGTCGATAGCACCATCAGAGTCGCAGGTGATATCCAACAGCACCGCACGGCGTTCAGGCACCTGGTTCAACCCTTCCAGCGGCATTACCGGGAACAGCTGATCAATCCCCCACGCATCCGGCATCGACTGGAACAGCGAGAAGTTGACGTAAATCTTATCCGCCATTCGCTCCTGCAGCTCGTCGATAATCGGACGGTGCGCACGGTTGCTCGGGTCGAGTTGTTTCTGCACTTCATGGCACATGTTCAGATAAAGCTGCTCAGCCCACGCGCGCTCTTGCAGGCTAAAGGTACCTGAAGAGTAACCAACGTGAATATCGTGCAGATCCATCTGGCTGTCGTGCAGCCATTCACGCAGTGAACGACGGGTTCCCGGTTCATGCATTTCTTGCCAGGTTTCCCACATGCTTTGCAAAGCACGCGGCGCATCATCAGCCGGAGGCGTTGCTTCTGTGTGTTCGCTACGCTCAACGCCGATAATGTTTGATACCAGCACGGTATGGTGCGCGGTAACCGCGCGGCCAGACTCGGTGATTACCGTCGGATGCGGCAGACCGTGTTCTTCGCAGGCGTCGCCAATAGCCCAGATGATGTTGTTGGCGTATTCGTTCAGGCCGTAGTTTACGGAACAGTCAGACTGCGAACGGGTACCTTCGTAATCCACGCCCAGACCACCGCCCACGTCGAAGCACTGGATATTGACGCCAAGCTTGTGCAGCTCAACGTAGAAACGCGCCGATTCACGTACGCCGGTGGCAATATCACGAATGTTCGCCATCTGCGAGCCAAGGTGGAAGTGCAGCAACTGAATGCTGTCCAGACGACCGCGCTCGCGCAGAATTTCGACCAGTTGCAGCACCTGGTTTGCCGCCAGGCCGAATTTCGATTTTTCCCCGCCGGAGGACTGCCACTTTCCAGAGCCCTGCGACGCCAGACGCGCACGCACGCCCAGACGCGGAACGACATTCAGGCGTTCAGCTTCATCCAGCACGATTGCAATTTCAGACATCTTCTCGATGACCAGATAGACCTTATGGCCCATCTTCTCGCCAATCAGCGCCAGACGGATATATTCGCGGTCTTTATAACCGTTACACACGATCACGCTACGGGTCATTCCGGCATGGGCCAGAACGGCCATCAGTTCAGCTTTGGAACCCGCTTCCAGTCCCAGCGGTTCGCCAGAGTGGATCAGCGATTCAATCACGCGACGGTGCTGGTTGACCTTGATCGGGTAAACGAGGAAATAGTCACCGTTGTAACCGTAAGATTCACGGGCACGTTTAAACGCGGCGTTAATCGAACGCAGACGGTGTTGCAGGATCTGCGGGAAGCAGAACAATGCAGGCAAACGCTGGCCCTGCGCTTCACGGGCTTTCACCAACTCAGCAAGGTCAACGCGCGCTTCGGGTACGTCCGGATCCGGGCACACGCTAATGTGACCCAGTTCATTGACGTCGTAGTAGTTATTACCCCACCAGGCAATATTGTAAGTACGCAGCATCTTGCTGGCTTCCTGGGAACTCATTGCAACCTCCTGCATGGAGCGTAGTACACCGTGTTCGCCTGCTGACGAAGGCGAACCCAAAGAAATGTCGTCAGACATAGCGAACCTCAATTTTATTAACAAGTGTAAAACAGTTGACTACTATCGCAATCCGAAGACGCGATAACAACCCAAATACAGGCAGAATTTGCAGCAGATAGTGCTGACGCTCCGACTGTGCGACCGGTTTCTTTTTCATATCAATGTAAACACGTAACCGAACTTAATGCTGACAGTTCGGCGAAACCACGAGAAAACTCTTGTTTACCAAGAGCGCCCTTGTTCAGTTCTTAGTGACCGTTACCGGCTCTTGAGTCCTGAGATACGCCGAGATGGGTATACACTTCATCCTTCATGCAGCCTCTTTGTTGGCTACGCTCATTCGCCCCAGTCACGTACTACTCGTACGTTCAGGGGACTCATTCACTTGCCGCCTCGACGCAGCATAAATGATTTTGTGTATATAACATCGACAGGTATGCAAAGCAGAGATGCAGATTGCGGGGGACATATGTACACCAGAACGGTGCGACAGATTCTGCAGAATACAACGGTTCATTATCTCGTATCACCTCCACGGTTGCTCCTTACGGAACGAACCCACAAGCCAAAGCTAAAGTTTTAACCCGGCTGGAAGTGGCAACACGATGAAAACGTCGTGTGCTTTTGTATGAGCCGCGCGCCGCGTTTTATACCGACAACAGTACGAAAATGCAAAAGATAAATATGCACATTGCCAGCACCGTCAGGAAAAATTTCCAGTTACATTTTCAGTACAATGCGACCTCAATCAAAAAAAGCTGGAAATCAGGCGAAGAACTGTCCTAAAATAGCCGTCCAGATGTTAATCCATCTATACCGATTAACACTCAGACTGCCAGTGTCCGTCATCTGCAGACTCATGGTAGAATCTTCTACACATGACTATTCCACTCGACAGTTTGAGCTAACCAAATTCTCCTTAGGTGAAATTAAATATGGCAAAACACCTTTTTACGTCCGAGTCCGTATCAGAAGGGCATCCTGACAAAATCGCTGACCAAATCTCTGATGCTGTGCTGGATGCAATCCTGGAACAGGATCCAAAAGCACGCGTTGCCTGCGAAACCTACGTCAAAACCGGTATGGTTTTAGTTGGCGGTGAGATCACCACCAGCGCATGGGTTGATATCGAAGAGATCACCCGTAACACGGTTCGCGAAATTGGCTATGTGCATTCCGACATGGGCTTTGACGCCAACTCTTGCGCGGTACTGAGCGCGATTGGTAAACAGTCTCCGGACATCAACCAGGGTGTTGACCGTGCTGATCCGCTGGAACAGGGCGCAGGCGACCAGGGCCTGATGTTTGGTTATGCAACCAACGAAACCGACGTGCTGATGCCAGCACCTATTACCTATGCTCACCGTCTGGTGCAGCGTCAGGCTGAAGTGCGTAAAAACGGCACCTTATCCTGGCTGCGTCCGGATGCCAAAAGCCAGGTAACCTTCCAGTATGACGACGGCAAAATCGTCGGTATTGATGCGGTTGTTCTGTCTACTCAGCACTCTGAAGATATCGACCAGAAATCGCTGCAAGAAGCCGTTATGGAAGAGATCATCAAGCCGGTACTGCCGACTGAATGGCTGACCGCTTCGACCAAATTCTTCATCAACCCAACTGGTCGTTTCGTTATCGGCGGCCCGATGGGCGACTGCGGTCTGACCGGTCGTAAAATCATCGTTGATACCTACGGCGGCATGGCGCGTCACGGCGGCGGTGCATTCTCTGGTAAAGATCCGTCTAAAGTTGACCGTTCCGCAGCCTATGCTGCCCGTTACGTAGCGAAAAACATCGTTGCCGCAGGCCTGGCTGACCGTTGTGAGATTCAGGTTTCCTACGCAATCGGCGTGGCAGAACCGACATCTATCATGGTGGAAACGTTCGGTACTGAAAAAGTGCCTTCAGAGCAGTTGACCCTGCTGGTACGTGAGTTCTTCGACCTGCGCCCGTATGGCCTGATTCAGATGCTGGATCTGCTGCACCCGATTTACAAAGAAACCGCTGCTTACGGTCACTTTGGTCGCGAACATTTCCCATGGGAAAAAACCGACAAAGCACAGTTGCTGCGCGACGCTGCCGGTCTGAAGTAATTTAAACCAGACTTAACGCTTATGAAGACCAGCCTCGCGCTGGTCTTTTTTATACCTATTTCCTCTCCCACATCCATCACCAAACCGCGATGATTACTATTGCTTTAAATGAAAATGAAAGCGATTACATCACACCATATTTCCCTCTACCTTGAATTAACATCTCTTAGCCAGCACACTTGCATCACTGTTACATTATCTTTCATCATTGTCTTAAATTCAGACGACCAACATTATTTAATCCCAATAAATAATACTAACTTTCAATTAGTTAACTAATAAGCTGCATGAATGGCAGTGTAAGCGATTACACTAATGTGATGTGATTCGCATTTTTTTACCCCGTACTCACCTACCCTTAACATCAACAAAACTAGCTACCCAACCGGAGGGCATCATGCCTGACAATAAAAAAACGGGGCGTTCCAACAAAGCCATGACATTTTTTGTCTGCTTTCTGGCAGCCCTGGCTGGATTACTTTTTGGCCTGGATATCGGTGTTATTGCCGGTGCTTTACCGTTCATCACCGACGAGTTTCAAATTACCCCGCACACTCAGGAATGGGTGGTGAGCTCCATGATGTTTGGTGCGGCGGTAGGTGCTGTCGGCAGCGGTTGGCTCTCCTTCAAACTGGGACGCAAAAAAAGCCTGATGATCGGTGCGATCTTATTTGTTGCGGGTTCACTGTTCTCCGCCGCTGCGCCAAACGTTGAAGTCCTGCTGGTTTCCCGCGTGCTGCTCGGCCTGGCTGTAGGCGTTGCGTCTTATACCGCGCCGCTGTACCTGTCTGAAATTGCCCCGGAAAAGATTCGTGGCAGCATGATCTCTATGTATCAGCTGATGATCACCATCGGTATTTTGGGCGCGTATCTTTCCGATACAGCGTTTAGCTACAGCGGCGCATGGCGCTGGATGCTGGGTGTAATCATCATCCCTGCCCTGCTGCTGCTGGTTGGCGTTATCTTCCTGCCGGACAGCCCACGTTGGTTTGCAGCTAAACGTCGTTTTGTTGATGCCGAACGCGTCCTGTTGCGTCTGCGTGACACCAGCGCAGAAGCCAAACGCGAGCTGGATGAAATCCGTGAAAGCCTGCAGGTAAAGCAGAGTGGCTGGGCGTTGTTTAAAGAAAACAGCAACTTCCGTCGCGCAGTATTCCTTGGCGTTCTGTTACAGGTGATGCAGCAGTTCACCGGGATGAACGTCATCATGTATTACGCACCGAAAATCTTTGAGCTGGCGGGCTACACCAACACCACCGAGCAGATGTGGGGGACTGTTATCGTCGGCCTGACCAACGTGCTGGCAACCTTTATCGCCATTGGCCTGGTTGACCGTTGGGGCCGCAAGCCTACGCTGATCCTTGGCTTTATCGTGATGGCCGTTGGTATGGGCGTGCTGGGTACAATGATGCACGTGGGTATTCACTCGGCATCCGCACAATACTTCGCAGTACTGATGCTGCTGATGTTTATCGTTGGCTTTGCCATGAGCGCCGGTCCGCTGATTTGGGTACTGTGCTCTGAAATCCAGCCGCTGAAAGGCCGCGATTTCGGCATCACCTGCTCTACTGCAACCAACTGGATTGCCAACATGATCGTCGGCGCAACCTTCCTGACGATGCTGAACTCACTGGGCAGCGCCAACACCTTCTGGGTATACGGCGGCCTGAACGTACTGTTCATCTTCCTGACTCTGTGGCTGATCCCTGAAACTAAAAACGTCTCTCTGGAACACATTGAGCGTAACCTGATGAAAGGTCGTAAACTGCGCGAAATTGGCGCACACGACTAATCACCAAAGGCTTCCTCCCCTGCGGAGGAAGCCTTCCTCTTGCAGTCCCTTCCCTGTCGCACTATCCTCTGGCGTTATGAAAACCTCCCGTCTCCCTATCGCCATCCAGCAAGCCGTTATGCGTAGCCTGCGGGAAAAACTCGCCCAGGCCAATCTCAAGCTCGAACGCCAATACCCGGAGCCAAAGCTGGTTTACCAACAGCGCGGCACCGCCGCGGGCACTGCGTGGCTACAAACCTATGAAATTCGCCTTAATCCCGTCCTGCTGATGGAAAACGTCGACGCATTCATTAACGAAGTGGTACCCCATGAACTGGCGCATTTACTGGTGTGGAAGCACTTTGGGCGCGTGCCGCCACACGGGAAAGAGTGGAAATGGATGATGGAAAGCGTTCTGGGCGTACCGGCCCGGCGCACGCATCAGTTTGAACTGCAATCGGTGCAGCGCAAGACTTTTACTTACCGCTGTAAGTGTCAGGAGCACCAACTGACCGTCCGCCGCCATAACCGCGTTGTACGCGGTGAGGCCACCTACCGCTGTGTTCACTGCGGCGAACCACTGGTTGCAGAATAATCTTCAGAATTATCAGGAACTTTTCTGACCTAACTGATTGCATACTGGAATAACTTTCGCTACGTTGCGGGCTCGTTTTGACACGGAGTTTGTGATGTACCGTCATTTTTCTTTTGCTGCGGCCCTGTTAGCCGCTGCGTTTTCAGGCCCGGTTTTAGCCGAAGGCATCAACAGTTTTTCTCAGGCAAAAGCAGCAGGCGTCAAGGTTAACGCCGATGCGCCGGGCGATTTCTACTGCGGTTGTAAAATTAACTGGCAAGGCAAAAAAGGGGTCGTTGACCTCGAATCCTGCGGCTATAAAGTGCGAAAAAATGAAAACCGCGCCAGTCGAATTGAATGGGAGCACGTTGTCCCCGCCTGGCAATTTGGTCATCAGCGTCAGTGCTGGCAGGACGGAGGGCGTAAAAACTGCGCCAAAGATCCGGTCTATCGTAAGATGGAAAGCGACATGCATAACCTGCAACCTGCGGTGGGTGAGGTAAATGGCGATCGCGCTAACTTCATGTACAGCCAGTGGAACGGTGGCGAGGGTCAGTATGGGCAATGCGCCATGAAGGTCGACTTCAAAGAGAAAGTTGCCGAGCCGCCAGCCCGCGCCCGCGGTGCCATTGCTCGTACCTATTTTTACATGCGCGACCAGTACGATCTAACGCTCTCCCGCCAGCAAACTCAGCTTTTTAACGCCTGGAATAAGCAATATCCGGTCACCGACTGGGAGTGTGAGCGCGACGAACGCATTGCAAAGGTACAGGGGAACCATAACCCATATGTGCAACGCGCTTGCCAGGCGCAAAAGAGCTAACCTACACTAGCGTCAATATTTTTAACCATGCCCTGGCCTTTCGTAGCACAGGGCCATGACGCGGATGTTTAACTATGCGCATTCCTCGCATTTATCACCCTGAGCCAATCACCTCCGGCAGCCAAATTTCACTGTGTGAAGATGCAGCCAACCATATCGGCCGCGTGCTGCGTATGGGACCGGGCCAGGCGCTACAGCTGTTTGATGGCAGCAATCAGGTATTCGACGCTGAAATCACCCACGCCAGTAAAAAAAGCGTGGATGTGAAGGTACTTAATGCTGAACTCGACGATCGTGAGTCGCCGTTGCACATCCACCTGGGTCAGGTGATGTCGCGCGGTGAAAAAATGGAATTCACTATCCAAAAATCGATCGAACTGGGTGTAAGCCTCATTACGCCACTTTTTTCTGAGCGCTGCGGCGTTAAACTGGACAGTGAACGCCTGAACAAGAAGCTCCAGCAGTGGCAGAAAATCGCCATTGCCGCCTGCGAACAGTGCGGTCGTAACCGGGTGCCCGAAATTCGCCCGGCAATGGATTTGGAAGCATGGTGCGCGGAACAGGACGAAGGTCTGAAACTGAACCTGCATCCGCGCGCCAGCGCCAGCATCAATACGCTGCCGCTGCCGGTGGAACGCATCCGCTTGCTGATTGGCCCGGAAGGCGGGTTGTCGGCAGATGAAATTGCCATGACCGCACGTTATCAGTTTACTGATATTCTGTTAGGACCTCGCGTTCTGCGTACTGAGACAACCGCGCTCACCGCCATTACTGCGCTACAGGTGCGTTTTGGCGATCTGGGCTAAGGCATAAACGGAGAAGACAATGATCAAGCTCGGCATCGTGATGGATCCCATCGCAAGCATCAACATCAAGAAAGATTCCAGCTTCGCTATGCTGCTGGAAGCGCAACGTCGCGGTTACGAAATTCATTATATGGAGATGGCCGATCTTTATCTGATCAACGGTGAAGCCCGCGCCCATACGCGTACCCTGAGCGTAGAGCAGAACTACGACAAATGGTATGAGTTCAAGAGCGAGCAGGATCTCCCGCTGGCAGACCTGGACGTTATTCTGATGCGTAAGGATCCGCCATTTGATACCGAGTTCATCTACGCAACCTATATTCTGGAACGTGCAGAAGAAAAAGGGACGCTGATCGTCAACAAACCGCAGAGCCTGCGCGACTGCAACGAAAAGCTGTTCACCGCATGGTTTGCCGACCTGACGCCGGAAACGCTGGTCACGCGTAACAAAGCGCAGCTGAAAGCCTTCTGGCAAAAACACAGCGACATCATTCTCAAACCGCTTGATGGTATGGGCGGCGCATCTATTTTCCGTGTGAAGGAAGGCGACCCGAACCTTGGCGTCATTGCTGAAACGCTGACCGAACACGGTACCCGCTACTGCATGGCGCAGAACTATCTGCCAGCAATTAAAGATGGCGATAAACGCGTCCTGGTGGTCGATGGCGAACCCGTTCCTTATTGCCTGGCGCGTATTCCGCAGGGCGGCGAAACCCGTGGCAACCTGGCCGCAGGTGGTCGTGGTGAGCCGCGTCCATTGACCGACAGCGACTGGGAAATTGCACGTCGCATTGGGCCAACGCTGAAAGCGAAAGGTTTGATTTTTGTCGGTCTGGATATCATTGGCGATCGTCTGACGGAAATTAACGTCACCAGCCCAACCTGTATTCGTGAAATTGAAGCGGAGTTCCCGGTTTCGATTACCGGTATGCTGATGGATGCCATTGAAGCGCGTTTGCAGAAATAAATATGTTGCCGGATAGCGACGCCATCGCGTCTTATCCGGCCTGAAATTACACCCCGCAGGCCGGATTAGGCGAAGCCGCCATCCGGCAATGCTATCTTCAGAGGGTGACATCTTCGAGCTTTGCCCACATACTGGGCTCTGTAGCTTTTTTGAACCAGGAAACAGAACCTCTGACAATGAATTTACAGCATCACTTTCTGATTGCCATGCCTGCTCTCCAGGATCCGATTTTCCGCCGTTCCGTGGTGTACATCTGTGAACATAATGAGAACGGAGCAATGGGGATTATCGTCAATAAGCCTCTGGAAAACTTACAGATTGAAGGGATCCTGGAAAAGCTGAAGATTACCCCAGAAGAACGCGATCCGGCCATTCGTCTGGATAAACCAGTGATGCTCGGCGGCCCGCTGGCGGAAGACCGTGGATTTATTCTCCACACTCCACCGTCACGCTTTGCCTCCAGTATTCGCATCTCAGATAACACCATCATCACTACCTCCCGCGATGTACTAGAAACCCTGGGTACGCAGGAGCAACCGTCCGAAGTGCTGGTTGCGCTGGGTTATTCATCATGGGAAAAAGGTCAACTGGAACAAGAGCTACTGGATAACGCCTGGCTTACGGCGCCAGCAGACCTCAACATCTTATTCAAAACGCCGATTGCCGACCGCTGGCGCGATGCGGCGAAGCTTATCGGGATAGATATTCAGACCATGCCTGGCGTGGCGGGACATGCCTGATGAGCGGAACATTACTCTCTTTTGATTTTGGTACGAAAAGTATTGGTGTTGCTGTTGGTCAGCGCATTACCGGTACGGCCAGACCGTTGCCCGCCATCAAAGCGCAGGACGGTACGCCGGACTGGAGTTTGATTGAACGCCTGCTGAAAGAGTGGCAGCCGGATGAAATTATCATAGGCCTGCCGCTCAACATGGATGGCACAGAACAGCCCCTTACCGCGCGCGCGCGTAAGTTCGCTAACCGTATTCACGGTCGCTTTGGCGTAACCGTAAAGCTGCACGATGAACGCTTGAGCACCGTCGAAGCCCGCTCTGGCCTGTTTGAACAAGGCGGTTATCGGGCGTTGAATAAAGGCAAAGTAGATTCCGCTTCTGCCGTGGTCATCCTCGAAAGCTATTTCGAGCAGGGCTACTAAATCCGCCCCTGCGCCTGACGCTGCTGCTGGCTTTGCGCAAATGTCTGCATACCTGTCTGCTGCCCGGTTTGAATTACGCCGGGTAGCTGATGCGTTTTCCCTTCACGAATCAAATTGCCCACGGCTGGCGTGTTGACGAGCAGCTCAAATAGCGCCACGCGCCCTCCCTGTTTATCTTCCTCCAGCTTTTGCGAAAGTACCGCCCTCAGGCTATCTGCCAGTTGGTTACGCACCGGCTCTTTCTCTGTTGCCGAAAAGGTGTCCACCAGCCGCGCGATGGCCTGCGCCGCCCCTCGCGTATGTAACGTTGCCAGCACCAGATGCCCAGTTTCCGCTGCGGTTAACGCCAGACGAATGGTTTCCACGTCGCGTAGCTCGCCCAGCAAAATGACGTCGGGATCTTCACGCAGCGCGCCGCGTAAACCAGCGGCAAAAGAAGCGCAGTGCACGCCCACCTCCCGTTGTTGAATAAGACAACGCTGGCTGGTGTAGCGATATTCAATCGGGTCTTCCAGCGTCAGAATATGCCCAGCAACTTGCTGATTAAGGTACTCAACCATCGCCGCCAGGGTCGTTGATTTACCGCTACCGGTAGCGCCTGTCACCAGAATTAACCCATTTTCACTGCGCAGCAGTTCAGGTATGACGTCAGGGGTCTGGAGATCGTCTAAACGTGGGCAATCAAGCGGGAGCAATCTTAGCGCCAGCGAGGTTCCCTGTTGATGAGCAAAAGCACTGGCGCGCAGCCGCCGGGAACCTGCCAGCGCAATAGCAAAATCTACCTGCCCCTGTTCCCGCCACTGTACCTGTTGTTGCTCACTGAGCCAGCACATCAGCAGATTCTCCACGTCAGGCGGAGTAAATGGTGCGATTTCGACTTTTCCATGTATGCGCCAGCGCGCAGGCCATGCATTGCACAGGTGTAGATCCGACACGTTATGCTTTACACTAAGGGCCACTATTTCTTCCATATTCATATGAACATCCTCGGAAAATAAACGATATCGCGCATAACCTGGCACATGTCCGGGACAAAATCTCAACCGCCGCGACGCGTTGCGGGCGGTCTTCAGAAGAAGTTACGTTGCTTGCAGTCAGTAAAACCAAACCTGCGAGCGCCATCGAAGAAGCCATTACCGCAGGATTATTTTCAATTGGTGAAAACAATAACTAATGGCGAGTAGCCACGCTCTTGATTTTCCATACACCATTTTCTTCTACCATGCAGTCAATGACTTTTTGAGATGACTCACCTGTTCCAAATGTTAAATAGACATTGGTACAAATAGGATCAGTTATAGTTAGATCAATACTAATATGCTTACTCCAGTCTTCATTTGCAAAATCCTGAACCTTTAGAAAATAATCCTCTTCAAGCTCATTGTTCATATAAGCTTGTTTTAATTCATTCAATGTATCAATACTAACAAAAGGCTCTAATGCCGTCGGGTTATCTGCAACTGGAATGATATTATGAGCAATCTGCTTTATATACCAGGCATTGAATTTTAATGCTTGCATATCAGCAGGAACTATTTCTGCCATAGCAAATGATGAGAATAGAAAAGTAAATAATATTAATCGCTTCATCAGTTGTGCCTATATAATTTATACGAAGGCTGACTTTTACGATAACCAGGCCCGGGGTACACGCCATGTTCCTGCTTGAAATCTGACCACCAGTAATGCCCATCAAAAATCGCCATATGACCTGCTGTATTTCCTCCAGTATATGGTTGGATTATAGCAACATCACCTTTTATAGGATTCCCATATACTTCACGAAAACCAGCTAATACTAAATATTTACCCATATTTTTAGCATTATCATGATGTAATGATACGCCGCCATGTTCGATAGCTGCTGTTACTGCCCTGGCACAATAACCCGTAGCGTGTGGATGAGCATTATGTCTAACAAAATTTATAGCGGCTTCCTTATTCCACATTTACAACACCTCATTTATAAATGAAGAATATTAAATATCACAAAGCGAACCATTAGCATGAACATTAAATGCTTCCAACTCCATTTATTGACATCATCACCATGTCCCAAACTTATATTTGCAATGTGTATTATCGTTTAGTTATAAAATAAGCAACAATATTCACCCCACCAATTAAGTAATAGCTTAATTTTATTAGAGATATAATTTCACACCTGTTTTTATTACTTTAAACCTTTAAATTAAAGCGAACTTGAGCTAAATAAAAACGAATTAAAAATTCTATTTGTTAAATCTGTTTACATCTTCCTACAGACTCACATTTTGTACTCAGCACATCCACAGTCCCACCAGGTGTAGTAAATGGTGCGATTTCGACTTTTCCATGTATGCGCCAGCGCGCAGGCCATGCATTGCACAGGTGTAGATCCGACACGTTATGCTTTACACTAAGGGCCACTATTTCTTCCATATTCATATGAACATCCTCGGAAAATGAACGATATCGCGCATAACCTGGCACATGTCCGGGACAAAATCTCAGCCGCCGCGACGCGTTGCGGGCGGTCTTCAGAAGAAGTTACGCTGCTTGCAGTCAGTAAAACCAAACCTGCGAGCGCCATCGAAGAAGCCATTACCGCAGGGCAGCGAGCCTTCGGTGAAAACTATGTGCAGGAAGGGGTGGATAAAATCCGCTACTTCCAGGAAAAAGGCGTCAACGATCTGCAGTGGCACTTTATCGGCCCGCTGCAGTCCAACAAAAGTCGTCTGGTCGCCGAGCACTTTGACTGGTGCCATACGATCGACCGTCTGCGTATCGCTGCCCGTCTGAGCGAGCAGCGCCCGGCGGAACTGCCGCCGCTCAATGTACTGATCCAAATTAATATCAGCGATGAGAACAGTAAGTCAGGAATTTCGCTGGCAGAGCTTGATGCACTAGCCGCTGAAGTCGCTGCACTGCCGCGCATTACCCTGCGTGGTCTGATGGCGATTCCGGCTCCAGAGTCAGATTATGTAAGGCAGTTTGAAGTTGCACAGCAAATGGCGGTAGCATTTGCCGGGTTGAAAACACGCTACCCAGGCATCGACACTCTCTCACTGGGAATGTCTGATGATATGGATGCCGCCATCGCGGCGGGTAGCACGATGGTGCGCATTGGCACTGCCATTTTTGGTGCTCGTGATTACACTAAAAAATAAGGAAAACTAAGGAACACCATGAATACGTTGACCTTCCTGCTCTCAACGGTAATTGAGCTGTATACCATGGCGCTGCTGCTGCGCGTGTGGATGCAATGGTCTCGCTGCGATTTTTACAACCCGTTCTCGCAGTTTATAGTGAAAATCACTCAGCCCATCATTGGGCCGTTACGCCGCATTATTCCCCCGATGGGGCCGATCGACAGCGCATCGGCATTAGTTGCGCTCGTTCTCAGCTTTATCAAAGCAATCGTGCTGTTTAAGGTGGTCACGTTCCAGCCGATCATCTGGATCGCCGCCGTACTGATTGTCCTGAAGACTATCGGGCTGCTGATTTTCTGGGTGCTGCTGGTGATGGCAATTATGAGCTGGGTCAGCCAGGGCCGCAGTCCTGTAGAGTACGTGCTGATTCAACTGGCAGATCCGCTGCTGCGTCCTATCCGTCGCATACTTCCAGGCATGGGCGGGATCGATTTCTCCCCAATGATTCTGGTTCTGCTGCTCTACGTTATTAACATGGGCATCGCGGAAGTGTTGCAGGCGACAGGCAACATGCTGCTGCCGGGGCTGTGGATGGCGCTATGAGTGCCGTTACACCCTGCGACGACGGTCTGGTTTTACGGCTCTACATTCAGCCTAAAGCCAGCCGTGACAGTATTGTGGGTTTACATGGCGACGAAGTTAAAGTCGCCATTACCGCCCCGCCAGTAGATGGCCAGGCCAATAGCCATCTGGTGAAGTTTCTCGGCAAACAGTTCCGTGTGGCAAAAAGCCAGGTCGTCATTGAGAAGGGCGAGCTTGGTCGTCACAAACAGGTTAAAATCATTCATCCGCAACAGATCCCGCCCGAAATTGCGGCGTTAACTGATTAGGTATCCCATGCAAAAAGTTGTCCTCGCGACCGGCAATGCCGGTAAAGTGCGTGAACTCGCCTCTCTTCTGAGTGATTTCGGTCTTGATGTTGTTGCCCAAACGGAACTGGGTGTTGATTCTGCAGACGAGACCGGGCTGACGTTTATTGAGAACGCCATTCTGAAGGCGCGTCATGCCGCGCAAATTACCGGCTTACCGGCCATTGCTGATGACTCAGGTCTGGCAGTAAATGCCCTTGGCGGCGCGCCGGGTATCTATTCAGCCCGCTATTCCGGCGAAGATGCGACCGATCAGCAGAACCTGGAAAAACTGCTTCACACCCTGCAGGATATTCCTGATGACAAGCGCCAGGCGCAGTTCCACTGCGTGCTGGTGTATATGCGTCATGCAGACGATCCAACGCCTGTTGTGTGCCACGGAAGCTGGCCGGGCGTGATTACCCGTGAACCTGCCGGAAACGGTGGTTTTGGCTACGACCCGATCTTCTTTGTGCCGTCTGAAGGGAAAACCGCCGCCGAACTGACCCGTGAAGAAAAGAGTGCGATCTCTCACCGCGGACAGGCGCTGAAGCTGTTGCTGGATGCCCTGCGCAATGGTTAAGCTTCCGCCGCTAAGTCTTTATATTCACATCCCGTGGTGCGTGCAGAAATGCCCGTACTGCGACTTCAACTCGCATGCACTAAAGGGCGAAGTCCCTCATGACGACTATGTGCAGCATCTGCTGAGCGATCTGGATACTGAGGTGGCCCACGCCCAGGGACGTGAAGTAAAGACGATTTTTATCGGTGGTGGTACGCCGAGCCTGCTTTCTGGCCCAGCGATGCAAACGCTGCTCGACGGCGTGCAAGCACGGCTGAATCTGGCCGCAGATGCAGAAATCACGATGGAGGCGAATCCCGGGACGGTGGAAGCCGACCGCTTTGTGGATTATCAACGCGCTGGCGTCAACCGTATCTCGATTGGCGTACAGAGCTTTAGCTCCGTCAAACTTGAGCGTCTGGGACGTATTCACGGGCCGGAAGAAGCCAAACGAGCAGCACACCTGGCGAGCGGTCTGGGGCTACGCAGCTTTAACCTCGACCTGATGCATGGTTTGCCGGATCAGACGCTGGAAGAGGCGCTGGGCGATTTACAGCAGGCCATCGCGCTCAACCCGCCGCATCTTTCCTGGTATCAGTTAACCATCGAACCCAACACGCTGTTCGGTTCTCGTCCTCCGGTATTACCGGACGATGACGCGCTGTGGGATATTTTTGAGCAAGGCCACCAGCTGCTGACCGCCGCGGGATATCAGCAGTACGAAACCTCAGCCTACGCCAGACCGGGTTATCAGTGTCAGCACAACCTTAACTACTGGCGTTTTGGCGACTATCTTGGCATTGGCTGCGGCGCGCACGGTAAGATCACATTCCCTGACGGACGCATCCTGCGCACCACCAAAACACGGCATCCGCGTGGGTATATGCAAGGGCGTTATCTCGAAAGCCAGCGCGATGTTGCCGAAGCCGATAAGCCGTTCGAGTTCTTCATGAATCGTTTCCGGCTGCTGGAAGCCGCGCCTCGCGCGGAGTTTACGCAATATACCGGTCTTACCGAAGACGTTATTCGTCGACAGATCGATAAGGCTATTTCCCAGGGCTACCTGAGTGAATGCGATGAGTACTGGCAGATTACCCAACACGGTAAGCTGTTCTTGAATTCGCTGCTGGAGCTGTTTCTGGCGGAGTGATGGCTGGTGAATGTAGGCCTGATAAGCGTAGCGTCATCAGGAAAATTGCCGGATGGCGGCTGCGTCTTATCCGGCCTACAGGGTTAGGGCGGTAAGCGCAGCCACCTTCATCGATTAATACTGATTAAACATTTCCTGGATCTGCTTAGGATCCTTGGTTTGAGTCAGCGCAAGCTGCAGCAGAACACGTGCTTTTTGCGGGTTCAGGGAACCTGAAGCCACAAATCCGTATTTTGCATCATCAACTTCTGCATCCTGTGTAGTGGCGCCCGTTGGTACACGGGATGAACGCACTACAACGGTACCTTTATGCGCGGCGGTTGCCAGCGTATCGAAAATGGTTTTATACAGGTTACCGTTACCTACACCCGCACTGACGATCCCGGCGTAACCCGCATCCACCAGCGCTTTTGCCGGCAGATCGGAGGCGTTAGCGTAGTTATAAACAATTCCAACTTTCGGCAGCTCGGTCAGCTTAGACACATCGAACGGAGTAGACGTGGTGTGCTTACGCGCAGGCGTACGCTGGTAGTCGATTTTACCGTTATGGATGTAACCCAACGGGCCGTAGTTAACGGATTTGAAGGTAGCGACGTCGGTAGTGTTGGTTTTAGTCACGTCACGACCATCCATAACGGTGTCGTTCATCACCACCAGCACTCCGCGGTTGGCAGAGGCTTTGTCTGCGGCAGTTACTACTGCGTTATACAGATTAAACGGGCCATCAGCGCTCATACCCGTAGACGGACGCATTGCGCCGACCAGCACCACCGGTTTGTTACACTTGACGGTCAGGTCGAGGAAATAGGCGGTTTCTTCCATGGTATCCGTACCATGTGTTACCACGAAGCCGTCGGTTTTATCACACTCGGTATTAATCTTTTTCGCCAGCGTTAACCAGACTTCGTCATTCATATCCTGGGAGCCGATATTCACCACCTGCTCGCCTTTAACGACAGCGATATCTTTCAATTGAGGTACGGCCTCAACCAGATTTTCTACGCCAACCTTGCCTGCCGTGTAGTTAGATTTTGTCGCGGAATCACCGCCGCCGGCAATCGTCCCACCGGTCGCTAAAATGGTGATGTTTGGCAGTGCAAGCGCCGCGCCGCTGAAACCCATAACCAGTGCGGCAAGTGCCGTTTTCTTGAAAAACTCCATGTTATTTCTCCAGTTACTTGAATTTGCAGCATTATGTCTATCCTACAGATGAATAATGTGACGAGTTCCAATTAACCAGATTTATATCTCCACCAAATTGCCGTTCTTAGAGATGGATATCAAAAAAACAGAAATATACAAAATAAAACGGCACAGAATGTTTCTGTGCCGTTAATAAGAGGTGAAGATTATTTCAGAGTGCTAACCAGCGTTTTACGATCGTTTTCCAGCGTCACAACGCGGGAACAGACATCTTTGCCAAACTGCTGGAAGTCTTGTTCCTGATTCTTCCATTCGTTCTGAATTGAGGTCTGCAAACCACCGAGGCTTCCGAGTACGCCCTGCAGTGGATTACCACCGCCTTTGAGCACGGCTTTCGCCCCCATTTCGTTGATGCTGTCCTGCAAAATGCCGCCCATCGCCTGATTAACCAGCTGTTGTCCGTCCGCGCGGACCTGATCAATCGCCTTATAATGGAAAGTCAGGCCATCAGTTCGATGCTCGATGATGCGGTTCATCTGCTCTTTCAATTGCGCATCCAGCTTGGTTAAGCGGCCACGCATGTTGCTGCTTTCACCGACCTCTTTGGCGATGATTTTGTCCAGCGCCACGCGACCTTTCTCTACGCGCGCTCTGGCACCTTCGTCGATCCACGGCAGGCTGCTACGCAACGCCGCCTGATAATCTTTAGCCTGCTCACGCTGTGCGGCGTTCAGGTTGTACTGTTTACCGTTGAAGGTGACATCGCCAGTCTGGGTAATAACCAGGTCGCCATTCTCGCCCTTCACCTGCACCGTTTGTGGGCTCAAAATCACATCGTCACGCGGGGTGACGCTGCACTGGTAATCTGCATGTGCGGCCATCGCCGTGAACGTTAGGACTGCCGCCAGCAGCGTTTTGCGCATCATATCTTTCCCTCAATACAAATCGGGCCGGCATTTGCCGACCCTGTGCTACTTAGTCCCACCAAATATCGAAAAGTTCGCTGGTACGCACTTCTTCGAGTTTGTGCTCTTCCAGCCACTTACGCACGATTGCCTGGTGTTCTTCGGTGCATTTGCCGATTTCCTGCAGACAGATCAGACCTTCCCAGGCCAGATAGCCGCTGCCGTCAAAAGCCAGCTTGTTCGGTTCGATGACTTCATTGATAAAGTCATCAACGATTTGATCGACCTGCTCTCCAGATGTACCTTCCGGGAAACGCCATGCAACCGAAAATCCTACTTCCTGGAATTCTTCGATGTGCATCTTTTTACGCAGACGACGGCTACGGTTCTTTGCCATTATTTCACCCTCTCGAACATTAAGTCCCATACGCCGTGGCCAAGACGATGACCACGTTGTTCAAATTTGGTTACCGGGCGCGATTCCGGGCGCGGTACATAATCGTTACTCTCTGACTGGTTTTTATACCCGTCAATCGAGGACATCACTTCAAGCATGTGCTCCGCATACGCTTCCCAGTCGGTCGCCATATGGAACACGCCGCCCAGCTTCAGCTTACTTAAGATATGCTCAGCAAACGGTACCTGAACGATACGGCGTTTATTATGACGTGCTTTATGCCACGGGTCAGGGAAAAACAGCTGAACCATAGATAAAGAATTGTCAGGAATCATTTTATGCAGGACTTCAACGGCATCATGGCACATGACGCGCAGGTTCTCGACACCCTCTTCATGGGCTGAAGCCAGACACGCACCAACGCCCGGTGAGTGAACCTCAATGCCGAGGAAATTCTGTTCCGGACGCGCTTTCGCCATTGCAACCAGCGACGCTCCCATACCAAAACCGATTTCCAGCGTGACTGGCGCGTCACGGCCAAACAGTTCTGCAAAATCTACAGGCTCTTCGCTGAACTCAACGCCCATCACCGGCCAGTAGTTTTCCAGCGCGTGTTCCTGCCCTTTCGTCAGTCGCCCCTGGCGACGAACAAAACTACGAATCCGGCGCAGAGGGCGGCCGTTTTCATCAAATTCCGGTGAAATGACGTCGTTCTTCATAAAAGTTTAGTCTGCTGTGTTTGAGTTCTGAAAACGGGCATTATCCAAAGTTAGTTGCCGGATGCAAGTAAAGGAAGAAAGTGAGCAGCGGAAAGTTCCGGTTTACACCCCGTTGCCGCTGTGCTGCAATCTTGCCCCCGGCAATAATGAAACGGTAATCATGCAAGCGTCTCAATTTTCGGCTCAGGTTTTGAGCTGGTACGACAAATACGGGCGGAAAACGCTGCCCTGGCAAATTGACAAGACGCCTTACAAAGTATGGCTCTCTGAGGTAATGCTGCAACAAACTCAGGTTGCGACCGTTATCCCTTATTTTGAGCGCTTTATGGCGCGCTTCCCAACGGTAACGGATTTAGCCCATGCGCCGCTGGATGAAGTTCTGCATTTGTGGACCGGGCTGGGTTATTACGCCCGTGCGCGAAATCTGCATAAAGCCGCGCAGCAGGTTGTGACGCTGCATAGCGGTATATTTCCGCAAACCTTTGATGAAGTAGCCGCCCTACCTGGCGTCGGACGTTCAACCGCAGGCGCGATCCTTTCCCTCTCTCTGGGTCAGCATTTTCCGATTCTCGACGGTAACGTCAAACGCGTGCTGGCTCGCTGTTATGCTGTAAGCGGCTGGCCGGGTAAAAAAGAGGTCGAAAAGAAGCTGTGGGAGCTGAGCGAGCAAGTTACGCCGGCCCAGGGTGTTGAGCGTTTTAATCAGGCGATGATGGATTTAGGCGCGATGGTCTGTACGCGCTCAAAACCTAAATGTTCCCTGTGTCCGTTGGAAAATGGCTGTGTGGCGAGCGCCAATGCAAGTTGGGCGCTGTATCCCGGTAAAAAGCCCAAACAGACGCTACCGGAACGAACGGGCTATTTTTTACTGATGCAGCATGATGACGAAGTGCTGCTCTCACAGCGACCGCCCAGCGGCTTGTGGGGTGGTTTATACTGTTTTCCGCAGTTTGACGACGAAGATGGACTGCGCAACTGGCTGGCGCAACGACAAATTAACGCAGATAATCTGACCCAACTTAATGCGTTTCGCCATACCTTTAGCCATTTCCACTTAGATATTGTGCCTATGTGGCTTCCCGTGTCTTCATTCACCTCATGCATGGATGAAGGCAACGCGCTCTGGTATAACTTAGCGCAACCGCCGTCGGTCGGACTGGCGGCTCCCGTGGAGCGTTTGTTACAGCAATTACGTGCCGGTACACACGTTTAACGTACCGGACGATAGAGAGGACTTTTTATGAGCAGAACGATTTTTTGCACTTTCCTGCAACGCGAAGCAGAAGGCCAGGATTTTCAGCTGTACCCGGGCGATCTGGGAAAACGCATTTATAACGAGATTTCTAAAGAAGCATGGGCGCAATGGCAGCATAAACAGACCATGCTGATTAACGAGAAAAAACTCAATATGATGAACGTCGAACACCGTAAGTTACTGGAACAGGAGATGATTAACTTCCTGTTTGAAGGTAAGGATGTGCATATTGAAGGCTATACGCCAGAATCATAAGAACCGTTGCCGGATGGCGCTGCGCTTATCCGGCCTACGTTTTAATCTGGTCCTTGCAAACAACAAACACAACACGCACTCCCGGAATGATGAAAAAATTTCTCGCGCTTGCCGTTATTGCGCCGTTGCTCATCTCCTGTTCCAGTTCGACCAAAAAAGGCGATACCTATAACGAAGCCTGGGTCAAGGATACCAACGGTTTTGATATTCTGATGGGGCAATTTGCCCATAATATTGAGAATTTGTGGGGATTTAAGGAAGTGCTGATTGCGGGTCCGAAGGACTACGTCAAGTATACCGATCAGTATCAAACCCGCAGCCATATCAACTTTGATGACGGTACGATAACCGTCGAGACCATTGCCGGGACAGATCCCGCCGGACACCTGCGTCGGGCGATTATCAAGACATTGCTGATGGGCGATGATCCGGGTTCTATCGACCTCTATTCCGATGTCGACGACATTAAGATTTCCAAAGAGCCATTCCTGTACGGACAGGTGGTTGATAATACCGGCCAGCCCATTCGTTGGGAGGGGCGTGCCACCAACTTTGCCAACTACCTGCTGCAAACACGACTTAAAAGCCGCAGCAATGGCCTGCGTATCATCTATAGCGTGACGATCAATCTGGTGCCGAACCACCTTGATAAGCGCGCGCATAAATACGTCGGTATGGTGCGTCAGGCTTCACGTAAGTATGGCGTCGACGAGTCGCTGATTCTGGCTATCATGCAAACCGAATCCTCGTTTAACCCGTATGCGGTGAGCCATGCCGATGCGCTGGGACTGATGCAGGTGGTACAGCACAGCGCCGGGAAAGATGTGTTCCGCTCGCAAGGGCGCTCAGGCACACCAAGCCGTAGCTTCTTGTTTGACCCGGCCAGCAACATTGATACCGGCACGGCCTATCTGGCAATGCTCAACAATGTCTATTTAGGTGGTATCGATAATCCGACCTCACGCCGCTATGCGGTAATCACCGCGTACAACGGCGGTGCGGGCAGCGTGCTGCGCGTGTTCTCGAACGATAAAATTCAGGCCGCGAATATCATTAACAGCATGTCTCCAGGTGACGTTTATCAAACGCTGACCACCCGACATCCCTCTGCTGAATCACGCCGATACCTTTACAAGGTCAATTCCGCACAAAAATCCTATCGACGCCGCTAATGTATTCCTCTTCAGCCCCCTAAAACGGGGGCCTGAAGCACCAAAAATGTTAACTCCATCACTCTTTTGCTTTGCAATCAGAAATTGTTTGCAAATATTTGTCACAGGTAACAAAAAAAGAGTGCCTCTCATTGATAGAATCACATCATATAGCCACGGCAAATGTGCCTTTTAAAACATTCATCCGCATTACGGTGTGAGGAAATTAACATGAATCTTAAGCTGCAGCTGAAAGTTCTCTCGTTTCTGCAGTTCTGCTTATGGGGTAGTTGGCTCACTACCCTCGGCTCCTATATGTTTGTCACCCTTAAATTCGATGGTGCATCCATTGGCGCGGTGTATAGCTCGCTGGGGATCGCCGCCGTGTTTATGCCAACGCTGTTAGGGATCGTGGCCGATAAATGGATCAGTGCGAAGTGGGTTTACGCCCTTTGCCACTTGGTCGGCGCAGGAACGCTGTTTGCCGCAGCCGAAGTCACCACGCCAGGGGCAATGTTCTTTGTGATCTTGCTTAACTCCCTGGCCTATATGCCAACACTGGGGCTAATCAACACCATCTCCTACTATCGCCTGCAATCTGCCGGGATGGATATCGTTACCGACTTCCCGCCAATTCGTATCTGGGGCACCATCGGCTTTATTCTGGCGATGTGGGCCGTGAGCTTCTCCGGCTTTGAACTGAGCCATATGCAGCTGTATATCGGTGCGACATTGTCCCTGGTACTGGTACTGTTCACCCTGACGCTGCCGCATATTCCGGTTGCCAATCAGCAGAAAAACCAGAGCTGGACATCAATGCTCGGTCTGGATGCTTTCGCGCTGTTTAAAAACAAGCGTATGGCGATTTTCTTCATCTTCTCAATGATGCTGGGCGCAGAGCTGCAGATTACCAATATGTTTGGTAACACCTTCCTGCACAGCTTCGATAACAACCCACTGTTCTCCGGTAGCTTTATCGTGGAACACGCATCGGTGATGATGTCGATTTCACAGATTTCCGAGACGCTGTTTATCCTGACCATCCCGTTCTTCTTAAGCCGTTACGGTATTAAGAACGTGATGCTTATCAGTATTGTGGCGTGGATGCTGCGCTTCGGCCTGTTTGCCTACGGCGATCCAACTCCGTTCGGTACCGTGCTGCTGGTTCTGTCGATGATTGTTTACGGCTGCGCCTTCGACTTCTTCAACATCTCTGGTTCCGTGTTCGTGGAGAAAGAAGTACGCCCTGAAATCCGCGCCAGCGCACAGGGTATGTTCCTGATGATGACCAACGGTTTCGGTTGTATTCTGGGCGGACTGGTGAGCGGTAAAGTCGTTGAACACTATACGCTGAACGGTATTACCGACTGGCAGACCGTGTGGTTGATCTTCGCAGGTTACTCGCTGGTTCTGGCTTTTGCCTTCGTTGCGCTGTTTAAATACAAACACGTACGCGTTCCAGCAGGCACCCAGACTATCGCGCACTAACGTTTACGCAGAGAAAAGCGGGTTGCCAAAAGGTAACCCGCTTTTTTTGCACTTACTTCACCACATATCCATACAGACGCTTAATACCGTCTGCATCCGTTTCACTGTAAACTCCTTGCAGCTCCGGCGAGAAGCCTGGCAGCAGGTTTACGCCCTCTTCCAGCGCCAGGAAATATTGCTGTACCGCCCCACCCCATACTTCGCCCGGTACCACGCACAGCACGCCCGGAGGATAAGGCAGCGCACCTTCCGCCGCAATGCGGCCAGCTGCTTCACTAATCCGCACCAGTTCAACATCACCACGGATAAAAGCGCTGTTCGCATCCTGTGGGTTCATCGCCACGGCAGGTAAACTTTCCTGACGGAACATCGCTTTTTGCAGATCTTTCACATCAAAGCTGACGTACAGTGAGTGCATCTCCTGGCACAGTTCACGCAGCGTGTAATCCCGATAGCGTACCGGATACTTGTTGAAGATAGTGGGCAGCACATCTGCCAGCGGCGTATCGTCTTCAATATGCTGCTCAAACTGCGCCAGCATCGCCACCAGTTGCGCCAGTTTCTCTGCGCTTTCTGCCGGGGTCAGCAGGAACAGAATCGAGTTAAGGTCGCATTTCTCCGGCACGATGCCGTTTTCACGCAGGTAATGCGCCAGAATCGTCGCCGGAATACCAAACTCGGTATATTGCCCGGTTTGTGCGTCAATGCCCGGAGTGGTTAACAGCAGTTTGCAAGGATCGACGAAATACTGGTCGCGCGCGTAGCCGGAAAAACCATGCCATTTAGCACCTGGTTCAAAGCTAAAGAAGCGGCGCTCGCTGGCAATCACCTGCGTCGGATAGCTTTCCCACGGTTTGCCATCAACTACCGGGGGAATAAACGGCTGAATCATCTTACAGCGGGTAAGTATCGCTTTACGGGCCTCAATGCCCAGCGTCACACACTCCGCCCATAGCCGACGGCCGCTCTCGCCTTCATGGATTTTGGCGTTAATGTCCAGCGCCGCAAACAGCGGGTAAAACGGACTGGTGGAAGCATGCAGCATAAATGCATTATTCAGACGCTTATGCGGGCAGAACCGCGCCTGACCGCGAATATGGTTATCCTTTTTGTGGATCTGCGAAGTTTGCGAGAATCCGGCCTGCTGTTTGTGTACTGACTGGGTGACAAAGATCCCCGGATCGTTAGCATCGAGATCCAACAGCAGCGGTGACCCATCGGCCATCATCGGAATAAATTGTTCGTAGCCGACCCATGCGGAGTCAAACAGGATGTAATCACACAGATGACCGATCTTGTCGATCACCTGCCGGGCGTTGTAGATCGTACCGTCATAGGTGCCGAGCTGAATGATCGCCAGACGAAACGGGCGCGGTTGATCGGCCTTTTGCGGCGCAACCTCGCGAAGTTGCTGGCGCAGGTACTCCTCATCAAAGCAGTGCTCGTCAATACCGCCAATAAAGCCAAACGGATTACGCGCCGCTTCCAGATACACCGGCGTCGCACCCGCCTGGATCAGCGCACCGTGGTGGTTCGACTTATGGTTATTACGGTCAAACAGCACCAGATCGCCGCGCGTCAGCAGCGCATTGGTTACTACTTTATTGGCCGCAGAGGTCCCGTTCAGCACAAAGTAGGTTTTATCCGCGTGGAAAACTTTCGCGGCAAATTTCTGCGCATGTTTCGCCGAGCCTTCATGAATCAGCAGATCGCCAAGCTTAACGTCGGCGTTGCACATATCCGCGCGAAACAGATTCTCGCCAAAGAACTCGTAGAAATGGCGCCCCGCGGGATGCTTTTTAAAGAACTCACCGTGTTGATGTCCTGGGCAGGCAAATGTGCTGTTCCCCATCTCGACATACTGAGTCAACGTGTCATAGAACGGCGGCAGCAAATCTTCTTCATACTGACAGGCAGCAGACTCCAGCTCCAGCCAGTCCTGCGCCTGACCGCGAATGACCGCATTCACGCCCGCCGGCAGATCAACATCCGACTCTGCGAACAGAAACACGGGTATATGAAAACCGGTGCGTTTCAGCAAAGCAAGGATCCCGCTGCGGCTATCCGCAACGGTAATGACGACTGCCGCAACGTCAGTAAAATCAGTACTGTCCAGCGACACCACCTGACGATGGCTGGACAGACGAGAAACCAGTTCTCCACTGGCGGCAATTTTCATTGATTTCATAAGCGCAATAACCCGTTTCGGGAAAATCAAAAGTCCCGGACAAAGCCATATTGCTTTGCCCACGAAATGACAGGTCAAACTGGTTACCAGCCCCGACCGCCAGACATCAGTAAAAGCAGATAGCCTCTGATTTTACTGTTATCCTGCAGTGAGCGTGCGCTGCCCTCACCGCATGGTGGGAGCGTAAAGATAAGTCGCAGGAAGGGGCAAACGTCGCGCAAAAAGGCGATGTTGAAGGCGATGTAGGGGGAGTAATATCATCCCAGGCAGCCCCATTCAGACAGGAGAAAATTCGCGCAATCATGGCACCTTTCACTTTCAGGCGCAAGATAAAATCCGGAGCCTGAACCTCACAGATAAACAAGCAATCCGCCTGTCAATCGCGGCATAATAATGCAATCTGAAAACATATTTTACCCAGAGAATTGCCTTTAGCATCAAGACGATAATGGGTATGCAGGAGCAAACGTGGTAATTGGACCCTTTATTAATGCTGGCGCCATTTTATTTGGTGGTGTTCTCGGCGCACTACTCAGCCAGCATTTACCGGAACGCATTCGTGCCTCCATGACCTCCATATTCGGACTGTGCTCTTTGGGAATTGGTATTTTGCTGGTTATCAAATGCGCTAACCTACCGGTGATGGTCCTGGCTACGTTGGTCGGTGCATTAATTGGTGAGTTCTGTTATCTGGAAAAAGGGATCAATACCGCGGTTGCCAAAGCGCAGCAGCTTTTCACCCGGTCGGATGCCAACACCACGCACGAATCCTTCATCCAGAGCTATGTGGCCATCATCGTGCTATTTTGCGCCAGTGGTACCGGGATCTTCGGGGCGATACATGAAGGGATGACCGGCGATCCGAATATTTTAATCGCCAAGTCGTTTCTTGATTTCTTCACGGCCATCATTTTTGCCTGTTCATTAGGTATCGCGGTATCGGCAATTTGTGTACCAATGCTGGCAATCCAGCTAACGCTTGCCACCTGCGCGGCAATGATTTTGCCCCTAACGACGCCAGCCATGATGGCCGATTTCAGCGCCGTAGGTGGGCTACTGTTGTTGGCAACCGGTTTACGTATTTGTGGAATCAAAATGTTTGCGGTTGTGAATATGCTTCCTGCCCTTCTGCTGGCAATGCCGCTTTCCGCCGCGTGGACGGCATTTTTTGCCTGAGAATGCGTGCAATAGCAACAATGTGGTGATAGATTGTGCAGTCTGCGTTGATTTGAAGAAATTTCGTTGACGAAACGAAGCGAATCGGTTTTAATGCGCCTCGTTGCCCGGATAGCTCAGTCGGTAGAGCAGGGGATTGAAAATCCCCGTGTCCTTGGTTCGATTCCGAGTCCGGGCACCACTATTTAGAAGAACCCGCCTATGGCGGGTTTTTTGCTTTTGGCGAAACGGACTCTTCATCGAACTTCGTTCGATTATTCGCCGCCAGCGGCTCACCCCTTCGGGGCCAGCGCGACAAGCGCGCTGTTCAACGCTTACAGCGTTAGTCCGAGTCCGGGCACCACTATTTAGAAGAACCCGCCCAAAAGGCGGGTTTTTGCTTTTGGCGAATAATCACTATTCTCTCCTCACCGAACTTTGTTTCAACAGCACATAACGATTAAGAAGCTGATTAATCCGCATATCGAGTTGCTGATACAAAGCGGGTGATACACTTCCCTGCTTTTTTAACTCCTCATCAATTTGACGCAATAACTCTTCTGTCGGCGGCGATTGGTCAAGCTGTCGGCGGATAGTGAAAATAGCTGATTTCAGCTCCGAACCCGTCAGATATTTACCTTTACGTTCATCAAGCGAATTTAGCTGGGCAGTTAACGCCTCCAGCCCCTGCTGGGCATGATGCCAGTTTTGCAGAGCACTTTCCGGCAACGCTTCCGTGTTTAACTGTTTCTGTAATCCGCTGGCGAATACCGTAGTCTGCGATTCTTCCGGCCACAGGGTGACTAACTGCTGTGCTAATGATGCGGCATATTCTCTTGACCACAAAGGTGACAGGCGATGTAAAACGTCCAATTGCCCTTGCGTTGCGGCGATTAATTCCTGTTTCTTCTCCTTCAAATCTGAGGAATGTTTCAATGTGGACAATTGTTCAGGTGTCAGCCCCCGTGGCAATGGCTGAACCAGTTCAAATCTGTCGGCCCACATAGGGCTGATTCCAAGAAAAGCGCCTTCCCATCCAACCGTTTTCCTGCGCAGTGTGAATTCCTTTGGCGTGTGCCAATAAAAAAGTCATTATTTATACAAATGAATATTATAATTAAATGAGGCCGTAATATTTTGTTCTGGAGCTGGTAATATGTAAGCTACAGCCACTCCTATAAGCCTTAGCTATAAATTTCTCGATACGGTTTACCAAGTTTCTTCACGAATATCCCCACATCAATATTCATCTAATATAACCCTGCCATCACGACCAGCTCTTCAGGTACATGGTTCTCCCACCATGACCCATTGAGTATCTTCTGGGAGGATAATGTCCGGTTCCGCTCTGAAACGCAGCCCGATAACATTACCAGTGGTGCGAAAAAATATGTCCATATCATATGCCAACCCCTCGACAAAGATTTTAATCCATGAACAGCCAGTTAACTTAAATCAGTTGAAATGAATAAAGAGATTTGTATTTGTAATAATATGAGCGATTGCTCTGCCCTTCATCACTTTATAAATTTCTTCAATACATCAATATCAGGAAAGGCTTCAGTTATCGGAATCGTCGTACCATCAGGATAAATCAACGTCCTATAAGCTCCTTTCTCTTTCTTTTTCGGGCCTATGCTCCTTATTAATTTATCTGAATGCAACAGGGGATAAAATGTAATCGAATTTATATTTAACGCAGAGTACCGCTCGTCCATTTTTCCATTATATATCCATATAGCTTTGTCATAACCACCAATAAAATCCTCAGTTAAATATGGAAAATAATCTTTTGAAATCAAGCCATCACTGTTGATCCTTTGATGCCAACCACCTTGATTCGCCGCAAGGTAATCAAATTCCAGCCTGATTCTACTTTTTACCGACTCTGTACCCTGACCAAACTGTAGGGTATTTTTGTATTGCAACAGTATATCTGCCACAGACAGATGCCATTGACAACGCCCTCCGCCTTGCCGGGCAAGTTTCACATCATAGAAATTCTTTATACTATCTTTTTGGGATAATGGAAATTCCATTGAGTTATACCCGGGAACTTCATAAGCTTCCCCGGACGAATTATGCCGGGTGCGTTTACATATTTCTGAACGATAAATTACCGCCAAAGGAAGCACCATAAGTTCTTCAGGGACGTTGACTCCTACTGTGACCCATTGGGTATCCTCTGGAGGAGATAATGTCCGGTTCCGCTCTGAAGCGCAGCCCGATAACATAAGCACTAAAGTTAAAATAAAGCATTTTTCAATCATAGCTCAAACTCCTCAAAGTTAAGTGGCTTTATATATTCCAAGGCTTCATTTCCTCCCTTAACTCCACGCGTCATATCCAGCGTCGATGCGACTACATCATGAATCTCAATGAAAGCACTATTTCTTGTAAACTCTTCCACCGGGGAACTACTCTCATACGTTTTCATTTGCTTTAAAAATTTCTCTCTGTTGATTCTCCTCATCATGGTCAATGTTGGCTGAGTACATTCTTTTAGTTGGTTATTAAGATAACTCAAATATTGATCTGGCATGGAATGCCTGCCAACGTTCGTCGCATGATCTAAATCAGGGTTAGTATAGGGAGGAAACCAGTCTTCTTTATCCATCATTGTTAATAATTGAGTGAATCTTTTTTGTGCTTCATTCGCCTTTTGACTGGCCTCTAAAATAAGTTCAGGAACCAAATACAATCTGGTCTCGATGGGAAGACGTTTACGAATCCTGCGGCATGAAGAAGAGTTGTTGGGTACCTTACACTCCTTCCATTCCGTCGTTTGGGTGGTGTTAAAAAATACGGCAATACTTCCATGATGCCAAAAACATTCCCAAAACTTCAACCCTAGCGCTTGAGGCATGAGTTCTATTACCGACCAGAAAAAACCCAGCGTGCCACCTACTGGTCCCCATAAGTCATAAAACCAGTTATCAAGATTCGCATCAGGCGGAACGCTTGGAATGGTGTCTGCGTCATTAACATGACGAAAATGGGTGAGATTTGTTAAATATTTAACGGCAGAAGCAGTTAATGTCCTTGGCATACCATATGTATACAGCAACGGATTAAGATCTCTTATTTCTGCGCAGTGAATCAGCGCAAGCGAACCTCCCAGACTATGCCCGCAGATGAATAGCTCCAATTGTTTTCCATCATCCTTAATTTGCCTAAATATCTCAGAATAATTTTTCTTTGCGACCTGGTATGCCTGTAAAAAACCACCGTGAATCTTCCCTTCAGGAACAATATCAAAACACTCTACCGGCATAAAACTTGCGTCTGTCCATAAATCACTGAGCTTACTCATCTCTGTACCACGCCAGGCCACAATCCCCTGCGTTTTCGTCGTAACATAAAATAGCTGAGTTTCCCCTTCCTCTTCATCTGCCGTATCTATAAAAATGGGTTTAGAATGCCGTTCACGAAAAGGGACATCGGTGACAATAGCAGGGAATCGATGTTTTCCATCTTCCAAAACGGGAATTGACGACAGATCCAGACATTGAATACAAAAGAATCCATATACCGAATTACGGTCAGTTTCCGAGTCATAACTGTAAGCCAAATCGGCCATAATCCCCAGGTTGTAAGCATTAGTCAGAGAATAACTCGCTGTGTGATGCAAGATTAATGTCCATGCACGGAATGGACAAATTTCGATCATTGTACGTTTATTAAGATCCGCCACATGAACGGTAACGCCTTTATACGTTTTATCCAAAGGGAAATGGAATTCTGGTAGAACAATTCCATCCCATTTATCTAGTGTGGGTCTGACATTGCAGAGTTGTCCGACCCTGACATATTGATATCCATAGTTATTCTCAGAGGAGAGTTTTTTGACCTTTGAATTATCCTCATCTCTTTCAAACCGTAAGGCTCGGTTCTCCATCTCATCAACCAATGGCTGAGACTGGATTTTTAAAGTCAAAGGCAATGGATGTATATCTTTAATCTTTATTATTCCATTGGCATCACTATAGCCAGTATAGCGTGGAATCAAACCGCACCTTGTAGCCTCATTTTCGGCAAACCACTCCATATTGGCTACGGTATCACCTAATTCGTCCACTAACTGGAACTCTACCCAATCGAATGCCTCATTTTCTATAAAAAAATCAGGATATTTGCACTGAGTAGATGTTGTCACTTCTGCCATAATTAGAATTCCTTTTCGTTACTTTAAGTTAAGAACATCTGAGATGGGATAAACATAATCTACCGAATACACAGTCAGATGACATGGATGGATTCCAACTCCTGTCATCTATAATTTAATTATGTAAATTACGAATATGACATCCTAGTCATAACTCTTGAGACGGAGATACTTTTCATATAATTCTTTCGATCGCTGACTATCTTTTTCTACAAAAAAGCCATTATTGTACATATCACTCAAGTATTTTGCTGCATTCGCACAACCCTTCTCCAAGGCACTTTGGAGATAAGGATAGGCTGATTTATAATCCCGATCGAGATAATAAAAATCACCTACATAGCATTGTGCAGACCCTTCTCCTTGATCTGCTGCCTTTTTCAGCCATACTTTAGCTTCCGGTTTATTTACTGGAACGCCTTGTCCATATAAATACATTGTGCCAACCATTCCCTGACAAGCAAGAATAGCCTGTTCCGTTTTTCTTTCTGTACCAGATTGGATATCATGTAAGGCACATTTTTTAAACCAAGGAAGAGCATTTTTATAATCTTGTTTCTCAAAATAAAGCCTGCCTACAGTACCTTCAGCAAGAGGATCACCATCACTTGCCGCAAGTTTATACCACTTTAAAGACTCATTATAATTTGCCCGAACACCATAACCATATTGATACATAAAGCCAAGATTGCCCTGAGCCTTATGATCGCCAGACTCAGACATTGCCTCTAGCATTCTTACATCATAACTCTTACACGATACAATAAAAAAAATAGAAAGGAGTGCAACAAAAGATCTATTAACATTATTACAGTTCATACCCTCACCTCATAAACCACATTTTATGAATTACCTTTTTTTACTTGTTCTATTTTTAGTTTTGTTGGGGCTGCCGTATATATTGGCATTGTTTTGCCATATTGATCTGAAACACCCTCATAAACATTTCCCTCACCAGTGGTAATCCGGTATTGGACAAAAGGTACAGGCTTACCTGTTTCTTTATTTTTAACTGTAAATCCTTCACAAAATCCTCGCGGCAACTCCTCTAGTGGCGTATTTAGACTTGTAGCCCCTAATTTCTGCACATTCATTGACTTCAGCAGAATGTTCTTCGGGCATCCCAGTTCGATATTCCCCCCTTTCAGCCGGATATACGCCCCGCCACAGCTTAGCAAGAGCTCCTCGCTCGCATTCACGGTGATTTTCCCCTCTGTGCTGCTTACCGTAATATCGTTCTTCGCCGTCACCCCCATTTCATCATCTTGGGCCTGAAGATCCACTTTTCCCTTTGCCGCATACAGCTGCATTCCCTGTCCCTGCGCATACAGGCTTACCGTATCGCTCGCCGCCACCGTAAACGACCTGCCGGTGCTGATGTCCGTATTGTGCCCCGACATTATTCCCACGCTGTCCGTGCCCGAGGACACCCGTACGGCCTTCGCACTCATCATCCCTACGCCCGCTGGCGCATGCAGAATAAGACCCGGCTGAGCCAGTTCCTCCAGCGCATCATTCAGCGTCTGCTGGCTCGCAGTGTCTCCCGCCGTTGCCTTTGCCGTCTCCGCTGACCGCTGCAGGCTCCTTGCCAGTGACAACGCCTGCTCAAGCTGACGTATCACACCGTCCATCTCCAGCATCCGATCTACAGCTTCCGCCTGCATCTCTGCAGTTATCAGAACCCCTTTACCTCCGCGTACCGCCACCCAGTCGTCTGTGCGCAGCTCGGCCCCCTCTCCCCGCAGCGCACGCCCCGCATCCACGTTATGCCCCAGATTAAGCTGTGTCTTCCCTCCGTACTCGGTGCTGAGCTTGACGTGTTCCTCACCCCGTTTGTCCTCCATGCGCAGCTTGTTGTTCGCGGGCGTGCGGATGACGTTGCGGGTATGGTTTGCCTGTGTCACGTGGTCCGGATGCCGGGAGTCATGCAGCGCATGGGCGATATAGGGCCGGTCCGGGTCCCCTTCATGGAACGCCACCGCCACTTCTGTACCCTGTATCAGCGGGAAGTGAATACCATAAGTGTCGCCGCCGTAGGGTTTGGCCAGGCGTACTGGCATACTTTCGTAGCCCTGTTGTTTAGCATCGCGGTCCGCATCAAACTTAACCCAATAAAGCCCGCTCTGATTTAAATGAGCATATTCATCATTCTTTTTCGGGCTTGAAACACGTGCCATTAGCGTGCCGCTAATCACTGGCCGCGGTTTGAGTGGAGGTCTCCAACAGCGCGTTTCACTGTAAATGGTCGCCATCAACACCACTTGTAGCGCTTCCTTTCGACTTGCGCTGAATGAAACCGCCGTAACCAGCAAGCTGTTACGCACACTGGCAGGAAGCGTTGGGACAGGTGTCGATTCCGTAATATTCAGGACCTGAGCCGGGCTGAGGCTTACATCGGTTGATAATCCAGTGATTGTCGCTTGTGAGGAGAGATAACGCTCATGTTCCAGACGCGCCCAAAAATTCCCTGTTTCAGGCGCCGGCGAAACCTTATCACCCGTTTCAAGATGGCGTGGGCGATAGTGGTAAACATCCCCGTAAGTCACCCCGTCACCTTCACCGTAAGTCATATCGGTTTGTGCAGAAAATAATATTTTCTGAGCCTGGCGATGGTTATAATCCCCGGCAGTAACCGATGCCTGCACCGCAGACTGTTGGAACTGAATATCCCAGACTGAGTCGATGCCATTGTCATTCATTCCGGAGGGACTATTCAGCGGTAATGTTTTGCCAAACTCCCATGCGCTTTGTTTGTCAGCAAAATAGATCACCTCGGTGCCAGCATCAGGCTGAAGCCTAAAGAAGAAGAAAATCCCAACCTCAGAGAGCAGGCGTTCAATAAAAACCAGATCACTCTCCTGATACTGATTAATTTGCTCTCTTTTGGGATATTCCATTACTAAATCAAAATTATATTCCCAGTCTTTTAAACCATGCTCTTGTAAAATTTTAGTAACAACTTCCGGAACTGACATATTAATAAAAAAACGGTGTGTACGAAATTGGTTTTTCAGCAACGCGACAAAGGGTTCAATGATTATCTGATAAATTGCCTGGTCTTTTGAACCACTGATACGATGGAAAGATGTCACAATACCATGTACCATTTTACGGGCAGTTAACTCACTTAACTTCCCCATTCCCATAGTCAATGTCGTTGATTTTCTAAGTATCGATTCGGCCGCAATATCTTTATCCTGGCTGGAAAAATGTACTACGTATCGATACAGCGAACTCATTTCCTCTGTACCATTAAAGTTAATAACATCCAGTATCGATTTACATGAAGGGATATACAATTGATAACGATTCAGCGTATTTTCAGATATAAATGATATCCCGCCGCCAAGTGATTCACCCATCCCCATATATTCAACCCCTGTAATTTTATAAAGAGCCATTTCCAGAGCAAAAACTTACCCTCAACGCATTGTTTTTATTAAACTGACCAAATCTTTTTTCTTGTTAGTAACAATAGAAAAAGTAAATCGACGATTATCATTTGATATCCAAAGTTCTTCTCTTCCATTATCACTATAATCATAAAGATGAAAACCAAGACCTGTTAGATAATCACGAATAATTCCCACATCACCACCGTAAAAAACAACAAGGTTTGTTTCCCGTGTACTTCCATCAGGAGAAATATATTCAAAGCGATAATTATTTGATATCCTTGGAGTCTGTTTGATATCAACATCAGTATAGAAATAGTAGTCAAAAAGATCGCTTTCCCGATATTCTAATTTATCTGGCCAGGGTATTAACAGCGGTGACAAGAAAATCAAAATAATCATCACCAGTATTATTTTATAGTAGCTCATTACCATTCACCTCGACAAAAATGAATAATAACCGCCATCCCCGGGGATAATTTCTACCCGACCAGAAGTGAAATCACTCCACGGTTGCACCCATGTCATAAATGAAGGCAGCTGCCCTTTATAGGGTTTATGGACAGCACAGTTATCCTTGGGGGCTGGAAACAGTAATGGTAAAAATCCTTTATTTTTATAATTGCCTATCGGCCCATAATAATCCCATCTACTCAGGGCCTGCTCTTTACTGACAAGCCTCAGTCTTGACTGATAGTCTGAAGGAAGGATTGCCCGGTAGAAGCCTAAAAGATCGGAGGTAAGATCCTCACCGCTGAACCCACTGTCGGTATACCAACTAAAACGCCAATTAGATTGCAAACTTTCAAACAAGTGTGCCGTCGTCATCATCATGGCTAACGCAACGCTATTTTTCTCACATGCAGATAAACCTTGTTTGATACGCCACTTAACAAACTTTCCTGTACCAAACTGGCGATGATATACAAACATCTTTTGGCTATAGGTGACGTCATAATAACCATCACGACTTGATTCACCTCGTTTTATATCTGACAGTAGGTTTTTAATATCACTTCCCTGTGCATGGCCTATATCTATCCATCCCAATATTTCGCTGTAAACAAGCCCTGTTTTACGATCCAATGTCCACTCGGAAGGTTCAATAATATCGTTACGTTTACTCATCATTAAACTCCAGAGTCATTCGCTCTTCATAACTCAAACTCAATACTACTGATGAAACGGACTGAATAATGGTAGAGAACGCTTAACTGCTCCAGTCCCTCAAAACGCAACACATCCAGTGCATACAGGCATGAAGGGATCGTTAAGCTGTAGCGGTTAAGCGTAGGCCCTGATGTTGTTAGTTCCATATTCATAGAGTTAACTCTATTTAATAAACTATATTTACGCGCTTATAAAATCATAATAAAAACTGATCGGCGCAGTTCCCCATTAAATAAAAATTACAGATAATCATCCCAATTACTACGCACATGAGGCCAGCCAAATTTCATCACAAAATACCCTAAAACGATCAATAAAAAATTTCCCATGCCCCATAAATATCTAAACCCATCGTCAGAAATGAAGAAAAACCAAATGGAAAAGGCAATACCAAACATGCATAAGATATTACCTAGCAGATATGAAAAATAATACATTAAATATATAGCTACTTCTCTAAACTTCCCAAACCGTCCAGAAAACATTGGCAAACCTCATTAAAAAACACTTCATTTGCATTGTGAAGTTCAATTGCTTTTTCAAAAGGTGAAACAAGATCTTCTATCAGAAAATAAAGCAAATCCAGATCCCCCATATCTTTCAATTTCTGATAATTACCCGGACTCCTTGCAGCCAGATAGCGAGATGTATAGATTGCTCTGGATACTTCCGCTCCCAACGTAAGAAGCGAGCCTATAAGAGCACCTGAAAAAAATGCTGTGACTAACCGATTAGAAATAACAGCCCCAATTTTAACGCCAGTTAGTTCTGAGAAAATTATCCTTCCAGCACTACTCCCAACAATTTTCTCCGTCATTAAAGCAACGTCCAGTCGCGAAGAAAAATCACTAATAAAGATATCAATAACCTGACCTATCAACTCCTTATTTAGCTTTGCTTTATTAAGAAGTCTGGCAAACCTGTATTTATCATCTTCATTCGTTCTGCGATGTTCTGTATCCATAAAATCGTAGGCCAGATATCCCATACTCACAGGAAATGATATAAGCCCTTTAGCCAAAGCAGCTATAAACCCAGAATCATCAACGTTAATAGCTTCGAGCATATCTTTTGCAAGATCTTTAGCACCATCCATATTTAGTCCTTTAGCGCAAAGCATATCCCGATACAAAGTAAAACCCAGCGCTAGTATTATCACTGGGTTTTATTTTTCACTCGCTATCAATTATCAGTTCAATTCCCTCTTCATCACTCCAACTTAAAGTGAGTTGCTGAGGTTTTTGCTGCCGGGAAAGATACGTTAATAACTGCTGGCTAAGCACAGGCAAGATTTGTTGATTGAGCAGACTATCGATATTCCTCGCCCCCGTATCCGGTAGCAGGCAAGCGGCGGTCAGGGCATCAAAAAGGCTCTCGGATATCGTAGTGGTGATGCCGTAGTGACGCAGTAATCGCTGGCTAACCTGATCCAGTTTCATTTGTACAATCGTACGTAACGCAGATTCACAGAGCGGATGGTAGATAATCGTCTGGAAGCGGGCCAGTAGCGCTGGCTGGAAGTGATCGCGCAAAAGTGGTCGCAGCAGTTCGTGCAACTCAGACTCTGTGGTTTCCGGCTGTTCTTCCAGCATCTGCATTACAGCGTCGCCGCCAAGATTGGAGGTCATCAAAATAACGGTATTGCGAAAATCAATTTCACGGCCTTCGCCGTCACGCATGAAACCACGGTCAAATACCTGGTAAAACAGATTCATGACGTCGCGATGCGCTTTTTCTACTTCATCCAACAGTACCACGCTATAGGGGCGTTTTCGCACCGCCTCGGTCAGGATCCCTCCCTGACCATAACCCACATATCCCGGAGGTGAGCCTTTTAGCTGGCTCACGGTGTGCGGCTCCTGATATTCAGACAAATTAATCGTGATCAGCGATTTTTCACCACCAAACAGAATGTCAGCCAGGGCCAGCGCCGTCTCCGTTTTGCCGGTTCCACTTGATCCAGTAAGCAGGAACACACCCTGTGGGCCGTTTTCCGGCGTCAGTCCTGTTTTTGATGCCCGCAACCGCTGTGCGATCGCATTCAGCGCGTAATCCTGGCCGACAACGCGTTCTCCCATCTGGGTTTCAAGCGTCAGTAAGTCTGCCTGGGAGTCCTTCATTAATGAAGACAATGGTATACCGGTCCAGTCGGCGATCACCGTAGCCACGGTGCGCGCATCTACATCCGGAAACAGTAACGGATGGTCCTGCTGAAGCACACTAAGCTGCTGCTGCAATTCAACCGTTTCCGCCTGACGAGAAATATCACGGCGGCTGGCCAGCAGTTGCTCAGTGAGCGTTAATTCCTGACCATACTGGGTTTCGCGTTCATCCAGTTCGACAAGCAGACGATTTTCACGCTGTTCAATGGTGGCCAGCCTTTCACCATGCTGACCATTTCCTACCGCGAGGTCTGCAAGCAATGCCTGCTTTTCAATTTCAAGCGCGGTGATCTCAGACTTCAAACGCGTCAGTGGTTCCGGAACGGTATCAAGGCTCATCCGCACTCTTGCACCTGCGGTGTCCAGCAGATCGACGGCTTTGTCGGGTAATTGTCGCCCGGTAAGATAGCGGCGAGAGAGCGTAACAGCAGTTTTAACCGCTTCGTCGGTGATGTGAACGCCATGGTGTTCTGCATAGCGTGATTTCAGACCACGCAGCATTAAGCAGGCAGTGTCATCATCCGGCTCATCCACTTTAACCATCTGAAAACGCCGCTCCAGCGCAGCATCACGCTCAAAATACTGTTTATATTCACTCCATGTGGTCGCCGCGATAGTTCGTAATTCACCTCTGGCCAGAGCGGGTTTTAGCAGATTGGCTGCATCAGCGCCTCCCGCCTGATTACCGGCCCCAATAATGGTGTGTGCTTCATCGATAAAGAGCAGAACAGGCGTTGGCGATTGTTGAACGGCATCAATGATATTTTTCAACCGCTGCTCAAACTCACCTTTCACCCCGGCACCTGCTTGTAACAGCCCAAGATCCAGCGTGCGTAATGTTACTGATTTCAGGCTATCCGGCACGTTACCTTCAGCAATACGCAGCGCCAGACCTTCCACCAGAGCGGTTTTGCCGACACCGGGTTCCCCGACCAGAATGGGATTATTTTTTCGCCGACGGGACAACACATCCACCATTTGCCGGATTTCATTATCGCGACCAAATACCGGGTCGATATCGCCGACACGCGCTTTCGCGGTTACATCCAGCGTAAATTTATCGAGCACGCCTTGTAATGCTGGCGACAACGTCGACTCAACCTGACCCGGACGCGGTTCATCATCAGGGGAAACCTGCACCAGAGAAGCTTCCTGCTGCCTTTCCGGACGTTCATCCGACTGGGAATTTAATAGCGGCAGGAGTCTTTCCAGTTGAGTATGTCCGGTACTCAGAAGCGGCCACAGGCCATCACACTTCAGTAGCGAAGGCTTTCCCACCAGCGCCATCAGTAGATGCACACCACGTATCTGCGAATTTTCATCCGTTGCGGCACACAACCACGCTTGTTGCATTAAAGAAAGGAGCGCATCAGACAACTGGGGGCGGCTTTTCACGGAACGCGGCTGAACATCCATATGCTTCAGCAGCGATTGCCAGAGATTATCGATATCCCATTCATAACGACGAGCAATGACAGTAATATCGCCCTCCCCCTGCTCCAACAGCTTCAGTAACCAGTGTTCGGGAGTGATTTCTGCATGCGCGCGCGTCTGACATAACGATGCCGCCGCTTCGAGCGCCTGGGCGCAATAGGGGTTGAGACGTCGTAATAACACTGCTGACTGGTGTTCCATTTGCTTCCTGGCTCCCTGTATTCAGGCACGCTACCGCCCGTGGCCGTAATCCAATGCCCATAAGGTAATAGTGATGTTGATACTCTCTGCTAAACCCCCGCCCCGGACGCTTAGCAAAGGGCATAAAAAAAACGGATGAGGAAATCCTCATCCGTTAGTGCATTACGCGGTGGTACGCTCGTTCCAGGCGTCAGAATGGATAATGTTGCCATCCTTATACGTCCAGACGATCTTCTCGTAGCGCAGTTCAATCTGTTCCAGGTGGTTATGCTTCTCTTTAGCGGGATCTTTGATGTCGTACATCACAGGGTTTACTTTCACCACTTTCACGTTGTGCAGAGTGGTGTTGAAGTATTCCACTTCCTGACCCGCATCATTGATGCGATACCATTTAAACTCGGCCTGGCGCAGGGTCTGACCGGTAGTTACAGCCTTGTACAGATACGGGCTGGAGGCATCGATTTCCTTAGTGAAAAGGAACGGGGTATGAATGCGCGTCCCGGTCAACTTACCGGTGTTGTTATCGGTAGGGATGTACAGGTTATGTTCCTGAGCTACTACTTCGATACTGCCCACACGATCTTTTACATCAACAGAGCCTTTAATATCCGCGCCGCCGTCATCTTTCAGCCAAAGGTAGACTGGAATTGCCATAACTCTTTCTCCATTTTTACTTCGCTAATGCGTCACCGCTTTGCGGTGACGGTTCCTTCATGCCCGGCACCCGACAGGCATCAGCCTGCGGTACCAGACTGATCTCTACACGGCGGTTGGCTGCCCGCCCCTCCGGCGTATCGTTGTTTTTGTAGGGACGTAATTCGCCGTAACCCTGAACGGCAAAACAACTCTCCGCGACGTCACCGGTATCACGCATCCAGTCGCGAACAGATTCCGCGCGTTTGAGAGAGAGCTGCTGATTAGATTTATCGTCACCCACATCATCGGTATGTCCGGCGATGACTATCAGCCAACCGGGCTTGGCTTTGATATTGACCAAAGCCCCAATGAGTACTTTTGTTGAGCCTGCTTTTAACGCCCATTTGCCCGTATCAAACAGCGACATACTGTCCAGGCGTACGGTTTGCGGAGAGGTCACTTTTGGTTTTTCAGGTGGCAGCCAGTCGCTGATGGCGGCCAGCAAAGGCGGGATCAATCTCATCCCCTGATACAATCCCATTGAAAGAGAAAGGGGTTCACCGCGCTGATACCAGCGATCGAGACGCTGCGCATCACGACGAAGCTGATCCTGTGCCTGAACCTTTGGCTCGACAGGATTACCGGTAAGATGGCGGTATAACGTCAGATGATCGTTTGTGATCCTGATGAGATGTTGGTTATTGATAAAGCTGCACGTCATCGCCAGTCCGACAAAAATACCGCATAGCAGACCACTTACGCCCACCGTACGTTGAAATGCTGTCAGCGCCCGACGACGAGATAAAAAAGGCAGCGCTAAATCAGGAAAAGGCAGCAGCTCGGACACTGCTGACGTCGCAGGGGAAAGTGTTGTTTGCGCAGTGATATGCCGTTGCCACAGATTATTTTCGCAGACCGCTGATGAGGTGAAACACACCACCCGTAATGCAAAGAAAACAGGCAGAGCATGGTGTTCAGTATCGCCTTGTACCTTCTTCAGCCAGCCCAGTAAATTATCTAACCACACTGCATGTGTAAGATGAAAATGGCGAGCCGGGCGCTCTTGTGAAGAGAAAGGAACAAAATCGTCTAATCCCGTAGCCGACTGCACTTCTGCATCCTGGGGCGTTCGAATAAACCAGCGTACAGCCTCATTACATTGAGGAGAATTCAGCCAACAACACAACCAAAACGGCGGTACACCTGATAACCAACGCCGACTCTGGGTCACCACTCGCCGCCAACTGAGCAGTATGTGCTTAAGCGCATCTTCATCAGTATGCCGTTCCGGAGTTAATGCCAGCATTACGGAGACGCGCATAAGAAGCCCAGGACGCTGAGCAGCTATCTGACGAACCAGAGCAATGTAATGCTCAGGGGACTGGACAGATAAATACCAGCCCTGCGAGCTCTCGCAAGAACCGCTGCGTCCGGCAAACAAGGGGGCATTATCGCCACACACGAGCACAACTGGCCCACTGAAACTCTCCGGAGGGAGCGGAACTTCATGCTCGGAATGCGCTGATCTCAACTGGCCATATTGACGCCAGCCGTAAACGATCCCTGGAATGGAAAACAATAAAATAAAGACGCTCAGGCCGCCCCGGACACCCGTACTTAACGGACTGAATCCCCAAACCAGCAACAAAGCCAGCACAGCTGTCAGCACATAGTTAACGATCCCTCGCAACTGAGCCATGTTTTAGCCCTGCCCAATAAGCTGATCAACCAGCCCTTGTAAGACATGAGAAAATGTTAACCATAAAGCCCCCAACGCCACCGCGCCGACAATCCATGCCAGCCACCAGCGGCGCTTACCGCCAGAAAAGCCGGAAGCCCGCATAATTACCGGCGCATCGTGCGTTAACTTAAAAGGCTTCGCCTGAGCCGCCAGCGCCTCAAGAACATCTTCACGACGTTCGTCACCTTGCTCACGATAGCGCCCAACAAAACCGAGCGTGATTGCGCGATAAAAGCAGGTTATTACGGCGGTATCAGGAACGGGCTCACGCAGCACAGACCGGATGCGTTCCCAGAACTCTTCCCCTGCGTTGGTGGTATTGAAATAACGGGCCTGTAAGGGTGTCACAAGCCAGGTGATATAACCGCTATCCTGCCGGTTGCGGTTCAACACGCTTTCATCCAGTAACGCACATTGCGTGTAGAGCATATGTTCAACGCTGTGTTCGCTGTACCCCATATCACGCAATGCCTCACGTGCAGATTCAACCCATTGGCTGGCCCGACGATAAAGAACAGCTCCGTCGTCGACTTCTGCCCCGTCACGTAGCTGGCTTACAGCAAGCCATGTTGGCCAGAAAACCTGATCAATTTCCTTATTCATTTATTTCAATCCCTTAATACTGCAAACAGCTCAAGTTGAATCTCTCCCAGCGTTCCCGGCACATAGAAAGCACAATTACCGGCGTCCAACATGGCCTGGGCTGCTGGATGATTAATTTCAAGAGCAAAGTATTGATTTTCCAGTCGTAACGGGATGGCTGCGGGTACATGTGTCAGCGGTTTTAATGGAATACCGCTGAGTGCCACATTGACGACATCTGACACATCCGCCCGGCTCCCTGCTTTACAGAGCTGTGGAAATTGCGCCAGGAGGACATGTGCGGGGAGACCCGAGCGAACGGACAGGTAAAAATCAGCACCTTCACGCAGTCGGGCATCCGACAGAGCGCCATACCAGAACTGTCTCTCCTGCGTCAGTTCAATAGCGACAACGCGAGATGGCAGGCTGGCCTCCAGCAGTTCCACCAGGAGTGCAAACAGGGGTGGGAATACCTGCTGCAGATTGGCGTGCTGGTATGGAGGCACAACGCTGACATCATTTTCTAATGAAAAGGTCAGCAGGCTGCCCGCTAACCGCGCCAGCTCACGCCACAAAAGTTCGGGATGACGGCCTGGGTTTTGCAGCATTTCTTTCAGAACAGGTTCCGAACTATTAAGCGCATTCAGCAACCAAAACAACGAAACATCTGCTACCGCAAAATCCGCCATTCGTTCGTTACTTTCGCGGCGCAAGGCCATCAGGCGTCGACAGCGAGCCTGGATACGATGCACCAAATCACTGAGCGAATTGATTAATGAGGGGCTGGCTGAGAGTGAAAGCGATGGGGGTAAAAAATCGCGTCCCAGCTCCCATTGCCCCTGAGCATTACGAATAAGGCAAGCTACCGGGCAAGTCAGGTAAGCGCTGTTATCGTCATGGGCATACCGGAGGGTGATAGCATGCCGCAGCACTGCCATATCAGTCCGTTCCTGACCGGAGAGATCCTGAACTGGCAGCCATTCCTGCTGCCAGCGACACGGACGGCTGACACCGTTGCCTGATGAAAGATTGCCGCCATTAGCTGAAAGCAGCGGCAATGCCAGCACGATATCAACGCTGTTGTAGCCAGTAAGATGCGATAAATCACACGCTGGAGGCAGGTTATCTGAAATACCTGTATCCACTAACGTACCGTCAGGAAAGCGCACAACCAGATTAACGGGATTCAAACGAGAAACCGTTAGCGCACTTTCATCAAACTCCGCGCTGATGACGCCCCACGGTGATGAAAGCGACATGTGAGCAACAACGTCAGCTACATAGGCATCCCAACGTGTCTGTTGCTGAAACTGCTGGGGAGCCAGAAAAGCCCCCTCGCTCCATAACGGACGATAGATCTTCATCGCACCTCCTGTGCATTACGCCGTTAAGATTTCGACTTAGGCATCTGTGAAACTAACGACAAGCTGACATCCATACCTTCAACCTGGAAATGCGGGATGGCGTACAGGCGCACGCGGAAGAAACCCGGGTTATCCTCAATGTCCTCCACCACGACACGCCCATCACGAAGCGGATGTGAAGCCTGCAAATCATCGCCAGGATCGGTCATTTCGGTTACCAGACTGCGTAACCAGTTGTTTAGTTCAAGCTCAAGCAGGCGGCGATCTTTGGTCGTACCAATGTTTTCTCGCTGCAAGATTTTCAGGTAATGAGCAATACGAGAAAGCAGGAAGATATACGGCAAACGTGAGTTAATTCGGCTGTTAGCTGTTGCTTCCGGGGTATCAAACTGTGCAGGTTTTTGAGCCGAGTTAGCAGAGAAGAAGCAGGCGTAATCACGATTCTTATAATAAGAAAGTGGAATAAAACCGAGGTTGGCGAATTCAAATTCACGAGTTTCCGGGATCATCACTTCAGACGGGATTTTCACCTGATTACCCGTCCCCAGATCGTACAAATGGATAGGTAAATCTTTAACCGCGCCACCCGCCTGTGGTCCACGGATCTGGACGCACCAACCATTCTTGATAAAACTTTTCACCATATTCACAGCGAAAGAGAAAGATGCGCTGGTCCACAGATATTTTTCGTGATCCGGGCCCTTAACTTCCTCGACATAGTTAAAGCTGCGCACAGGAATGGTATCAGGGCCGTACGGCAAACGCCCGAGTACACGCGGCATAGTTAATCCGATATAGCGTGAATCATCACTATCACGAAATGCTTTCCATTTGATGTATTCAGCACGTTCAAAATAATCATTGATATCTTTTATGGCTGCGACCTCTTCCATATTTTCTTTCAGGAAGAATTTCGGCCCAACTGAACCAATAAATGGCATATGGCAGGCTGCCGATACGCCAGAAATGTTGCGCAGCAGCGCGATATCCTGCGGGCTGTTATCAAATTCGTACGCTGAAATCATTGCCGCAATAGGTTCGCCACCTGGCTGGTCATATTCTTCAATATAAACATGACGATATAACCCACTCTGGATAAGTTCCGGCGCGTCATCAAAATCATCACGCAGCGCATCCTTACTGACATCCATCATTTCGACACGGACATTTCGGCGAAAATCGATACCAGAGATCATTGAATGCAAACCACGCCAGAGCGATTCTTGTTTTTGAAATTCAGCATGATGCATAACTTCATTAACCTGATCGCTAATCTGCTTATCCAGACGAGCAATCTGCTCATCGAGTAGCGTTTTATCCAGGCGTTCTAAGGGTTGTGCGGCATCCGCCAGACATGAGACCAGAACCTGAATAGCAGCGGTCACACGCTCCGCCGGAGCGGCATCAGAAAGCGCTTCATCACTCTGCCACGCATCTACATTTTTTAATGACGCGACGGGGGAAAGATTAATTTTGTCAAAGAGGGACTGATAAACACTGCGTTCACTGGTCGTGGTGGTCGCGGCTGAAGAGGTATGTTCCTGAACAGACATCAACATATTCCTTTTATGTTCCTTTACTATTCCTGCCGATTTAGCGGAGGAAACCCTGTAGAGCGTTAAATCTCTTCTGGCATCATAGTTGCCAGCTCATTACGCAATTCCTGACTCAGGGCTGGATCCTTAAGGATTGTTTCCAGCTCGCGACGAAAAGCAGCGTTATCGAGTAAGTTAGATTTCAGGTCACGTAGTAAGTTACGCATAGCCAACAGAACACGTAATTGTGGGATATTTCGTGCGACCTGCTCAGGTTCAAAATCGCGGATATTCTTAAAGGTAAGGTTAATATCGTCCTTTCTGTCATCATCAGCTAACGTATTTTTAACACTTAAATTAACCACTGGTGAAAACTTGGCCAGCACATCGTTAAAGTTATTTTTATTAATATCTATCTTTTCACGCTCAGATAATGGTCGCTGCTCTCTGCCATTACTGAAATCACCGACAGTTAGTAGTTTTAAAGGCAATTCAACTTTCTTTTGAACGCCTCCGGTGTGTAAATCTAACTTAATATTAACGCGTGCCGTCGGCACTTCATTCTGAAAACTGTCACCCATACGTCCCTCTCAGACCGGCGACTCCTGCCGGTATTTTGCGTTTCCTAATGGAGCACGTTCCAATCGCTCAACATGTTTCTTACAACGTCATTTCTGCAGGCAGTTAACAATGGCTGTTGATGACAATTAACTATTATAATTATCACGCTAATGCAATCCGATTATTCCATAGGTAAAAACATGATCAATGTCATTAATTAATCGAATAACACATTATGTTTTTATATTTAAAATGACAATCAAGAAGATATTTATCTAATACAAACAACAATAATTATTTAATGATTGATGCATTCATTTAACGAATGCATCAATCATTAAATATCATTTACCATGAGAATATTTACTGTCATTTATATAAATATAGACACTCATTTAAATATAAGTGCTATCAATCTAATCATAAATAAAAAAACCGGAGATATACTCCGGCTTTTCATATCTCACTCATGAGCGAGCAGAAAGATTAGTCTTCCTTCACCACAATCAGCGGTTCGATATCGCTCTCTTTTTTAATCACCAGCGACTCGTCACCACGCAGGCAGGTACCGCCATAGTTACCACCTACGGTAAAGGTACAAACCTGGATATATTTACCGGCAACTTTTGGCAGACACCAAAGCTGCTGATAAATGTTCTTCTGCTCGGCAAACTTACCGCTGGTTTTATCCAGTAGCTCTTCCTGATGACTCACAAGATCGATGTTGCTGCCACAACGTCCTGCAATAGGTTTCACCGCATAACCGGTTTGCGCCAGCTCTTCATTAACAGTGAAATCCGTATCAAGCAGATAACGGTGGTGCGGGAACAGTTGCCAGAGGATCGGCAGAATCGCTTTGTTGCCAGGGATCACCGTCCACAGAGGTTCGAAGACCAGCACTTCCGGGCGCAGCAGCACGTCGATTAAACGCACTTCCTGATTCGTATGCCCGGTACGAATTGGCACCGCGGCGTACTCCGTTTCGCTGACCTCGCGCACCTGTTCAATTGCGGTTTCCCACGCCCAGGTCTTCCAGACGCAGTTCACCAGACGGCCTTCCCCGTCAATCAATTGACCGGCGTCATCCCAGCGCAGTTCATCCAGACCTCGCAGAATTTTGCTGTCAAACCCGGCCTGACGCAGCGCCTGCTGCATAAACTGCGCGTGATAGTTTTCCTCGATATCCTTATCCTGCATGATGTGGACAAACGGACGTGCACGGCTGTGCTTCCAGGCACCTGCCAGTTCGTTGATCAACCCTTCAGCCGGGTTGTGTCCCTGCCCTGTGTAACCACGCTCGGCCCATCTTTCGAGAATCAAACCGGCTTCGGTATGACACGATGCGGAATCGGCGTTGTACTCATACACCTTCAGTCCACGTTCATCCATACAGAAATCCATACGCCCCGTAATCATATGATGCCGACGACGCTGCCAGGAAAGGCGCAGGCGCGGCCAGAGGATTTTCGGGATATCAAACAGCGCCAGCAGGTTGTCGTCTTTCAGCACCTTGTCGGTCGCATGCAGATACATCAGGTGCAGCTCGTTGGTGGCTTTAATCAGCTCCTGCTCGGCGCTCTCGGTAATGGTGAAGTATTGATGCGGGTCCTGATTAATCACATGGCCGTTCGCCAGCACGTAGGCTTTTTGAAGCGGGTCCTGCTCATTCAGCCATTTACCATCAAATTGCCCGTTATCTTCCAGTCGCGCGCCGCTAATTTTCAGCGAGTCATTGGCGATCTCCGGCTGCGGTAGGCTGAAACGGGTATCATCGGTCTGGATCATCCAACCAAGAATGGTCGTGTCGTCAAAGGTATCACGCAGGGTGTAACAACCGTTCTCAACCACCATCTCCAGTTCGCGGGTCCACTGCTGTCCGGGAGGCAGCGGCGTATGGAGCACGTTCTGTTCGGCAATACGGATTTTGTTTTCCAGCAACTGGGTGACGGCCGCCACATGCCCGGTATCTTTAAATTCGCCGCCTTTTTGCCAGATAAGCAGTGCGCCTGCTACCGGCGCGCGGGGCGAACCATTCGGAAATGCCTGTAACGGTAGGATGTTGTCATTCACCACTTCGCGCAGGAAGCGTAAGGAGAAGATCTCCCATGCCATGCCCACATCGGTGAAGACCATGCCATAGTTCAGGAAGAGAAAACGGCGGGCAAACTCTACGCACTGCCATTTGTGGCCCATATATTCGTCGTCGATATAGCTGCGAAATGCCGCATCATCGTCGTAGTCCCGTGGGTCGAGGGAGCTGTAATCTGAAGAGTAGATTGCTACGCCGCCTGGGGCGTAGCCCAATAATGTCCCGAATGGGGCATCCTGACTGGTCGTTCCTTTGCTCATGCACCTTACCTCAAAACAATACAGCCTGAGCAGGTTGGCGTGAATTTTTCGCTCTGATTGCCTGCTCTGCGACACTAACCGGACAGAGGTCGACATCATCATACACCTCAACGCAGCGGCTGGCGCTCAGAGGCGAAAAATTCACAGCAGGAACTACGCTTTGGTCAGGGTGACCGGTATGCTTTTATACGCCGGAGTCAAACTTTGTGTATCTACCGCATCCAGCGAAAGCAGGACATTCGCTTCAGGCAGATAAGCGCCAATTGAGCCAGCCGCCATGTTGTAAATCACCACCGTTAAGCCGTACATGATGCGATCCGCGCAGGGCTGACCGTTGTCGTCCAGCGCCTGAACGTTGACCACATCACCTTGGCTCAGACCGCGGCTCGTCGCTTCTTCGGCGCTTAAAAACACCACATCCCGACGGCCAGTAATGCCACGATAGCGATCGTTCATACCATAAATCGTGGTGTTGTACTGATCGTGGCTACGCAGCGTCGCCAGAACCAGTGCATCAGCAGGCTGATGTTCCCGCTCTACCGCCCGCTGATGGCTGACGATAAAGTTGGCTTTGCCATTCTCCGTTCGCCATTCACGGCGCGAAGCAGGCGTATCCATACGAAATCCGCCCGGCTCGGCAATACGTGCGTTGTAATCGTGGAACGCCGGGATCACGGCTTCAATGGCGTCACGGATCAACGCGTAGTCCCCGGTAAATGCTTCCCAGTTGATCGGAGAATGTGGCAGCGTGGCACGCGCCATGCCCGCCACAATCGCGGGCTCCGATTTTAGCCAGCGGGAAGCCGGCTTCAGCGCGCCACAGGAAGCGTGGACCATCGACATAGAATCTTCGACGGTCACCGACTGGATCCCCGTCGCCTGCATGTCGCGCTCCGTTCGGCCTAATGCAGGTAGCAGGTAGTTATGCTTTGCCAGCAGCAGATGCGATCTGTTCAGTTTGGTCGCCACATGGACCTGCAGATCCAGATTTTTCATCGCCGCAAAGGTACGCTGCGGCTGGGGCATCGCTACCGCCAGATTGCCGCCCATGCAGATGAGCGCTTTTGCATCTCCCCGCTCGATGGCCCGAATGCTCTCCACGCTGGAGCGTCCATGTTTGCGCGGAACGCGGATAGAAAAATGCTTCTCAAGTCGTTGCAGGAAGTCTTCGGACGCCGCTTCGTTGATCCCCACAGAACGATCGCCCTGCACATTAGAATGGCCGCGTAACGGGCAGATCCCCGCCCCCGGCTTACCCATATTACCTTTCAGCAACAACAGATTTACCAGTTGCTGGACGTTCTCGGTGCCGTTTTTATGCTGAGTGATGCCCAGACCATAACAAACAATCGTGGCGCTGGATTTACTGTAGCTGTGCGCCAGATCTTCCATCTGACTGCGCGTCAGGCCCGAGTCCTGTTCCAGCTCCGCCCAGTTATGCTGACGTAAGTCGTCATACAGCGCTGCATATCCCGCGGTATGTTGGTCGATAAACGCATGATCGAGCGTCGGCTGCTGATCCAGTAGGATCCGCGCTTCGTCCATTTCGATCAGCGCCTTCATTATGCCTTTGAGCAACGAGGCGTCACCGCCCATTTTTACCTGGTAGTAGTCGTTGCTCAGCTCCGTCGCCTGACCAGTGAACATCTCTTTCGCACTTTGCGGGAAGCTAAAGCGCTCAAGCCCCCTTTCGTTCAGCGGGTTGATGGAGATAATTTTGGCTCCACGTTTGGCAACGTCGCGTAAGGTGGTCAGCATGCGTGGATGGTTAGTACCAGGGTTATGCCCGATACAAATCACCAGATCGCAGTGGTCAAAATCATCAAGTTCAACGGTCCCTTTCCCAAGGCCAATGGCCGGCGTTAGCCCTGCACTGGTCGGTCCGTGGCACATGTTTGAGCAATCAGGAAAGTTGCTGCTACCATATTCGCGGGCAAACAGCTGATACAGGAACGCCGCCTCATTTGACGTTCTGCCGGAGGTATAAAACTCAACCTGTTGTGCTGAGTCATAGCTGCGCAGACGCTCGCCGATTTCCCGAAAGGCGATATCCCAATCCACCGCCTGCCAGGTGTCAGACACTGCATCGTATTTCATTGGATGCGTCAAACGACCAATGTTTTCCAGTTCATAATCGCTGTAGTGCCAGAGTGTGGAAACCGGGTGACGGCTGAAAAATTCCGGTGACGCTTTCTTACTGGTTGTCTCCCAGGAAACCGCCTTAACGCCATTTTCGCACAGCTCCATTGGCGCACGATGCCCGGGGTCCGGCCACGCGCAGCCCGGACAGTCGAACCCTTTCACCTGGTTCATTTTGAACATCGCGATAATGTCGCGCGCGACAGCCTTTTGCGAAAACACCGAAGCAGTGACGGCTTTTACCGCACCCCACCCACCCGCAGGGCCCTGATAACCGCTTACTCCTGGAACACCATTTTTCATTATTACTGCTTATTCACCGCCAATTTTTGATGGTGAATACGGTAGCAATTTCCGTCCAACATTGATTTCCTCTTCATGGAGTACGGGCCAGGTACAATGAACGGGTTAGATTTATCTTCCCCTTTCAGCACAAAGCGACATAAAGTCCCAATCTGTTAAATTGAGTTCTACCTAACTGCTACACTGCATCAACACAACCACTCAGAAGGCAGGTCAATATGTCAGACAATACCTATCAGCCCGCGAAAGTCTGGACGTGGGAAAAATCGAACGGCGGCGCATTCGCCAATATCAACCGCCCGATTTCCGGCGCCACCCACGAAAAAACGCTGCCGGTTGGCAAGCATCCGCTGCAGCTCTATTCGCTGGGTACACCAAACGGGCAGAAAGTGACGATTATGCTGGAGGAGCTGCTGGCGCAGGGCGTGAAGGGTGCGGAATACGATGCCTGGATTATTCGCATTGGCGATGGCGATCAGTTTTCCAGCGGCTTTGTTGAGGTGAATCCGAACTCGAAGATCCCGGCACTACGCGACCACTCGCAAAACCCACCGGTTCGCGTATTCGAATCTGGCGCAATCCTGCTCTATCTGGCGGAAAAATACGGTTATTTCCTGCCGCAGGATTTGGCAAAACGTACTGAAACACTGAACTGGTTGTTCTGGTTACAGGGTGCGGCGCCGTTCCTCGGTGGTGGTTTTGGTCACTTCTATAACTATGCGCCGGTAAAAATTGAGTACGCCATTAACCGCTTCACGATGGAAGCCAAACGCTTACTCGACGTACTGGATAAGCAGTTAGCACAGAATCAGTTTGTGGCAGGAGATGAATACACCATTGCCGATATGGCGGTTTGGCCGTGGTTTGGCAATGTGGTGCTGGGCAACGTGTACGACGCGGCAGAGTTCCTCGATGCAGGAAGTTACAAGCACGTACAGCGCTGGGCAAAAGAGGTTGCCGCGCGTCCGGCAGTTAAGCGAGGTCGTATTGTAAACCGCACTAACGGGCCGCTAAACGAGCAGCTTCATGAACGTCATGACGCCAGCGACTTCGACACCAATACCGAAGATAAGCGCCAGGGTTAACGCAAGATGCCGGATGGCGGCATAAATGCCTTATCCGGCCTACATAGAAGGCGTAGGCCTGATAAGCGTAACGCCATCAGGCACTAACCGATTGTCACACGCTGGTGACGTCGTACTCCATGCGGCGAAGTGCGTCTAACGTGGCTTTAGCTTCATCTTCATCAATGATGCTCATGGCGAACCCTACGTGCACCAGCACCCATTGCCCGACCAGCTCAGCGGTATCACCTTCACAAATCAGGGCAATATTGACATCACGTTTGATGCCGCACACTTCAACCTGCGCAAGCTGGTGAATATCTTCACCAACGGCCAGAACCTGACCAGGGACTCCAATACACATATCTGACTCCGCCCCATAGCAACCTATGGGTTATTCGACTTCAATACTTTTCACTTTCAGTGAATCGCCTGCATCAACCCGCAGACGATCGCCCTGACATAGTGGACACTGCGCATCATGCTGGGTGATTTCCACAACCTGACTGCAATCCCAGCACCATGCCTGGGCTGGTTTGTAATCAATATGCAGCTCACACCCTTGCGCCAGCGTGCCCTGACAGACGATGTCGAAACTGAAACGGACGGCGCTCTCTTCAACGCACGAGAGCGCTCCGATTTCCAGCCAAACGCCGGTTACACGTTTGACACCGTGCTGCTCTGCCTGCTGTTGAACAATCTCAACCGCGCTCTGACAAAGGGACAGCTCATGCATTTTCGCAGTTCCGACGACCCAGCAGCAGCGCGCGGCGATTTAGCTGCGGCGCATTCGGATCGCTCACCGGCAGCGATAACAGCATGCGCGCGCAATCGTCAGTCAGACGCACACCTTCTTGCGCCGACATACTGTGCGAAAGCGGCGACATCAGTGAACAGGAAAGGTATTGCGATACGCCCTCCAGTTCACCAACGGTAAAGGTCATCTCGCCATACGGCAGACGCAACCCGATTTTTTCACTGACTTTACGCACCGGCCAGATCTGGTCCGGTCCGGGGAAAATCAGTGCGCTGAGCATCCAGGGTGTGATAACACACCCCGTCCACTGTCCTTCAAACAGCGTAAAATCAGAGACATATACCGGCATGTTCGGATGCAAGAACGAGAGGTCGTGCATCGAACGCCGGGCAACCTCTTCAAACGCTGCCTGAATCTGCGTCTTCGGGGCCGTCTGAAAACCGACAAACTCCTCAGACATGAGCCGCCTCCCGAGGGATCGCTTCAACGCCTGATTCGCGAAGCGCGGCAAGAACCTGCTCCAGCGCAGGTTCAATCATCGCTTCAACCGTTGGCGTTAGTCCGATATGCGGTTCCAGCGATTCCGGAATAACGCCGACTAAGGTCAGCTTTTTCGGAAACTCGCCGGTAAAACGCAGGGCCGACAATACGTCGGCCAGGCCAAGCTGGTGCGGTGAGATTTTGTTGGTAAACAGCGCCGGGATCTCTTCATCCCGCAGGACCATCATCGTTCCTGGCGTGTTTTTCTTCGACACAATGGCGTCAGCAATGATCAGATGATCTCTGTTCGCCATATCGCCGAGAAGCTCCATCCCAGCCGTACCACCGTCCAGAACATCAACAAAGTCTGGCAGGATGTACCGTTGCTCTAATGCCTCAACGATACGTACCCCGATGGCTTCGTCGGTCAGCAAAATATTGCCGACCCCTAAGACTAATATCCGCATTACAGAACCTTAACTGAGACCACTTCGTTCCCGTCAACGTCCACCACATGCACCGCACATGACATACAAGGGTCGAAGGAGTGAATGGTACGAACCACTTCCAGCGGTTTGTTTGGATCGGCAATCGGCGTACCTACCAGCGAGCGCTCATACGGTCCCACTTCATCATTAAAGTTACGTGGGCCAGAGTTCCAGGTTGACGGTACAACCGCCTGGTAGTTGCTGATAATGCCGTCTTTAATCACCATCCAGTGAGACAGCATACCGCGTGGCGCTTCGAGGAAACCAACACCTTTGAATTCGCCTGTTGCCGGAATATCCGGTTTCACGAAGGTGGTGTGGTCGCCTTTACCGATGTTCACAATCAGCGCGTTGTACTGATCCTGCAGAACGTTCTGCAGTTCACAGCAGTGAACAGTACGGCCAATAATACGGCCCAGCGTAGAGTGCAACTGCGACACTTCGATAGTTTTACCGGTCAGCTTGGTGTAAATCGCGATGATTTCATTCAGCTTGGCATGGGTAGACTCGCGTTTGGCCGCCAGTTTACACAGCATGTTGGCCAGCGGACCCACTTCAACCGTTTTACCGTAGAAGGTCGGTGCTTTAACCCAGGAGTATTTGCCGTCGTCTGACCAACCGGTGTAATCAGGAACCGTTGTGCCTTCCCACGGAGCCTGCGGCGCTTCGTCTTTGTACCACGCGTGTTTCGCACTCTCCTGAATCCCTTTGATCAAGTACTCATCGGAGTGAGAGGTGATCGGACGATAGGTCGACAGATCAGCATCGGTGATGTAACCACCCGGGAACAGGAAGCTGCCGTTTTTACCGTCTGTCGGGAATTCCGGCGCACTCAGGTAGTTAACCGCACCCTGACCACGTTCCAGCCACTCAGGATAGAACGCAGCAATAACCGCGGTATCAACCTTGTACACCTGTTCAACGAAGTCGCTCAGCTTATCGATGAAGGACTTGATGTACATCAGGCGTTCAAGGTTCAGCACACCGAGGCCGTCAAGGTTAATTGGGTTAGCAACCCCACCTACCGCCAGGTTCTGGATGTGCGGAGTTTTACCGCCCAACAGTGCCACAACGCGGTTGGCATCACGCTGGCATTCCAGCGCTTGCAGGTAGTGTGCGACCGCAATCAGGTTCACTTCCGGCGGCAGCTGCATTGCCGGGTGCCCCCAGCAACCGTTAGCAAAAATGCCTAACTGACCGCTGGCAACAAGATCTTTGATCTTGTTCTGAACCTTGGTGAACTCTTCTGCGCTGTTCAGGTGCCAGGAGGACACGCCGTTCAGCATGGCAGACGCTTTCGCTGGGTCAGCTTTCAGGGCAGAGGTGATATCCACCCAGTCCAGCGCAGACAGCTGATAGAAGTGAACAATGTGGTCATGCGTGGTGTGCGCGGCCAGAATGATGTTACGGATATACTGTGCGTTCACCGGAACATCAATATTCAGCGCACTTTCTGCTGCACGAACGGAAGAGATAGCGTGAGTGGTCGTACAAACGCCACAGATACGCTGCACAATCATCCAGGCATCGCGCGGATCGCGGTTTTTCACGATCTCTTCCATGCCGCGCCACATGGTACCGGAAGCCCATGCTTTAGATACCACGCCATTTTCGATTTCGCAGTCGATGCGTAAATGACCCTCAATACGGGTTACCGGATCAATAGTAATTCTCTGGCTCATGCTTTGCTCGCCTCATGACGATTTTGATCGTTTTGTTTTAAAGGAGGAAGTATCGGCAGTAGACGAATGAGTACGATGTATGCACAAATCTCAATAGCCACAAAACCAATAGAAATCAACAGCTCTTCCCAGGTTGGGAAGTAGTGGTAGCCACCACCAGGATTGAACGCCACCAGCGAATAGGACAGACGCCATGTTGCACAACCCAGCAATGCGCTCAGCGCAGACAGATACAGCATGCGCGAGTCATTACGCAGCTTAGTGACACGCAGCACCACCAGCGGGAAGACCATTAGCACGACTTCAAGCCAGAACATCAGGGAGTAAAGATCGCCTGAGAACGCATAGGACAGCTTGTCGCGATAGATCAGTTCGCCAAAGCGCAGAACGACGAAAATAGCCAGCAGCACGCTGATGGTATTCGTCAGCTTGATGAACAAACTTTTCTCGTCCGGACCGTTACCTTTCAGACCGGCTTGTACCAACGAGCCTTCAAAGATGACGATCGAGAAGCCCATAATAAAGGCGGTTAATACCGAGAAAAGCGGCAGCATTTCATAAGCTTGCCATAGCGGATGCACCTTATAACCCGCAGAAATCATCAATGAACCCATTGAAGACTGGTGCATGGTTGGCAGCAGCGCGCCGAGGGCAATAATAAAGAACATCACTTTATTCAAACGTTTGAGGGAAACTTTCCACCCCAAGCGTTCAAACAGAGCCGGAGCAAATTCCAGCGCCATGATGCCGATATAGATGGTCATACAGACCGCCGTTTCGAACAGTACCGAGTTCACGTTGAAGTGGCCCGGAATGTAGAAATACGGCAGGTTCCAGTAACGACCGACGTCAATGGTGATCGACAGACCACCCAACGAGTAGCCAAACAGGCTCGCCAGCAGCGCCGGACGAACCAACGGATGGTATTGTCCTCTGTTGAAAACGTACACCGCCCACGCCAGCGCCCAACCGCCGCACGCGAAGCCAGTACCAATCAACAGGTCAAACGCGATCCATACACCCCATGGGAAACCGCCGTTCAGATCGGAGACTGAGCCCAGTCCGAAGACCAGACGTTTCACGATCAGGAGCATACACAGGACGATAAGCGGCCCAAAAATAATGACCGGTTTGCTGATTATTTTTCCGCCCAGCGGTTTAGGATCATGACTCATGATCGTCTCCTCCATCGTGATGGTCGTTTTTCGTGTTACGACGAACCAGCACGGTTAAGCCCGCCAGCGCAGCCAGGGGTAATATCATGCCCTTGTACAGGGAATGTTGAACATGTTCGGAACGCGCACCAGTTGAAAGATCATCCAGCTTCGGCAGATCCAAATCCTCGTAAGGAACACCCGTCAGTACCATAACCTGCGTACCACCACCTTCTTTCTCACCGTACAGGTGCGGGTAGTACTTCGGTACCGTATGCAGATAGGTATCGCCTGCTTTCACCGTCTGACGCGGATAGTGGTATTCGCTACCTGGCTTCAGCGCGAGACGTTTTTTCGCCTCAGCCATCAGCTCTTCACGCGTACCAAAAATCACCGCACCGGCAGGGCACACTTCAACACAACCCGGTAAACCACCTTTGTCCAGACGCTCAACGCCTTTCTGGTTACACAGTTCACATTTGTGAAGCGCACCAAACGGGTTGTTGTAGTCGTACTTAGGCACGTTGTACGGGCAGGCGACCATGCAGTAACGACAGCCCGTGCAGACATCTTTGTCATAATGGACGATGCCGGTTTTCGGATCTTTCTTCAGCGCGGAGACCGGGCAAACGGAAACGCAGTTCGGATCAACACAGTGCATGCACTGTTTCTTGATGTATGCGTAACCATTTTCTTCCTGGTCTTTGTTAACGCCTGTTCCGCTACGCCACACCTGAATGATGTTATTGGTATACGGCGACAGTTTGTCGTTGTTCGACCAGGTTTGCTCGCCTTCCGGGTTACGCGCCGGGAAGTTGATATCCTGACACTTGGTGACACAGGCCTGGCAGCCTACGCACAGCGTCGAGTCATAGAGCATCCCAAGAGAACCAGGGATCGGCGGACGGTTTTCTGCAGCCGCATGGCTGATGGACGGCGCTGCGCCCAACAGCAATGCCCCGCTGGAGGCTGCTTTAATAAAGTTACGTCTGTTCACGGTTATTCTCCCCGTGAGTCAGCGTTATCTTTCTTCTGCTGACGCCCCAGTTCACGAACCGCCATCACGCTGACACCGGCAACCAGTCCTACTACGCCACCCAGCAGTCCAATCGCTCCGGCAGAAACATTGCCGCCTTCTTTCATGTTGACATCAGGTTTCTCGGAACGCGGCGTTTGGTTTTCCACGTGAGCAAGCTGGTGAATACCTTTATGGAAGCCGACGCCTTCTTCGTTACAGCCGTAGCAAGGGTGACCGATAGCCACCGGCCACACGCCACCCACATCGCAGAATTGCAGCGTTGAGCAGTTGCCGTAGGTTTCTGGTCCTTTACAGCCCAGATGGTAGAGGCACCAACCTTCACGGTGGCCTTCATCGCCAAACTCTTTAGCAAAGCGACCAGCATCGAAGTGCGGGCGGCGTTCGCAGTGTTCGTGAATCAAACGGCCATAGGCGAATGTCGGACGGTTTTTGGTATCCAGCTTCGGCGGCTTACCATAAGTGATGATATGCGCGACCGTTGCGAGGAAGTTATGCGGGTTCGGCGGACAGCCGGGGATGTTGATGATGGTTTTGCCTGGCAGAACTTCTTGCAGGCCGACGGCACCCGTTGGGTTAACGCCAGCGGCAGCAACACCACCCCACGCGGCGCAAGAGCCGATGGCAATGATAGCGGCTGCGCCTTCTGCGGCCCGGCGGATGTGATCCACGATCGGCTCACCGGCAACCATGCAGTAAATACCATTATCTTTCAGTGGGATAGAACCATCTACTACCAGAACATATTGCCCTTTGTACTTCTCCAGAGCGTTATGTTTGTTCTCTTCGACCTGATGGCCGAAGGCGGCAGAGAGCACCTCATGGTATTCCAGAGAGATTGTCTCCAGAACGAGGTTTTCCACTGTAGGGTGTGTCGCGCGAAGCAGCGATTCAGTACAACCCGTACACTCCTGAGCACCAATCCAGATAACCGGTGGGCGCTGAGGACGAGAAACTGATTCGGCCATTTCTGCGGCGGCTTTGCTACTGAGCCCCATGGTAGCGGCCAGTGCTGCACAAAGCTTCATGAAATCACGGCGATTAATGCCGCTCGAATTGATGAGAGAGTTATCTCCAGTCATTTTATAGTTATTCCGTTGCGAAGACCTGGCTTTTATTTTGCACCATTCGCATGTTGCATATTGCGATCGGCGCGCCATTACCACACTTTTTATATGGTTATGTGCATTATAATACTTCGGCGGAGCAACAAAACGAAGGCGTAGGTCAATAGTGTAATTAATTAAAGCAAGATAATACCCCTTTCGGATCAAGCTTCGAGTCGATAGCCGGCCATGAAAAACCGAATTGTTGTACTGGACTGGTTCTCTTTAAAGAAATCCATCACCATCTCTTTATCCAGCCCATAACGGCGCGTCAGGATCCCCGCTTCCCACGCGCTGAGCTGTCGATCGCCCGTTTTTTCAAACATTCGATGTGAAAATCCCAGCACAAAACCACGCTTATAATCCGCACAAAAATTCGCCACCGAGCGTGCACTGTCCGCACTTGAGGCGTTTAATCCGGCCATCAGGCCTTTACCAAAATGGTTGTCCATGCATAACCCCCAATCGCTATATAATAAATTATATAGCGATTTTTTAAGCAAAGACCAGAGGTATCACGAACTTTTTATAACGGCTTAAAAGGACACCCACTCATCCGTTTTAGCGGCCGCAGACGTTTTGCTGTCTGCTGAAGAGGAAGCGGTTTGACTGGCTGCGTATTGCACATCATTAGCGGAAAGGCGGAACTGTTGCACCGAGCGTTGCAGCTCCTCTGTTTGTCGTTCCAACGCCACTGCCGCGGCGGAAACTTGTTCTACCAATGCAGCGTTCTGTTGCGTTACGCTGTCCATCTGCGTGATCGCCACGCTCACCTGCGAGATACCCTTATTCTGTTCTTCCGAGGCAGAGGCAATTTGCTTCATGATGACAGTCACTTCGGTGGCGCCGCGCAGAATCGCCTCCATGGTTAATCCTGTTTCTTTAACCAGACGAGCGCCCTGATCAACACGACGCGATGACTCGCCAATCAGCGTCTCAATCTCTTTCGCCGCCCCGGCGCTGCGACTGGCAAGGTTGCGTACTTCACCGGCGACGACGGCAAAACCGCGCCCCTGCTCGCCTGCCCTGGCTGCTTCAACCGCCGCGTTCAGCGCCAGAATGTTGGTCTGGAAAGCAATGCTATTAATAACTGACGTGATTTCCGCGATCTGTTTAGAGCTGGCGGCAATGCCGTCCATCGTCTCTACCACTTCCGAAACCAGCGTGCTCCCTTTGCCTGCCGTTTCTGTGGCCGTATCGGCAAGTTGGCTGGCTTCACGCGCATTTTCTGCGTTCAGTTTTACCGTTGCGGTCAGTTGCTCCATGCTGGCAGCGGTCTCTTCCAGTGCCGCAGCCTGCTCTTCAGTACGTGAGGAGAGATCGTTGTTCCCGGTGGAAATTTCCGTCGCCCCTCGCCAGATGTTGTCACTACCTGAACGGATGGTACTGACGGCTTCACGCAGGCTATCCTGCATCGCGCACAATAACGGCACCAGTTGACCCACACAGTTACGACCAAAATCTTCGATGGGATGGCTGAGATCGCCCTGCGCAATCTGCTGGAACTGTTGGCGAATACGTCCCAGCGGTTTCACCATCATGGAAACAAGGTAGCGGTCGGTAAAGAAAAGGAGGGCAATCCCAAGAATAACGGCGGTGATAATTAGCGTCCGGATGATAGAGGTTTTGCCATCGACCATCACGCGGGTGGTATCGAGTCGCTCACCTGCCGTGGCGTTAAAACGCTCGGCACTGGCGCCAAATTCACGGCTCAACGCGGGTGTAATAGTGCTGGCATGCTCCGCAAAGGCCGTAAGCGTGCCCTGCTGCGCCAGTTGCATTTGCGGGATCACGCCGTTGTCCAGCAGCGCCTGCCACTTCGTCAGTACTGCGTTAGCGACGTCAGGATCCATTGGTCCCGGAGACAACGTTTTCATCTCCTGGAGTTTTTTGCTCATATTCTCCAGGGACTGTTGCGCTGGCGCAAAATCAGGCATTCCGCCACTCATTTTGACATCCATGGCGCGACTTAAGCGCGTTACGAAGCGAAAGTACTGATCGTTACCCTGACTGAGAACCGTCATCTGATGGACAAGATGACGGTCAATATCATTGCCTTCAGATATTTTTGATAACGAATGAAGACTGAATAAACCCACGCCCGACCAGAGCAGGCAAAAAAGTCCCAGTATTGCCAACATGACAATACGAATAGTGAAGTTTTTCAGCAAACGCATAATAATTTCCTTGCCGTTGATGAGGAATTCGCCATCAGGCGATACTTATCCTTGTTATCGGCAGGCAGTAGAGAAGATATAATGCGTTCTTTATTTTTTTACTTTCTTAAGTACATCCACTATCTCTCCACACTATATCAATATGAATGCTAATGAAATTAGGTAGCATTATTATTCAGGTAATTAGTTATAAGCATTAAATAATCTATTGTTTTCTATCGCAAATATTTGTTAAACCACGCAAGAGTACGTTCCCAGGCTAAATCAGCGGCAGCTTTATCATAACGGGGGGTCGAATCGTTGTGAAAGCCATGATTAACACCGGGATAGATATAGGCTTCATAGACTTTCTTATTGGCCTTAAGCGCCGCTTCATAGGCAGGCCATCCCTCATTAATACGTGTGTCTAATTGCGCATAGTGCAGTAATAAAGGCGCGTTTATTTTAGGGACATCTGATGCAGGAACCTGCCGCCCATAAAAAGGCACCGCGCAGGCCAGTTCAGGGAAAGCCACAGCAGCGGCATTCGACACACCACCACCGTAGCAAAATCCGGTAATACCTACCTTTCCCGTCGTCCCTGAATAATGTTGCATAAATTCAATGGCGGCAAAAAAATCATTCATCAACTTTACGGGATCAACCTGCTGCTGCAATTCCCGACCTTTATCATCATTGCCAGGATATCCCCCTACCGAACTTAATCCATCCGGTGCAAGTGCCATAAAGCCCGCCTTCGCCACCCGTCTCGCCACATCTTCAATATACGGATTCAGCCCACGATTCTCATGCTCTACCACCACCGCCGGAACTTTCCCTGTCACCTTCGCAGGTTTAACTAAATACCCCCGCACATCACCATGCCCTTCAGGCGAAGGATAGGTAATATATTCCGCCAGAATATCGGGATCGGTAAATTCTACCTGCGTTGCGAGGGCATAGTTGGGTTTCAATAAATTGAATAAGGCCAACGCCGTCATGCCACCCACTGCATATTTCGCTGCCAGATTGAGAAACTCGCGTTTCGTTATTTTGCCATGCGCGTAATAGTCATAGTAGTCGAGCAGTTCTTGCGGAAAATCTTTGGCAGTCAAACGCGGCATCGTCGCACTCCTGATTGATGTTTTTTTAAGCAAAGCACAGTGACCTGTTTTTGCCCAGTTTTTCATCTCAGTGTGACCTGGTGAACGGGATATTCACCGTGAACCCGCTAGAATAGAAACGTTGTTTCGAAATTCACCTGCACTAAGGAGATCTCATGGCCTGGTTTGCCAATCCTGAACGTTACGAGCAGATGCTCTATCGCTACTGTGGGCGCAGCGGTTTGCGTTTACCCGCGCTATCGCTGGGTTTATGGCACAGTTTTGGGCACGTTCAGGCGCTGGATTCACAGCGCGCCCTGTTGCGTAAAGCATTTGATTTAGGCATCACGCATTTTGATTTAGCCAATAACTATGGGCCGCCACCAGGCAGCGCAGAAGAGAATTTTGGCCGATTACTGCGCGAGGATTTTGCACACTATCGCGATGAACTGATTATCTCCACCAAGGCAGGCTATGACATGTGGCCTGGGCCATACGGTTCTGGCGGTTCGCGCAAATACCTGCTCGCCAGCCTCGACCAGAGTCTGAAACGCATGGGTCTCGACTATGTCGATATCTTCTACTCTCACCGCGTTGACGAAAATACGCCAATGGAAGAGACCGCCTCGGCGCTGGCCCACGCCGTGCAAAGCGGTAAAGCGCTGTATGTCGGCATCTCATCCTATTCTCCGGAACGTACGCAGAAAATGGCCGAGTTGATGCGGGAATGGAAAATTCCATTGCTGATCCATCAGCCGTCTTACAACCTGCTTAACCGCTGGGTAGACAGCAGCGGCCTGCTGGATACGCTGGAATCCAACGGCATGGGCTGCATCGCATTTACGCCGCTGGCTCAGGGACTGCTGACGGGGAAATACCTTAACGGTATTCCGGAAGGTTCACGCATGCAGCGTGAAGGGAAAAAAGTTCGTGGGTTAACGGAAAACATGCTGACGGAAGAAAACCTTACCAGCCTGCGTTTGCTTAATGAGATGGCGCAACAGCGTGGACAGTCGATGGCACAAATGGCCTTAAGCTGGCTGCTAAAAGACAACAGGGTAACGTCGGTATTGATTGGCGCCAGTCGACCGGAGCAACTGGAAGAAAACGTTCAGGCGCTGGCGAATCTGACGTTCAGCGCCGAAGAACTGGCGCAGATCGATAAGCACGTCGCGGACGGTAAGCTGAACCTGTGGCAGGCCTCATCTGACAAATAGCCGTAGGTAATACCGTGCCGGGTAGCAACGTTGTTCTTCCCGGCACATAATACGGGCCAGCCAGCTCCTCACACCTCTTCTGCTTTGATTTCTGGGCGCTGATATTCAGGCCACACCAGCGCGACAAGTGCAGGGTAGGCTTCCAGGCTGAACTCCCTGAAGCACTGACGTAAGTTAAGCACGTCCAGATCGGCATGCGGGACTTTCTCGCCACTCAGACAGCGTTTTTTAATATTGTCGTAATATTTATACACTGCAGAGTTGAGATCGCTGCAACGCCGCTGTGCATCAAATAGCCCTGGCGTCTCATTCAGCTCCACCATTGTCATCCGTTTGATCGTCGAGTGGATAAAATCGATATATTCGTGATTGACGCGCCAATACCAAACCGGAGTAATCGAATTCATCAGTACCGAGAAATGATCTTCACCCTCTTCTTTACTCAGTATTTCCGGCTGGTTTTCAGCGTATCCATTTTCTGCATTACGGTTTTTATTTGCACTGCGCATCAACAAAAGTACCCCGCAGGTCAGCAATAGCAGGGTAATAACAGAATAAAATATACTGTTCATATACTGGCTCCATTTTTTTTGATTTTAAAATTACGCCATGCTATTGTCAACGCGGCATGGTTTATTTAAAACAACATATCATTGGCATCAAAGGATATTTCAACATGCTTCCCGAGCATCTTGTTCCCTCGTGTTTTCACTTATCCAGCTCACCTGACAATACCACCTCCACAGATAATAGTGAAAATTTGACTCAGGGGAAGATAACATTAAGCGATTACGAATCCGATATTTTGATTAGCTCAACCGCTACCGGTCAGTCACGAAATATGCTATTTGAAGAGTGCGACCGCCATTTAAAAGAGCGTCTATTTCGTGCAGCAAAAATTGAGTCATTCTCTCGTCTACTCAATTCACTACAGGCAGAAGGCGACATTAATGCACAAGAATTAAGTAAAATTTTGACTCAAAAAACAGCCATCATAAATGAACAGGGCAACAAAATTTGGCTTAATTTAATTACCCGTGAAACCAGCGACCCTATTTTTTATTCTCTGGAAGAGAAATAAAATGAAAGATGTTGAGGATAATAATGTTTATTTGGCTTTAGATAACCATAAAAGCGATGAGTTTGTCTTAAGGCAAAATTTAGCCGTGTTGATTGCCAATAAAAACGCGACACTGGAAAGCGTTGCTCAGGAGATAGTCTCTATTCCCGCTGCACTGGTGCGGATGAAATGGCAAAATCGCCGTGAAATTTACTCGCTACAGGCTAAAGAAGAGATCTACGGTGCCGCGATTGAAGCCATTATGGAGCAGCAACCAGAACTGCGGGACAAAATCATGGCCCGACTGGAAAGCACCTACCAGCATATACTCGCGCGGGAAACGGCCACCTTACGCCTGACGCGAAAGCTGTCTGAAGGGAACTACGAACCCACCAGGATAACCACGGTCGCGTTAGATGAGAACAGATAAGAACAAGAGTGCAAGGGAGTTGAATCAGGAGAGACACGCCAGGTAAGGCGGCAACCATTACCCGGCAATGATGAGGATTACTTCGCTTTCACAGTCTCTTCGCCAACCAGACCAATCTTCAGGAAGCCCGCCTGATGCAGCGTATCCATCACCTTCATCATGGTCTCATAATCAACGGTTTTATCTGCCCGGAAGAAAATCGTGGTGTCTTTCTTCCCGTCAGTTAACGCATTTAGCTCGTTAATCATGGTTTCATCCGTCACCTGATTGTTGCCAATAAACATACTCTTATCGGCTTTAACTGACAGGTAAACCGGTTTTTCCGGACGCGGCTGCGGCGTGCTGGTGGAGGCAGGGAGATTCACCTTCACATCTACGGTTGCCAACGGCGCGGCAACCATAAAGATGATCAATAAAACCAACATAACGTCGATAAACGGCGTCACGTTGATTTCATGCATTTCACCGTTGTCGTCCAGGTTTTCATTAAAGCTCATTGCCATGGAACATTATCCTACACGTAATTTCTGCGCTGCACGTACCGGATGCGCGGATGCGCTTGCATTCAGGTCCAGATCGCGACTTTGCAGCAACAGCACCTGTGCCGCGACGTCACCCAGCATCGCTTTATAGCTGCCAATCTGACGTGCGAAAATGTTGTAGATAACAACCGCTGGAATTGCTGCAACCAGACCAATTGCGGTCGCTAACAGCGCTTCTGCGATACCCGGCGCAACAACGGCCAGGTTGGTGGTTTGAGTTTGTGCAATCCCGATGAAGCTATTCATGATGCCCCATACGGTACCGAACAGACCGACGAATGGTGAGATAGCCCCGATGGTGGCCAGGTATCCGTTACCGCGGCCCATATGACGACCTACCGCCGCCACACGACGCTCCAGACGGAAGCCGGTACGCTCTTTAATGCCTTCGTTATCGTCGCTGCCTTCTGACAGTTCCAGCTCGTTCTGCGCTTCGTTAATCAACTGTGCGCCCAGGCTTTTACCATCGAATCCTGCGGCAATTTCACTTGCCTGATCTAAAGAGCGGGCATCTGCCAGCAGTTGCTGTTCACGCTTAAGGCGGCGTTTCTGAGTAAAGAACTCAAGGCTCTTACTAAAGAAGATAGCCCAGGTGACCACTGACGCCAAAATCAGTCCAATCATCACGCACTTAACCACGATATCGGCGTGCTGATACATACCCCAGACGGAAAGATCCGTCTGCATCAAATTATTACCCACTCTGTATCTCCAGGACGCAAATCACAAAATCTGAGCGTAATCATATCAAAACGACGTCGAATTGATAGTCGTTCTCATTACTATTTACATATTGCCGCACCTTTGGTTTCTTTTCCTTGCGCTTACGCAGTAAAAAAGTCACCAGAAGCATTTTGAGATTATTTTCTACTGTATGACCGTTCTGCAGGATGCGTCATCTTTGATTCATGGTAGTTTAGACATCCAGACGTATAAAAACAGGTAAGACAACATGGCAGATAAGCAACTTGAAACCAAGCTCGTTCACGCAGGACGCAGTAAAAAGTACACGCTGGGCTCAGTAAATAGCGTGATCCAGCGCGCTTCTTCGCTGGTATTTGACACCGTAGAGGCCAAAAAACAGGCCACGCACAACCGGGCGAACGGTGCGCTTTTCTATGGGCGTCGCGGAACCCTGACGCATTTCTCTCTGCAGGAAGCGATGTGCGAACTGGAAGGCGGCGCGGGTTGCGCGCTGTTCCCCTGCGGTGCGGCGGCCGTTGCCAACACCATCCTTGCCTTTGTGGAGCAAGGGGATCATGTGCTGATGACCAATACCGCCTATGAACCCAGTCAGGATTTCTGCACCAAAATTCTCGGTAAGCTCGGCGTGTCCACCGGCTGGTTCGATCCGCTGGTTGGCGCCGATATCGTTAAGCACATACAGCCGAACACGAAAGTCGTATTTCTGGAATCTCCCGGTTCTGTCACTATGGAAGTGCATGATGTTCCCGCTATTGTTGCCGCCGTCAGAAGCGTCGCGCCGGATGCAATCATCATGATTGATAACACCTGGGCTGCCGGGGTGCTGTTCAAAGCGTTGGATTTTGGCATCGATATCTCTATTCAGGCAGGCACCAAATATCTGATTGGTCATTCTGACGGCATGGTCGGCACGGCGGTATCTAATGCCCGCTGCTGGGATCAACTGCGCGAAAATGCCTATCTGATGGGGCAAATGCTGGACGCCGATACCGCCTATATGACCAGCCGTGGACTGCGTACGCTGAGCGTTCGCCTGCGTCAGCACCATGAAAGCAGCTTAAAGGTCGCCGAGTGGCTGGCCAGCCATCCGCAGGTCGCCCGCGTGAACCACCCGGCACTGCCCGGCAGTAAAGGGCATGAATTCTGGAAGCGTGATTTTACCGGTAGTAGCGGCCTGTTCTCCTTTGTATTGAATAAGAAGCTCAATAATGAGGAGCTTGCTGCGTATCTGGATCACTTCAGCCTGTTCAGCATGGCCTACTCCTGGGGCGGTTTTGAGTCGCTGATTCTCGCCAACCAGCCGGAACACATTGCGGCAATCCGTCCGCAAGGCGAGGTGGATTTCAGCGGAACGCTCATCCGTTTACATATCGGTTTAGAGAATGTTGACGATCTGATTGCCGATTTGGCCGCAGGATTTGCCCGAATCGAGTAAAATTGCCACAGATGGACATATATGCAGACACTTCTGGTGGAAAAGTCTGCAATTGTTGCGTCCGGGATCAAGGCATCCCGGGCAATTCAGGAGTACAATCCACACATAAACGCTGTTCCACAGGAAAGTCCATGGTAGTCATTCAAGATATTGTCTCCGCGCTCTGGCAACACGATTTTGCCGCACTGGCGGATCCGCACGTTGTGAGCGTGGTGTACTTCGTCATGTTCGCCACGCTGTTTTTAGAAAATGGCCTGCTGCCCGCCTCCTTTTTACCCGGAGACAGCCTGTTATTACTGGCAGGAGCGCTGATCGCTCAGGACGTGATGAGTTTTTTACCTACCATAGCTATTCTGACGGCCGCAGCCAGTCTGGGCTGCTGGCTGAGTTATATTCAGGGACGCTGGCTAGGCAACACGCGCACGGTGAAAGGCTGGTTGGCGCAATTACCGGAAAAATACCATCAGCGCGCGACCTGCATGTTTGACCAACACGGTCTGATGGCGCTGCTGGCAGGGCGTTTCCTGGCGTTTGTTCGCACCTTACTGCCAACGATGGCGGGCATTTCAGGGCTTCCTAACCGTCGGTTCCAGTTTTTTAACTGGCTGAGTGGCCTGCTGTGGGTCACCGTCGTCACCAGTTTCGGCTATGCGCTGAGCATGATCCCGTTCGTTAAACGCCATGAAGATCAGGTGATGACCTTTCTAATGATCCTGCCGATTGCCCTGTTAACCGCAGGATTGTTGGGAACATTGTTCGTGGTGATTAAAAAAAAATACTGTAGCGCCTGAGTATTATCCGTAGCCGGGGTAATTCCCGGCATTATGCCTGATGGCGCGCGGCTTTAAGGCCTACAAGAAATCAACTCCCCTGCATCATACGAATTCTTGCTGCATCTTCCCCCGGCGTTACGCCAAAGAAACGTTTGAACTCCCGACTGAATTGCGATGCGCTCTCATAGCCGACGCGCATGGCAGCCGCACTGGCCTTCATTCCATCGTGAATCATCATCATCCGTGCTTTATGCAGGCGATAGCTCTTAAGATATTGCAGCGGCGACGTGCTGGTCACCGCTTTAAAATTATGATGAAACGCCGACACGCTCATGTTCGCCTCTGCCGCCAGCTGTTCTACATTGAGGTTTTCAGTGTATTTGGTTTCAATCCGCTTCAGTACCCGGCTTATCAAACTGAAATGCGTCTGGCGACTGACCAGAGCAAGTAACGCGCCGCCGCGCGGTCCGGTCAGCACATGGTAGAGGATCTCGCGAATAATCTGTTTCCCCAGAATACGCGCATCCAGCGGTCGCTCCATCACATCCAGCAGGCGCTCAGCAGCGCAGAGAATTTCGTCAGAGAGCGTTGCAGAGTTAATCCCGCTGGCCGCCATGGCGGGCTGGAACAGCTCGTCTTCCCCAATGTCCATCAGCAGCTCCTGCAATTGCAGGATATCGACATTCAGGTAAATACCGGCCAGAGGAACCTCCGGCGTCGCATAGGTTTCACATTCAAAGGGTAAAGGTACGGTTAGCAGCAGGTATTCGTTGGCGTCATAGCGAAATACGCGCTCATTGATGTAACCAATTTTATGTCCCGAAAAGAGAAATATGATGCCTGGCTGATACATGACCGGTGTACGCGCCGCCGGCTCCGTACCGTGTAGCAGGCGGACATCTGGCAGCAGTTCGTTAAGTCTATTTTCATTGTTTTTCAGCTGCTTAATTTTATCTGTCAGCAGAAGACAGATCTCATCACGGTTCATGGGACACCATTTCATCATCGGTTTTCGACCCTGACATAATGCGCAGATTTATCCGTTTTCTCCAGCAGTCTGTAGAAATGGGCAAGACATCGGCAGAAATGAGCATTGAGAGCAGCGCGGCGGGCGACCACAATGTTCATCATCCGGCAGACACTCACCTGCCCTCTTTTATTACCCACCAAAGGGAACGAGCAATGAACAACTTTAATCTCCATACCCCAACACGTATTTTGTTTGGTAAAGGCGCGATTGCTGAGCTGCGCGATCAAATTCCTCAGGACGCTCGCGTACTGGTTACCTACGGCGGCGGCAGCGTGAAAAAAACTGGCGTCCTGGCGCAGGTTCAGGACGCGCTGAAAGGCGTGGATGTGCTGGAGTTTGGCGGTATCGAGCCAAACCCGTCTTATGAAACGCTGATGAACGCAGTAAAAATCGTGCGTGATGAGAAAGTGACGTTTCTGCTGGCGGTAGGTGGCGGTTCAGTGCTGGACGGCACCAAATTCATCGCGGCAGCGGCACAGTACGCTGATGGCATCGATCCATGGCGCATTCTGGAAACCCACGGCAACGACGTAACAAGCGCCATCCCGATGGGCTCCGTATTAACCCTGCCTGCAACCGGCTCTGAATCTAACTCCGGCGCGGTAATTTCGCGTAAAACCACCGGCGATAAACTGGCCTTTATGACCCCGTTTGTGCAGCCAGTATTTGCCGTTCTGGATCCGGTTTACACCTACACCCTGCCGCCGCGTCAGGTTGCAAACGGCGTTGTGGATGCTTTTGTTCATACCGTGGAACAGTATGTGACTTATCCGGTAGACGGGAAAATTCAGGATCGCTTTGCCGAAGGCATTCTGCTCACGCTGGTAGAAGAAGGTCCGAAAGCCTTGCAGGAGCCGGAAAACTACAACGTGCGTGCGAACGTCATGTGGGCGGCAACCCAGGCGCTGAACGGCCTGATTGGCGCAGGCGTACCGCAGGACTGGGCAACGCATATGCTGGGCCATGAACTGACCGCAATGCACGGTCTGGATCATGCTCAAACGCTAGCCATCGTTCTGCCAGCGCTGTGGAATGAAAAACGTGATACCAAGCGTGCCAAACTGCTGCAATACGCAGAGCGTATCTGGAATATCACCGAAGGTTCCGACGACCAGCGCATCGACGCCGCCATTGCCGCTACCCGCGCTTTCTTCGAACAAATGGGCGTACCCACTCGCCTGTCTGACTATGGCCTGGACGGTAGCTCCATCCCGGCATTGCTGGAAAAACTGGAAGCACACGGTGGTACGCAACTGGGCGAACATCAGGACATTACGCTTGAAGTCAGCCGTCGGATTTACGAAGCTGCCCGCTAAGGTTTTTTAACCTCCGCCTTTCGTTTTTGGGTATTTATACCAGGCTTAAGTCACACCTAACTCACCGGGGGCTGCCCCGGTGAACTCAATTTACACCCAATCATTCACGATGCATCGAGGCGGCAATTAAGTGAATCCCAGGGAGCGTACATAAGTACGTGACCGGGGTAAACGCAAGCAGCCAACAAAGAGGCAGCCTGAAGGATTAAGTGTGGGGGGGGAATTATGACCAGTCCAACCATTATCAAGCTACAGGATGGTAACGTCATGCCACAACTGGGCCTGGGGGTCTGGAAGGCAAGCAACGAAGAAGTCATCACCGCCATTCATAAAGCGCTGGAAGTGGGCTATCGCTCAATTGATACCGCTGCGGCGTACAAAAACGAAGAAGGTGTCGGCAAAGCAATACGCGATGCTGGCGTACCACGGGACGAGTTATTCATCACCACCAAGCTGTGGAATGATGACCAAAAACGCCCCCGGGAAGCCTTGCTCGAAAGCATGGAAAAACTCCAGCTTGATTACCTCGATCTATACCTGATGCACTGGCCGGTTCCGGCGATCGACCACTACGTTGAAGCGTGGGAAAACATGATCGACCTGCAAAAAGAAGGGCTGATTAAGAGCATCGGCGTGTGCAACTTTCAGATCAATCATCTCCAGCGGTTGATGGATGAAACCGGCGTACCTCCGGTGATTAACCAGATCGAACTTCATCCGCTTATGCAACAGCGCCAACTGCACGCCTGGAACGCAACGCATAAAATCCAGACCGAATCCTGGAGCCCGCTGGCGCAGGGCGGCAAAGACGTCTTTGATCAAAAGATCATCCGTGACCTCGCTGAGAAATATGGCAAATCACCGGCGCAGATTGTCATCCGCTGGCACCTGGATAGCGGGCTGGTGGTGATTCCAAAATCGGTCACCCCTGCGCGTATCGCAGAAAACTTTAACGTCTGGGACTTCCGCCTGGATAAAGACGAATTAGGCGAAATCGCGAAACTCGATCAGGGCAAACGTCTGGGGCCAGACCCGGATCAGTTCGGCGGTTAACCCCTTCCCTCCAGCCCGACACTCTCGTCGGGCCTTTACTGATTTGAAATATCAGGAAACAATTCACACACATATATTGATGTATTTCTTGCAGTCGCTGGAGCAGCATTACGCAACATAACATGTTAATTATTAAATAAATATATTTATTTGATGAATACATTCACCATATCCATAGGTGCGTAAACGTGACTGAGAAAAAAAGTAGCGGAGTCAAATGGCTCCCATTAATTCTTATAATATTCATTTCTGCCGGACTGTGGCAGCTTACTCCACCTTCCGGGTTAAGTGCGCCAGCCTGGCATTCAGCAATTATTTTCGTCGCGACTATTGCCTCTATCGTGGCAAAAGTTTTACCCATCGGCGCGGTCGGCATTATTGGGATTACGGTTTTTGCACTCGCCTATGCTGCCGGGGATAAAACCGCCAGCGGCGCTATCACCACGGCACTGAGTGAGCTGAACAGTTCACTTATCTGGCTTATTGTCGTGGCTTTTATGATTGCCCGCGGGTTTATCAAAACAGGCCTCGGACGACGCATTGCGCTGCAGATGATCCGTCTGCTCGGCAAGCGCACGCTGGGACTCGCCTATGGTCTGGCTTTTGCCGATCTGATCCTCTCCCCGGCAATGCCGAGTAATACAGCACGCTGCGGCGGCGTCATCTATCCGATTGCTGACTCTCTGGCACGCAGTTTCCATTCGAACCCGGAAGATGAGTCCCGCAGTAAAATCGGTACCTTTCTTATCACCTGTATTGGCAACGTCAACGACGTCACCGCCGCGCTCTTTATGACCGGCTATACCGGCAACCTGTTGGCGGTGAAACTGGCGGCCAATGCGGGCGTCACGCTGACCTGGGGCGGCTGGTTTATGGCGGCTCTGCTGCCATGCCTTGTGTCATTACTGCTGGTTCCACTGCTGGTCTACTGGATCGTGCGCCCGGAAATTAAACACACGCCGGATGCCCCTAACCTGGCGTGCAAAGAGCTGGCGGAAATGGGCAGTATGTCTCGCGGCGAATGGCTGATGCTGGCTACCGTCGGCGTACTGCTGGTGCTGTGGATTTTTGGCGATACGTTAGGCGTCGACGCCACCACAGCCTCGTTCGTGGGGCTGTCCATTTTATTGCTAAGCGGCGTTCTGAGCTGGGAAGATGTGAAGAGCGAGAAAGGCGCATGGGACACACTGATTTGGTTTGCCGCGCTGTTGATGATGGCGAACCAGCTGAAAAAACTGGGCTTCACCACCTGGTTTGGCAATCTGATCGGCGATAGCCTGAGCAGTACTATGCACGGTACCAGTTGGGTGATCGTCTTACTGCTGCTGAACGCCGCCTACTTCTATACCCACTACTTTTTTGCCAGCGGTAATGCACAGATTGCCGCGCTGTACGCCGTTTTCCTTGGTGTCGGCCTGCATCTGAATATTCCCGCAGCCCCCACGGCATTAATGCTGGCCTTCACCAGCAGTTTGTACTGCTCGCTCACCCAGTACACTCATGCTCGCGGTCCAATCCTGTTTGGTGCCGGGTACGTTCCAACGGGCGTCTGGTGGCGTACAGGATTTATCATCAGCTTGTTTAACCAGGCGGTGTTTATCACCGTGGGTCTGATGTGGTGGAAGGTGTTGGGTCTGTACTAAACTGACTGCGTCCTGACGAATCACCTTACCTGCGGAGAAAAGGAATGACCTGTATTTTCTGTCAAATAGTTGAAGGTAAAGCACCCTGCCATAAGGTCTGGGAAGACGAGCATCATCTGGCTTTTCTGTCGATTTTCCCGAACACCGACGGTTTCACCGTGGTGATCCCGAAAAAGCATTATCCCAGCTATGCCTTCGATATGCCGCCGCAGGCACTGACTGATCTGATGCTGGCGACCCAAAAAGTGGCTAAGAAACTGGATAAAGCTTTCCCGGATGTCAGTCGTACGGGGATGTTCTTCGAAGGTTTCGGCGTAGACCATGTGCACAGCAAATTAAGCCCCATGCACGGTACTGGCGATCTAACCCACTGGAAACCGATTGAAGCGCGGCAGAACAAATTTTTCGAGCAGTATGAAGGATATCTTTCGTCACACGATCATGAACGAGCGGATGATGCAAAACTGGCCGCATTAGCGGCCAGAATTCGTGAAGCATAAATACTGAGTCTCTCTGCCGGATGGCGGTTCAAGCACCTTATCCGGCCTACAAAATCGTGCTATTTGTAGGCCTGATAAGCGTTTCACCACCGGGCAAGGCAGATTAGCGCCCTGCCACTTTCCCGCGTTTTTTGTTTGCGGCAGGCGTCTGGCGCTGATGCGCCACCGGTGTGTGCTTGGTCAATGCCGGGCGAGTATGACGGTTTTGGCGACGCGCTTCGCGCATCTCTTCCAGCGTAGGCGCCGGGACCAGACATTCGCGACGACCGCCGATCAGATGTTTTTTACCCATATCTTCCAGCGCCTGGCGGATTAACGGCCAGTTGGCTGGATCGTGGTAACGCAGCAGGGCTTTATGCAAACGACGCTGCTTATCACCTTTCGGCACCACCACGTCTTCACTCTTATAACCAATTTTACCCAGCGGGTTTTTCCCGGTGTAATACATGGTTGTGGAGTTCGCCAACGGCGATGGATAGAAGTTCTGCACCTGATCCAGACGGAAACGACGTTGCTTCAACCACAACGCCAGATTCACCATATCTTCGTCACGCGTACCCGGGTGCGCGGAAATAAAGTACGGGATCAGGTATTGCTCTTTACCCGCTTGCTTAGAGTAGGTATCGAACAATTCCTTAAAGCGATCGTAGCTGCCCATCCCCGGCTTCATCATCTTCGACAGCGGGCCTTCTTCGGTATGCTCTGGCGCAATCTTCAGGTAGCCGCCAACGTGGTGGGTCGCCAGCTCTTTGATATAACGCGGGTCTTCAACCGCGATGTCGTAACGCACGCCCGAAGCGATGAGGATCTTTTTAATGCCTTTCAAATCACGCGCACGACGATAAAGGTTAATCGTCGGTTCGTGGTTGGTGTCCATGTGCGGACAGATATCCGGATAGACGCATGACAGACGACGGCAAGTTTGCTCCGCGCGCGGTGACTTACAGCGCAGCATATACATGTTCGCCGTTGGGCCGCCGAGGTCGGAAATCACGCCGGTAAAGCCTGGAACGGTGTCGCGAATGGCTTCGATTTCATTGATGATCGAGTCTTCAGAGCGGCTCTGGATGATGCGGCCTTCGTGCTCGGTGATCGAACAGAACGAACAACCGCCAAAGCAGCCACGCATAATGTTGATCGAGAAACGGATCATCTCATAGGCCGGAATGCGGCTGTCGCCATACGCCGGATGCGGCACGCGCTTGTACGGCAGCGCAAAGACGCTGTCCATCTCTTCGGTAGAGAGCGGAATGGCTGGCGGGTTGATCCAGATGTAGCGATCGCCGTGCTTTTGCATCAGCGCACGCGCGCAGCCTGGATTGGTTTCGTGGTGCAGGATACGCGACGCATGCGCATACAGCACTTTATCGCCCTTCACTTTTTCGAAGGACGGCAGCAGCACGTAGGTTTTTTCCCACGGTTTCGGGCGCGGCGGCTGTACGGTTACCGCTTTCGCTTCCTGCTTTTTCGGTGCCACAGGTTTGTTGTCAGCACACGGCAGATCTTCACCATACGGATGCGGGATCGGGTCAATCTTGCCCGGCGTGTCGAGACGCGTGGAATCCACCCCACTCCAGCCCGGCAGCGCTTCTTTAACCATAATCGCAGTGTTACGCACGTCGCGGATCTGATCGATGGTTTCACCCATCGCCAGACGATGCGCCACTTCCACCAACGGACGTTCGCCGTTGCCGAACATTAGCATGTCAGCTTTGGAATCCACCAGAACAGAGCGACGAACGGTATCAGACCAGTAGTCATAGTGCGCGGTACGGCGCAGGCTGGCCTCAATGCCGCCGAGAATAACCGGCACGTCTTTCCATGCTTCTTTACAGCGCTGGGTATAGACCAGCGTGGCACGGTCCGGGCGTTTACCTGCTACGTTGTCAGGCGTGTAGGCATCGTCATGGCGCAGTCGGCGATCGGCGGTGTAGCGGTTGATCATCGAGTCCATGTTGCCTGCGGTCACCCCAAAGAACAGGTTCGGTTTACCCAAACGCATAAAATCGTCTTTGTTGTTCCACTCCGGCTGGGCGATAATCCCTACGCGAAAGCCTTGTGCTTCCAGCATACGTCCGCAAATTGCCATGCCAAAGCTGGGATGATCGACGTATGCATCGCCGGTAACCAGAATGATGTCGCAGCTATCCCAGCCAAGTTGGTCCATTTCGTCGCGTGACATCGGCAAAAACGGTGCCGGGCCAAAACAGGCAGCCCAGTACTGCGGCCAGGAGAAAAGGTCTCTGTCCGGCTGGATCAGGGATATTGCGCTCATAATGCTTCCAAAAATGGTAAAAAAATAATCAAAGGCCGAGGATTATACGCTGTATGTCGGCAAGAAATGAAGTGGAGTCTGAACCAGACCAGTAGAAAGTTATATAAATTGTTAAATTTTACGACGATCATTTTTATCAATCATAATTAACACCATGCCGGCCAGCTGAGATAACTCTTTTTCGGCGGGGGATTTTTCATTGCGACTCAACGATTCACTGCATATTTCCCAGTTACGGGTTGTTGTTCACCTGTGCGGATTTCTGGTTCTTCTCTACAGCTTTTCTATGCTGCCACCGATGCTCATCGCTTTGTTAAACAAAGAGCGGAGCTTGTTCGCCTTTTTCAGCACGTTTATGACTTTCTTCACCCTCGGCGGCGGGGCGTGGTTGGCAACCAAACATGCGGGTATTCAACTGCGCACCCGGGATGGTTTCGTCATTATCGTCTTGTTCTGGCTGTTGTTTTCGTTTATCAGCGCGATGCCGATGTGGATGGACGATGGCTTAAACCTCTCTTTTGCGGATGCCCTGTTTGAAGGAGTTTCTGGGATTACCACTACAGGCGCAACGGTGATCGATGACGTCAGCGCCTTGCCGAAGTCGTATCTGTACTATCGGGCTCAGCTCAATTTTATTGGCGGTCTGGGTGTTATCGTCCTCGCCGTGGCGGTATTGCCGCTGCTGGGTATTGGTGGCATGAAGCTGTATCAGTCTGAAATGCCGGGCCCTTTTAAAGAAGAACGCCTCACGCCAAGACTTGCTGATACTGCACGCACGCTGTGGATGACCTATGTCATTCTGGGTCTTATTTGTACTCTGGCCTACTGGGCTGCCGGGATGTCGTTTTTCGACGCCTTATGCCACGGGCTGTCGACGGTCTCTCTCGGCGGATTTTCCACTCGCAGCGAGAGCATCGGCTTTTATAACAGCCATGCCATTGAGCTTGTCGCCGGGATATTTTCACTGCTGTCTGCGTTTAACTTCACCCTCTGGTACGTTGCTATCGTGAAACGTACCTTCAAACCCTTTCGTCGCAATGCCGAATTGCGTTTCTTTTTGCTTATCGCTCTGGTTGTCACTCTGATCGCCACCTGGCAAGTTTGGCGGGCAGGCATGTACGGATTAACGGACAGCCTGGTGCATGCTTTTTTTCTGGCCAGTTCGATGCTGACAGATAATGGCCTGTCGACGGCGGATTACGCGCAGTGGCCTTCGCACACGATCTTCATGCTGCTCAGCGCCAGTTTCTTCGGCGGTTGTGTGGGATCGACCTGCGGGGGAATTAAGGTGCTGCGCTTTTTGATTATGTTCAAGCAGTGCCGTCAGGAGTTACACCAGCTCGCGCATCCCCGTGCCCTGCTTAACATCAAAGTGGGCAATAGCGTGGTAAGCGACCGGGTGGTGCGTTCGGTATGGAGCTTTTTCTTTCTCTACGTTTTGTTCACCAGCTTTTTTATCTGGGCGCTCAATCTGATGGGCTACGATCTCTTCTCCTCTTTCGCCACCGTTGCCGCCTGCATCAACAATATGGGGCTAGGATTTGGCGTCACCGCCACGACATTTGGCACCTTAAACGAGGAAGCAAAGCTACTGATGTGCGCGGCCATGATCATGGGGCGTCTGGAGATTTACCCCATTCTGATCCTGTTCTCGCGCATGTTCTGGCGGGCGTAACGAATACCCCGGCGCATTACGGCGCCGGGTTCACCAACATCTGTCCGATTGAGCCACGATCCGCCATTTCCAGCGTCTGGCTATTAAAGTAGAACGGGAAATGGGCCCAGGAAGGCTGTCCGTAATAAACCAGTAATTCAACCTGGCCATCAACCCAGACAGTATCTTTCCAGCCTCTGTCTTCCGGGAACGGCATCGCGCCATTCACATTACGGATCAGGAACGAAACACCTTCAATATGGAAGGACTGGGGCATATCCGCCCGCACCGTCCAGCGCTCCCAGGAGCCCTGCTGGGCAGTAATATCCATACGATTGACGTCCCACAGCTGACCGTTGATGCCAGGATCGTCGTCCAGGCTGATATCACGGCTGCGAATCGGCGAACCGCTGAGGATTTCCGTTGGCAGCAGGCGCATTGGCAGGCTATCGGTCACCAGCGGCAGAAGGCCCGTTGGACGCAGAGTCAGCACCAGCGTGGAGATGAGAATACTGGAAGGCTCAAAGAACCCGCGGATCCTGTCGACAATACTGGCCGCCTCACCACAGGTGATAGAGACCTCATTACCGTTCGTCATATCCACCAGGATCTCACGACGCTCGCCCGGCGCCAGCGAGAGCTGCTTCACCGAAACAGGCGCAGGTAAAAAACCCTGATCGCCGGAAATCACATGCAGCGCACGGCCATCGCTCATTTGCAGTTGGTAACGACGCGAGTTTGAAGCGTTCAGCAAACGCAAGCGCACCCAGCCGCGGGAGACTTCGACATACGGGCTTTGCGCCCCATTGACCAGCAGCGTATCACCAACAAAGCCACCGCTGCCGGGCTCGCTGTATTCCGGCGTGCCAAAGTTGTCCAGCCGCTTGTCCTGGATAATGACCGGAAAATCATCCACGCCATAGTGGTTGGGAATAGACAGTGATTTACTCACTTCATCTTCAACCAGCCACATCCCGGCAAGGCCGTTATAGACCTGCTGAGCAGTACGATTTGGCGTATTGGCGTGATACCACAGCGTGGCGGCATTCTGGCGAATCGGCAGCACTGGCGCCCAGTCAGCATTCGGGGACATCATGCGCGCCGGGCCGCCCATCAGCGGACCTGGTACCTGTAACCCGGCGACGGTCATCGAGACATTTTCAGTCAGACGGTTGCTGTAGATAAGCTTGACGTCATCCCCTTTCCAGACGCGAATTGTCGGTCCCAGGTAGCGGCCGTTAATTCCCCAGACAGGTGCGCGCGTGCCTTGTGTAAAGGACCAGTGCGCACGTTGCAGCGTCATAAATAGCGGCTGCCCCCGGCGGGATTCCAGCAGCGGAGGCACGGGTAACGGTTGTTGCTGACCGGCAGCATTAGCCTTCAGCGGAACAGCACCTGCACACAGTGCGATCCCCGATGCCTGAATGAACTGACGCCGACTGAATGACATATAAACTCCATAAAAAACTGGCTATTAACACGCAGGAAGTCATTTCCTGTAAAAAACCCGAATTGCGCGGATTAAACCTTACCGGCGGCTTCCCGCTCAGCAACTTCTTTATCGAGTTCTGCGATTTTTTGTTCCATCAGCGTGCGGCAATGCGCTGCCAGTTCACGAACCTGATCTTTCCCAAAGTGGCTAATATCCACCGGTGGCAACATCTCGACAATTGCCAGACCATTATTGAGTCGATTGAGTTTTATCTTGTTCGAGGTTGTGGAAACGCACACCGGAATGACCGGGACACCAGCAGCAATCGCTGCATGGAACGCGCCGGTTTTAAACGGCAGCAGACCGCGACCGCGGCTACGCGTCCCTTCAGGGAACATCCAGATAGAAATGCGACGTTTTTTGAAATGATTCACCACGGCAGCAATGGTGCTGTGCGCTTTAGCGCGGTTGTTTCTGTCAATCAACAGGTTACCGGTTAACCAGTACAGCTGCCCGAAGAAAGGGATCCACAACAGGCTTTTTTTACCTACCGTCACCGTCGGCGGCTGAACGATATTCGCAGCGGTAACCATGTCATAGTTGTTCTGATGGTTACAAATATAGATAGCATTACCATAGTTCTGCGCGTCTGCCGGCATGCGGCACTCGACCTTCAGGCCATAAAGTGGAGCCAGGCGGCCAAACATATGGCCGAACGTTGCAACGTGTTTTGGATTTCGTGGGCTGAAAAGACAGTATATGCAACCGAAAATACAGACCAGAACGCAGTAAATAACAGTAATAATTAAACGAAAAATATATAGCATAACAACCTCTAAGGCCTAAGAGCCTGGCATTTTACGTCACCTGATTCATCACGCGGTATCAGGTTAGGGCTTTGTTAAGGGCGGCTCTCTGGAAAAGCGTATTGTTAATCGCAACGCACGAATAAACAACGGTTTCACGGGAATTTTTAACGTTGGCTCTCCCTGGGCTTTAACAGGGAGAGCCGGACGGTAGCGTTATTCTTCGCTGTCGCCGTGACTGGCGCGTCGAGGCGAGTCAATCTCAATGCTGTCGATACGCTGCAGACCACGCATTAGCGTGCCGCGACGGCCGCGCTCTCCGGTCACTTTCTGCAACTCTTCAGGACGCAGTTTGATTTTGCGCTTACCGACGTGGATGGTCAGCGTGCTCTGCGGCGGCAGCACGTAAAGTTGCGCCAGACCATCCTCGCCTTTCGCCGCTTCTGCTGAAGGGATATTAATGATCTTGTTCCCTTTGCCTTTCGACAACTGCGGTAAATCGCTCACCGGGAACATCAACATGCGGCCAGCCTGAGTAATAGCCAGTAGCATGTCGGTTTCATCTTCAATCACCACCGGCTGCATCACGCGCGCATTTTCTGGCAGCGTAATCAACGCCTTACCCGCACGGTTACGTGCGACCAGGTCATTGAAGGTACAGACAAAACCGTAGCCCGCATCGGAGGCCATCAGCAGTTTCTGATCGTCGCCTTCCATCAGCATGTGCTCAACCGTCGCGCCTGGCGGCAGCGTGAGCTTCCCGGTCAGCGGTTCACCCTGACCGCGCGCCGACGGCAGCGTAATCGGGTCGATGGCATAGCTGCGTCCGGTCGAGTCCACGAACACCACCGGCTGGTTGCTCTTACCCTTCACTGCCGACTTAAAGCTGTCGCCCGCTTTATAGCTTAATCCTGGCGCATCGATGTCGTGGCCTTTCGCGCTACGCACCCAGCCACTCTGGGACAACACAATGGTCACCGGCTCAGATGGCAGCATGTCGTGCTCGCTCATCGCCTTCGCTTCTTCGCGCTCCTGCAACGGAGAACGACGATCGTCGCCATAGGCGTCTGCATCGGCCTGCAGCTCTTTCTTCAGCAGGTTACTCATTTTACGTTCGGAAGCCAGAATGGCCTGCAACTGATCGCGCTCTTTCACCAGCTCATCCTGCTCACCGCGGATTTTCATTTCTTCGAGTTTGGCAAGGTGGCGCAATTTCAGCTCAAGGATGGCTTCAGCCTGGGTTTCAGAAATGCCAAACCGCGACATCAGCTCAGGCTTAGGTTCATCTTCATGACGAATAATTTCGATGACTTCGTCAATGTTGAGGAACGCCACCAGCAAACCTTCAAGGATGTGCAGGCGCTTGAGCACTTTTTCCAGACGATAATTCAGGCGGCGACGCACGGTATCGCGGCGGAACGCCAGCCATTCGGTGAGGATCTCCAGCAGGTTTTTCACCGCCGGACGACCATCAAGACCGATCATGTTCAGGTTGATACGGTAGCTTTTTTCGAGATCGGTAGTGGCAAACAGGTGGTTCATCACCTGCTCCATATCCACACGATTAGAGCGCGGGACAATCACCAGACGGGTCGGGTTTTCGTGATCCGATTCGTCGCGCAGGTCGTCTACCATCGGCAGCTTTTTATTGCGCATTTGAGCAGCGATCTGCTCCAGCACTTTTGCCCCGGAAACCTGATGCGGCAGCGCGGAAATCACCACCGCGCCGTCTTCTTTCGTCCATACCGCACGCATACGTACGGAGCCGCGTCCGTTTTCGTAAATCTTACGAATTTCCGCGCGCGAAGTAATGATCTCCGCTTCGGTCGGGTAATCCGGCCCTTGCACGATATCCAGCAACTGATCCAGCGTCGTTTTCGGCTGCTCAATCAGGGTAATCGCTGCTTTTGCCACTTCACGCAGGTTATGTGGCGGAATGTCCGTTGCCATACCAACGGCAATACCGGTCGTGCCGTTCAGCAGAATATTTGGTAGACGAGCAGGCAGCATCTTCGGCTCCTGCATGGTGCCGTCGAAGTTTGGCACCCAGTCCGACGTTCCCTGACCGAGTTCGCCCAGCAGGACTTCCGCATATTTAGACAGGCGTGATTCGGTATAACGCATCGCCGCGAAGGATTTCGGATCGTCCGGTGCCCCCCAGTTCCCCTGCCCGTCAACCAGCGGGTAACGGTAAGAGAACGGCTGCGCCATCAGCACCATCGCTTCATAGCAGGCGCTGTCGCCGTGCGGATGGTATTTACCCAGCACGTCACCGACGGTACGGGCGGATTTTTTAAATTTGGCGCTGGCATTCAGCCCCAGTTCGGACATCGCGTATACGATGCGACGCTGAACGGGTTTCAAACCATCGCCAATAAACGGCAACGCCCTGTCCATGATGACGTACATGGAATAGTTCAGATAGGCGTTTTCCGTGAATTCATGCAGCGCCAGGCGCTCTGCCATATCGCTCATTAATCGTGGTTCCTCAACTTTGTACCCCTCTATTGAAGGGCAATATTGCCGCAGATACTACCCTATCTGGCGTGTTGAGTCACAAAGAAAAGGGCCGCGAATGCGGCCCTGATGGGGATTACTTAGCAACTTTGGTAATCTGTTTTACGTCGATTTCAACGGAGTTCCAGTCTTTATCCACTTCACCCTGGATTTCAACCACATCCTGCGGTGTGACGGTTACGCCGTTCCAGCGCTTGTGATCGATATCCACATTCACCGTGCCGGTCGCATCTTTAAACACGTACAGGTCGTCGGAAATACGCTCAACGATGTTCCCGCGCAGGGTAACCCAGGTGTCATCACGCAGTGATTTGGCGCTTTCTACCGTCGTGCTGCTACCGTTCGGGCCGACAAATCCGCCGTTTTGGCTCTGCGTGGTGGTTGTCGTTGGCCCAGAGAAGCCGCCCTGCTGAGCTGCCAGAACAGGTGCGGAACACAGTGCCATTACGGCAACCATTGCAGCTAATTTTTTCATCGTCATGTCTCCCTTTCATGTTGGTTTACGACTATTAAATAAGTTAATCCTTAACAAGTTCTTAAGGCAAAAAAAGATACTTTTTTTGCTGTACAGAGGCTGTAGCCACAGGTTTACTAACTGCAAATGAGTTCGCAGAGATGAACATATGCGTATTTTACTGATCGAAGATGACACGTTGATTGGCGATGGCCTGAAAACAGGTCTGAGTAAAATGGGTTTCAGCATCGACTGGTTTACCGAAGGTCGCCAAGGGAAAGAAGCACTCTACAGCGCACCTTATGATGCGGTAATCCTCGACCTGACGCTGCCAGGCATAGACGGACGGGACATTTTGCGCGAATGGCGAGCCAACGGAAAGCAGGAGCCTGTGCTGATTCTGACCGCTCGCGACGCACTGGCAGAACGCGTTGAAGGCCTGCGCCTGGGCGCAGATGACTATCTGTGCAAACCCTTTGCGCTGATCGAAGTTGCCGCCAGACTGGAGGCACTGGTACGTCGTGCCAGCGGCCAGGCCAGCAACACATTGTGCCATGGCCAGGTAACGCTCGATCCCGGCGCGCTGGTCGCCACGGCGGCGGGTGAACCTTTGTCACTCAAACCTAAAGAGTTCGCGCTGCTGGAACTGCTAATGCGCAACAAAGGTCGCGTCCTGCCCCGCAAACTGATTGAAGAAAAACTGTATACCTGGGACGAAAATGTCTCCAGCAATGCGGTTGAGGTCCACGTCCATCACTTACGCCGTAAGCTCGGCAGCGACTTTATCCGTACCGTGCATGGCATTGGCTATACCCTGGGTGGCGCATGAAACTCACACAACGCCTCAGTCTGCGAGTCAGGCTAACGCTTATTTTTCTGATTCTGGCATCAGCAACCTGGGCCGTATCCAGTTTTGTGGCCTGGAGGCAGACTACCGATAATGTCGATGAGCTGTTTGATACGCAGCTGATGCTGTTCGCCAAGCGGCTTAGCACGCTGGATATCAGCGATGTCACCACCTCAAGCAATATGGCCCGCACGCCAAAAAAACTGAAACATGGCCATATTGATGACGACGCACTGGCGTTCGCCATCTACTCCACCGACGGCAAAATGGTGCTACACGATGGCGACAATGGCCAGGATATTCCCTACAGCTACAGCCGGGAGGGGTTTAGCGACGGCCAACTCAGGGGCGACAACGATTCCTGGCGCTTCCTGTGGCTGAATTCCGCTGATGGAAAATATCGCATTGTGGTGGGCCAGGAGTGGGAATACCGGGAGGATATGGCGCTGTCGATCCTTACCGCACAGTTAACCCCGTGGCTGGTTGCGCTGCCGCTGATGTTGCTGATCCTGGTGGTCATGCTGAGTCGCGAACTCAGGCCGCTAAAAAAACTGGCGCAAGCTCTGCGCTGGCGCGCCCCGGAGTCAGAAGAACCGCTCGACCCGAAAGGTGTGCCAAGCGAAGTGCGCCCGCTGGTTGAATCGCTTAATCAGCTGTTTACCCGCATCCACTCTATGATGGTCCGCGAACGGCGCTTTACCTCTGACGCCGCTCACGAGCTGCGCAGTCCGTTGACCGCGCTGAAGGTGCAAACCGAAGTGGTGCAACTGTCAGACGACGACCCGCAAACGCGGGAAAAAGCGCTGGTGCAGCTGCATGCGGGAATTGAACGCGCCACCCGACTGGTCGATCAGCTCCTGACGCTTTCGCGCCTCGACTCCCTCGATAATCTTCAGGATGTGGCAGAAATCTCGCTGGAGGAGCTACTGCAATCCGCGGTGATGGATATCTACCACCCGGCCCAGCAGGCGCACATTGACGTACGTTTGCAGATTAACGCGCACAATATCACGCGTACAGGACAGCCGCTGTTGCTGAGCCTGATGGTACGAAATCTGCTGGATAATGCCATTCGCTACAGTCCGCAGGGGAGCATTGTGGAAGTGACGCTCAACGCCCGTAACTTCAGCGTCAAAGATAACGGTCCTGGCGTTGCGCCAGAGGTACTTACACACATCGGTGAACGCTTTTATCGTCCACCGGGACAAAGCGTGACCGGCAGCGGTCTCGGTCTGTCGATTGTCCGTCGTATCGCAACACTGCATGGAATGTCAGCCTCGTTCGGCAACGCTCCGGAAGGTGGCTTTGAAGCAAAAGTCAGTTGGTAATTGCGTTATTGTTGCTCATATAGCAAAAGACTTTGCACATTTTGCTAATTTCACCGTACCGCTGGTGGGAGTAAAATCGTCCTCAAACGTATTTCCTTGAGGACACAAAATGAGCAACATTCTGATTATCAACGGGGCGAAAAAATTCGGCCATTCTAATGGTCAACTGAATGACACCCTGACCGAGGTCGCGGACGGTATCCTGCGCGACCTCGGGCATGATGTTAAAGTCGTACGCGCAGACAGCGATTATGACGTAAAAGCAGAAGTGCAGAATTTCGTCTGGGCCGATGCGGTTATCTGGCAGATGCCAGGCTGGTGGATGGGCGCACCGTGGACCGTGAAAAAATACATCGATGACGTGTTTACCGAAGGTCACGGTACGCTGTACGCCAGCGACGGCCGCACACGTTCAGATGCCTCAAAAAAATACGGCTCCGGCGGGCTGATTCAGGGCAAAAAATACATGCTGTCCCTGACCTGGAACGCACCGATGGAAGCCTTCACTGAAAAAGACCAGTTCTTCCATGGCGTTGGCGTTGATGGCGTCTATCTCCCGTTCCATAAAGCAAACCAGTTCCTGGGAATGGAAGCGCTGCCGACCTTTATCACCAATGACGTGATTAAAATGCCGGACGTCCCGCGTTATATCGCAGAATATCGCAAGCATCTGACCGAAATTTTTGGTTAACTGGTAACCTGGAATTAGAAGGAGTTAACCATGCTTACCGTTATTGCAGAAATCCGTACACGTCCAGGTCAACATCACCGCCAGGCGGTACTGGATCAGTTTGCCAAAATCGTTCCGACCGTACTGAAAGAAGAAGGCTGCCACGGCTATGCGCCGATGGTGGATCATGCCGCAGGTGTGAGTTTTCAGACCACAGCGCCAGATTCAATCGTGATGGTTGAGCAGTGGGAAAGCATCGCGCATCTTGAAGCGCATTTGCAGACCCCGCATATGAAAGCCTACAGCGAAGCCGTGAAAGGTGACGTGCTGGACATGAATATTCGTATTCTGGAGTCGGGCATTTAAGATTGTCAATTTGCCGGGTGACGCTTAGCTATCCGGCATAAATCGCTTCGTCAGATGAGAGCCGGATAAGGCATTTTACGCCCGTCTCCGGCTTTTCTACATGCAATTACCCTTCGAGATCCGCCAGGTCGCCTTTCTCTTGCAACCAGTTACGACGATCTTCAGAACGCTTCTTGGCCAGCAGCATATCCATCATTGCGTTGGTACGCTGATCGTCTTCATCATCGATAATGAGCTGCACTAGGCGACGGGTGTTCGGATCCAGCGTAGTTTCACGAAGCTGCATCGGGTTCATTTCACCCAGACCTTTAAAGCGCTGCACGTTCGGCTTGCCTTTCTTGCGCTTTAACTGCTCCAGTACGCCCGCTTTCTCTTCTTCCGTCAGCGCGTAATACACCTCTTTACCGAGGTCGATACGGTATAACGGCGGCAGCGCCACGTAGACGTGACCGTGTTTCACCAGCGTGCGGAAGTGCTTCACAAACAGCGCGCACAGCAGCGTAGCGATGTGCAGGCCATCGGAGTCCGCATCCGCCAGGATACAGATCTTGCCGTAGCGCAATTGGCTTAGATCGTCGCTGTCAGGATCGATACCGATCGCCACGGAAATATCGTGAACCTCCTGCGAAGCCAGCACTTCATCGGAAGAGACTTCCCAGGTATTGAGGATCTTACCTTTCAGCGGCATGATCGCCTGATATTCACGATCGCGCGCCTGCTTGGCCGATCCGCCCGCGGAGTCACCTTCGACAAGGAACAGTTCGGTGCGATTAAGATCCTGTGCGGTACAGTCCGCCAGTTTACCCGGCAGCGCCGGACCGCTGGTCAGCTTTTTACGCACTACTTTTTTCGCCGCACGCAGACGACGCTGCGCGCTGGAAATCGCCATCTCAGCCAGCAGTTCGGCTGACTGCACGTTCTGGTTCAACCACAAACTGAATGCATCTTTCACCACGCCAGAGACGAATGCCGCACACTGACGCGAAGAGAGGCGCTCTTTGGTTTGTCCGGCAAACTGCGGATCCTGCATTTTTACCGACAACACATAAGCACAGCGATCCCAGATATCTTCCGCCGACAGCTTCACGCCACGCGGCAGGATGTTACGGTATTCGCAGAACTCGCGCATCGCATCCAGCAGTCCCTGACGCAGACCGTTAACGTGCGTACCGCCCTGCATGGTTGGGATCAGGTTCACATAGCTTTCGGTCAGCAGCTCGCCGCCTTCCGGCAGCCAGAGCAGCGCCCAGTCCACCGTCTCCGTCTCACCGCTGAAATTACCGATAAACGGTTTTTCCGGCAGCGTCGGTAGGCCATTCACCGCTTCGCTCAGATAGTCATTCAGACCGTCCTGGTAGCACCAGCGCTGTTCGCTGTTGTTGACCTCATCCTTAAAAGTGATCTCAACGCCTGGGCACAGTACCGCTTTTGCTTTCAGTACGTGCGTTAAGCGCGAAACAGAAAAACGCGGGCTGTCAAAGAAGCTTTCATCCGGCCAGAAGTGCACGCTGGTCCCGGTATTGCGTTTGCCGCAGGTACCGACAACCTGTAAATCCTGCACTTTATCGCCATTCTCAAACGCGATGTTGTATACCTGCCCGTCGCGGCGCACGTTCACTTCCACACGTTTGGACAGGGCGTTAACAACGGAGATACCCACACCGTGCAGACCACCGGAGAACTGGTAGTTCTTGTTAGAGAACTTGCCGCCCGCGTGCAGACGACAGAGGATCAGCTCAACCGCCGGAACGCCTTCTTCAGGGTGAATATCTACCGGCATGCCGCGTCCGTCATCAATGACTTCCAGAGACTGGTCGGCATGTAAGATCACGTCCACGCGTTTTGCGTGGCCCGCCAGTGCTTCATCCACACTGTTATCAATCACTTCCTGCCCAAGATGGTTCGGACGGGTCGTATCGGTGTACATCCCAGGGCGACGGCGTACCGGCTCAAGCCCAGTGAGTACCTCAATGGCATCAGCGTTATAAGTTTGCGTCATGGTTTAAATAAGCAATTCGAATTGATCGTCAGAAACTGTGCAGTCCAAGGAAATCGACAATCGGGTTGAAATAATCTTCGAAGCCCGTGAATGCGTGGTTTCCGCCCTCAATAACTGTCTGACGGCAGGAGGCGTAATACGCCACCGCCTGGCGGTAGTCCAACACTTCATCGCCCGTTTGTTGGAGCAGCCAGATCAAATCCGGCGCTTCCAGCGGGTCAATCTGCATGACTTTAAGATCGTAAATATGGCGTGACTCTAGCACATATTGCTGCCCCGTGTAGGGGTTCTCGTTTTGACCGAGATAGTCGACCAGCAGTTCATAAGGCCGTACGGCAGGGTTCACCACCACTGCCGGCAGCATAAAACATTGCGACAGCCAGGTGGCGTAATAGCCGCCTAAAGAGGAACCGACAATCCCCAGCGACTCTCCGCCGTGTTCAAGAATGATCGATTCCAGCATCTCTGCGGCTTGCGCAGGATACGGAGGTAGCTGCGGCACGATCATCTCAACGTGCGGGTGGTGTTCCGCAAGCCAGTTTTTCAGTAAACACGCCTTCGCCGAACGAGGAGAGCTATTAAATCCGTGAAGATAGAGAAGCGTAGACATCAGTAGCCTTCTGAAGCGGTATCAGGGTGGAACCGATTACCCTGCAGACGACGTACCTGAGTCTGCAACGTCCCGTCGGCAAAAAGCTCCAGCGTCCGCCAGCCTGGGCTGATGGTATCCAATGTGAAGTTGGAACAGTGCGGTTTAAACTGCACGCAGGTCGACGGCGTCGCCAGCAGACGGCGACCGTTCCAGTCCAGCTCCAGTTCCTGATGAATATGCCCGCACAATAGATACCTGGCGCGAGGATAATTCACCAGCACGTTATCCAGCTCAGCGGCATTACGCAGACTGTGCTGATCGAGCCAGCTGCAGCCCGCAGGCAGAGGATGATGATGCAGAAGCAGCAAGGTATTACGCTCTGGCGCATCAGCAAGTTTACGCTCCAGCCATTCGAGCTGGAATTCACTTAACTCACCGTGGGGAACGCCGAACACCTGGCTGTCCAGCAACAATATTTGCCACTGTTCGCCAATGAAAACGCGTTTGGCCGGGGAAATGCCCGCATCCTGCAGCGCGCTGTACATTGCCGGCTGAAAATCGTGATTACCCGGTAGCCAAACGCAGGGCGCACGAAAACTTGCGATGCCCTCAGCAAAATGCTGATAAGCCGCAGCGGATTGATCCTGCGCCAAATCACCTGTCGCGACGATCAGATCGTACTCAGGCGACTCTGCATGTATTGCATCCAGTACGGATTGATAGCTGTCCCAGGTGTTCACACCCAGCAGCGTTTCATGCTTTTCGGCAAACAGGTGAGTATCTGTAATTTGTAAGATCCTGACTCTGGCCTCACCAGCCAAAGGAAGGGTTAACAGGCTTTCCAAATGGTGTCCTTAGGTTTCACGACGCTAATAAACCGGAATCGCCATCGCTCCATGTGCTAAACAGTACCGTAACCAGTCGGCCAGAAACTGATTAATTTGATGCTTTTCGTCGCGTTGATGCAACTTTTTATTTGGATAATCATACCGCGCTTTGAAGCGAAAGATCTGCTGACTTGAACACACTTCAGCCACCCTTGCGTCATGATACAGGCGCACGGTCAATGAAGGCAGGCTCCAGTATGTGACGGCCGGTGCCGTTTGTTCGATCGCAACAAGCGTAGTGTATCGGGTCGATTCCACGATCGTTAACCGATATTGTGCGTTTGCTACCTGATAGCTCACTGTTTCACCGGCTGCATCATTACGTGGCAGCAGGCGGCGCAATTGCGAATAGTTGGTTTCGCACAGACGCATCATTTCAGGGAAGTCAGGTGTGTAACGCTTCATTTTTTCCACTCAGTTTTTAACTCTTGATAGTGCAGCTGTAACCATTGCAAGGCGATGACAGACGCTGCGTTGTCGATTTTCCCCTCTTCTACCCATTGGTAAGCCTGTTCCCGGCTTACCACATGAACACGAATATCTTCGTTTTCATCAGCCAGACCATGGATCCCGCTCGCGGTCGTGGCGTCCACTTCGCCGACTAAAATAGACAGGCGCTCACTGGTGCCACCCGGGCTTGCCAGATAGCTCAGAACGGGCTTCGTCCGTTTAACTTCCAGCCCGGCCTCTTCCATTGCTTCACGACGGGCTACATCTTCAACGGTTTCGCCCTCTTCGATCATCCCGGCCACCATTTCCAGTAACCACGGGCTTTCGCTGGTATCAAATGCCGCGATACGGATCTGCTCGACCAGCACAACTTCATCTCGCTCAGGGTCAAAGGGTAGCAAGACTGCCGCATGTCCGCGCTCAAAAATTTCGCGCGTTACTTCACCGCTCATCCCCCCGTTGAACAGGCGGTGGCGAAACCGATAAAGATCCAGTGAAAAAAAACCGCGGTATAGCGTTTCTCGTGCAATAATTTCTACATCATTTTTAGTGAAAGTCATTGGCAAGTTGTCTGGTTTACGCATTGTGCTGTCCTGAAACCAATGGTGATTAAAATGTGAATTTCAAGGTCGTTTGACTGATGTTTGAACGCCCTTGTGTTAAATTGATGCAAATTAACGCCGTATGGCACGTAACGCCAACTTTTTGAAGTGGCGGATTCTGCTAGAATCAGCAAATATTTTTACAATTTGATCAGCGCTAAATACTGCTTCACAACAAGGAATGCAAATGAAGAAATTGCTCCCCATCCTTATCGGCCTGAGCCTGTCGGGGTTCAGTACTTTGAGCCAGGCAGAAAACCTGATGCAGGTTTATCAGCAAGCACGCCTGAGCAACCCGGAATTGCGTAAATCCGCCGCCGATCGCGATGCTGCATTCGAAAAAATTAACGAAGCGCGTAGCCCATTACTGCCGCAACTGGGTTTAGGTGCCGATTACACCTACAGCAATGGCTATCGTGATTCAAATGGCGTCAACTCCAATGCAACCAGCGCGTCATTACAATTGACTCAAACGCTGTTCGACATGTCGAAATGGCGTGCCCTGACGCTGCAAGAAAAATCAGCGGGCATCCAGGATGTGACGTATCAGACCGATCAGCAAACGCTGATCCTGAATACCGCTACCGCTTATTTTAAAGTCCTGAACGCGATTGACGTACTGTCTTACACTCAGGCGCAGAAAGATGCGGTCTACCGTCAGTTAGATCAGACCACACAGCGTTTTAACGTTGGCCTGGTCGCCATCACTGACGTGCAAAACGCCCGTTCACAATACGATACCGTGCTGGCGAACGAAGTTACCGCGCGTAACAATCTGGATAACGCTGTGGAAGAGTTGCGTCAGGTAACCGGTAACTACTACCCGGAACTGGCATCTCTGAACGTTGATGGCTTTAAAACCAACAAACCGCAGGCGGTAAATGCACTGCTGAAAGAAGCAGAAAACCGCAACCTGACGTTATTGCAGGCGCGTTTGAGCCAGGATCTGGCGCGTGAGCAGATTCGTCTGGCGCAAGATGGTCATTTACCGACGCTGGATTTAACCGCCTCTACCGGCGTATCTGATACCTCATACAGCGGATCTAAAACTCGTGCCAGTGATGCAGGTACACGCTATGACGATAGCAATGAAGGCCAGAACAAAATCGGTCTGAGCTTCTCGCTGCCGCTGTACCAGGGCGGAATGGTTAACTCGCAGGTGAAACAAGCGCAGTACAACTTTGTTGGCGCGAGCGAACAACTGGAAAGCGCGCACCGCAGCGTGGTGCAAACCGTGCGTTCTTCGTTCAACAACATTAATGCTTCCATCAGTAGCATTAACGCGTACAAACAAGCGGTTGTCTCTGCCCAAAGCTCTTTAGATGCAATGGAAGCCGGCTATTCCGTAGGTACCCGTACCATCGTGGATGTATTGGATGCCACCACCACGCTGTACAACGCCAAGCAGCAACTGGCGAATGCGCGTTATACCTATCTTATTAATCAGCTTAACGTCAAATCTGCGCTCGGTACGCTGAACGAGCAGGATCTGGTGGCGCTGAACAATACGCTGGGTAAACCGATCCCAACTTCTCCGGATAGCGTAGCACCGCAAAATCCGCAGCAAGATGCCGCGGTGAATGACTTTAACAGCACTGGCAATATGCCTGCGGCTCAGCCAACGGCCGCACGTTCAACCAGCAGCAACGGCAACAACCCGTTCCGTAACTGATGCTGATGACGGGGCTTCGGCCCCGTCTGAACGTAAGACAACGTAAAGATCCGCCTCTTCTTCCGCATTCTCGCCTCTTCCCGCTTCAATTTCGACCAGTCATCCTCTATTCTGAGCAGAGTTACCACTGGGTCCTGGAAGACATAAATGAAACGGACAAAATCTATACATCACGCCTCGTTCCGCAAAAGCTGGAGCGCGCGCCACCTGACTCCTGTCGCCCTGGCAGTTACCGCTGTGTTTATGCTCGCGGGCTGTGAAAAGAGCGACGAAACAGTTTCGCTTTACCAGAACGCTGATGACTGCTCTGCGGCTAATCCGGGTAAAAGCGCCGAATGTACCACCGCGTTTAACAATGCGCTGAAAGAAGCTGAACGCACCGCGCCAAAATACGCCACTCGCGAAGACTGTATCGCTGAATTTGGCGAAGGCCAGTGCCAGCAAGCTCCTGCGCAAGCAGGTATGGCACCGACCGGCGAAGGTCAGGCTCAGGCGCAGAATCAAAGCAGCGGCAGCTTCTGGATGCCGCTGATGGCCGGTTATATGATGGGCCGCATGATGGGTGGCGGTATGGGCGCTCAGCAGCCGCTGTTCAGCTCGAAAAATCCGGCCAGCCCGGCATACGGCAAATATACGGATGCAGGCGGCAAAAACTACGGCGCAGCAACGCCGGGTCGCACCATGACCGTACCGAAAACCGCTATGGCACCGAAACCTGCCACCACCTCTACCGTAACCCGCGGCGGGTTTGGTGAGTCAGTAGCTAAACAGAGCACCATGCAGCGTAGCGCAAGCGGCACCACCACACGTTCAATGGGTGGCTGATCGCCATGGAAAGAGTCAGTATTGTTGAGCGCCCGGACTGGCGCGATAAAGCCACCGAATACGGTTTCAACTTTCACACGATGTACGGCGAGCCGTACTGGTGTGAAGACGCGTACTACAAGCTCACGCTTGCTCAGGTCGAAAAGCTGGAAGAGGTCACCGCAGAGCTGCATCAGATGTGCCTCAAAGTGGTGGAACGGGTCATCGCCAGCGATGAGCTGATGACGAAGTTTCGCATTCCGAAGCATACCTGGGGCTTTGTCCGCCAGTCCTGGCAGACACAGCAACCGTCGCTCTACTCGCGCCTCGATCTGGCGTGGGACGGCACGGGTGAACCCAAGCTTTTAGAAAACAACGCCGATACGCCAACCTCACTGTACGAAGCCGCGTTTTTCCAGTGGATCTGGCTGGAAGATCAGCTCAATGCAGGCAATCTGCCGGAAGGCAGCGATCAGTTCAACAGTCTGCAGGAAAAACTGATCGAGCGTTTCACCGAGCTGCGTGAGCAGTATGGTTTTCAACTGCTTCATCTGACCTGCTGTCGTGACACGGTAGAAGATCGCGGTACGATCCAGTATCTGCAGGATTGTGCAGCCGAAGCAGAGATCACTACAGAATTCCTCTATGTAGAAGATATTGGTCTTGGTGAAAAAGGCCAGTTCACCGATATGCAGGATCAGGTGATCGCTAACCTGTTCAAGCTCTATCCGTGGGAATTCATGCTGCGTGAAATGTTCTCCACCAAGCTGGAAGACGCTGGCGTTCGCTGGCTGGAACCGGCCTGGAAGAGCATTATTTCCAACAAAGCACTGTTACCGCTGTTATGGGAAATGTTCCCGGACCATCCGAACCTGCTGCCAGCGTACTTTGCCGAAGACGACCATCCGCAGATGGATAAATTCGTCGTCAAACCGATCTTCTCGCGCGAGGGAGCTAACGTCTCCATTGTTGAGAACGGTAAAACGATCGAATCCGTGGAAGGACCGTACGGTGAAGAAGGCATGATCGTGCAGCAGTTCCATCAGCTACCGAAGTTTGGCGACAGCTATATGCTGATTGGCAGCTGGCTAATCAACGATCAACCAGCCGGGATCGGCATTCGTGAAGACCGCGCGTTGATCACGCAGGATCTGTCACGTTTCTATCCGCATATTTTTGTCGAATGATTGAGAGTGCCGGGAGGCGGCTCCGCCTTTCCCGGCCTACGGCACGAACTTAATGCCCGATAAGCGTAGCGCCATCGGGCATTCATCATCCAACCTGCACCGACAACATACTTAAACTTCCCATCTCGATACCATCAACCGGGATCGTGACAGACTCTTTACCATCCCAAGCCCCGAGAACATACAGTAGCGGCAGATAGTGATCCGGCGTCGGGTTCGACAACGATCCACCTTCATGATCGAGATAGTTCACCAGCGGATGCTGCTCAACCGGTCCCTGCCATGTCAGGTTAGCCTTAACATAATCATTGAATGAGGTTGCCCACGGATATGGCGTGTTCTCACCGTGCCAGCGCGCAGTACGTAGGTTATGCACCACGTTACCACTGGCCACCAGCATAATGCCCTCATCACGCAGTGCCGCCAGCTTACGGCCCATCTCAAAATGCCATGACGCGGGTTTGGTGCTGTCGATACTCAACTGCACCATCGGAATGTCCGCATTCGGATACATCTTGATCAGCACGCCCCAGGAACCGTGGTCAAAACCCCAGGCTTCTTTGTCCAGGGTCACAGGCACTGGAGCAAGTAAGTCAACCAGATGCTGCGCCAGTTCAGGCGAGCCAGGAGCCGGGTAATGGGTGTCATATAATGCTTGCGGAAAACCGCCAAAATCGTGGATCGTTTTGGGGGCTTCCATCGCTGTCACACCCGTTCCACGGGTGAACCAGTGCGCAGAGACAACCACAATGGCTTTCGGACGCGGCAACGTTTCCCCCAGTTGCTGCCAGGCACGGGTATAAACGTTATCTTCCAGAACATTCATCGGGCTACCGTGACCCAAAAACAATGCTGGCATACGAGTTGAAGACATGATGATATCCTTACTGAGGGAGTCATTTTGATACCACCACAATACGCTTATTCGGTTGATGAAGAACTCAGATAACCATGATGAAGATCATCAGTTATTTTGACGATCTAACCCGGACAGCAGATTGATAAGGAGTTTTATTTGTCGATGTCAGTACCTTTACTTCTGACTTTACTGGCAGGTGCCGCCACGTTTATCGGCGCATTTCTCGGCGTGTTAGGGCAAAAACCGTCTAACCGCGTTCTCGCCTTTTCTTTAGGCTTCGCCGCCGGGATTATGTTACTGATCTCCCTTATGGAGATGCTACCTGCTGCGCTGGCCGCTGAAGGTATGTCGCCAGTGCTGGGCTACGGAATGTTTATCGTCGGCTTACTGGGCTACTTTGGCCTGGACCGTCTATTGCCGCACGCGCACCCTCAGGATCTGGTACAAAAAACAACGCAGCCTCTACCCGGCTCTATTAAACGCACCGCGATTTTATTAACGCTCGGCATCAGCCTGCACAACTTTCCTGAAGGGATTGCGACGTTTGTTACCGCCAGTAGCAACCTTGAGCTGGGCTTTGGTATTGCCCTCGCTGTTGCATTGCACAATATTCCTGAAGGATTAGTGGTGGCGGGTCCCGTCTATGCCGCCACAGGCTCCAAACGTACGGCGATATTCTGGGCAGGGATTTCAGGTATGGCAGAAATACTGGGCGGCGTACTGGCGTGGTTAATTCTCGGTAGCCTTATATCACCAGTGGTGATGGCGGCAATAATGGCGGCTGTCGCAGGTATTATGGTGGCGCTGTCCGTCGATGAATTGATGCCGTTGGCAAAAGAGATCGATCCCAATAATAATCCTAGTTATGGGGTGTTATGTGGAATGTCGGTGATGGGATTAAGCCTCGTCATCCTCCAGTCGATGGGAATCGGATAATCCAGAGGGCGGATGCCACCCTGCAAATTTACAGCATCCGCTCATCCATAGCAGAATATGAAGGACTAATCCTGTTCCTTAACCGCGCTGTTATCTTCACCAGAGCGGCGAAAGAGTTTGTTTCGCGCTTCAAGTAAGGCATCTCTGTCCTGGCGGAATGCCCGACAATAACGTTTCATATGGCAATAATACCCCACCGCAACGAGTGCAATTAATACAATCCAATACCAGGCAATAAACATTCTTTTACCCTTAAAATTTAACATCATTAAACATTTAACGTTAAAATTTTACACAAACTTATTCTGACATACTCATATAGTGGCATATTTCAGAAACAAATATATGATTTCGATCATATAAATCAGCGGCTACGCTATTAGCTAAACTCGTTATAAACAATTAAAACAATGTCGACAAGATCACACTACGCAATAATAAATATTGTTCTTAAAATATCTCACTCATACTATCAAAAAAATAATAAAAATTAGTTCCTGCAGAATAATACATTTCATCAAAATTAATTAAGGCATTACAAAAATAGTATTAACAATGCTGCTTTATTTTATCAAATAGTAAAAACATAATATATTCAGCAATATTATATTTATAGGTAATATAAGGAGATATATCCATGTTTACACAATACCGAAAAACACTTCTGGCAGGGACTCTGGCACTGACATTTGGATTAGCAGCAGGAAACTCTCTTGCCGCTGGTTTTCAACCGGCCCAACCTGCAGGAAAATTGGGCGCAATAGTAGTTGACCCTTATGGAAATGCCCCGCTTACTGCGCTGGTTGAATTAGATAGCCACGTTATTTCAGATGTTAAAGTTACCGTCCATGGTAAAGGTGAAAAAGGCGTTCCGGTGACTTATACCGTCGGCAAAGAGTCACTCACCACGTACGATGGCATTCCTATTTTTGGCCTTTATCAAAAGTTCGCAAATAAGGTAACCGTTGAATATAAAGAAAACGGTAAGGCCATGAAAGATGATTATGTGGTGCAAACTTCCGCCATCGTAAATCACTACATGGATAACCGCTCTATATCTGATTTACAGCAAACAAAAGTGATTAAAGTAGCACCGGGTTTTGAAGATCGTCTTTATCTGGTGAATACCCACACCTTTACCCCGCAGGGTGCAGAATTCCACTGGCATGGTGAAAAAGATAAAAATGCCGGCATCCTGGATGCGGGTCCTGCTGGCGGAGCACTCCCCTTTGATATCGCACCCTTTACCTTTGTCGTCGATACGGAAGGTGAATATCGGTGGTGGCTGGATCAGGACACCTTCTATGACGGTCATGACATGGATATCAACAAGCGCGGCTACCTGATGGGTATTCGTGAAACACCGCGAGGCACCTTCACCGCCGTCCAGGGCCAGCACTGGTATGAATTCGATATGCTGGGGCAAGTTCTGGCCGACCATAAGCTGCCACGCGGATTCCTGGATGCTTCACATGAGTCGGTCGAAACAGTGAACGGCACCGTACTGCTACGCGTAGGTAAACGCGATTATCGCAAAGAAGATGGCCTTCACGTACATACCATCCGCGACCAGATTATTGAAGTCGATAAATCTGGACGTGTTGTTGACGTATGGGATCTGACACAAATTCTCGACCCGATGCGTGACGCGCTGCTGGGTGCTCTGGACGCAGGCGCGGTATGCGTCAACGTGGATCTCGCTCATGCAGGCCAACAGGCAAAACTAGAGCCAGATACCCCCTATGGTGACGCCCTCGGCGTTGGTGCGGGCCGTAACTGGGCTCACGTAAACTCCATTGCCTATGACGCTAAAGATGACTCCATCATTCTTTCTTCCCGCCATCAGGGTGTCGTCAAAATCGGTCGCGATAAACAGGTGAAATGGATCCTGGCACCGTCTAAAGGCTGGAATAAGGCGCTGGCAAGCAAACTGTTAAAACCGGTTGATGATAAGGGCAGCGCGCTGAAGTGTGATGAAAACGGTAAGTGCGAGAATACTGATTTCGATTTTACCTACACCCAACACACCGCATGGCTCTCCAGCAAAGGAACGCTAACCATCTTTGACAATGGCGATGGCCGTGGACTCGAACAACCAGCGCTACCAACAATGAAATACTCCCGGTTCGTCGAATATAAAATTGACGAGAAAAAAGGAACCGTTCAGCAAGTTTGGGAATACGGGAAAGAGCGCGGTTATGATTTTTACAGTCCTATCACGTCGGTAATTGAATATCAAAAAGACCGCGACACGATGTTTGGATTTGGTGGTTCTATTAATTTATTTGATGTTGGACAGCCTACCATCGGCAAAATCAACGAAATTGACTACAAAACAAAAGAAGTCAAAGTCGAAATTGATGTCCTTTCCGATAAACCAAACCAAACGCACTACCGCGCATTACTGGTTCGCCCACAACAAATGTTTAAATAATTTCGTTAGGTTAAGGATTAATTATGTCATCTAAATGGATTACTTCATTATTTAAAAGCGTGGTATTAACGGCAGCGCTGGTATCACCATTTGCAGCATCGGCTTTTACTGAAGGTACTGACTATATGGTGCTGGAGAAACCGATTCCCAATGCTGATAAAACGTTGATCAAAGTATTCAGCTACGCCTGCCCATTCTGCTACAAATATGATAAAGCCGTGACCGGTCCGGTGTCAGATAAAGTTGCCGATCTCGTAGCCTTCACACCGTTTCATCTCGAGACCAAAGGAGAATACGGCAAACAGGCCAGTGAAGTATTTGCAGTAATGATTGCTAAGGATCAGGCCGCAGGAATTTCATTGTTTGATGCCAAATCACAGTTCAAAAAAGCTAAGTTTGCTTACTACACTGCCTACCACGATAAGAAAGAACGCTGGTCTGACGGTAAAGATCCCGCTTCATTCATCAAAACAGGGTTGGATGCTGCGGGTATGAGTCAAGCAGATTTCGAGGTCGCCTTAAAAGAACCCGTAGTCCAGGAGACACTGGAAAAATGGAAAGCGGCTTATGATGTTGCCAAAATCCAGGGGGTTCCGGCTTACGTCGTCAATGGTAAGTACCTGATCTACACCAAAAGCATCAAATCGATTGATTCCATGGCTGAGCTTGTCAGAGAGCTGGCGACAAAATAAACAGGGAACCGGCTATGGATTTTATCAAAGGATTGTGGCGAGACTTATGTACCACACCGGTTAATACCCTGGTGAGATGGCAGGAGCGACGCTTTTTGTGGTTGCTAATGGCTTGTGCCATGGGTGGGTTAATTATTCTGGCGCACTCGTTCTTCCAAATCTATCTCTACATGGCCCCTTGCGAGCAATGTGTATACATCCGCTTTGCCATGTTTGTGATGGTTTTCGGTGGGCTGATCGCGGCAATAAACCCTAAAAACCTCATTCTAAAACTGGTCGGCTGCATTGCGGCATTTTATGGCAGCATTATGGGCATTAAGTTCTCCATCAAACTTAATGGCATTCATTATGCGGTACATAACCCGGACCCGGATTCGCTCTTTGGCGTACAGGGATGTTCCACCGATCCGACATTCCCTTTCAATTTGCCGCTGGCAAACTGGGCTCCAGAATGGTTTAAGCCCACTGGAGATTGCGGCTATGACGCACCTGTCGTTCCTGATGGCGTAGCGCTTAGCAGTATGCAAAAGTGGTTTGTCGATCTGTACCAGCAGTCCGAAGGCTGGTATCTGCTTCCGCCATGGCATTTTATGAATATGGCGCAGGCATGCCTGCTCGCTTTTGGTTTATGTTTAGTGCTGTTGCTGGTAATGAGCGGAGCCTGGGCACTTAAACTGGCCAGAAAAAAATAGCCAGGTTGTAATAACAAAAAACCGAAGTCAGAAAACTGACTTCGGTTTTTTTTATCCCTACCACGGTTGTCGCGGTAGTCAGCAATTAGCTGGCTTTGCGCTCATGCGCCTGACGGTAAGCCACCAGGTCTTCGATAGTCACTACAGCCATATTATGCTTACCGGCAAATTCGATGCACTCTGGCGCACGGGCCATGGTGCCGTCATCATTGGTCAGTTCGCACAGCACACCGGCTGGTTTAAACCCTGCCAGCGTCATCAGGTCGATGGTTGCTTCAGTATGACCACCTCGGGTCAACACGCCGCCTGCCTGAGCACGCAGCGGGAAAACGTGCCCCGGACGGTTAAGATCGGAAGGTTTTGCGCCATCCTTAATTGCCGCACGCACCGTTGTAACACGGTCTGCAGCGGAAACACCGGTGGTCACGCCTTCTGCGGCTTCAATGGTCACGGTAAAACCGGTACCGTAAGCGCTGGTATTATTTTCCACCATCATTGGCAGATCGAGCTGTTTGCGTCGGTCTTCAGTGATGCAAAGGCAAACAATACCGCTACCGTGACGGATGGTCAGCGCCATCTGTTCTACGGTCATGGTTTCTGCCGGGAAAATCATATCGCCTTCGTTTTCACGGTCTTCGTCGTCAAGCACCATTACACCGCGTCCTTCACGCAGCGCAGACAGCGCATGTTCAACACGTTCGAAAGGCGTACCAAAAGAGGAAAGTAGCGTCTGATTCATGGTAAAAAAACCTCACTAAAATTATGGTTACCAGAATCAGGGCAGTCTTAGGAGTACCGTCTAAGCGGCAAAAAAATAACGTGAGCGGGTCCATGCCCGACTGGATCGTTACTCTCTCCCATCCGGACTCTAACCGTCGGCCCCGGAATTACACCGGATCTGCTGACCTTTTTGCCGTAACAAAAAGCGCTCGCGGGCTTTCAACATCTGTTGATTTACCGCCGGTGGGGAATTTCGCCCCGCCCTGAGAATAAGCGGGTTAACTATAACGCTATTGATTACCTTCATCAACGCCTTTACTCGTCTTAGCTTCACACAATTCTGGTTTATGCCTGTGCCAGTTCGCACTACAATAGGCAGCAACACGTACCAGTTCAGGGAAACCACAATGATTGACCCGAAAAAAATTGAGCAGATTGCTCGTCAGGTTCACGAGTCGATGCCGAAAGGGATCCGCGAGTTTGGCGAAGACGTAGAGAAGAAAATTCGTCAAACGCTGCAGTCACAGCTGACCCGTCTGGATCTGGTAAGCCGCGAAGAATTCGATGTACAGACTCAGGTTTTATTGCGCACGCGTGAAAAGCTGGCGCTGCTTGAGCAACGTCTGACTGAGCTTGAATCACGTGATAAAACGGCAGAAGTTAAGCCAGCCCCGGCGATCCCGTCAGTCGATCCGCAAGAGTAAAAACGACAACGGGCCGCAAGGCCCGTTTTTCTGTTAGTGTTCCAGTTCTAGCTTCCTGGCTTCCGTCGCCTGCTGGCAGTACAGCGCATAGCGTTTGCAAAACCAGCTACGATGTTCTTCATCCATATTCCCGGTTATCGCCTGGATATCAATGGGATGGCCCTCAGCCTGCATCCTGGCAAAACTACGGGCCAGGAAATCGAAATTGTTCAGTGAATACATATTGCTGTTCATGAGCATACCCTCCAGTTATTGAATATCTGCTAAGGCCATATGCTTTTTCTAATTTCAGTATTTCCCTGGATACGAAGTTATTCTGTACATATTGTGCGCAAATCAACGTTCTGGTTCACAGTTTCCGACAACTCTTCCTTATCGTACACAAGCGCCGCTGATTGACTCGCTGTTAAGTGAAATTGGATTGTCCAGCGGTTCGCTGTCAGCACTGGCCGAGCTGTTAAAATCAGTGGAAAGTAGCGCTGTGGCTCAAGAATAAAACGTAAAAATGCCGGATGGCGACGCGAAAGCGTCTTATCCGGCCTACAAACGTTACGTCACGTAGGCCGGATAAGGTGTTCACACCGCCATCCGGCAAACTTTTCAGGTGTTATTTATCGCTGTCTTTCTGGATCTTCTTAATGATATTTGTCGTAGAGCAGCCATCTTCGAAGTTCAGCACCAGCACTTCACCGCCGTTCGCCCACACCTCTTCGCTGCCCGCAATCTGCTCCGGCTTATAGTCGCCGCCTTTGACCAGCAGGTCCGGCAGAATGCCAGCAATCAGACGCTGCGGCGTATCTTCTTCAAAAGAGACCACCCAGTCGACGGATTCCAGCGCACCCAGCACGATCATACGCTGTTCCAGCGGGTTGACCGGACGCGTTTCGCCTTTCAGACGTTTAGTCGAAGCATCGCTGTTTACTGCTACGATCAGACGATCGCCCAGCTTGCGCGCATTCGCCAGATAGGAAACATGGCCCGCATGCAGGATGTCGAACACGCCGTTGGTCATTACCACTTTTTCACCGCGCTTGCGGGCGCTGGCAACGGCCTGTTTCAGCTCAGATTCGCTCATCACGCCAAAGCCAGTATCGGCCCGACCGCGCACGGCGTTTTCCAGTTCAATCGGAGAAACGGTAGAGGTCCCCAGCTTACCGACGACAACACCGGCTGCGGCGTTAGCAAAATAGCACGCCTCTTCCAGTGAGTTACCCGCCGCCAGCGTCGCCGCCAGCACGCCGATAACCGTATCGCCCGCACCGGTCACGTCATACACTTCCTGCGCCTGCGTCGGCATATGCAGCGGCGATTTTCCCGGCTGCAGCAGCGTCATCCCCTGTTCGGAGCGCGTGATCAGCAGTGCGGAAAGGTCGAAATCAGCGATCACTTTCATGCCGCGTTCAACCAGTTCATCTTCGCTTTTGCACTTGCCCGCCACCGCTTCAAACTCAGACAGGTTCGGCGTCAGCAGCGTTGCGCCACGGTAGCGTTCAAAATCGGTTCCTTTCGGATCGATAAGCACCGGCACCCCAGCCTTACGCGCCAGAGCAATCATCTGCTGCACGCTTGCCAACGCGCCTTTGGCGTAGTCGGAGAGCACCAGAGCGCCGATAGAACCCAGCGCCTGGTTAATACGCTCGTGCAGCGGCTGCGGATCTACGCCTTCAAAACCTTCTTCGAAATCCAGGCGAATCAGCTGCTGGTTGCGGGAAAGCACGCGCAGTTTGGTGATCGTCGGATGGGTCGGCACGGAAACGAAATCGCATTTTACGTTCACATCCGCCAGCGTTTTGCTCAGCGCACGCGCCGCGTCGTCAATACCGGTCAGGCCCACCAGACGCGAATTCGCTCCCAGAGAGGCAATGTTCATCGCCACGTTTGCTGCGCCACCGGGACGTTCTTCGATGGTATCGACCTTCACCACCGGAACCGGCGCTTCAGGTGAAATACGGCTGGTAGGACCGTACCAGTAGCGATCCAGCATCACATCACCGACAACCATGACTCCTGCACGTTCAAACTCTGGCAGCGTTACTTTCATTCCTGTCTCCTGAGAGATTCTCTGAGGGTCTTAAAATTTGCGCGCGATAATAGCACACTTCACTCGGCAACCAGCCACTTCCGCCAGCTGTCACGCACCAGCGTACGTTCAGCGTCAAAGTGCTCCAGCGCCACATGGCCTGGAAGTTCCTGCAACGCAAGATGATGAAGTTCATCACGCAACGTCGTATAAGCACGGGTAAGCGCCAGCGCTTCCTGCTCGTCCATAATGTCGTTTTGCGCCAGTAATTCCAGAATGCGCACGTTATCCGACCAGCGCGTCAGCTTCGGTTTTTCATGCGCATAGCGCAGCACCAGATACTGCGTAATAAACTCAATATCTGTGATGCCGCCTTCATCCGCTTTGATATCAAAACGATCGCGATGCTTATTACCCAAATGGGCACGCATTTTCTCACGCATTTCGCGCACCTCGGTCTGCAAAGTTTTCCCATCACGGACGAGGGTCATGATATCGCGACGAATCGCATCAAACTGAGAGGTCAACTGCGGGTCGCCGTACACTACGCGAGCACGCACCAGAGCCTGATGCTCCCATGTCCAGGCTTCGTTACGCTGATAATCGGCAAAAGCGTCAGCTGATGTCACCAGCATCCCCGCCGCTCCTGACGGACGCAAACGCGCATCCACTTCGTACAAAATACCGGACGAAGTACGGGTACTAAAGAGGTGCATAATGCGCTGCGCCAGACGCAGATAGAACTGTCGCCCGTCAATCTCACGCTCACCGTCCGTCATCACGTCCATCGGACAGTCATGCAGGAAGATCAAATCGAGATCCGAGCTGTAACCCAACTCCCAACCGCCCAGTTTGCCATAGCCGACGACGGCAAAACCACGCCCCTCGCGTTCGCTAAGATGAGTGGGTTGACCGTAGCGCGCGACCATCTGCGTCCACGCCTGCTGGACTACCGCATCAATAATAGCTTCCGCCAGCCAGGTTAAATGATCGCTCACCTTCATCACCGGCAGTGTACCGGCGATATCGGCCGCGGCAATACGCAGTAGCTGCGTTTGCTTAAACTGGCGCAGAGCCTCAAGTTGCTGCTCTTCGTCATCTTCCGGCACGCGCAGCAAATACTGGCGCAGCTCATCACGGTAAGCATCCGTCGCGGTAGGTTGATACAGGGTGTTCGGATCCAGCAGTTCATCGAGCAACAGCGGATACCGCGCCAGCTGGCTGGCGACCATCGGCGAGGCCGCACAGAGCGAAATCAGATGCTTCAGCGCCCCGGGGAATTCACTCAACAACTCCAGATAGGTCGTGCGAGTCACAATACCCACCAGCAGCGGTGTAATGCGTGACAGCGGGACTGAGGCGTCGTCACGCGTACAGACATCGCTCAGCAGATGCGGCATTAAATGATCCAGCACCTGGCGTCCGCGTGGGCCAATGGTGCGTTTATCCAGCTCTTTGCGGAAATCAGCAATCAGAGACAGCACGCGCCGGCGATCGTCATCCGCCAGATGCGTCAGCACCGGCGTCGTGTCATCTTCCTGTAAGGCGTCCTGCCACAGTTCGCGCCACTGTTCTGAGAGCGACTCTTCCTGGCTTTCAGCTTCGTCATCGCCAATCAGCTCGTTAAATACCCGGCGTACGTTGTCCATATGATTGGCCAGCACATCAGTTAATTGCTGCCAGTCATCAACGTTCATCCCCCACGCCAGCCGCGCGCGATTCAGTTCATCGCCTGGCAACGTTTGGGTCTGTTCATCATTGATGCTTTGCAGCAGGTTTTCCAGGCGGCGTAAATAGAGATAGGCTGCTCGCAGTTGTTCCGTATCGGTATCAGACAGCAGGTGCAGCGCATTGATGGCGCTAAGCGTCGGTAACAGCGAGCGGGATTGCAGCGACGGTTCACGTCCGCCGCGAATCAGCTGGAATACCTGCACGATAAATTCGATTTCGCGAATACCGCCCGCCCCCAGCTTGATGTTGTCTTTCAGACCACGGCGGCGCACTTCACGCGCAATCATCCCTTTCATGTTACGCAACGACTGGATCACGCTGAAATCAATATAGCGACGGAAAACAAAAGGCCGCAGCATGGCACGAAGCTCGCTGACGTAAGTGCCGTCGGCATCGCCCATAATGCGGGCTTTGACCATCGCATAGCGTTCCCAGTCGCGCCCTTGCTCCTGGTAATAATCCTCCAGCGCAGAGAAGCTCAGTACCAACGGACCGCTGTCACCAAACGGGCGTAAACGCATATCCACCCGATAGACAAACCCATCCATTGTGGGCTGATCTAATACCTTAATGAGCCGCTGGCCCATACGGGTAAAGAACTGGGCGTTATCCAGCTCGCGGCGCCCGCCCTGTGTGCTGCCATGTTCTGGCCAGGCAAAAATCAGGTCGATATCGGAGGAAAAATTCAGCTCGCCGCCACCCAGTTTCCCCATGCCTAAAATCAGCAGCGGCTGCGCCACACCTTCAGGATTACAGGGCGTACCCCATTCGCGACAGCAGGCAGCGTATAACCAGTCGCGCGCGGCGACGATCAACGTTTCAGCCAGATGGCTTAGCTGCTGCAAAATACTCTCTTCGGTCACCAGCGACAGCGTCTGTGCCCAGGCGATACGCACCATAATGCGACGGCGAAACAGGCGTAACTCACGCATCAGCGTGTTTTCATCACTAACGTCAGCCAATGTTTGCTGTAACCAGTCGGCATAGTGTTGCCATTCATCCGCCAGGGGTGGAGCGCTTTCCAGCTCAGCCAGCCATTCGGGATGGGCAATAATGCTGTCACTGACAAAATCGCTGAATGTAAGTACTGACTTCGCCTGAACGCTAAGCGAGGACTCAGATATTGCTGCTGGCAGCCGCTCAACAACGGTCGGCCAGTACTGCTGTAACGGTGAAGAGAGCTGCTTCATTTACGGGTTATCCTTTGAATGGTGCCGGATGCGTCTTTTCGCCTTATCCGGCCTACATGACAGTTACACACATCGCGTAGGCCTGATAAGCGCAGCGCCATCAGGCATCCCGGCCTCGGCCCTGATTATCGTTTTCCGCTGTGCAGCCAGAACGGTTCCAGTGCAATTGCCTCGTTACGGAAGTGTTCAATTTCAATATATTGGTTGGCCGCAATGGCGTGGCGCAAACCCTGCCAGTTGGCGATCCATTCTGATGCGACATTTTCATCGTAGTATCCCGCCAGCATCAGCATGCTATCAATGTTGCGCGTCAAACGTGGAAGCTGATCGGCGTACTGATCGCCCAGCGGCTGCGCAAAAGCGGTTTTCAGCTCAGCGGCATGGCGTGAAAGATGGGTATCCGAGAAACGCTTAAAGGAGTCGGCAATTTTTCCCTGCGCCTTCGCATCAAGGAACGGCTGCCATCCTTTGGTCACCAGCCATTCGGTCAGCGCCAGCTTGGCCATTGCCGTTTGCGTGCTGTAAACCGCCGAAACAGCAGAAACGTCCGACGAAATGATCGCTTCCGACTGGGTCAACAAATCACGTAAGTGAGCGCTCGCTTTTCGCGGCACATTACCGCCAAACAGCATCAGAATGTGACGCACCAGGCCCATAGCCGCCAGCACCTCGGCTTTCGCCCCTTTAACGCCGCGCACCCACAGCTCTTCATGGTACTGCCACTGTGATAATGCCAGCTCCAGCGCCGCTTCCAGCCCCTGCTCAATACTCGCTTTCGCCGGAACTTTCAAAATGCGTGTCGGTTTGAGTTCGCGCGGCGCATTCCCCTGAGCCAGGTGATAACCGCGCGCTGCTTTGCTCAAGCTCCCCTGGCGTAAACCGGTTTGCGAAACCAGCTGGTTTGCCAGCTTCAGTACCGCACGGGTATCGCCGCTTAGCAGTTCAAGTTCAAGCTCACAGATAGGTTCTGCAAACTCGCCCGCTTTCACCTCCCCCAGATCGAGGGCCATTTCAATCCGGCTGCCATCAACATCAACCAACCATTTCTCACGGTAAAAATCGGTGCTGAACAACGGCTGCACTTGAGAAGCAAGTTCAGCAGGCAGCTCGCCGTCAGGCCAGACTTCCGTTGGGAACAAGGTGAGGTCCAGCTCAGGCGCGTTTAGCGCAACGTTATATTCCGGCCGCTGGTGCAGTCCGCCCGTCACGCGTCCGGCAATTTTCATGGTCATTTCGTAATGACCATTTTCACCGCGAATACGCAGCCCCATATCGTGACCACGCAACCACGCATCCGGTGTTTCGTAGTAGATATTCAGCATCTGACTGGGCGCATGATGCTCTCCCCCCAGCGTATTCAGACGTTCACGTAGCGCATCTACAACATCACTATTGACGATAAATTTTAATTCGATTTCCTGGGCCATGGTCTTGTACTTATGGGTTATGTCACAGTTGAGAAAACTGACTGCGAACTAAGTTCGTTCTTTATGGTCAGTAGATAGTATTTTGCGCCAAATTGCCATGCAACGAGCAATTTGACGGGCGTAAAAGTTTCGAGTGGTGGCAAAAAGGACACAGATGATTCCGATTGATGTCGAATGCTTTGCGTAGAGACACTGATGCCACTACTATCGTTCCACTTTCTATGACAATAACGACAGCCTGATGCCAAAATTACGCCTGATTGGATTAACTTTACTCGCACTTAGCGCCACTGCAGTCTCTCATGCCGAAGAAAAGCGCTATGTCTCTGACGAACTGAACACCTGGGTCCGCAGCGGTCCGGGAGATAATTATCGCCTCGTGGGTACGGTTAACGCCGGCGAGGAAGTCACGCTATTACAGACCGATGCCAACACTAACTACGGCCAGGTGAAAGACAGCACCGGTCGTACCGCCTGGATCCCGCTGAAAGAGCTGAACAGTACGCCGAGCCTGCGTACCCGCGTTCCCGACCTGGAAAACCAGGTTAAGACCTTGACCGATAAGCTCAATAATATCGATACCACGTGGAACCAGCGCACCGCCGATATGCAGCAAAAGGTCGCGCAAAGCGACAGCGTGATCGACGGACTGAAACAAGAAAACCAGAAGCTGAAAAACGAGCTTATCGTGGCGCAAAAGAAGGTCAGCGCAGCCAACCTTCAGCTTGATGACAAACAGCGCACCATCATCATGCAGTGGTTTATGTACGGTGGCGGCGTGTTGGGTCTTGGTCTGCTGCTCGGCCTGGTTCTGCCACACATGATCCCAAGCCGTAAACGCAAAGATCGCTGGATGAACTGAATCGCCTTCTCCGCCACACTGACATATGATTAAGGGATCATAGTTTTCAAAAGGAAAGTGGCGTGAAGATTTATCTGGTCGGTGGTGCTGTTCGGGATGCGTTATTAGGGCTACCGATTAAAGATAAAGATTGGGTTGTTGTTGGCGCCACGCCGCAAGAGATGCTCGACGCGGGCTACCAGCAGGTAGGCCGCGATTTTCCCGTGTTTCTGCATCCGCAAACCCGCGAAGAGTATGCGCTGGCGCGTACCGAACGTAAGTCAGGCTCGGGGTATACCGGGTTCACCTGCTATGCCGCCGCAGATGTCACGCTGGAGGCCGATCTTCAGCGTCGTGACCTGACCATCAACGCAATCGCCCGCGATGACGACGGGGAGATTATCGACCCGTATAACGGACGCGACGATCTGGAAAACCGTCTGCTGCGCCATGTTTCATCTGCCTTTAGCGAAGATCCGCTGCGCGTGCTGCGCGTGGCGCGCTTTGCTGCCCGCTATGCGCACCTCGGTTTTCGTATCGCTGACGAAACCATGACGCTGATGCGTGACATGACCACCGCTGGTGAACTGGAGCATCTGACACCAGAGCGGGTGTGGAAAGAAACCGAAGGCGCATTAACCACCCGTAACCCACAGGTATTTTTCCAGGTCCTGCGCGACTGCGACGCACTGCGCGTCCTGTTTCCGGAAGTGGATGCTTTGTTTGGCGTTCCAGCCCCCGCACAGTGGCATCCGGAAATCGACACCGGCATTCACACGCTGATGACGCTGTCGATGGCAGCCATGTTAAGTCCGGAGGTCGACGTGCGTTTTGCTACGCTGTGCCACGATCTTGGCAAGGCATTGACGCCTAAAGCGCTGTGGCCGCGCCATCATGGCCACGGTCCGGCAGGTGTTAAGCTTGTCGAACAACTGTGCCAGCGCCTGCGCGTGCCGAATGACATCCGTGATTTAGCCAAACTGGTTTCCGAGTTCCACGACCTCATTCATACCTTCCCGATCCTGCAGCCGAAAACTATCGTTAAGCTGTTTGATTCCATCGATGCCTGGCGCAAACCGCAGCGCGTGGAGCAAATCGCCCTCACCAGCGAGGCTGATGTGCGTGGGCGAACCGGTTTTGAAGCGGCAGATTATCCGCAAGGCAGACTGTTGCGCGAAGCCTGGCAGGTTGCGCAGGCGGTGCCAACGAAAGACGTGGTTGAAGCTGGATTCAAAGGTCAGGCAATTCGTGAAGAACTGACCCGACGTCGCATCGCGGCGGTAGCCAGTTGGAAGGATCAGCGTTGCCCGAAAGCGTAGACACTGCGTTGCCGAATGCGCTGTGCTTATCCGGCCTACAGGTTCGAAACGGATATAACCCGTAGGCCGGATAAGGCAGAACGCCGCCATCCGGCACCACGGTAAGTCATCAGAAGAACACGACGTAAACGGCAGCCGCCACAATAAAGCGGTAAATCGCAAACGGAATGAACGAGATGCGTTTAATCAGTTGCAGGAAGGTTTTGATCGCCACCAGCGCCACGATAAACGCCGTCACAAATCCGACTGCAAACATCGGGATATCTGATGCGTTGAGGAAAGACCAGCTCTTGTAGAGATCCAGCGCCGTCGCGCCCATCATCATCGGCACGGCCAGCAGGAAGGAGAATTCAGAGGCCGCGTAACGACTCACGCCCATCAGCATGCCGCCAGAAATCGTCGCCCCGGAGCGAGAAAAACCCGGCCACAGCGCCAGACACTGGAAACAGCCAATCATAAACGCCTGGCGATAGGTCATATCATCCAGCCCCGGCGCACGCGGCTCCTTCGGCTTCAGGCATTCCGCGGCAATCAGCAGTACACCCCCCACCACCAGCGCATACATCACGTTGATCGGGTTAAACAGCGATTTGATGGTGTCGTGGAAGATTAGCCCCAGTACCACGGCTGGAATCATCCCCAACAGGATATGTCCCAGCGTCAGTCGACCTTTGCCAGTGCCTTCATGCGGAGCCTTGCCGAAGTGAATGCCGATCAGGCCAAACAGACGTCGCCAGAACATCACCACAACGGCCAGGATAGAACCTAACTGGATAACCACTTCGAATGTTTTTGCAGTGTCACCCTCAAAACCCAACAGGTGGCCAACAATAATCATATGGCCAGTACTGGAAACGGGTAAAAATTCCGTCAATCCTTCGACCACACCCAAAATTGCCGCCACCAGCAGCGAGTGCATATCACTCATTAATAAACCCCTAGATAGAGAAACCACGGCAAAAAAGAGCCGACGAAAGGACCCTTTTATACCCGTTTGTTTTAGAAATTATTAAATTAATTATTTTCTTTCAGATTATTGCCACGCTCAATGATAACCCCGACGTTCGCCGCACGGGCTACCGCGCCAGGTTTACTGAGTTTGATCCGTACCCAGGGAGAATTAAAGCGGCTAAGCAGGAGATCTGCCACCTCTTCCGCAACCCGTTCTACCAGCGCAAAGCGCCCACCTTCCACATGATTAACAACCGTTTGAGCAATATCAGCATAGCTCAGGCAATCAGCCACATCATCGCTTTTAGCCGATTTGCGGTTATCCCATGCCATTTCGATATCGAACACCAACCGTTGTTCGATCGTTTGTTCCCAGTCGTAAACACCAATAGTGGTGATTACAGAAAGTTGCTCTATAAATACAATATCCATCACGACCTGCCTGCTTTTTGGCTAACCCGGATACCACTTCCGGCGAAATATGCGTATTATCCACAGAAGTAGCGTTTTACACGACATTTTCAAAACGGAACAGCTTATGAGTGCAATCGCGCCTGGAATGATTATCTTCGCGTACCTCTGTGGCTCAATTTCCAGTGCTATTCTGGTATGCCGCCTTGCTGGATTGCCGGACCCGCGCGACAGCGGCTCTGGGAATCCGGGCGCGACAAACGTGCTGCGCATCGGTGGCAAGGGAGCCGCCGTCGCGGTACTGATTTTCGACGTCCTGAAAGGTATGTTACCCGTCTGGGGTGCCTATGCGCTAGGCGTCAGCCCCTTCTGGCTGGGATTGATCGCAATCGCCGCCTGTCTGGGCCACATTTGGCCGGTGTTCTTCGGCTTTAAAGGTGGGAAAGGCGTTGCCACAGCCTTTGGCGCGATTGCGCCGATTGGTTGGGACTTAACTGGCGTGATGGCAGGGACCTGGCTGCTGACCGTCCTGTTGAGCGGCTACTCGTCGTTAGGCGCTATCGTCAGCGCGTTGATCGCCCCTTTTTACGTCTGGTGGTTCAATCCCCAGTTCACTTTTCCGGTGTCCATGCTGTCGTGCTTAATTCTGCTACGTCACCATGACAACATTCAGCGTCTGTGGCGTCGTCAGGAGCCGAAGATCTGGACCAAACTGAAGAAAAAACGCGAACGAGACCCCGAGTGAATTTATTGTCGGATAGCGACGCAACGGCGTCTTATCCGGCGTGGGGGATGTGATACCCCTCCACCGGTTTGCCTAATCGGTTCTGACACCACGTCGCCAGAAATTCCACGCACACGCGCAGCTTCACGCTGCGATACAGCGGCTCCTGATAAACCGCCCAGATATTAGCGCTCTGCGCATAGTCCGGCAGCACACGCACCAGTTCACCGCTGGCCAGAAACGGCTGCACATCCCATTCAGAACGCAGCATGATCCCTTTTCCCTGTAGCGCCCACTGCAACACAATCTCACCGCTGTTAGAGGAAAGATGTCCCGCCACCTTGACCGACTTTTTCTCCTGACCATTGTCCAGTTCCCACACCCCGTGAGTCATATCGCGTTCTTTGGTGACCAGACAATCATGACGACTTAATTCCTGTAACGTCATCGGCTCACCGTATTTTTGTAAATACGGTGGGGCCGCACACAATATTCTTTTGTTTTTCGTTAACAAATGCGCAATATAATAATCCGGTATCTCGTCATTAATACGAATATCTAAATCGATATTATCCTGCGCCAAATCAATTTGCCGATCGTAAAGCTCAAAATGCACCTGTAATTCAGGGTAGCTATGCATCAATTCGGTAATTGCCGGTGCAATATAACTGCGCCCAAAGCCAAAACTACAGCCGATACGAATCATCCCTGCCGGGCGCGTTTTGAGTTGCGTGACGTCATCGACCAGATGCTGATAGCCCGCGAGGATCGCCTGCGCATGTTCATAGCAACGTTGACCACTCTCCGTGAGCGCTACACCACGCGCAGAGCGGCTTAGCAGCGTCGTCCCAAGCGTGGACTCTAGGATCTGAATGCGTTTTGTCACAAACGCCGGCGTTTGCCCCAGCGTCGCGGCGGCGGCGCTGAAGCTGCCGCTATGCACAATTTCAACCAACACCTGCAGGTCTTTCGCAAGGGGATACGTGTTCAGCATGATCGGTCTATCCGTAATGTTGTTCACCGCAGTGTAATTCTCTCATGCGTCTTAAACCCTGCCTTTGCGCAATTTTTATTGCCTTATCCGGACATCATTCACGAACTGTTAATTAGATATTCACAGTGGCAAATAATATTAATCCACATTTTTAGTGGTAGTTTGTGGCGGAGAATTTATTTCCAGATAAATAAAAGAACTGGAGTTAACAAGATGAGCAATCAAAATAACCAAAATGCGATAAATACGCTGACGAACATTGTCGCTGATTTTACCGCCATGATTTCTACCCGCATGCCCGATGACGTCGTGGATAAATTAAAACAGCTGCGTGAAGGCGAAACCTCGCCGATGGGTAAAATCATCTACCACACCATGTTTGACAACATGCAGAAAGCTATCGACCTGAACCGCCCAGCCTGTCAGGACACCGGCGAGATTATGTTTTTCGTGAAGGTCGGTTCCCGTTTTCCGCTCCTCGGCGAACTGCAAAGCATTCTGAAGCAGGCCGTTGAAGACGCCACGGTAAAAGCGCCGCTGCGCCATAACGCGGTCGAGATTTTTGACGAAGTGAATACCGGCAAAAATACAGGTACCGGTGTGCCGTGGGTCACCTGGGACATCATCCCTGATAACGATGACGCGGAAATCGAAGTCTACATGGCAGGTGGCGGCTGTACGCTGCCGGGACGCTCGAAAGTGTTAATGCCTTCTGAGGGCTACGAAGGTGTGGTGAAATTTGTTTTTGAAAATATCTCCACGCTGGCAGTCAACGCCTGTCCGCCAGTGCTGGTGGGCGTAGGTATTGCCACCTCCGTAGAAACCGCCGCCGTTCTTTCTCGTAAAGCGGTGCTGCGCCCTATCGGCTCACGTCATCCGAATCCGAAAGCGGCCGAACTGGAACTGCGTCTGGAAGAAGGACTTAACCGTCTGGGCATTGGTCCGCAAGGATTGACCGGTAATAGCTCGGTGATGGGCGTGCATATCGAATCCGCCGCGCGCCACCCGTCGACTATCGGCGTTGCCGTCTCTACTGGCTGCTGGGCCCATCGTCGCGGCACGCTGTTGGTTCATGCTGACCTCTCCTTCGAAAACCTGTCTCACACCCGGAGCGCGTTATGAAAAAGATCCTCACAACCCCGATCAAAGCCGAAGATCTGGCAGACATTCGCGTTGGCGATGTCATTTACCTGACCGGTACGCTGGTGACCTGCCGTGACGTTTGCCACCGCCGCCTGATCGAACTGAAGCGCCCGATTCCTTATGACCTGAACGGCAAAGCCATTTTCCACGCGGGCCCGATCGTACGTAAGAACGGTGAAAAATGGGAAATGGTTTCCGTCGGCCCAACCACCAGCATGCGTATGGAAGCGTTTGAGAAAGACTTTATCGAGCAGACCGGCGTCAAACTGGTGGTCGGCAAGGGCGGCATGGGACCGCTGACGGAAGAAGGCTGCAAGCAGTTTAAAGCGCTGCACGTCATCTTCCCGGCAGGCTGCGCAGTCGTGGCGGCAACCCAGGTTGAGGAGATCGAAGAGGTGCACTGGACGGAACTCGGCATGCCGGAGTCCCTGTGGGTGTGTCGGGTAAAAGAGTTCGGCCCGCTGATCGTTTCCATCGATACCCACGGCAATAACCTGATCGCTGAAAACAAAAAGCTGTTCGCTGAACGTCGCGACCCTATCGTCGATGAAATCTGCGAGCACGTGCATTACATCAAATAACCCTCCCGGAGAGGCGCTACGCCTCTCCCCTTTCGTAGGGATACAACAATGGCACCTTTAGCTGGTTGGTGGCGATACCTGGCTCCGCTGGTGGTCATCGCCATTATTGCTGTTCTACCCGTCCCCACCGGTCTTGAGAGCCACACCTGGCTCTATTTTGCCGTCTTTACCGGTGTGATTGTCGGGCTTATTCTGGAACCTGTACCGGGCGCGGTAGTGGCGATGATTGGCATTTCGATCATCGCCGTCCTTTCTCCGTGGCTGCTGTTCAGCCCGGAGCAACTCGCGCAGGACGGTTTTAAATTTACCGCCAAATCGCTGTCATGGGCGGTATCTGGCTTTTCAAACTCGGTCATCTGGCTGATCTTCGCGGCCTTTATGTTTGGTACTGGCTATGAGAAAACCGGACTCGGTCGGCGAATCGCGCTGATGCTGGTGAAAAAGATGGGGCATAGGACGCTGTTTCTCGGCTATGCGGTGATGTTCTCCGAACTTATCCTCGCTCCCGTCACACCTTCCAACTCCGCGCGTGGGGCCGGAATAATCTACCCGATTATCCGCAACCTGCCGCCGCTGTATAACTCACAGCCCAATAGCGCCAGTTCACGCTCCATTGGCTCATACATCATGTGGATGGGTATTGTCGCTGACTGCGTTACCAGCGCCATTTTCTTAACGGCAATGGCGCCGAACCTGCTGTTGATCGGTCTGATGAAAGGCGCGTCCCACACCGCGCTAAGCTGGGGTGACTGGTTCTTAGGCATGCTGCCGCTGAGCATTTTACTGGTGCTGATCGTGCCGTGGCTGGCGTACGTGTTATATCCACCGATGCTGAAATCCGGCGATCAGGTTCCACGCTGGGCGGATACCGAACTAAAAGCGATGGGACCGCTCTGCGCTCGCGAGAAAAAGATGCTGGTGCTGATGGTCGGCGCGCTGGTGCTGTGGATCTTCGGCGGCGATTATATTGACGCTGCGATGGTCGGATACAGCGTGGTGGCGTTGATGCTGGTGCTGCGCATCATTAGCTGGGATGACATCGTCAGCAATAAAGCCGCATGGAACGTCTTTTTCTGGCTGGCCTCGCTGATCACGCTGGCCACCGGGCTCAATAACACCGGTTTTATTACCTGGTTCGGCAAGCTGCTGGCAAACGGGCTGAGCGGTTATTCGCCGATGATGGTGATGGTAGCGCTGATCGTGGTGTTCTATCTGCTGCGTTACTTCTTTGCCAGCGCCACAGCCTATACCTCCGCCCTCGCACCGATGATGATTGCCGCCGCGCTGGCAATGCCGGAAATCCCGCTACCGGTTTTCTGCCTGATGGTTGGCGCCGCCATTGGTCTGGGCAGCATTCTGACCCCGTACGCCACCGGCCCTAGCCCTATCTACTACGGCAGCGGCTATTTACCAACAGTGGATTACTGGCGACTCGGTGCTATTTTTGGCCTGATTTTCCTCGTGCTGCTGGTGATTACCGGTCTGGTCTGGATGCCCCTCGTTTTACTGTAAAACCCTGGTGGGGCGACGTATTGTCGCCCCTTTATCCATAAGCTTCTCATATGATCGATTTCCCGATGCGCTGAGGCATACTTTTTTGTATGCAAACACCCTCATGCTGATAGGGGAAACGCTCTGGACACGGTTGCGCACGAGACACTCACACGGGGCTGGCAGGCCGAACTGGATCTGCATTTTACCTGCACCGGGCACAAAACGGTGCTCGCCTCGGCGCGTCATCATGGTCCATTGACGGTTCAACGCCCGTTTTACCCGGAAGAGGACGTTTGCCATCTCTATTTGCTTCATCCACCGGCGGGGATCGTCGGCGGGGATGAGCTCCATATCGCCGTAACGCTCGACGAAAACAGCCACACGTTAATCACCCAGCCTGGCGCGGGAAAGTTTTACCGCAGCCGTGGACCGCAGGCATTGCTGCGCCAGCATTTTACCCTCGCACCCCACGCGACGCTGGAGTGGCTGCCGCAGGATACGATCCTCTTTCCCGGCGCCAACGCCGCTATTCAGACCGTCTTTCATCTGACATCCGCAAGCCGCCTGCTGGCCTGGGATCTGCTGTGTCTTGGCCGACCGGTTATGCAGGAGACCTTCAGTTACGGCACGCTGCAAAACCGCCTGGAGGTATGGCGAGATGGGCAGCCACTGCTGATAGAACGCTTGCAGTTGCAGGAGGGGAATCTGAGCGGCGTCGCACATCATCCCTGGGTCGGCACGTTGCTGTGTTATCCGGCCAGCGAACATATGCTCGAGGGCACGCGGGAGCGGCTTACGGCGCTGGGGGATTATGCCGGGGCAACGCTTAACGACTCGCTGCTGACAATTCGTTTTCTTGCTAGCGACAACCTGGTTGTCCAGCGCGTTATGCGCGACATCTGGCAATTTCTGCGCCCGCTGCTGACACACAAAGCGCCCGTACTCCCGCGAATCTGGCAAACCTAAGAGAACCCTAATGGAACTGACTCCCAGAGAAAAAGACAAGCTGTTGCTATTTACCGCCGCGCTGGTGGCGGAACGTCGCCTGGCCCGCGGGCTGAAGCTGAACTACCCGGAATCGGTGGCGCTGATTAGCGCTTTCATCATGGAAGGGGCGCGCGACGGGCAAACCGTGGCCGCGCTGATGGAAGACGGGCGTCACGTCCTGCGCCGCGATCAGGTGATGGAAGGCGTACCGGAGATGATCCCGGATATTCAGGTTGAAGCCACATTTCCGGACGGATCGAAGCTGGTCACCGTCCACAATCCGATCGTCTAAGGAGCAGCAATGATCCCAGGTGAATATCAGATCGCAAAAGGCAATATTGCGCTTAATCAAGGGCGGGAGATCTGCACGATCGTGGTGGAAAATCATGGCGACAGACCCATCCAAGTGGGATCGCACTATCACTTTTACGAAGTGAACCCGGCGCTGCGCTTTGACAGGCTGGCTGCACGCGGTTTTCGTCTGAACATTGCTGCGGGCACAGCGGTGCGTTTTGAGCCGGGACAAAAACGCGAAGTCGAACTGGTGCGCGTTGCTGGTGCACAAAGGATCGTGGGTTTTCGCAGCGAAGTGATGGGCGCACTGGAGGCAGATAATGAGTGACATTTCCCGGCAGGCGTACGCCGACATGTTTGGCCCAACCACCGGCGATAAAGTGCGCCTGGCGGATACCGACCTGTGGATCGAGGTGGAACAAGACTTCACCACCTACGGCGAAGAGGTCAAATTCGGCGGCGGAAAAGTGATCCGCGACGGCATGGGCCAGGGACAAATGCGCGCCGATGCATGCGTGGATCTGGTGATAACCAACGCGCTGATCGTCGATCACTGGGGGATCGTGAAAGCGGATATCGGCATCAAAAACGGCAGGATCTTCGCCATCGGCAAAGCAGGTAATCCCGATATTCAACCCAACGTCACGATCCCAATAGGCGTGGGAACTGAAGTCATCGCTGGAGAAGGTAAGATCGTCACCGCGGGCGGCGTGGATACGCATATTCACTGGATTTGCCCACAGCAGGCGCAGGAGGCGCTGGTTTCTGGCGTGACGACGATGATCGGCGGCGGCACCGGTCCGGCAGCAGGCACTCACGCCACCACCTGCACGCCGGGCCCGTGGTATATCGCGCGCATGCTGCAGGCGGCAGACACGTTACCGGTTAACATCGGTTTGCTGGGCAAAGGCAATGGCTCAAACCCAGACGCCTTGCGCGAGCAAATCAGCGCGGGCGCAATTGGCCTGAAAATCCATGAAGACTGGGGCGCCACGCCTGCCGCTATCGACTGCGCGCTAACCGTGGCCGACGAAATGGACATCCAGGTCGCGCTGCACAGCGACACGCTCAACGAGTCCGGTTTCGTTGAAGATACGCTGGCGGCGATTGGCGATCGCACCATTCATACTTTTCACACTGAAGGCGCGGGCGGCGGCCATGCGCCGGATATCATCACCGCCTGCGCGCATCCGAATATTCTGCCCTCTTCCACGAATCCGACGCTGCCCTATACCGTCAACACCATCGACGAGCATCTCGACATGCTGATGGTTTGCCACCACCTCGATCCGGATATCGCCGAAGACGTGGCCTTTGCTGAATCCCGCATTCGCCGGGAAACAATCGCTGCCGAAGATGTGCTGCATGACATTGGCGCGTTTTCCCTGACCTCGTCCGATTCACAGGCGATGGGGCGCGTTGGCGAAGTGATCCTGCGTACCTGGCAGGTGGCGCACCGCATGAAGGTTCAGCGTGGCCCGTTGGCAGAAGAAACCGGTGACAACGACAACCTGCGCGTTAAACGCTACGTCGCCAAATACACCATCAACCCGGCATTAACCCACGGTATCGCCCATGAAGTCGGCTCCGTTGAGCCTGGCAAACTGGCCGATCTGGTGCTGTGGTCGCCCGCCTTTTTTGGCGTAAAACCGGCGACGATCGTCAAGGGCGGGATGATCGCCTGCGCGCCAATGGGCGATATCAACGCCTCGATCCCCACCCCGCAGCCGGTGCATTACCGCATGATGTTCGGCGCGCTTGGCGCGGCGCGGCACCACACCCGGCTGACCTTTATTTCGCAGGCCGCTGACGCGCAAAACATCCCGCAGCAGCTCAATCTGCAAAGCGCTATCGCCGTCGTCAAAGGCTGTCGGACAGTGAAAAAGGTCGACATGATCCACAACGGCCTGCAACCCAATATCACCGTCGATGCTCAGACTTACGAGGTGCGTATTGATGGCGAACTTATCACCAGCGAACCGGCAGATGTTTTGCCGATGGCGCAACGCTATTTTCTGTTTTGAGGAGTGACGATGATCTATCTGACCCAACGCCTTGACCACGCTCACCGCGTTACTGCAAGCGTCACGCTGCCCATTGATGTCCGGGTAAAAAGTCGCGCCAGGGTAGCACTGAACGACGGTCGCGAAGCCGGGCTAATGCTACCGCGTGGTTTGCTGCTGCGCGGTGGCGATCTGCTAAGTACCGACGATGGCAGCGAAGTGATCGAAGTGATCGCCGCACCGGAGTCGGTTTCCGTGGTGCGCTGCGCCGATCCTTTCCTGCTCGCCAAAGCCTGTTATCACCTCGGTAATCGCCACGTTCCGCTGCAAATCCTGCCGGATGAACTGCGTTACCATCACGATCATGTACTGGACGACATGCTGCGCCAGTTCAACCTTGAGGTGACATTCGCCCAGTTGCCGTTTGAGCCGGAAGCGGGTGCCTATGCGAGCGAGTCACACGGGCATCACCATGGTCATGCGCACTGATGCATAGCACCCAACAGCTGCGCCTGATGCAGCTCGCCAGCAGCAGTCTCCCGGTAGGATCGTTTACCTGGTCTCAGGGGCTGGAGTGGGCGGTAGAAATCGGCTGGGTGAAAAGCGTCGATGACTTCTCTGACTGGCAAATCCAGCAGATGGAGCAAAACTTTTTTACCGTTGACCTACCGCTGCTGGCGAGACTGTATCGCGCCTGCGAGCTGGACGATCTCGACGCAGCACGCCGCTGGAGCGCTTACCTGCTGGCCTGTCGCGAAACCCGCGAACTGCGGGATGAAGAACGCAGTCGGGGTGCGGCGTTTACGCGGCTGGTCACCGACTGGGAGTCGGATTGCTCGCGAGAATGGCGCACCCTCTTTGTCGACAGCCAACTCTGCGGCATGGCCTGGCTGGGCGTGCGCTGGAAAATTCCGCTGACGGAGCTGGCGTTAAGCCTCGGCTACAGCTGGATTGAGAGCGCTGTCATGGCTGGCGTCAAGCTGGTTCCTTTTGGACAACAGGCGGCCCAGCGTTTGATTATTGCGCTCTGCGATCGCTATGCGCAGGGTTTGGCACAGGCGCTGACGTGTCCTGACACCAGCCTCGGCTCCGCAACGCCGTTGGCCGCTATCGCGTCTGCCCGGCATGAAACTCAATATTCCCGATTATTCCGCTCCTGAGGAGAAAAAATGAGTAACTACAAGCATCCCCTGCGTGTGGGCGTTGGCGGCCCGGTTGGCTCGGGCAAAACGGCGCTGCTGGAAGCGTTATGCAAAGCCATGCGCAGCAGCTATCAATTGGCGGTGGTGACCAACGATATCTACACCAAAGAAGATCAGCGCATTCTCACCGAGGCGGGCGCACTGGAGCCAGAGAGGATCGTCGGCGTGGAAACCGGTGGCTGCCCGCATACCGCCATCCGCGAAGATGCGTCGATGAATCTGGCCGCCGTAGAAGCGCTGAGCGAGAAATTCGGCAATCTGGATCTGATTTTTGTGGAAAGCGGCGGCGATAACCTGAGCGCCACCTTTAGCCCGGAACTCGCGGATCTGACGATCTATGTGATCGATGTTGCTGAAGGCGAGAAGATCCCGCGTAAAGGTGGTCCGGGGATCACCAAATCCGATTTTCTGGTGATCAATAAAACCGATCTGGCCCCTTACGTCGGCGCATCGCTGGAGGTGATGGAGCGCGATACCTTGCGCATGCGCGGCGAGCGTCCATGGACGTTTAGTAATTTAAAATCTGGAGAAGGCCTGGAAAAAATTATCGCGTTTCTGGAAGAGAAAGGAATGTTGCGGATGTAGTGAGAGCTATCGCCGGGCGGCGGATTCGCCTGACCCGGCCTACGGTTTTGTAAGCCCGGTAAACGCAGCGCCACCGGGCAAAAAAACTTATGCTGCCGGTAATTCCGCCAGCGGCCAGCGTGGACGCACGGTCACGCCAAGATCCGCCGTTGCACCCGCTTTAAAGCGCACCATGCCCGCGTAGGCGATCATCGCCCCGTTATCGGTACAAAATTCCGGACGCGCGTAAAACACTTCGCCACGACGTTTTTGCATCATCTCAGCCAGCTTTGCGCGCAGCGTACGGTTCGCACTCACGCCCCCCGCCATCACCAGACGTTTAAAACCGGTTTGATCCAGCGCGCGTTTGCACTTGATCATCAGCGTATCAACTACCGCGTCTTCAAACGCACGGGCGATATCAGCGCGGGTCTGATCGTCATTTTCGTTATTACGAATGGTATTCGCAGCGAAGGTTTTCAGACCTGAGAAACTGAAATCCAGCCCCGGACGGTCAGTCATCGGACGCGGGAAGACAAAACGTTTTTCAACGCCTTGTGATGCCAGCTTTGACAGCATTGGGCCACCAGGATAATCCAGCCCCAGCAGCTTGGCGGTTTTGTCGAACGCTTCACCGGCAGCATCATCAATCGATTCGCCCAGCAATTCATACTGACCGATACCGGTGACGCTGATCAGCTGCGTGTGACCGCCGGAAACCAGCAGCGCGACGAACGGGAACGCAGGGGGATTATCTTCCAGCATTGGCGCCAGCAGATGCCCTTCCATGTGGTGCACAGGAATTGCCGGTACGCCCCAGGCGAACGCCAGCGAACGTCCTACGGTTGCGCCAACCAGCAGCGCACCAACCAGACCAGGACCTGCGGTGTACGCCACCGCATCGATCTCTTTCGCCGTGAGTCCCGCTTCTTTCAGCGCGGCCTGAATCAACGGTACGGTTTTACGTACGTGATCGCGCGAGGCCAGTTCTGGCACTACGCCGCCGTAGTCAGCGTGTAATTTCACCTGACTATACAATTGGTTGGCTAAAAGACCTTTTTCATCGTCGTAAATGGCGATGCCGGTTTCATCGCAGGATGTTTCAATACCCAGTACACGCATGACTTGTTTTACCTCGCTCTATTACCGCGCAGTGTAGGACCAATGCGGGTTGATGTAAAACTTTGTTCGCCCCAGGCGCATGCCTCGTGTATACTCCTTGTCCTTATAAAAGTCCCTTTCAAAATCGCGTGGGTGCTTTACAAAGCAGCAGCAATTGCAGTAAAATTCCGCACCATTTTGAAATAAGCTGGCGTTGATGCCAGCGGCAAACCGAATTTATTAAAGGTGAGAGTTACATGCCGGTAATTAAAGTACGTGAAAACGAGCCGTTCGACGTAGCACTGCGTCGCTTCAAGCGTTCATGCGAAAAAGCAGGTGTTCTGGCGGAAGTTCGTCGTCGTGAGTTCTATGAAAAACCGACTACCGAACGTAAGCGCGCTAAAGCTTCTGCTGTGAAACGTCACGCGAAGAAACTGGCTCGCGAAAACGCACGCCGTACTCGTCTGTACTAATCCATTGAGAGCCAAAGCTCTCAATTCAGACTGAGTTGTAGTTGTAAGGCCGTGCTTCCGGAAGGAATGCGCGGCTTATTTTCGTTTATACACGTCATCATTCAAGCTGCCTCAGTGTTGGCTGCAGTCGCTCACCCCAGTCACGTACTGCTGTACGCTCCTGAGGATTCGCTTCCTTGCCGCCTTGATGCATCCTGAATGATTTTGTGTATATGAGTCATCAAAAAACAGGGGCTTATGGCTGGACGAATTCCTCGCGTTTTTATCAATGACCTGCTGGCAAGAACCGACATCGTCGATCTCATCGACGCGCGGGTAAAGCTGAAAAAGCAGGGCAAAAATTATCACGCGTGCTGTCCGTTCCATAACGAAAAAACCCCCTCTTTCACCGTAAACGGTGAAAAACAGTTTTATCACTGCTTTGGGTGTGGCGCGCATGGCAACGCCGTCGACTTTCTTATGAACTACGACAAGCTCGAGTTTGTGGAAACCGTCGAAGAACTGGCCGCAATGCACAACCTCGAAGTGCCCTATGAAGCAGGCAGTGGCCCCAGTCAGATAGAGCGCCATCAACGGCAAAGCCTTTATCAATTGATGGACGGCCTGAACACTTTTTATCAACAGTCTTTGATGCAGCCCGCCGCTACCCCTGCGCGCCAGTACCTGGAAAAGCGAGGATTAAGTAGCGACGTTATCACCCGTTTTGCTATTGGTTTTGCGCCCCCCGGCTGGGACAACGTCCTGAAACGGTTTGGCGGCAATGCTGAGAATCGCAAATCGCTGGTCGATGCGGGGATGTTGGTCACCAACGATCAGGGACGCAGTTACGATCGCTTCCGCGAACGGGTGATGTTCCCCATTCGCGACAAACGTGGTCGGGTCATTGGTTTTGGTGGACGCGTGCTGGGCGATGCCCTGCCGAAATATCTGAACTCCCCGGAAACCGATATTTTCCATAAAGGTCGCCAGCTGTATGGCCTTTATGAAGCCCAGCAGGATAACGCCGATCCACAGCGCCTGTTAGTGGTAGAAGGCTATATGGATGTGGTGGCGCTGGCGCAATACGGCATTAACTACGCCGTTGCATCCCTAGGGACGTCAACTACTGCCGATCACATCCAACTGTTGTTCCGCGCGACGAACAACGTAATTTGCTGTTACGACGGCGACCGAGCAGGACGTGACGCAGCATGGCGCGCGCTGGAAACCGCACTGCCCTATATGACAGACGGACGCCAGCTACGCTTCATGTTTTTACCTGACGGCGAAGACCCCGATACGCTGGTGCGTAAAGAAGGGAAAGAGGCCTTTGAAGCCCGGATGGAGCAGGCGCTGCCGCTCTCCGCGTTTTTATTTAACAGCCTGCTGCCGCAGGTGGATTTGAGTACCCCGGACGGACGCGCACAGCTCAGTACGCTGGCATTACCGCTGATTACTCAGGTACCAGGCGAAACGTTGCGCATTTACCTGCGACAGGAGTTGGGAAACAAGCTCGGCATTCTGGACGACAGCCAGCTTGAACGTTTAATGCCCAAACTGGCAGAAAATGGGGCTTCCCGCCCTGTTCCACAGCTAAAACGTACGACCATGCGTATACTTATAGGGTTGCTGGTACAGAACCCGGGCCTCGCCCCGCTGGTTCCACCGTTAGGCGCACTAGATAGTAATAAGCTGCCTGGACTTGGCTTATTCAGAGAACTGGTCAACACTTGTCTGGCTCAGCCAGGTCTGACCACCGGGCAACTTTTAGAACACTATCGTGGCACAAATGATGCTGCGACCCTTGAAAAACTGTCGATGTGGGACGATATAGCAGATAAAGATATCGCGGAAAAAACCTTCACCGACTCACTCAACCATATGTTTGATTCGATGCTTGAACTGCGCCAGGAAGAGTTGATAGCTCGTGAGCGCACACACGGTTTAAGCAGCGAAGAACGCCGGGAACTCTGGACACTGAACCAGGAACTGGCCAAGAAATAAGAGAAAGACAAAACAAAGACAAAATCATTCGCGTTGTATCAAGGCAGCAAGTGAACGAACGCCTGGGAGTGTACATAAGTACATGACCAGGAAGAGAGAACGCAGCTAACGCAGAGACAACGTGAAAGATGAAGTATTTAACGGCTTAACTGCCGAATATCGATCGGGAAGCCCCCGACAGCCGCACGGAGAGGCAGCGGCAAAATATAAGTATGCCCTCGTTTTGCCGTTGGCGGTTTTACCGCCCAACACCAATCAAACGAATTAAGTGTGGATACCGTCTTATGGAGCAAAACCCGCAGTCACAGCTGAAGCTTCTTGTCCAACGTGGTAAGGAGCAAGGCTATCTGACCTATGCCGAGGTCAATGACCATCTGCCGGAAGATATCGTCGATTCAGATCAAATCGAAGACATCATCCAAATGATCAATGACATGGGTATTCAGGTGATGGAAGAAGCACCTGATGCCGATGATCTGCTGCTTGCTGAAACCTCCAACAGCACCGATGAAGACGCGGAAGAAGCGGCTGCCCAGGTTCTGTCCAGCGTTGAGTCCGAAATCGGTCGTACGACTGACCCGGTCCGCATGTACATGCGTGAAATGGGTACCGTTGAACTGTTAACCCGCGAAGGCGAAATCGACATCGCTAAACGCATCGAAGACGGGATTAACCAGGTTCAATGCTCCGTTGCCGAATACCCGGAAGCTATCACCTACCTGCTTGAGCAGTACGATCGCGTAGAAGCTGAAGAAGCACGTCTTTCCGATCTGATCACTGGCTTTGTCGATCCGAACGCGGAAGAAGACATGGCGCCAACGGCGACCCACGTCGGTTCTGAACTCTCTCAGGAAGAGATGGATGACGATGAAGATGAAGATGAAGAAGATGGCGACGACGACAGCAGCGATGATGACAACAGCATCGACCCTGAGTTAGCGCGTGAAAAATTCGGTGAACTGCGTACTCAGTACGAAATCACTCGCGACACCATCAAAGCGAAAGGCCGCAGCCATGCTGCCGCGCAGGAAGAAATTCAGAAGCTGTCCGAAGTGTTCAAACAGTTCCGCCTGGTGCCGAAGCAGTTCGACTACCTGGTAAACAGCATGCGCGTCATGATGGACCGCGTGCGTACTCAGGAACGTCTGATCATGAAGCTCTGCGTTGAGCAGTGCAAAATGCCGAAGAAAAACTTCATCACCCTGTTTACTGGCAATGAAACCAGTGAAACCTGGTTCAACGCGGCAATCGCGATGAACAAACCGTGGTCTGAAAAACTGCACGACGTGGCAGATGACGTTCACCGCGGCCTGCAGAAACTGCAGCAGATTGAAGAAGAAACCGGCCTGACCATCGAGCAGGTTAAAGATATCAACCGTCGCATGTCCATCGGTGAAGCGAAAGCACGCCGTGCGAAAAAAGAGATGGTTGAAGCGAACTTACGTCTGGTTATCTCTATCGCTAAAAAATACACCAACCGTGGCCTGCAGTTCCTGGATCTGATTCAGGAAGGTAACATCGGTCTGATGAAAGCGGTTGATAAGTTTGAATACCGTCGTGGTTACAAGTTCTCCACCTATGCAACCTGGTGGATCCGTCAGGCGATCACCCGTTCGATCGCGGATCAGGCGCGTACCATCCGTATCCCGGTACATATGATTGAGACTATCAACAAGCTCAACCGTATCTCCCGTCAGATGCTGCAAGAGATGGGCCGCGAGCCGACGCCAGAAGAACTGGCTGAGCGCATGCTGATGCCGGAAGACAAGATCCGTAAAGTGCTGAAAATTGCTAAAGAACCTATCTCCATGGAAACGCCGATCGGCGACGATGAAGATTCGCATCTGGGTGATTTCATCGAGGATACCACCCTCGAGCTGCCGCTGGACTCTGCTACCACCGAGAGCCTGCGTGCCGCAACGCACGACGTTCTGGCTGGCCTGACCGCCCGTGAAGCGAAAGTTCTGCGTATGCGTTTCGGTATCGATATGAACACCGACCACACGCTGGAAGAAGTGGGTAAACAGTTCGACGTTACCCGCGAACGTATCCGTCAGATCGAAGCGAAGGCGCTGCGTAAACTGCGCCACCCGAGCCGCTCTGAAGTACTGCGTAGCTTCCTGGACGATTAATCTCGCCGCATAAGCATAAACGCCACCGCAAGGTGGCGTTTTTCTTTATAGTCCCCGCCTGAGCAAGGCATCATTCACTTCCCGATACGCCTCCACCAATTTATCCAGCGTGATCCGGCTTAATCCGCTGGGATTCGGCAATACCCATATTTGCGTCGCGCCAATGGTCAGCGTCTGTTTTCCCCACTGCGCCCCACGCTGGCTAAGCCCCTGCTCAAATGCCTGTTTCCCAAGGATAGCGAGCGCGGCTGGCTGATACTCTTCTATTTTTTCAATAAGCAGACGACCGCCGCTACGCATCTCTTGTAGCTTCACTTCATTGGCTTGTACCGTTGGTCTGTCGACAAACTTAGTCACGCCGCAGCGAAAGTCCAGCAGGTGCTGTGCCTCTTCAGGTTTAAGCTGGCGATCGGTGAATCCCGCCTGATGGATAACCTTCCAGAAGCGATTAGCGGGGTGCGCAAAGGGGAATCCTGTACCTGCGGAAGAAAGCCCCGGATTGATGCCGCAAAACACCACCCGCAGCTCCGGTGCCAGTATGTCCTTAACCATAATTACTCCGAACAATACATCAGAGGAACCAGTATAACGGACTGAAAATACATTGTTTATAAAAACAGCATCCGTACGCTTATGTCTGGATTGCAACGCGGAGTTACTTTATAATCCACCGCCACGGCCCCTTAGCTCAGTGGTTAGAGCAGGCGACTCATAATCGCTTGGTCGCTGGTTCAAGTCCAGCAGGGGCCACCAAATTTCAAGGACTTGCGAGAAATCGCAGGTCCTTTTTTTATGGGTATTCCGTAGAAATTGGTATGTAGCAAAAAAGAGTTTGTCCTGGAAAAATCAATACTTGCTTGCATTAATATGTTGAATGAGTACACGGAAGAAAATGGCTGGCGGGGACTAAAGCTATTTACGCGATACACCTGTTCAGAAAACAGCATGTTAATGGCAACCCCATCTGGACGCCGCCATCCTGGGATGGAAACGTCCGTTAGAGTTTAATTCGATAGTCAGCTCACACTAGCTCTTTGAGCTGCTCCTGCATATAGGTTGAAAAATACTCTGGGTTCTTGATAAGGATGCGGTTACCGGAGGCGACTTTTTCTGCCCATCCGGCCACTTTTTTCGTGAACTCGGGATTCCATCCCTCTTGCTCACCCCGTGCCATCACAACTTCCGGACTCGCTGGCACACCTAAGTCATGCAAATACTTTAAGATTCCCTTAGCCGTACTTTCATCCATTGAATGTGGTACTGACGCCGAAGTGTTCATACCACCAATAAAATCCAATGCTTTCTCAATTGCTGTTGGCATGCTCTTATCCTTAAAATTAACCACGTGAGAGACACATTTATACTATGTACCCAACTCCGCCGGGATATCAAAGAGAACATCGCCTTTATTTGACTTACCCCGCAGCTAAACGCTTGCGCGGCTGTTTTCTGCGCTATTTTTTTGCTTCTCCGGCTAAAACCAGTCCGGTAGCCACCGCATTACGCGGCCCTTCGGTACCTCGAATATTGCCCTGCCCGGCGACAACGCCGTAATGCGCCAGCGCATCGGTGATCATCTGCGGGATTTCGAAATCCAGCGAAGAACCGCCTACCAGCACCACGAACGTCATATCGCGAATAGAGCCACCGGGTGACACCTGGCGTAACGCGCGCAGGCAGTTGGTCACAAAAACCTTCTCTTTAGCCTGTCGGCGCACCAGACGGATTTTTTCCAGCGAGGTCTGGTTATCGACCGGGATCAGCTCGCCCTCTTTCAGATACACCACTTTGGCAAATACTGACGGGCTGAGCGGTTCGCGGAAAAACTCCACCGCGCCGTTCTCATGGCGAATGCTGAACAGGCTCTCCACTTTTGCCAGCGGGTATTTTTTTATTTCCTCCGCCAGAAATGCATCGCTTAAGCCCAGCTCAGTTTGAATCAACAGGCTGACCATATTCCCCGCGCCGGCCAGATGTACCGCTTTCACTACGCCGTCGCTATTGATGACGGCGGCATCGGTAGATCCTGCGCCTAAGTCGAGGATCGCCAGCGGTGCGGCGCATCCGGGCGTAGTTAACGCCCCCGCCACGGCCATGTTGGCCTCCACGCCGCCCACCTCAACCAGAGTGTTTAACCGGACGCTCAGCTCACTGGCGATGGCCTGCATCTGTAAACGATCGGCTTTCACCATCGCCGCAATGCCCACGGCGTTCTCCATTGAACACTCTCCGGCGATGCCGCCCTGCACCTTGCGCGGAATAAATGTATCGACCGCCAATAGATCCTGAATATGCACCGTGTTCATGTCATGACCGGTCAGCGAGGCCATCACCTTACGCACCCGCTCCAGCATGCCGCCTGCGTGCGTACCAGCTTCCCCACGAATATCGCACACGGGCGCACAGGCGCTCATCGCCTGCATAATGGCCTGAGCGCCCTGCGCTACGTCGGCTTCACCGCCACGCTTTTCACCACGGATAAAGATCTTACCCGCCGGGATCACTCTTGATCGCACATCGCCCTGCGGGGTTTTCAGCACCACGGCGGAACGGTTGCCAATCAGCGCTCTGGCGATGGGGACGATAGTTTGCGTTTCCTCAGGGGTCAGGGCAAAGAAGGTCGCGATGCCGTAAGGATTCGACAGCACCCGCACTACCTGTCCCGGGGCCGCCACTTCCACCGCCGCCAGCACGCCTTCCGGCACCTTCTCCAGCAGAGTGACTTCATCAACCACCGGTATTGGCCGATGCAGGCGATTATTCACCAGCACGCCATCATCTTTTTTCAGGATGGCCGCCACCACGTTGACGCCGCGATCCAGCGCTTCATTGATAAACCAAACCGCCTCAAGGAAATCCATCTCCTCACCCACCAACGGTATCCAGCCCTGGGCAAATCGATCCTCGCTCAACGCCGCCAACTTCTCCACGGCGATGGTGGTTCCCATGCCCACGCCAACGCCGCCGGGCGTTTGCGGGTTATGGCCAATCATTGTTGATTCGGTAATGATGGTTTCAGTGATGGTTTCCATCGCCACATCGCCAATCACCGGCGCGGCCTCGTTGATGCAGATTTTTGCCACATCCTGCAGCGACCACGGCGTTTTATCCAGCGCCTGCTGCAGGGACGCGACTACCCCGGCGATATTTTCCCGCGTGCCTTTCATCCCGGTCGTGGCGACAATCCCGCTGCCGATAAACCGGCCATCCTGCGCCAACGCCACTTCGGTGGTGGCGTTGCCGATATCGATCCCTGCAATTAACGGCATGCTGCCTCCGTCACTGACTGCCTTTACGCAGCTTATTTCTCTGCTGGTATACCTCTGCCGATTCGCGGACAAACCCGGCGTTCACCGTGGCGTGCCAGGTGTGTTCCAGTTCATCGGCAATGGCCTGCAACTCGGCGAACGAAGAACGAAACGGTCGCAGCGCGTTGTAGATCTCCAGAATGCGGGCATCCGGGATCGCAATCAGTTCTGCCGCACGACGAAAATTGCGCGCCACGGCATGACGCTGCATCTGCTCGGCAATCTGCGCCTGGTACTCCAGCGTTTGCTGAGAAATACGCACATCCTGCGGCCCTACGCGGCCCGCCAGCACATTCTCAAGGGTAATGTCGGTTAGCGGCTTGCCGCCAGGCGTCCGGATTTTCTCCGGGCAGCGGGTGGCTAATGGGTAATCCTGCGCGGTCATGGTGTTGTCGTTCATGGTCATTCCCTTACCAGTGCAATATGCAACGTGACAGGCGCAGCATCCTGCACCACGTGTTTGGTTTCTTTGATATGAAACAGCGCGGCCTTGGCCATAAATTTAGGGCGCACCATCTGGTCATTGACCACTGGCACCGGCGAAGGCGACTCTTTGCGTGCATATCGCGCGGCGTTTTTACCAATCTGACGATAGGTTTCCAGCGTCAGCAGCGGAGCCTGAGAAAACAGTTCCAGGTTACTTAGCGGCAGCAGATCGCGCTGATGAATCACCGTGGTTCCTTTCGACTGGATACCAATCCCAATGCCTGAGCCGCTGAGATTTGCCGCATCCCATGCCATAAAAGAAACATCCGAGGTGCGCAGGATCCTCACGACCCGCGCATGTAACCCCTCTTCTTCGATGCCTGCAACCAGCTCTTTCAAAATCGCGTTGTGCGGCATATCAATCAAGGTTTTATGCTGATACTTATCAAAGGCCGGGCCGACGCCAATCACCACCTCATCCACGCGCTCATCCGCGTTAGCCGCCTCGCCTTCGCTCACCTGTAAGGTGAAAACCGGCTTACGTTCAGTTGTGCATTCCACTGTGTACCGCCTTATTCGATCGAGCCGGGCTGAACCACGCCCGCAATATTTTTAATTTCCGCCCAGCGTTCGGCACTGATGCGATAGCCGGTACCTGGTCCCTGATAATCATTGATGTCGTTGACGGCGCTGACGACGTCGAACTGGCGATCCAGAATGGCCGACGTTTGCAGGTAATCACCGGTAACACGCTGTCTCAGCATGTTGAGGATATTGCTGGCGATATCTTCGAAGCCGCTGCAACTCAACGCGCCGACGATATCCAGCCCGGTGATATTGCGCTTCATCATCTCTTCCACGGCAGCCAGATCTTCCACCACATTGCGCGCGGGCATATCTTTGCTGCCGTGAGCATATGTAGCAGCTTCGACTTCTTCATCGCTAATCAGCGGCAGGCCAAGTTCGCGGAACACCGCCTGAATGGCGCGTGCGGCCTTATTGCGAATGGCGATGGTTTCCTCTTCCGTGACCGGACGCAGACCGCCGTCAACCATCAGATCGCGTTGCAGAATGTTGTAATCATCGAAATCTTCAGCGTCGAAGTTCGACCCGGCAAACATGTTGTCGTAGTTGGGTACCGCGCTGTAACCGGAGAAAATAAAGTCGGTACCCGGCAGCATCTGCATCAGGGTACGGGCAGTACGGCGAATATCGGAGTGGGAAAAGGTCTGGTCATTGGCGGAGGCCACTTCAAGGTCGAGCATTGAGGCAATCAGGTTTTCCGCCAGCACCGCGCGGATCCCTGACGGCACAGCGCCGGTCATGCCGATACAGCTGACCGCACCGTTTTGCAGCCCCTGTACGCCCGCGCCTTTAGTGATAAAAATGCAGCGTGACTCCAGATAAAGCATCGATTTACTTTCGGAATAGCCCATCAGCGCCTCCGAGCCGGTGCCGGAGGTGTAGCGCATCTTCAGGCCACGCGACGCATAGGCCGAGGCGAGAAACGCTTTGGACCACGGCGTATCATCGCCGTCGGTAAACACCGACTCTGTACCGTATACCGATACCGTTTCGGCGTAGCTGGTTAACCCGCGCATCCCCAGCTCCAGCTCCGTGGCCTCTTCAACGGAACATTGCGTCAGCACACCGGGGCGACCGCACTGGGAACCCACCAGCAGCGCCAGGGCGTTAAACGGCGCGTAGCGGGCGATCCCGACCGTCGTTTCCTGCTCGGAAAAGCCGCGGATCCCCGCTTCAGCAGCGTCGGCGGCAATCTGTACCGGGTTATCTTTCAGGTTAGTCACGTGGCACTGGTTGGAGGGAGTGCGTCTGGCGCGCATTTTTTGTAGCGCCATCATCATCTCCACCACGTTCATTTGCGCCATCACTTCCACCGCTTTCGCCGGGGTGATGGCGGTGGTAATGGCAATAATCTCTTCCCGACTGACGTGGATATCCACCAGCATTCTGGCGATCTCCAGCGCGTCGAGCTGCATGGCGCGCTCCGCCTCGGCCACGTTAATCGCATAGTCGGCAATGAAACGGTCGATCATGTCGAACTCGGCGCGGCTCTTACCGTCCAGCTCAACAATACGACCATTTTCCACCTTCACCGACGACGTCGGATCGTAAGGGCTTTCCATGGCGATCAGCCCCTCTTCAGGCCATTCGCCAATCAGCCCATCCTGATTTACAGGCCGCTTCGCAAGCACTTCGAATCGTTTTGATCTTCTCATGATTTATGGACTCAAAAGGTAAAAAATAGGGACGCCGGGCCATATTGCCGGGGACACAACACCCGACATTCGCCTTTCATCAGCAATAGGCGAACTCTAAATGAGCAGAACAATAAAAAAATAAAATTAATTTCGTTCCAATTTGGCACCTAATAAAAACGCATCGTTTCATATTGAAACGCAATTCAGGAATATCCATCGTGAATTGTGACGAGGTTAAATGATCATTATCAATAAACGCAAAAGCGGGAAGGTGAATTTAATATCTTTGAAATTTTCGACCTATTGACTTAATAACGTGCGGCGAGAAAATAAGGTAAAGCCAATGATAAAAATAGCTGTTGCGCGATTTGTTTCGTGACCTCAGCCCTACAATATTTTCAGGAGAGACTGTGAATAAGAGCCAACAAATTGCCACCATTACGCTGGCGGCTGCAAAAAAAATGGCGCTGGCCGTTGAGGCTAAAGCGCTTGAGATCAACGTTCCGGTGGTCTTTTCCGTGGTGGATCACGGCGGGAATACGCTGCTAATGCAACGCATGGACGATGCGTTTGTCACCAGCTGTGATATCTCTCTTAATAAAGCGTATACCGCCTGCTGCCTGCGCCAGGGTACCCATGAAATTACCGACGCGGTACAACCTGGCGCTTCGCTATATGGTTTGCAGCTTACTAACCAACAGCGCATTGTTATTTTCGGCGGCGGCTTACCTGTCATATTAAACGGTAAATTAATTGGTGCCGTTGGCGTTAGCGGTGGCACCGTCGAACAAGACAGATTATTAGCAGAAGCCGCACTGAATTGTTTCTCTGAATTATAATTTAAATCTAAGAAGGTATATTATGAGCTATCGTATGTTTGATTACCTGGTGCCAAATGTGAACTTCTTTGGCCCCAATGCTATTTCCGTTGTCGGCGAACGCTGCAAACTGTTAGGCGGTAAAAAAGCGCTGCTGGTTACTGATAAAGGTCTGCGGGCTATTAAAGACGGTGCGGTAGATAAAACCCTCGCCCATTTACGTGAAGCAGGCATTGACGTGGTGGTTTTTGACGGCGTTGAGCCAAATCCCAAAGACACCAACGTGCGCGATGGTCTGGAGGTCTTTCGCAAAGAGCATTGCGATATCATCGTTACCGTTGGCGGCGGTAGCCCGCATGACTGCGGTAAAGGCATCGGTATCGCGGCAACTCACGAAGGCGATCTCTACAGCTATGCTGGGATTGAAACCCTGACCAACCCGCTGCCGCCTATCGTTGCGGTGAATACCACTGCCGGTACCGCCAGCGAAGTCACCCGCCACTGCGTGCTGACCAATACCAAAACCAAAGTGAAGTTTGTGATTGTCAGCTGGCGTAACCTGCCGTCGGTCTCAATTAACGATCCGCTGCTGATGCTCGGCAAACCCGCTCCGCTGACCGCCGCGACTGGTATGGACGCCCTGACCCACGCCGTAGAAGCCTATATTTCCAAAGATGCCAACCCGGTCACCGACGCCGCCGCTATTCAGGCTATTCGCCTGATCGCACGCAACTTGCGTCAGGCCGTAGCGCTGGGCAGCAACCTGAAAGCTCGCGAGAACATGGCCTACGCCTCTCTGTTGGCGGGTATGGCTTTCAACAACGCCAACCTCGGCTACGTTCACGCAATGGCGCATCAGCTTGGCGGTCTGTACGACATGCCACACGGCGTGGCGAATGCCGTTCTGCTCCCGCACGTGGCGCGCTATAACCTGATCGCTAACCCGGAGAAATTTGCCGATATCGCAGAATTTATGGGCGAAAACACTGACGGACTTTCCACCATGGATGCCGCCGAACTGGCCATTCACGCCATTGCCCGTCTCTCCGCTGACATCGGCATTCCGCAGCATTTGCGCGAGCTGGGCGTCAAAGAAGCCGATTTCCCGTATATGGCTGAAATGGCGCTGAAAGACGGCAATGCCTTCTCCAACCCGCGTAAAGGGAACGAGAAAGAGATTGCCGAGATCTTCCGTCAGGCATTCTGATCAATAAGGGGGCGCAATGTCACTTTCATCACCGGGCGTACATCTGTTTTATCACTCACGCTGGCAGGATACGCGCGTGCTTGATGAGCTGTGCTGGGGGCTGGAAGAGCAAGGCGTCCCTTGCCGGGCAATCTGTTGCGACGAGCATGACTGCGCGCTGGCATTGAGCAAACTTGCGGCCAAAAGCTCAACGCTACGTGTCGGTCTGGGTCTTAACGCCACGGGTGATATTGCTTTAACCCACGCCCAGTTGCCCGAAGATCGGGCGCTGATCCGTGGGCATATCCGCGCCGGAGCAGCCCAGCTTCGCGTCCTCGGCGCCAATGCCGGTCAACTGGTCAAAGTACTTCCCTTCAGCGAGATAAAATAAATGTATCGCATCTACACCCGAACCGGCGATAAAGGCACGACCGCGCTGTTTGGCGGCAGCCGTATCGACAAAGATGACATCCGCGTTGAGGCCTATGGCACGGTGGATGAACTGATTTCCCAGCTTGGCGTCTGCTATGCCAGCACGCACCAGGCTGAACTACGCCAGGATCTGCACGCCATGCAGAAGATGCTGTTTGTACTGGGTGCGGAACTCGCCAGCGATGAGAAAGGACTCGCGCGCTTACAACAGAGTATTGGCGATGAGGATATTCAGGCGCTGGAGCAGATTATTGACCGCAATATGGCGCAAAGCGGCCCGCTCAAAGAGTTTGTTATTCCGGGGAAAAATCTCGCATCGGCACAGCTACACGTTGCGCGAACCCTGACGCGTCGGCTGGAGCGGGTCCTCATCGCGATGAGCAGAACGCTGACGTTACGCGATGAATCCAGGCGTTATATCAACCGACTGTCGGATGCGCTGTTCTCGATGGCGAGAATTGAAGAAACTACTCCAGGTGTTTGCGCTTAAACTGGCTGGCATCAATGTCGTATTGCTTCATCTTGCGCCACAGGGTGGTGCGACCAATGTTCAGCAGCTGCGACATCTCCTGCACGCGCCCACTGGTGACGCGAGCGGCATGGATAATCGCCTCTTTTTCGATAGCGGTAAACGTCAGGCTGGCAGGCAGCAGTGAAGACGCCGTCTCCAGACCCGGACGTTCGGCAAACAGATAATCCGGTAGATTGCTCAGCCGAATATGGCCGTTATCACTGCTGATGGCGATGTTTTCGATAATACTGTTCAATTCAAAGTCATTGCCCGGCCACGAATAGGCCACCAGCTGTGCCAGCGCGTCGTCGTCGATCTTCAGACTGGATGAAAAGCGTTTTTTCAGGCTATTCAGCCGCGTATAAATCAGCGAGGGAATACTGTTACGCCGCGCCCGCAGCGGGGGGATCACTATCTCAAAAGAGTGCAGCGCGTAATACAGCTGACGGCTAAAGCGGTTTTGCTCCACCAGATTGGCGAGATCAACCGTGGTGGTGGCGATCACTTTGACATCCACCGGAATCAACCGACGGGCATCCAGGCGGGTTAATACCCCCTGCTTGATCACCTGTAACAGCGCGGATTGCAGCTCCGGCGCCAGATATTCAATTTTTTCCAGAAACAGCGTGCCGCCGTTCGCCAGTTCAAGACGGCTCAGCCGACCGTTTTCATCGTCGGTGGGCGCACTGCCCATAAAATCCTGCCCCAGCACGCTGTTGGCATACAGCTGACAGTTCACGGCGATATACGGCCCGCTGGCGCGCTCGCTTTCGTTGTGAATGGCCTGGCTCAGCAGTTCCTTACCAACGCCCTCTTCTCCGCACAGCAGGATCGGGAAACTCCCCCTCGCTGCCTGGCGACCAAAATGGATCAAGCGGCGGGTTTCCGGATCGTCAGTCGACATCTGCTCAAAGGTGTGGCTCACCTTGCCGAGCTGGCTGGTCATCAGCTGGCGCATTTGCTCCACCGGATGCAGTAGCAGGATAAAGCTGTTGCCCTGCTCCTCAACAATCGGTTTCAGGGTGATGACGGCATCAACAAACTGATGCTGGCTTTCAAAGGTAACTTCGACGTGATTCAGGCCGCGGGCATGTTTGATCGCCCGGCGCAGCAGCATGGGGAGATTGAGCAGATCGTGAATATTTTTTCCCTGGCTGGCCTGCGCATCGAGATGCAAAAGCAGTGCCGCACGCGCATTGAGAAACTGCAATACGCCCTGTTCGTTCCAGGCCATCACACCATCATCCATACTCTCCAGCAGCCCGTACATCTGGTTCAGATGGCGGTTGGATTCAGCCAGCAGGCTGTCGGTCAGCAAAGAGTTGCCGACTTCTCTGGCAATCGCCAGCGTCAGGGATAAATCAGAAACGCACTCATGCTCCACCAGACAACACAGCGAGATGGAGCCGAACAGTCGACCATGGTTATCGAAGACCGGCGTCGAGCAGAACGACCACGGATGCAGCGCCTGTTTAAAATGCTGTTCACCAGAAGTTTTTGTCGGCTGGCCCGGCATCGTCGCCAGCGACAGCGCACAACTGCCAATGATGCTTTCCGCACAGTAGCTGCCGTCGCGAAACCCAAGCTCCGCCAACTGTTCCACCGTCTGTGGATCGCCGCAACGGCTGAGGATACAGGCTGATTCATCCAGAATCAGCAGCGCGCACGGGCGGCCGTCCATAAACTCCCAGGCATCTTCCAGCGCAGCCTGAGCAATCGTCAGCAACGCCGTCTTGCGACGACAAATCGACTCAAAGGTCAGCCCTTGCGCCTGATGCGGCGCCTGCCAGGTTTCCCGCTGCATAAACTTGCTGCAACGATGCCATGACTGGGCAATGACTGAAGAGACTTCCTTCCCGATGCTATGCGTGTGCGCCGTCATATCCCTTTCCGCTGTTTAACCATAGACAACCCCTCCGGCAGAGACTGTCAGAGGGGGAGAAGATGCCGGATAAAAACCTACCGACGACTGATTAACGCGCCAGCCACTGCTGTCCCAGCAGGTCTGCCGTCAAAATAGCGGCATGTACGCTTTCAGGCGTTACCGGGAACGGCATATTGTGGATGGTTTCACCTTCTGCACAGGTCGCTTTTGCCACCGCCATGATCTTGCCGTCAACGTCTTCTTTCACGCCCATTTCCGCTAACGTTACCGGCAGGCCTACTTTCTGACAGAAATTCAGCACGGTTTCGATCTCTTCCATCGGGCTGTTTTGCAGCACCAGTTGCGCCAGCGTACCAAAGGCGACTTTTTCACCGTGGTACAAATGGTGGCACTCTTCCAGAATCGTAAAGCCGTTGTGGATCGCATGCGCCCCTGCCAGACCGCTGCTTTCAAAACCGATGCCGCTGAGGTAAGTGTTAGCTTCGACAATACGCTCCAGCGCATCGGTCACCACGCCGGCCTGCGCGGCAAAGCGTGCCTTCTCGCCTTCCGCCAGCAGGGTATCATAGCACAAGCGCGCCAGGCTCAGCGCCGCCACGGTGGACTGTCCGCCCGCCATGCTGGTCGCTCTGGCGTCATAACAGGCTTTCGCTTCAAACCAGGTCGAGAGCGCATCGCCCATCCCGGCCACCAGCAGACGTACCGGCGCTTTGGCAATGATTGCAGTGTCCATCACTACCATATCCGGGTTTTTCGGGTAGATCAGATACTCTTCAAACTCACCGGCTTCGGTATAGATAACGGACAGCGCGCTGGTTGGCGCATCGGTAGACGCGATAGTCGGGATCACCACCACCGGCAACTTCTGGTAGTAGCCAATCGCTTTGGCGGTATCCAGCGTTTTCCCACCACCAATCCCAACCACGCCGCGGCAACCGTGCTGTTTCAAAATGGCAATCAGGCGATTAATTTCAACATGGCTACATTCACCGTTAAAGCGTTCCGCATGGCAGCTAATGTCATGACTGTGCAGGCCGTTTAGTACCTTCTCTCCCGCCAGCTTCATCACGAAGTCATCCGCAATCACGAAAAAGCTGTCCGCCAGATTTTTAGCGTATTGACCAAACAAGGTGGAAGCGTCAGGACCCTGGAGATATTTGGCTGGAGATTGAATAACTTTTAGCATTCCTTTCATCCTCAAATAAGTACATGTTTTTACATGGTGAGCCCTGGCGTTAACCTGTTTAGCCTGATGCTGACGGCGAAAACGGGAGGTACCGGAGCGATGCAATAACTGTATGGCGAGGCGTGCACAAAAAAATCTTTCGTCTTTTTGTTCTGATATGAAACAGATAAAAACAACATATGTTTCATATTGGAACGCTTAACCATAAAAAATATAAGGTTTGCGATCCCGATCCGTTCATTTACCACCAAATCTCCGGCACAGACGAATCTCACTTTCTCTTTTACCCACTCACTTGCCAAAATACCGGTAAAAAAAAGCTGACAGTGCAGTGTGACCTGCATTCATCGCGAGAGGAAAAAGTCGAGCAAGCTCGCATTGTGGTCGTTCCCCGTTCTTTTCGGTTTCATTTCGGAACAAAAAACAATAACAACGTTCCGTAATGAAACTCATTTTAACGTTGTTTTTTTCCACGCTGACTTCGCCAGAATCTCTCTATCGCCTCCGCACCATGACCATACTTCCGGGGGTTTGTCTTACACTCAACCTCAAGGAGCCGTTATGTCTCAATTCTTTTTTAATCAACGCACCCATCTCGTGAGCGACGTCATCGACGGTACGATTATCGCCAGCCCGTGGAATAACCTGGCGCGTCTGGAAAGCGATCCGGCTATTCGCATCGTGGTCCGACGTGACCTTAACAAAAATAACGTGGCGGTCATTTCCGGCGGCGGTTCAGGGCACGAACCCGCGCACGTTGGGTTTATCGGTAAAGGTATGCTAACGGCCGCGGTCTGTGGCGACGTGTTCGCTTCCCCGAGCGTAGATGCGGTACTGACCGCCATTCAGGCGGTAACCGGTGAGGCGGGATGTTTGTTGATCGTGAAAAATTACACCGGTGACCGTCTTAATTTCGGTCTTGCCGCCGAGAAAGCCCGTCGTCTTGGTTACAACGTTGAAATGCTGATTGTCGGCGATGACATCTCCCTGCCGGATAACAAACACCCGCGCGGCATTGCGGGAACCATCCTGGTGCATAAAATCGCGGGCTATTTTGCCGAACGCGGCTACAACCTCGCCACCGTCCTGCGTGAAGCGCAATACGCGGCCAATAACACCTTCAGTCTGGGTGTTGCGCTTTCCAGCTGTCATTTGCCGCAAGAAACCGACGCCGCCCCACGTCATCATCCGGGCCACGCGGAGCTGGGTATGGGCATTCACGGCGAACCAGGCGCCTCGGTCATCGACACCCAGAACAGTGCGCAGGTGGTGAACCTGATGGTGGATAAACTGCTGGCCGCCCTGCCTGAAACCGGCCGTCTGGCGGTGATGATTAACAATCTTGGCGGCGTTTCTGTTGCCGAAATGGCCATCATTACCCGCGAACTGGCCAGCAGCCCGCTGCATCCGCGTATCGACTGGCTGATTGGCCCGGCCTCGCTGGTCACCGCGCTGGATATGAAAGGCTTTTCACTGACGGCCATCGTGCTGGAAGAGAGCATTGAAAAAGCGCTGCTCACAGAGGTGGAAACCAGTAACTGGCCGACGCCGGTCCCACCGCGTGAAATCAGCTGTGTACCGTCATCTCAGCGTAGCGCACGCGTGGAATTCCAGCCTTCGGCGAACGCCCTGGTGGCCGGGATTGTGGAACTTGTCACCACAACCCTTTCCGATCTGGAGACCCATCTTAATGCGCTTGATGCCAAAGTCGGCGATGGCGATACCGGTTCAACCTTTGCCGCAGGCGCGCGTGAAATTGCCGGTCTGTTGCATCGTCAGCAGTTGCCGCTGGATAACCTTGCCACGCTGTTTGCGCTGATTGGCGAACGTCTGACCGTGGTGATGGGCGGTTCCAGCGGTGTGCTGATGTCTATTTTCTTTACTGCCGCAGGGCAGAAACTGGAACAGGGAGCTAACGTTGCCGAAGCCCTGAATACGGGACTGGCGCAGATGAAGTTTTACGGCGGCGCAGACGAAGGCGATCGCACCATGATTGATGCGCTGCAACCGGCTCTGACTTCGCTGCTCACGCAGCCGCAAAATCTGCAGGCCGCCTTCGACGCCGCGCAAGCGGGAGCCGAACGAACCTGTTTGTCGAGCAAAGCCAATGCGGGTCGCGCATCGTATCTGAGCAGCGAAAGCCTGCTCGGAAATATGGACCCCGGCGCGCATGCCGTCGCAATGGTATTTAAAGCGCTGGCTGAGAGTGAATTGAGCTAAGCCATAAATGCCTGATGCGCTTCGCTTATCAGGCCTACGAGTACAAACCTATGTAGGCCAGATAAGGCGCTTGCGCCGCCATCCGGCAAAGATACGCCTGATGCGCTTCGCTTATCAGGCCTGCGAGTACAAACCTTTGTAGGCCGGATAAGGCGCTTGCGCCGCCATCCGGCGAAGATACGCCTGATGCGCTTCGCTTATCAGGCCTACGAGTGCAAACTTTTGTAGGCCGGATAAGGCGCTTGCGTCGCCATCCAGCAAAGATACGCCTGATGCGCTTCGCTTATCAGGCCTACAAGTGCAAACCTATGTAGGCCGGATAAGGCGTTTACGCCGCCATCCGGCGAAGATATGCCTGATGCGCTTCGCTTATCAGGCCTACGAGTACAAACCTTTGTAGGCCGGAGAAGACGTTTACGCCGCCATCCGGCGAAGATATGCCTGATGCGCTACGCTTATCAGGCCGATGAGTGCAAACTTTTGTAGGCCGGATAAGGCGTTTACGCCGCCATCCGGCAAAGATACGCCTGATGCGCTTCGCTTATCAGGCCTACGAGTGCAAACCTATGTAGGCCGGATAAGGCGTTTACGCCGCCATCCGGCGAAGATATGCCTGATGCGCTGCGCTTATCAGGCCGACGAGTGCAAACTTTTGTAGGCCGGATAAGGCGCTTGCGCCGCCATCCGGCAAAGATACGCCTGATGCGCTTCGCTTATCAGGCCTACGAGTACAAACCTTTGTAGGCCGGAGAAGACGTTTACGCCGCCATCCGGCGAAGATATGCCTGATGCGCTACGCTTATCAGGCCGATGAGTGCAAACTTTTGTAGGCCGGATAAGGCGTTTACGCCGCCATCCGGCGAAGATACGCCTGATGCGCTTCGCTTATCAGGCCTACGAGTACAAACCTTTGTAGGCCGGATAAGGCGCTTGCGCCGCCATCCGGCAGAACGTTAACGATAAACGCGGATGCCGCCCTCTACACCGCGGCTAAACAGCACCTGCCAAAGCTCAATATCTCTGGCGCGGAAAGCCCCGGCGCAGGCACATAAATAATAATTAAACATTCTTCTGAAGGTGGCGGAGTAACGTGAAGACAGCTCCGGCCAGGCCAGATTAAAGCGCTCATGCCAGGCCATCAGCGTTTTATCGTAATCGCTGCCAAAGTTATGCCAGTCCTCCATCACAAACCGTGATTCGCTGGCCTCGGCAATATGGGAAATTGCCGGCAAGCAACCGTTCGGGAAAATGTATTTATTGATCCACGGATCGACGCTCATCCCTTTTTTATTGCTGCCAATGGTATGCAGCAGGAACAGTCCGTCCGGTTTTAAACAACGGTCAGCGATGCTGAAATAGGTGTCGTAGTTTTTCGGCCCGACGTGTTCAAACATCCCCACGGACACAATGCGATCGTAGTGTTTATCAAGATCGCGATAATCCTGCAGCAGAATGTTCACGTCCAGCCCTTCACAGCGCTGCTGCGCCATTTTCTGCTGCTCTTTGGAAATGGTAACGCCTTCTACCGCCACGCCATAATGACGCGCCGCATATTCTGCCAACCCGCCCCATCCACAACCGATATCGAGTAAACGCATACCCGGCTTAAGCTGCAGCTTCTCGCAGATCATTTTTAATTTGGCATTTTGCGCTTCGTCTAATGTGGTCGCGTCTTTCCAGTAACCGCAGGAATATTGCATATGCGGATCAAGCATCAGCGCAAAGAGATCGTTACCAATATCATAATGTTCTTTACCGACGATCCATGCACGGCTACGTGACTGCAAATTAAACAGGCGTGCGCTGGCAATGCGTAAAATATCTTTCAGATTACCTGGCATCTGCTGGTCGAGTTTTGCTTTCAGGATTTTGCAGAACAGAATATCGAGCCGTTCGCAGTCCCACCAGCCTTCCATATAGCTTTCGCCAAGCCCTAACGAGCCTTGTTGCAATACCCGTTTAAAGAAACCGGTATGATGAAGTTGAATGTCCCAGGCGCGCGAGCCATTAATTCTGATATCCGCTTGCGAAAGCAGCTCTTTTCCCATTCGGGTCCAGTTATCATTTGTTTCATTGACGATGACAGCATCTGAACAAAGCGAGTTCATGGTATTTACCAAAAGTGGACTAAAAATTATTACGCAAGATTATTATGGAAAAAAGAGTGTATGTATTATGATCCGCGGACAAGATCTATCGAACAGCGGACACACCATCGGGAGCATTGACGATTCATTTATGGAAACTCTCGCGCAAAAACAGTGGAACTCCTTCCCGGATAACTCCATGACCGAACTGCCGCAGGACGTATTCTTTCGCTCTTATGTCCTGGAAGCCAACCACCATGTACCGCAGCATTCACACTCTTTTATGCAGTTTCATTTCGCCCGCAAAGGCAGCATGCGCATTGATGTTGCCGGTAAGTGCTGGATAATCCCGGCGCATTATGGCATCTGGATCCCAAATAATACGGAGCATGCGGTTTGGGCATTAGATGATGTATATTTAGAAAATCTGGATATTAAACCGGGTTTTCTTGAAGAGAGCATCAATGAATGCAAAGTAGTGGCTATCAGTGATTTCGCCAGAGAGTTTATTCATTACGCCACGAATTCAATTTCAGGCCATTATGATAGTCAGTCAAAAGAGGGCAAGCTGGTTAGTGTGCTGGTCGATATTATTCTGCAACTCCCGGAAGTCGCTTTTGTATTACCCTGGCCGCAGGATCGCGAATTAACCAAAGTCTGCCGAACAATACAAGAATCCCCCGCACTGGAGCATTCGGTTGAATACTGGGCGCAGCATTTGGGTATGTCTGCCCGTACCTTTTCACGTCATTTCAAAAAAGAAACCGGATTGCCCTTCAGCGTCTGGAAGCAAAAAATGCGAATACTTGAATCGGTATTAATGCTGAAGAAAAATAAAAGCGTAACCGCCGTGGCACTCGACGTTGGGTATTCAAGTACCGCGGCATTTAGCTACGCATTCCGCCAGGCGTTTGGCGTTCCGCCCTCTAATTACTGATTAACGGCGTTGATGCCAGTAAGCCGCTGCACGAACCCGTTGCTGATCAAACGCCTCGGTTTCAAAACGAGCACTCAGGTTTTTGACCACCTTTCCTTCGCCAGTGATCCAGATGAAATAATCGTCTGTGGGCATGCTTAGCCGCGATAAGTGTTCATTCACCGCCTGCTCGTTATGGCCGATAAACCACTGAAGAGTAAATCCGTCGAGATGGGCAAAATAGTCCTGGTAGGCTGCATCCTGCACGCTAACCAGCGCCGTGACGTTCGGACGTACCACCAAACGGCTGAGCGACTCCAGGCGTCGGCGCAACGCGGGCATTCCCGACTCATCACACACGTAAACCTGATACGCATAATCCTCTGGCACCACCAAAGAACCGCGCGGCCCGCCGATCGTCAGCTTGTCACCCTCACGGGCATTCATCGCCCACGTACTTGCCACGCCGCCGTCATGAATATAGAAATCCAGTGCCAGCTCATGGCGCGCTTCGTCATACAACGGCGTGTAGTCACGGGAGAGCGGACGTACACCGTCCGCCCAGACAATGCCTTCATCGGTGACGACAGGGGGTACAAAGTTGCTGCCCGGTTCAGGGAAAAAGACCTTGGTATGGTCGTCAAAGCCGCGTGAGCTAAAACCGTCCAGCGCGTCACCGCCCAGTACAATACGCTGAAAGCCCGCGCTAATACGCTCTACGCGCAGGACAGTAAGTTCTCGAAAACGCAGTTCATTGCGAACGCGCTGTGGGTAGCGTGAGATGTTTTTTGTCATTTTTTCGCCTTGTGAAGATAATACGATATATCTAAATTGATTTTTTAAATGATAATGATTGCTAATCAAAAATATTGCAAGCACTTTTTGATATAGTTAAATTATGATTACCCGGCTATCACACCCATATAAAAACAGTTAATAATCATCACGTTATACAGAATATAATTTGTAGACTTGCAAACTTATAATTTTTAGATATAAATTAGATATATCTAAATAACATCAGGAGACGATGATGCAAAACCATCATGAAGGTTGCTGTAAGCACACAGAGCACCAACACGAAGGCTGCTGCAAGGGTGAAGGACATCACCATGAAGGCCGCCACAACGAGCACCATGCAGGTTGCTGCAAAGGTGAAGAACATCGCCATGAAGGTTGTAACAAAGAACATCACCACGAGCAGGGTTGCGGACATCGCCACGGTCGTGGTGGCGGCGGTGGTCGTCGTCAGCGGTTCTTTGGCCACGGCGAATTACGCCTGGTGATTCTGGATATCTTGACCCGCGACGCCAGCCACGGCTACGAACTGATTAAAGCGATTGAAACCCTGACTCAGGGTAACTACACCCCAAGCCCGGGCGTTATCTATCCAACGCTGGATTTCTTGCAGGATCAGGCACTGATCACCGTCAGCGACGAGGAAGGTGGGCGTAAACAGATTGCGATCACGACCCAGGGCCAGCAGTGGCTGGATGAGAACCGTGAACATCTGGAACATATCCACGAACGTATTAAAGCCCGCTGCGTGGGTTTTGAATTACGCAAAAATCCACAGATGAAACGCGCGCTGGAAAACTTCAAAGCCGTGCTGGATCTACGGGTCAATCAAGGTGATACCAGCGATGCGCAGATCAAAAAAATCATCGGTATTATCGATCGCGCTGCGCTGGATATTACTCAGCTGGATTAATCTGCACAGCAGGCGGAACCCGCATGCCCGACGTTCCGCCTGTATTTTTAGTATTAATGCAGCACCGTAACCGCATCTTCCAGACGACCCGCGCGATGCTTCACCATCGCGGAAATCTGCGCACTCTCTTCAACCAGTTCGGCGTTTTTCTGTGTAATGTTGCTCAGCTCATTCACCGCGCGGGTCAGACTGGAAAGACCGTCTGATTGTTCCAGCGTGGAGTGGCTGATTTGGGCGATCAGTTGAGTGACGTTTTGCACCTGCGCCACAATATCGTCCATCGTGCGTCCTGCGGCGTGAACCTGGTCAGATCCGGACTGCACCTTGTCAGCGCTGGCATCAATCAGCTTGCGAATATCATTGGCTGCACTGGCGCTACGGCTAGCAAGATGACGTACTTCTCCCGCCACCACGGCGAACCCTTTCCCCTGCTCGCCCGCCCGCGCGGCTTCAACAGCAGCATTCAAAGCCAGAATGTTGGTCTGGAAGGCAATATCGTTAATCAGCGTCGTAATGGTGCCGATCCGCTGGGTGCTGTTGGCGATATCGTCCATGGTTTTGATGACGGTATCCATCGCCTCACCGCCGTGCGTTGCCGCGCTGCTGGCGGCAATAGAGAGCTTATCGGCCGCGGCGGCGGTCTCTGAGTTTTGTTTCACCGATGCCGCCATCTGATTCATGGTGGTCACCGTTTCCTGCACGTTCTCGACAGTCTGCTGCGTATGCTTGTTTAAATCGTCGCTGCCTTTCGCCAGCGTTTCGCTGTCGCTGCGCACGCAACTCACCTGGCTGGAGACGTCATGAATGAGCCAGCGACACATTAACCCAAGCTGGCCCACTGCTCGTAGCATCAGGCCCAGTTCATCACTACGGTTAAGATGCGACACGCTGTTCCGCTCACCGGTCGCCACTTTCAGCGCCTGACGGGTGACATTCTCAATAGGACGCACAATTTGCCATTCGAAAATAGCCGTTCCCAGCACCATCACCAACGCGCTCATCAGCAGTAACGGCCATTCGGCGCCCATTTGCTGCAATGCGACCGCTAGCAGGACAAACATGAATGCCATCACGCTGCGCACCCGCCAGCGAATCGGCATCGCCGGCAGTTTACCCAGCCAGCCTTTGCGTACCACCAGCCCTTTATGAATACGCCGGTTGCAACGTCCTTCGTTCAGCGCTTTATATAAAGGCTCTACCGCCGCAATTTCCTCGTCAGTTGCCCGGGTACGAATCGACATATACCCGGTCACGCGTCCTTCCCGCACCATCGGCACCGCATTGGCCCTCACCCAGTAGTGATCGCCATTCTTACGCCGGTTTTTCACAATCCCGCTCCATGGCTCGCCCTGCTTCAGGGTGTACCACATATCCGCAAACGCCGCTTTTGGCATGTCCGGATGACGAACCTGATTGTGCGGCTTATCGAGCAATTCATTCAGCTGATAGCCACTGACCTGGACAAATGTATCGTTCGCATGGGTGATATAGCTTTGTAAATCGGTGGTAGACATGAGGGTGATATCATCATCCAGCGGTGTATTTTGCTGACTAACGTAGGGATGAGAAGACATGATTGCGTCCTGTGCAGGTTATCTGGTTGTTAACTCTTTCGGCTTATGTTATTTCGGCGATAATTTTTTTATCTTTAGTTGTTAAATTTGATTTAGATCGCAATTTGCGATTAAACCTCAAAATTTGTACGCATTCTAATCCATTGATTTAAAATACTTTCATCTAGTAACTATTCAACGTCACTTCTACCAGCGCACCGTCACAGTGCAAATATTGCCCATTTTTAGCGCAAATTTGCGTTTATTCGATCTGTTTTCAGGCTTCTGACCTGGGCAAAATGCCAGCAAATGTTAAAACATGGCATTAAATGTTGCGCAAATGAGATATTTCCTGGTGTTTATCCCGATTTTTGCTAAGCGCGCCGGAATGGCGCAATCCCTGCAATACTTAAATCAGTATCATGTGATACGCGAGCTCCGGGAGCATATTTTGAACAGGTTACCTTCCAGCGCATCGGCCCTGGCCTGCAGCGCACACGCACTGAATCTCATTGAAAAGCGCACGCTTGATCATGAGGAAATGAAATCATTGAACAAAGAGGTGATTGAGTACTTCAAGGAGCATGTCAATCCGGGGTTCTTAGAGTATCGAAAATCTGTAACTGCAGGCGGGGATTACGGAGCCGTAGAGTGGCAAGCGGGAAGCCTGAATACGCTTGTCGACACCCAGGGGCAGGAGTTCGTCGATTGCCTGGGCGGTTTTGGAATTTTCAACGTGGGGCACCGTAATCCAGTCGTGGTTTCCGCCGTACAGAATCAACTCGCGAAACAACCTCTGCACAGCCAGGAGTTACTTGACCCTCTGCGGGCTATGCTGGCAAAAACCCTCGCCGCACTGGCGCCCGGTAAACTGAAATACAGTTTTTTCTGTAACAGCGGGACCGAGTCGGTTGAAGCCGCCCTGAAGCTGGCGAAAGCATATCAATCGCCGCGCGGTAAATTTACGTTTATTGCCACCAGCGGCGCATTCCACGGTAAATCACTGGGCGCGCTGTCCGCTACGGCTAAATCCACCTTCCGTAAACCTTTTATGCCGCTGCTGCCGGGCTTCCGTCATGTGCCGTTTGGCGATATTAACGCAATGCGCACCATGCTCAGCGAGTGTAAAAAGACCGGTGACGATGTCGCAGCTGTGATCCTCGAGCCGATCCAGGGTGAAGGAGGGGTGATCCTGCCGCCGCAAGGTTATTTGACTGCCGTGCGTAAACTTTGCGATGAGTTTGGCGCGCTGATGATCCTTGACGAAGTGCAAACCGGCATGGGGCGTACCGGCAAGATGTTCGCCTGCGAACACGAAAACGTGCAGCCCGACATTATGTGTCTGGCCAAAGCGTTGGGCGGCGGTGTGATGCCCATTGGCGCGACCATTGCCACCGAAGAGGTGTTCTCCGTCCTGTTCGACAATCCTTTCCTGCATACCACCACGTTTGGCGGTAACCCGCTCGCTTGTGCGGCGGCGCTGGCCACCATTAACGTCCTGCTGGAGCAAAATTTACCGGCTCAGGCGGAGCAGAAAGGCGATATGTTGCTGGATGGTTTCCGTCAGCTTGCGCGGGAATACCCGGACCTGGTACATGATGTTCGCGGCAAGGGCATGCTGATGGCGATTGAGTTTGTCGATAATGAAATCGGCTACAACTTTGCCAGTGAGATGTTCCGCCAGCGGGTGTTGGTTGCCGGCACGCTTAACAATGCAAAGACGATCCGCATCGAACCGCCATTGACGTTAACGATCGAGCAATGCGATCTGGTATTGCGATCGACACGCAAAGCCCTGGCAGCATTACGGGTGAGCGTGGAGCAAATGTAACAACCTTACCCGGCCTATAAAAGACACTCTTTTGTAGGCCGGATAAGGCGCAGCCGCCATCCGGCAATTAGCCTAACTTAAACAATCCGCACACCAGCAGGCATAGGGCGTTCTGGCGTCAACAGTACGCTTTCGCTGCCATCGTCGGTTTCCGCACACAGCAGCATGCACTCTGATGTCTCACCGCGCATTTTGGCCTTTTGCAGATTACACAGCACCACCACCGTTTTGCCCATCAACTCCTCTTCACTGTAGTAAGGCACCAGGCTGGTTACGGTTTGCAGCGTACGCTCTCCCACATCTACCTGTACGATATACAGCTTATCGGCATTGTCATGGCGCTTTACCTGTGCGATTTTTCCAACACGTATTTCCATTCGGGCAAAATCAGCAAATGCGACGGTATCCATTGTTTTCTCCTTTGGTAAAATTTTACTAAATACTAGCAAAATATTTTCCGGGCATTGTTCTCAAAAGCGGGAAAATGACGTACTCATCACACTCTGAAAGCCCAGTTTTACCCCGAGCATGTCAATTAATCATGCTTTTTTTACTGAAAACAGATGAATAGATAAGCACTTCATTTACAATGCGCAGGTAACTCAGGGAAAAGGCAAACATGGCAACACTTAAAGACATCGCAATCGAAGCTGGCGTGTCCCTGGCGACAGTGTCCCGGGTTTTAAACGATGACCCCACGCTGAATGTAAAAGAAGAGACTAAGCATCGCATTCTGGAGATCGCGGAAAAGCTGGAGTACAAAACCAGCAGCGCCCGAAAGAACCAGACCAGCGCGCTCGGCCCCCAGCATATTCTGGCGCTCTACAGCTATCAGCAAGATTTGGAAATCAACGATCCTTACTACCTCGCGATCCGCCATGGGATTGAAACCCAGTGTGAGAAACTCGGGATCGAACTGACCAACTGCTATGAGCACAGTGGGCTGCCGGAGAGCAAACACATTACCGGCATTCTTATTGTCGGCAAGCCTTCTCCCGCTCTGCGCGAGGCGGCAACAGCGCTTACCGACAACATCTGCTTTATCGATTTCCATGAATCCGGCAGCGAATATGACGCCGTCGATATCGATCTGGCCCGCATCAGCAAAGAGAGCATCGACTTCTTCATTGCCCAGGGCGTCACCCGCATTGGTTTCATTGGCGGCGAAGACCAGCCAGGCAAGGCCGATATCCGCGAAGCCGCGTTTGTCGAATACGGTCGCCTGCAGCAGGTCGTTTCTGAACAGGACATCTATCGCGGCGGTTTTTCCAGTTCATCAGGCTATGAACTGGCTAAAGAAATGCTGGCGAAACCCGACTATCCCAGCGCCCTGTTTGTGGCTTCAGACTCGATTGCCATTGGCGTTCTGCGCGCCATCCACGAGCGTGGTCTGAATATTCCGCAGGATATTTCGCTGATTAGCGTTAATGATATCCCAACGGCGCGTTTCACCTTTCCTCCGCTTTCCACCGTTCGCATTCATTCGGAAATGATGGGCAGTCAGGGCGTCAACCTGCTGTTCGAAAAAGCCCGTGACGGGCGTGCGCTTCCCCTGCTGGTTTTTGTTCCCAGCAAGCTGAAACTGCGCGGCACCACCCGCTAAAATCCCCCGCTAACCCGCCCGGTTTCTTCTGATGCCGGGCGCGCATTGTCATGCATTCTTTTCCGCGTCCGAATTATTTTCGTGATCCAGTTAAAGTAAATCACCTCACTCGCTATATTTTAGTAAAACTTTTACTAAAATCACCATCAATCACACTTACTCACCATTAAAATGAATGGTTCCGATTTTTCTCCACCGGGAGGCCTTATGAATCGCTGGGAAAACATTCAGCTCACCCACGAAAATCGACTGGCGCCACGCGCATATTTTTTCTCTTATGACTCCGTTGCGCAGGCTCGCTCGTTTGCCCGCGAAACCAGCAGCCTCTTTCAGTTGCTAAGCGGTCAGTGGAATTTTCAGTTCTTTGAGCATCCGCTACAGGTGCCGGAAGCCTTTACGTCGCAATTTATGAACGACTGGGGCAGCATCACCGTCCCCGGCATGTGGCAGATGGAAGGACACGGTAAGCTGCAGTATACCGACGAAGGTTTTCCTTTCCCGATTGATGTTCCCTACGTTCCGACCAATAACCCCACCGGGGCCTATCAGCGCATTTTCACCCTCAGCGAAGGCTGGCAGGGCAAACAGACGCTGATTAAGTTTGATGGCGTAGAAACCTACTTCGAAATTTACGTGAATGGTCAGTACGTTGGCTTCAGTAAAGGCAGCCGCCTGACGGCCGAATTTGATATCAGCGCGGTGGTGAAGACCGGTGATAACCTGCTGTGCGTTCGCGTAATGCAATGGGCTGATTCCACCTACGTTGAAGACCAGGATATGTGGTGGTCGGCGGGAATTTTCCGCGACGTCTATCTGGTCGGCAAACAGGCGACCCACATTCAGGATTTTACCGTTCGCACCGAGTTCGATGATGACTATCGCGACGCCACCCTCTCCTGCGACATTGCGCTGGAAAACCTGGCCTCTACGCCAGCGATAGCGTCGCTCGAATACACCTTGTTTGACGGTGAGAAGGCGCTGCATAGCGATGTGATTAACGCCCTAAAAGTGGATAAACAAACGCAGACCGCTTTTCATTTCAAGGTTAGCGCGCCGCAGCAGTGGTCGGCGGAATCGCCGTATCTCTACCATCTGGTGATGACGCTGAAAGATGCCAGCGGCAACATCCTTGAGGTCGTGCCACAGCGCGTTGGATTCCGCGATATTAAAGTTCGCGACGGTCTGTTTTACATCAATAACCGCTACGTGATGCTGCATGGCGTTAACCGCCACGATAACGATCATCTTAAGGGCCGCGCGGTCGGTATGGATCGCGTTGAAAAAGATCTGCTGTTAATGAAGCAGCACAACATTAACTCCGTACGCACCGCCCATTACCCGAACGATCCGCGCTTCTATGAATTGTGCGATATCTACGGCCTGTTCGTGATGGCCGAAACAGACGTTGAATCTCACGGCTTCGCCAATATCGGCGATATCAGTCGGATCACCGACGATCCACTGTGGGAAAATGTCTACGTTGAGCGCATCGTGCGCCACGTCCATGCGCAGAAAAACCACCCTTCGATCATCATCTGGTCGCTCGGTAACGAATCCGGATACGGCTGTAACATCCGCGCCATGTATCACGCTGCGAAAGCGCTGGATGACACGCGTCTGATCCATTACGAAGAAGATCGTGACGCTGAAGTGGTGGATATCATCTCCACCATGTACACCCGCGTGCCGCTGATGAATGAGTTTGGTGAATATCCGCATCCTAAACCGCGCATCATCTGTGAATATGCTCACGCCATGGGCAACGGTCCCGGCGGGCTAACGGAATATCAGAACGTCTTCTATCAGCATGATTGCATTCAGGGGCACTATGTCTGGGAGTGGTGCGATCACGGGATTCAGGCTAAAGATGACGACGGCAACGTCTGGTACAACTATGGCGGCGACTACGGCGACTATCCGAACAACTACAACTTCTGCCTTGATGGCCTGATTTATTCCGATCAAACTCCAGGACCGGGACTGAAAGAGTACAAGCAGGTAATTGCGCCGGTGAAAGTGCGCGCACAGGATCTGGCCCGCGGCGAGCTACGGGTAGAAAACAAACTCTGGTTCACCACGCTTGACGACTACACCTTGCATATTGAGGTTCGCGCCGAAGGAGATACGCTCTCTGTTCAGCAGATAAAACTGCGCGACGTTCCTCCCAACAGCGACGCGCTGCTGCAATGCGCACTGCCGGAGCTGGATGCGCGCGAAGCGTTCCTTAACGTCACCGTGACGAAAGATTCCCGCACGTCATACAGCGAAGCCGGGCATCACATCGCGACTTATCAGTTCCCGCTGAAGGCCAGAACGGCGGCTGCCGTACCGTTTAGCCTGCAAAACGCCAACCCTCTGACACTGGAAGACAGCCGGCAGAGCTGCACCGTTCGCGGTTATAACTTCCATCTGACCTTCTCAAAGCTGACCGGTAAACCGATCGCCTGGAACGTCAATGGCGAAGAGCTGATTACCCGCGAGCCGAAGATTAATTTCTTCAAACCGACCATTGATAACCACAAGCAAGAGTTCGAAGGCCTCTGGCAGCCGAATCATTTACAGATTATGCAGGAGCATCTGCGCGAGTTTACCCTTGAGCAAACCGATGATGCGCTGCTGATAACCAGCCAGACCATTATCGCCCCGCCGGTATTCGATTTCGGTATGCGCTGCACCTATCGCTGGCGTATTGCCGCGGACGGTCAGCTGAATGTGGAACTTTCTGGCCAGCCTTACGGCGAGTACCGGGACATTATTCCGTGCATCGGTTTCACGATGGGTATCAACGGTGATTTGGGCCAGGTGGCGTATTACGGACGTGGTCCAGGTGAAAACTATGCCGATAGCCAGCAGGCCAACATCATCGACATCTGGCGCAGCAGCGTGGATGATATGTTCGAAAATTATCCTTTCCCGCAAAACAACGGCAATCGTCAGGACGTGCGCTGGGCAACGCTAACCAACCGCCACGGCAACGGTCTGCTGGTGGTTCCGCAGCGCCCTGTCAACCTGAGCGCCTGGCGCTATACGCCAGAAAATATCTTTGCCGCACAACACTGCAACGCGCTACAGCGTAGCGATGACATCACCCTGAATCTGGACCACCAGTTGCTGGGCTTAGGTTCCAACTCGTGGGGAAGTGAAGTACTCGATTCCTGGCGCGTCTGGTTTACGTCATTCAGCTACGGCTTCACGTTGTTGCCGGTTTCCGGCAGCGAATCTGGCGCTCAAACCACCGCAAACCGCGCCTTTGGCACCGGGTTCTTTTCCACGAATATGCACAGCGAGAATACAAAATGAGGATCATCGACAACTTAGAGCAGTTCCAGCAACGCTATGCTTCAGGTCGGAAATGGCAACGCTGCGTCGAGGCTATTGAAAATATTGACAATATTCAGCCAGGCGTCGCCCACTCTATCGGTGATTCCCTGAGCTACCGCGTGGAGACAGACTCCGCGACCGATGCGCTGTTTACCGGTCATCGTCGTTATTTTGAGATCCATTACTACCTGCAAGGGCAGCAAAAAATAGAGTATGCCGCCAAAGAGGATCTCCAGGTGGTTGAATATTATCGCGATGAAACCGATCGCGAATATCTGAAAGGTTGTGGAAAAACCGTCGAAGTGCACGAAGGACAAATGGTTATTTGTGACAACCATGAAGCCTATCGTTTTATTTGTAATAACGCAGTGAAAAAAGTCGTACTCAAAGTCACCATCGAAGATGGTTATTTTCATAATAAATAAAAACACAGGCGGCGCCGACGTTGCGCCGCCAGTACCCTATAATAATCAGGAATCGGAGATGTGCTATGTCTGATACCAAACGTAATACCATCGGCAAGTTCGGCTTACTTTCACTCACCTTTGCCGCGGTTTATAGTTTTAATAACGTAATCAACAATAATATTGAGCTTGGTCTGGCATCCGCACCGATGTTTTTCCTCGCGACGATTTTCTACTTTATTCCGTTTTGCTTAATCATCGCCGAATTTGTTTCGCTGAATAAAAACTCCGAAGCCGGTGTCTACGCATGGGTAAAAAGTTCGCTGGGTGGACGTTGGGCATTTATTACTGCCTACACCTACTGGTTCGTTAACCTGTTCTTTTTTACCTCGCTTTTGCCCCGCGTTATTGCCTACGCCTCATATGCTTTTTTAGGCTACGAATACATTCTGACGCCGTTCGCAACCACCGTGTTAAGTATGGTGCTGTTTGCCTTCTCCACCTGGGTTTCGACCAATGGTGCAAAAATGTTAGGGCCGATTACCTCGGTCACCTCCACGTTGATGCTGCTGCTGACGCTGTCCTATATTTTACTGGCAGGTACGGCGCTGGTTGGCGGCGTACAGCCTGCTGACCCTATCACCGTAGACGCAATGATCCCGAATTTTAACTGGGCCTTCCTCGGTATCACCACCTGGATTTTTATGGCGGCAGGCGGCGCGGAGTCGGTGGCGGTGTACGTCAACGACGTCAAGGGCGGCTCCAAATCGTTCGTGAAGGTCATTATCATTGCCGGAATTTTTATCGGCGTGCTCTATTCCATCTCCTCGGTGTTGATTAACGTCTTCGTCAGCAGCAAAGAGCTGAAGTTTACCGGTGGATCGGTGCAGGTATTCCACGGCCTGGCGGCATATTTCGGCCTGCCGGAGCTGGTCGTTAACCGCTTTGTCGGCCTGGTCTCCTTTACCGCGATGTTCGGCTCCCTGCTGATGTGGACCGCAACGCCGGTGAAGATCTTCTTCTCTGAAATTCCGGCGGGTATTTTCGGTAAAAAAACCGTCGAACTGAATGAAAACGGCGTCCCGGCCCGTGCAGCATGGATCCAGTTCCTGATCGTTATCCCGCTGATGATTATCCCGACGCTCGGCTCCAATACCGTGCAGGATTTAATGAACACTATCATCAACATGACCGCCGCCGCCTCGATGCTGCCGCCGCTGTTTATTATGCTGGCTTACCTGAATCTGCGTGCAAAACTGGACCACTTACCGCGCGACTTCCGTATGGGTTCGCAAAAAACCGGCATTGTTGTAGTGTCGATGCTGATCGTTCTTTTCACCATCGGATTTATTGCCTCTACCTTCCCGACCGGCGGTAACATCATGACCATTATTTTCTATAACGTCGGTGGGATTGTTATTTTCCTCGGTTTTGCCTGGTGGAAATACAGTAAATATATCAAAGGGCTAACCAAAGAAGAAAAAGCTATTGAGGCAGCCCCTGCTTCAGACATCAATTAATGACTAAAACATAATAACAATAAACAATATTCGCCAAGGCTATAACAATAAAAATTAAATTTTATTTGCTTAGGATCGAAGCATGAAAAATATTAGCCATTGTTGCAGGGCAATTATTGCCCTGCCCTTTTTCTGCGTCTCCTCTCTGGGTGCAGAAGAAGTTCGCCCTGCAGAACACGACGACACGAAAACGCCAGAAATATCTTCCCCCTCATTTCGCTTTTATGGCGAATTGGGCATGGGGGGATATATGGATTTAGAAGGACAAGACAAACATAAATACAGTGATGGTACCTATATAGAAGGTGGCCTGGAGATAAAACACGGCTCTTGGTTTGGTCTGATCTACGGCGAGGGCTGGACCGTGCAGGCCGACCATCAGGGCAATGCCTGGGTTCCTGACCATAGCTGGGGCGGATTCGAGGGCGGGATCAACCGCTTTTACGGCGGTTATCGTACCAATGACGGAACGGAGCTGATGCTCAGCCTGCGCCAGGACTCTTCGCTGGATGACCTGCAATGGTGGGGGGATTTCACTCCAGACCTGGGCTACGTTATTCCCAACACCCGTGACATCATGACTGCCATTAAGGTGCAAAACCTGACCGGTCCTTTGCGCTACAGCGTGACAGCAACGCCCGCCGGACACCACGACGAGAGCAAAGCCTGGCTGCACTTTGGTAAATACGATCGCTACGACGATAAATATACCTATCCGGCCATGATGAACGGCTATATCCAGTACGACCTGACTGAAGGCGTAACCTGGATGAACGGCCTGGAGATCACAGATGGTACCGGACAGCTGTTCCTGACCGGCATCCTTTCGCCCAACTTCGCCGCCCGCGCCTGGCACCACACGGGCCGCGCCGACGGGCTGGATGTGTCCGGCACCGAAACCGGCTATATGGTCAGCGCAATGTATGAAGCGCTAAAAGGCGTTTACCTCTCCACTGCTTATAGCTACGCCAAACACCGACCGGATCGCGCCGAGGACGAAACCACTTCCTTTATGCAGTTCGGTATCTGGTATGAATACGGCGGCGGCCGTTTCGCTACCGCCTTCGACAGTCGGTTCTATATGCAGAATGCATCCGGCGACCCGAGCGACCAAATCTTCCTGATGCAATATTTCTATTGGTAACAAGGACCGGAATACCATGAACATGAAACCTATTCTTACGCCGCTGGCCTGTATCCTGCTGATGAACTTCTCCGCACATGCCGACAGTGCTAACGACTTTAAAAACATCATTAATCGCACCGGTGCGCCGGGCTACATGCATGACTACGATCACGACGACCACCAGCGCTTTAATCCATTTTTCGATCTTGGCGCCTGGCACGGTCATTTGCTCCCGGACGGCCCTGCAACGATGGGCGGCTTTCCAGGCGTGGCGTTGCTGACCGAAGAATACATCAATTTTATGGCCAATAATTTTGACCGTCTGACGGTGTACCAGCACGGTAAAAAGGTCGATTTCGCGCTTGAGGCCTACAGCATTCCCGGCGCGCTGGTGCAAAAGCTGTCATCTAAGCATGTGCAAATAGAGATGACGCTGCGTTTTGCCAGCCCGCGCACCTCGCTGCTGGAAACCAAAATCACCAGCAACACGCCGCTGGATCTGGTGTGGGACGGCGAGCTGCTGGAGAAACTGGAAGCCAAAGAGGGAAAAGCGCTGTCGGATAAAACCATTGATAGCGAATTCCCTGGCTATCAGCGCAAAATCACCGCCACGCACGACGGTCTGAAAGTCACCTTCGGCAAAGTGCGCTCAACCTGGGATCTGCTCACCTCCGGTGAGTCGGAGTATCAGGTGCATAAATCTGTCGCTATGAAAACCACGGTTAACGGTCATCGCTTTACGGGGAAGGCCCATATCAGTGGTTCGACAACCATTTACACCACCTGGTCTCATCTGCTTACCGCCGAGGATGTGGCGAAAGAGCAGCCGCAGATCCGCGATATTCTGGCGCGCCCGGCCTGGTATCTTGCTGCATCACAAAAGCGCTGGGCAGATTATCTGCAAAAAGGCTTAACTAACCCGGATGCCACAACGGAACAAACCCGGGTCGCGGTAAAAGCTATTGAAACGCTGAACGGCAACTGGCGCTCACCAGGCGGTGCGGTAAAACACAATACCGTGACGCCATCGGTCACCGGCCGCTGGTTCTCCGGCAACCAAACCTGGCCGTGGGACACCTGGAAACAAGCCTTCGCCATGGCGCACTTTAACCCGGAGATCGCCAAAGAGAATATTCGCGCCGTCTTTTCATGGCAGGTTAAACCCGGTGATCCGGTTCGCCCGCAGGATGCCGGATTCATTCCCGACCTGATTGCCTGGAATCTCAGCCCGGAACGCGGCGGCGACGGCGGTAACTGGAACGAGCGCAACACCAAGCCCAGCCTGGCGGCCTGGTCGGTGATGGAGGTCTACAACGTCACCAAAGACAAGGCCTGGCTCGAAGAGATGTATCCAAAGCTGGTTGCGTATCACGACTGGTGGCTGCGTAACCGCGATCATAACGGCAACGGCGTGCCGGAATACGGCGCTACCCGCGATAAAGCCCACAATACTGACCGCGGCGAAATGTTGTTTACGGTGAAAAAAGGCGACAAGGAAGAAACGCTCTCCGGGCTTAACAACTACGCCACCGTGATCGATAAGGGTCAGTATGACAGCCTGGAGATCCCAGCGCAGGTTGCCGCCTCGTGGGAGTCCGGTCGTGACGATGCGGCTGTATTCGGTTTTATCGATAAAGATCAACTGGATAAATACGTCGCGGGTGGTGGAAAACGCAGCGATTGGGTGGTGAAATTTGCCGAAAATCGCAGTAAAGACGGTAATTTGCTGGGTTACTCGCTGTTGCAGGAGTCAGTCGATCAGGCCAGCTACATGTACAGCGACAACCATTATCTGGCGCAGATGGCAACCCTGCTCGGCAAACACCAAGAGGCGCAACGCTATCGCCAGTTGGCGCAAAAACTCGCAGATTACATCAATACCTGCATGTTCGACCCGACAACAAAATTCTATTATGACGTTCGCATTGAGGACCAACCGCTGGCAAACGGCTGTGCGGGTAAACCGATCGTCGAACGTGGCAAAGGGCCGGAAGGCTGGTCACCGCTGTTTAACGGCGCAGCAACGCAGCCCCATGCGGACGCGGTGGTTAAGGTGATGCTCGACCCCAAAGAGTTCAACACCTTTGTCCCGCTTGGCACGGCGGCGCTGACCAACCCGGCTTTCGGCGCGGATATCTACTGGCGCGGGCGCGTCTGGGTGGATCAGTTCTGGTTCGGGCTAAAAGGGATGGAGCGTTACGGCTATCGCGATGACGCGTTAAAACTGGCGGATACCTTCTTCAGCCACGCCAAAGGCCTCACCGCAGACGGTCCGATTCAGGAAAACTATAACCCATTGACCGGCGCACAGCAGGGCGCACCGAACTTCTCCTGGAGCGCGGCGCATCTCTATATGCTGTATAACGATTTTCTTAAAAAACAGTAATCTGTGACATAACGCCGGATGGCGCTTCGCTTATCCGGCCTACAAAGGACACATTTTCACAGGCCGGATTAGATGCTTGCGCCGATATCCGGCAAATTCATTCTCCGGCCCCACTCCTTTTTTGAATCCCATCACAATCACGGCATTCCCCTTTTCCCTTTTACGCGGCGACGGCTAAATTATTAACTCATCCGACCACATAACAATAATTTTACATACTGGACACCTTTATGAGCTATCCGTCGCTATTCGCTCCGCTCGATTTAGGCTTCACCACGCTTAAAAACCGCGTGCTGATGGGTTCAATGCATACCGGACTGGAAGAGTATCCCGATGGTGCAGAACGGCTGGCCGCGTTCTACGCCGAGCGTGCCCGTCACGGTGTGGCTTTGATTGTGAGCGGAGGCATTGCGCCTGCGCTTTCCGGTGTAGGGATGGAAGGCGGCGCGATGCTGAACGACACCAGCCAGCTTGCACACCATCGCGTCATTACCGATGCAGTGCATGATGAAGGCGGCAAAATCGCCCTGCAAATCCTGCACACCGGGCGTTACAGCTACCAGCCGCACCTGGTAGCCCCTTCTGCCATTCAGGCCCCCATTAACCGCTTTACGCCACATGAATTAACGCACGATGAAGTGCTGCAGTTGATTGAAGATTTTGCCCACTGCGCACAGCTGGCGCGGGAAGCGGGCTACGATGGCGTGGAAGTGATGGGGTCGGAAGGGTATCTCATCAACGAATTCCTGACCCTGCGTACCAACCAGCGCGATGACCAATGGGGTGGTGAGTATGCCAACCGCATGCGGTTTGCCGTTGAGGTGGTGCGAGCGGTACGTCAGCGTGCCGGGAATGACTTTATTATTATCTTCCGCCTGTCGATGCTCGATCTGGTGGAAAACGGCGGAACCTTCGACGAAACCGTTCAGCTGGCGCAGGCTATAGAAGCCGCGGGGGCCACCATTATTAACACCGGTATTGGCTGGCATGAGGCGCGTATTCCCACTATCGCTACCCCGGTACCGCGCGGCGCGTTTAGTTGGGTGACGCGTAAGCTAAAAGGGCATGTGACAATCCCACTGGTCACCACCAACCGCATTAACGATCCCCAGGTCGCCGATGACATTCTGGCCCAAGGTGATGCTGATATGGTGTCGATGGCCCGTCCGTTCCTCGCCGATGCCGAGCTGCTGTCAAAAGCGCAAACCGGACGAGCGGATGAGATCAACACCTGTATCGGCTGTAACCAGGCCTGTCTGGATCAGATCTTCGTCGGCAAAGTCACCTCTTGCCTGGTCAATCCGCGCGCTTGCCATGAAACCAAAATGCCGATTGTTGCGGCAGCTACGCCAAAGAATCTGGCGGTTGTCGGTGCGGGTCCTGCGGGCCTCGCCTTCGCCATTAATGCCGCAGCGCGCGGGCATCACGTGACGCTGTTTGACGCACATGGCGAGATTGGCGGGCAGTTTAATATCGCCAAACAGATCCCCGGCAAAGAAGAATTCTATGAAACCCTGCGCTACTACCGTCGGATGATCGACGTGACTGGCGTGACCCTGAAGCTGAATCACTTTGTCAGCGCACACGATCTGCACACCTTCGACGAAGTGATCCTTGCCAGTGGGATCGAGCCTCGTATGCCGCCGATCGAGGGGATCGATCATCCTAAGGTACTGAGCTATCTCGACGTTCTGCGCGATAAAACGCCAGTGGGAAAACGCGTGGCGATCGTGGGCTGCGGCGGGATCGGTTTTGATACCGCAATGTATCTGAGTCAACCCGGTGAACCCACCAGCCAGAACATTGCGGAGTTCTGCGTGGAATGGGGGATCGACACCAGTCTGCAACAGCCTGGCGGCTTACGCCCGGAAGGCCCGCACTTATCCCGCAGCCCGCGCCAGATAGTGATGTTACAGCGCAAAGCCAGCAAACCGGGACAAGGTTTAGGTAAAACGACGGGCTGGATCCATCGCGCCACCCTGCTCTCACGCGGCGTGAAAATGATCCCGGCAGTCAGCTATCAGAAGATTGATGATGATGGGTTACACGTTGTGTTGAACGGTGAACAGGTGATCTTTAACGTGGATAACGTGGTGATTTGTGCCGGACAAGAGCCGCGCCGTGAGCTGGTCGATCCGCTGCACGCGGCTGGTAAAACGGTGCATCTGATCGGCGGCTGCGATGTGGCGATGGAACTGGATGCCCGACGCGCTATTGCGCAAGGCACCCGACTGGCACTGGAAATTTAACAGGATGTATTTCGTAGGCCGGATAAGGCGTTAGCCGCATCCGGCACCCGCTATTACCGACGGCGACCGGTTTTGACCGCTTTCAGCACCACGAATTTATTATTGGTGGCGATGGTCACGCAGTTGCCGAATATCTTCTTCAGCTTGTGGAAGTAGTCGAGGTGACGGTTAGCTACGATGTACAGCTCACCGTTGATTTTCAGGCAGCGGCGGGCGTGGTGGAACATTTCCCAGGCAATGTTATCCGTCAGCGCGTGCTTCTGGTGGAACGGTGGGTTGCACAGCACAGCGTTAAAGCGGAACGGTTCAACACCAGACAGCGCGTTGTTAATCATAAACTCGCAGCGATCCAGCGCTTCAGGCATGTTACTTTCCACGTTCAGGCGGCTTGAAGCCACCGCCATTGGCGATTCATCAACAAATACCACGCTGGCTTCTGGGTTTTTCGCCAGCAGCGTCATACCGATGACGCCGTTGCCGCAACCGAGATCCACAATCTCCCCTTCGAGGTTTTCCGGCAGATGCTCGATAAAAAAGCGCGCGCCGATATCCAGCCCGGTACGGGAGAAGACGTTGGCGTGGTTATGGATAGTCCAGTCGGTGCCTTCCAGCTTCCAGCTTAGCGTTTGCGAGGCAGCGGCCAGCTCCGGTTTGCTGAACGTACAGTTGATCAATCGGGCTTTTTTCCACGCCAGCGTAGTAGTGGTTGGACCCAGCACTTTTTCAAACAGTTCCAGCGTCGAGGTATGTACATCACGCGCTTTTGCCCCGGCGATGATGCGCGTTTCTGGCGTTACCACTTCGCGCAGCGCACGCAGTTGCTGCTCCAGCAGCGCCATGGTTTTTGGCAGCTTAATCAGCACCACGCCCGGCGCCTGCGGATAGTCAGCGGTACTGTCGAGGAACTTGACGCTCGACTCGGCAATATCGTTGTGACGCAGGTTCTCGCGCGTGGCAAGCTCGCTGAGATAGGAATCGCCGATGCTGTACGGCGTATGTTCCGCCAGCGCACAGCCCAGCGCGCCGAAGGTATCATTCAGGATCAGCACCGGGCCGCTAATCTCGGTATCGTCCAGCTGTTGCAGCAGATATTCATCTGCAGCTTCCCACGCCAGCAGCGGGTTAACGTCATCCGTTTCCGGGAAACGTTTAAGTGACAGCGAACGGAAACCGTTGTCTATGTGGCTCATCGGCCCTCCTGAATGGTAAAATTTCGGCGTATCCCTGAAAAGGGTGCGTGAGTATACACTTTTATGATTTGCGTGGACATGAATGAACCAACTAACTTACCTCCAGGGCTACCCGGAACATTTGCTTTCTCAAGTGAGAACGCTGATTGCTGAGCAGCGCCTGGGCGCAGTGCTGGAGAAGCGCTATCCGGGTACGCATGACTTCGCGACCGACAAAGCGCTCTGGCAATATACCCAGGATCTGAAAAATCAGTTTCTGCGTAACGCCCCGCCGCTGAATAAAGTCATGTATGACAGCAAGATCCACGTTCTGAAGAATGCACTTGGGCTGCATACCGCCGTCTCTCGCGTGCAGGGCGGTAAGCTCAAAGCCAAAGCGGAGATCCGCGTCGCCACCGTGTTTCGCAGCGCCCCAGAACCCTTTTTACGCATGATAGTCGTTCATGAACTGGCGCATCTGAAAGAAAAAGAACATGACAAAGCGTTTTACCAGCTTTGCTGTCATATGGAGCCTCAGTATCATCAACTGGAGTTCGATACCCGCCTGTGGTTAACGCAACAATCGTTAAAGCAAACTGCGTAGTCGCGCACTGGCTTTGTCTTCAGGGCATGCTAAATTGACAAAAGAATCCCTTTTCGCAGCCTGAAGGCCTTTATGATACGTTTCGCAGTAATTGGCACAAACTGGATCACCCGCCAGTTTGTCGATGCCGCCCATGAAACCGGCAAGTATAAGTTAACCGCAGTCTATTCCCGTAGCCTTGAGCAGGCACAGACCTTCGCCAACGATTACCCTGTCGAACATCTGTTTACCTCACTGGAAGCGATGGCGCAAAGCGAGGCAATCGACGCTGTCTATATCGCCAGCCCTAACTCCCTGCACTTTCCACAGACCGAGCTGTTTTTGCGGCACAAAAAGCATGTTATTTGCGAAAAGCCGCTGGCCTCCAATCTGGCGCAAGCCGAAGCCGCTATCGCCTGCGCGCGTGAGAATCAGGTCGTGCTGTTTGAAGCGTTTAAAACCGCCTACCTGCCTAATTTCCTGCAGTTACAGCAATCACTACCCAGAGTAGGAAAAATCAGGAAAGCGTTTATCAATTACTGCCAGTACTCCTCGCGTTACCAGCGCTATCTGGACGGTGAAAATCCGAACACGTTTAATCCGGCATTCTCCAATGGCTCGATTATGGATATCGGTTTTTACTGCCTGGCCTCAGCGGTTGCGCTGTGGGGCGAACCGCTGAGCGTTCAGGCCAGCGCCAGCCTGCTGGAAAGTGGCGTGGATGCCCACGGCGTGGTAGTGATGAATTACGGTGATTTCAGCGTTACGCTCCAGCACTCAAAAGTAAGCGACTCGGTATTAGCCAGTGAAATTCAGGGCGAGTCGGGATCGCTGGTCATCGAGCATATCTCCGAATGCCAAAAGGTGTGCTTCGTGCCACGCGGTGGGAAAACGCAGGATCTGACGACGCCTCAACACATCAATACTATGCTGTATGAGGCAGAGGCTTTTGCCCATTTGGTTGAATCCGGCGAAGTGGATCACCCGGCACTGGCCGTCAGCCGTATCACCGCCAAACTGCAAACGGAGATTCGCCGCCAGACCGGCGTGGTTTTCCCGGCAGACGAAGCGGAAACATCGCTGACTGCGTAAAGGTGTGTAAAACGAATGTTGCAGGCCATTGACTGAAAGCATGGCCTGTAATATTTTGTAACCCGCAAAGGGGAGTAACTTCGTTGTCGGTTGATCGTCATTACGATGTGTGAAAAACCACATCCGGTCACCGGGCGATAACAAAGGAATACGCCACCGTATTCCTTTGTTGTTGTAAGTGAGACCTTGCCGAATGGCAAGGTCTATGCATAAAAAGCAGCGGCTAACGTCATTCGGCGTTGGCCGTTTTTTTATGCATGGGGAAATACAATGAATACTGTCGGCACACCGTTGTTATGGGGTGGCTTCGCTGTCGTGGTGGTAATTATGCTGGCCATCGACCTGCTGTTACAGGGTCGTCGTGGCGCGCATACGATGTCAATGAAGCAGGCTGCGGCCTGGTCAATCGTCTGGGTTACGCTGTCGTTACTGTTTAACGCCGCCTTCTGGTGGTACCTGGCGGAAACCCAGGGGCGCGCCGTTGCCGACCCACAGGCGCTGGCGTTCCTGACCGGCTATTTGATCGAAAAATCGCTGGCGGTAGATAACGTCTTTGTCTGGTTGATGCTGTTCAGTTACTTCTCCGTACCGCCTGCGTTGCAGCGTCGGGTACTGGTGTATGGCGTGCTGGGTGCGATTGTGCTGCGTACGATCATGATCTTCGCCGGCAGCTGGCTTATCACCCAGTTTGAGTGGCTGTTGTACGTGTTCGGCGCGTTCCTGTTGTTTACCGGCGTGAAGATGGCGCTGGCGAAAGAAGATGCCTCCGGTATTGGCGACAGACCGTTAGTACGCTGGCTGCGCGGTCATTTGCGCATGACCGATACCATCGAAGATGAAAAATTCTTCGTGCGTAAAAACGGCCTGCTGTTTGTTACGCCGCTGATGCTGGTGTTGATTCTGGTTGAGCTGAGCGATGTGATTTTTGCCGTCGACAGTATTCCGGCTATCTTTGCCGTGACCACCGACCCGTTCATCGTGCTGACCTCGAACCTGTTTGCTATTTTGGGTCTGCGCGCGATGTACTTCCTGCTGGCGGGCGTGGCGGAGCGTTTCTCCATGCTGAAGTACGGCTTGTCGGTCATTCTGGTGTTTATCGGTATTAAGATGCTGATCGTCGATTTTTACCATATCCCGATCGCTATCTCGTTAGGCGTGGTATTTGGCATTCTGTTTGTGACGCTGGTTGTTAACGCGTGGGTCAACCACCAGCACGATAAAAAGCAGCAAATACAGTAAGTTTCATCTGCTAGCTGAAAAGCCCGACAGCACACTGCGTGCGTCGGGCTTTTTGTTTATCATGTCAAAATAATGTTAAGTTAAAGTTATAAAATATGATCTCAACGCGGAATCCAGGATATTTCGCTTCCCGAACCGCGTTCTTTCCTTATACTCAGCCATGCAAACATTTGCCGATCCTGAAAGATGCGTCAACAGAACGCACAAAGGTAAGGCAACAACACAATGAAAGGATTACTACATGACTACGCAACGTTCATCGGGGCTACTCTCGCGTTTGGCGCAAGGGAGCCTGGTTAAACAAATTTTGATCGGTTTGGTACTGGGGATTTTACTGGCACTGGTGTCAAAACCTGCGGCTGAAGCCGTTGGTTTGCTGGGTACGCTGTTCGTCGGCGCATTAAAAGCCGTGGCGCCAATTCTGGTTCTGATGCTGGTGATGGCTTCTATCGCCAACCACCAGCACGGGCAAAAAACCAATATCCGCCCCATTCTGTTTCTCTACCTGCTCGGAACATTTTCAGCGGCATTAACCGCCGTTGTCTTCAGCTTTGCTTTCCCATCAACACTGCATCTTTCCAGCAGCGCGGGGGATATCGTACCGCCATCCGGGATTGTTGAAGTGATGCGTAGCCTGCTGATGAGCATGGTTTCTAACCCAATTGATGCTCTGCTGAACGCCAACTATATTGGTATTCTGGTATGGGCTGTCGGCCTGGGCTTTGCGCTGCGCCACGGCAATGAAACGACCAAAAATCTGGTCAATGATATGTCCAACGCCGTCACCTTTATGGTGAAGCTGGTGATTCGTTTCGCGCCAATCGGTATCTTTGGTCTGGTCTCCTCCACGCTGGCAACCACCGGTTTCGCCACGCTTTGGGGCTACGCCCAACTGCTGACCGTACTGGTAGGCTGTATGCTGCTGGTGGCATTTGTGGTTAACCCACTGCTGGTCTTCTGGAAAATTCGCCGTAACCCGTACCCTCTGGTGCTGGCCTGTCTGCGTGAAAGCGGCGTGTATGCCTTCTTTACCCGCAGTTCGGCAGCAAATATTCCGGTGAACATGGCACTGTGTGAGAAACTGAATCTGGATCGTGATACCTATTCGGTGTCTATTCCGCTGGGAGCCACCATCAATATGGCGGGCGCGGCGATCACCATTACCGTACTGACGCTGGCGGCGGTGAATACGCTGGGTGTTCCGGTTGATTTACCGACGGCGCTGTTACTGAGCGTGGTGGCTTCGCTGTGTGCCTGTGGTGCATCGGGCGTGGCGGGCGGTTCTCTGCTGCTGATCCCGCTGGCGTGCAACATGTTCGGTATCCCGAATGACATCGCCATGCAGGTTGTTGCCGTTGGCTTTATCATCGGCGTATTGCAGGACTCATGTGAAACGGCGTTGAACTCTTCTACAGACGTCCTGTTTACCGCTGCAGCCTGCCAGGCAGAAGACGAGCGTCTGGCAAATAACGCCCTGCGCGGATAATCTCTACGCCCCTCCGTCATCGGGCGGAGGGGTTCTTTTCTTGTACGCTTTTTTCAATTTTGAACGGATCAATTCCGCGTTTTTGCATCCGCCGGAAGCGAATAATATTCAGGCCGTTCATCACCAGAAAACTCCCTTCGATCATCGTCCCGCCAATCGATCCCAGCCAGAAATTATGGATAACCCAACAGGCAGTTGCGCACCACATGACGCAGCGCACGGTTAACCCTTTGCAGCGGAACAGCGCCCAGGTGCTGGCCAGCGTGCCAATTATCGGCAACAGCTCCATCGCATGTTGTAATTTCGCCAGCCCGAGAACCAGGGTGAGGACAATAAAAACGGTCATTACCCACAGTTTGCGGGTATGCATTGAGACAAGTGTGCGGATGGTGTTGAGTTCTGCGCTCATTCCCGCAGGCCAGGCCCCCATCAGGAAAAAATGCACGCCGATGGTGGCGCTATAGACGGCGAGTTGCAGCCGGAACCGGCGCTCATCGCGATTGAAAAAGGTGGTAATACCGATCAGAAAGGCGATGACACCTACGCCCTGGGCCAGCCAATACGCGGTCATGCAAGCAACCCCAATTCTATCTCGTAGGCCGGATTAGGCGAGTTCGCCGCCATCCGGCAACGGTTTGTGCCTGATGGCGCTGCGCTTATCAGGCCTACGGTTTGCGCAGACCTGTATGCAGGTACCATCAGGTATTTACTACAACGTTACGCCGCTTTTAAATATCGCTAACTCTCTAAAATCATTCCGCTCGTTGCAGGTTTGCTTGCCGTTGGCGAACTCGACGATGGTATCGACAAATTCTTCCAGTAACTGCGGCATCGCTTTGCCGTGGATCAACTGTCCAGCGTCAAAGTCGATCCAGTGCTTTTTCTTCGCCGCCAGCTCGCTGTTGGTAGCAATTTTCACCGTCGGCACAAAACCACCGTACGGCGTACCGCGACCGGTACTGAACAGCACCATATGACAGCCCGCGCCCGCCAGGGCACTGGTCGCCACCGCATCGTTACCCGGTGCGCTCAGCAGGTTCAGACCATGCGTCTTCAGGCGTTCGCCGTAGCGCAATACGTCCACCACCTGGCTGGAGCCTGCTTTTTGCGTGCAGCCGAGAGATTTATCTTCCAGCGTGGTGATACCGCCCGCTTTGTTGCCCGGCGATGGGTTCTCGTAGATCGGCTGGTCGTGAGCAATGAAGTACTGCTTGAAGTCATTGACCATGGTGACCAGCTTGCCGAACGTTTCTTCATCGCGGCAGTGGTCCATCAGCAGTTGCTCGGCGCCGAACATTTCCGGTACTTCGGTCAGTACGGTGGTGCCGCCGTTGGCAATCACGTAGTCAGAAAAACGCCCCAGCATCGGGTTGGCGGTAATACCGGACAGGCCGTCAGAGCCGCCGCATTCCAGACCAAACTTCAGCTCACCCAGTTTACCCGGCTCACGCTTATCGTTACGCATCACGTTGTACAACTGGTGAAGATGTTCAATCCCCGCTTCCACTTCGTCTTCCTGATGTTGGCAGACCATGAAGTGAACGCGCTCAGGATCGTACTCGCCTAAGGTTTCGCGGAAGGCATCAACCTGGTTGTTTTCACAACCAAGGCCAACCACCAGCACCGCACCCGCATTCGGGTGACGCACCATGTTTTGCAGCATGGTGCGGGTGTTAATGTGGTCGTCGCCGAGCTGTGAACAGCCGTAGGTGTGGCTGAAGAGATGCACGCCGTCGATTCCTTCGGCGTCGTTAGTCTCTTTCAGAAAACGGTTCTGCATCTGGCGCGCCATGGCGTTAACACAGCCTACCGTCGGTAGGATCCACAGTTCGTTGCGCACGCCAACATCGCCGTTGGCACGACGGTAGATCTGCACATCGCGATCCGCCGGTTGTGCAACTTCCGCCTGAAAATCAGGGTGGTAGCTATACGTGTCCAGGTCGCTCAGATTAGTGCGCGTGTTGTGAGCATGAATATGCTCACCCGCCGCAACGTCCACCAGCGTATGACCAATTGGCAAACCGTATTTAATGACGTTTTCGCCTTTCGCAATATCACGTAAAGCGAATTTATGGCCACGAGAGACCGCCTGACGCAGGGTTACCGCCTGCCCATCAACGGTGACTTCGGTTCCTTCAGCCAAATCAGCGAGCGCTACCGCGACGTTATCCAGCGCATGGATCTTGATGTATTGCATACCTTCACCCGGGCCTTAGTTCAGTTCAATGGCGAAGTAATCACGCGCATTGTTAAAGCAAATATTTCTGACCATTTCACCCAGCAACTGGATATCTGCCGGTGCTTCACCTGCAGCAACCCAACGGCCAATCATCTGGCACAGAATGCGACGGAAGTATTCATGGCGCGTGTATGACAGGAAGCTACGGCTATCGGTCAGCATGCCGACGAAACGGCTCAGCAGGCCGAGCTGGGCCAGCTGCGTCATCTGACGTTCCATCCCGTCTTTCTGATCGTTGAACCACCAGCCGGAACCGAACTGCATCTTGCCCGGCATACCTTCGCCCTGGAAGTTGCCGATCATGGTGCCCAGCACTTCGTTATCACGCGGGTTCAGGCAGTAGAGAATGGTTTTCGGCAGCAGGTTCTGTTCATTCTGCTTGCTCAGCAGTTTGGACAGTTCTTCAGCCATCGGACGGTCATTGATGGAGTCGAAGCCAACATCCGCGCCCAACAGTTTGAACTGGCGCAGGTTGTTATTACGCAGCGCGCCGATGTGGTACTGCTGTACCCATTCGCGACGAGCATATTCCGCACCAAGGAACACCAGCACGGCGGTTTTAAACTGGGCAACTTCATGCTCACTCAGGGTTTCACCCGCCAGGCGACGCGCCAGAATGCTATCCAGTTCAGATTCGTTAGATTCGGCAAACAGCACCACGTCCAGCGCGTGGTCAGAAACTTTACAGCCGTGAGCCGCGAAGTGATCCAGACGTTTGGTCAGTGCAGCTTGCAGATCGCTGAATCGGCGGATATCCGTGTCAGACACTTCACCGAGCTTCGCCATGTAGTCATTAAAGGTCGCCAGCTCAATGTTAAAGGCTTTATCCGGACGCCAGCTCGGCAGCACTTTCACATCAAAGCTTCCGTCTTTAGCAACGGCCGCATGATGCTCCAGAGAGTCGATCGGGTCATCGGTAGTGCCGACCATTTTCACATTCATCTGCTGCATGATACCGCGCGCGGAGAATTTATCCTGCGCCAGCAGCTCGTTGCACTGGTTCCAGATTTCATCAGCAGTCGCAGGAGAAAGCAGCTTACCTGTAATACCAAACGGACGACGTAATTCGAGGTGGGTCCAGTGATACAGCGGGTTACCGATAGTGTGCGGAACCGTGGCGGCCCATGCGTCAAACTTCTCGCGATCGGACGCATCGCCGGTACACAAGCGCTCAGCGACGCCATTGGTACGCATCGCACGCCATTTGTAGTGATCACCCTTCAGCCAGATGTCATACAGGTTATTAAAACGGTAGTTTTCAGCGATTTGTTGCGGTGGTAAATGGCAGTGGTAATCGAAGATCGGCTGGTCTTTGGCGTAATCATGGTACAGACGGCGGGCAAATTCGGTGTCCAGCAGGAAATCTTCAGTCATAAACGGGGTCATTATCGTCTTCCTCTCAACGAGTGCGTCAGATTGCTTATGTTTTGATGTTGACAAAGTTATCACACCAATTTCCATACACTGAAGATATTTTCGTGAGTTAGATCAACAAATGGTGACAAAAAAATTACTCTCAAAGAGGTAAATCACGCGTCAAGCCGCGCCAGCGCTGGCTTTGCTGAATCGAAATAATGACCACACGAAGATTCACACTTTTGTGATGGCACTCACCTTTTAAAGCTGTATGACAAGTTATCTTTTGGCCGTCGCGATACATAAGCCGACGGAATGCAAATTACCGATGTATAACCATCGGATTGACCGGTACGGAAACCGAATTAGCACAATTATTGACATGGCAAAGTTCGGGGAGTACCGGATTTTTTTCGGTCCCCCCTCGTAAAAGAACATCCTCCGCCCTGAACTGGAAGATGACCGCTCGTTCGCGGACATAACAAAACGATGAGGTTTTACATGCGTAAAATTAAAGGGTTACGTTGGTACATGATTGCACTGGTGACGCTTGGCACCGTGCTGGGTTACCTGACACGTAACACTGTGGCGGCAGCTGCGCCAACTCTGATGGAAGAGTTACACATCTCCACTCAACAGTATTCCTATATCATCGCAGCGTATTCTGCTGCTTACACCGTAATGCAACCCGTTGCCGGCTACGTGCTCGATGTGCTCGGCACAAAAGTTGGTTACGCGATGTTCGCCGTTCTGTGGGCCGTCTTCTGTGGCGCGACCGCACTGGCTGGCAGTTGGGGTGGACTGGCGCTGGCGCGTGGCGCGGTAGGTGCCGCTGAAGCCGCAATGATCCCTGCGGGTTTGAAAGCCAGTTCTGAGTGGTTCCCGGCAAAAGAACGTTCAATTGCCGTGGGGTACTTTAACGTCGGCTCTTCTATCGGTGCGATGATTGCTCCGCCGCTGGTCGTCTGGGCAATCGTCATGCACAGCTGGCAGATGGCATTCATTATTTCCGGTGCGCTGAGCTTCATCTGGGCGATGTGCTGGCTTGTGTTCTACAAACACCCGCGCGACCAGAAAAAGCTGTCTGATGAAGAACGTGATTACATTCTGAATGGTCAGGAATCACAGCATAAAAACGCGACCTCGAAAAAAATGTCGCTCGGTCAGATCCTGCGTAACCGCCAGTTCTGGGGCATCGCACTGCCGCGTTTCCTGGCAGAGCCGGCCTGGGGTACCTTCAACGCCTGGATCCCGCTGTTCATGTTTAAAGTCTACGGCTTTAACCTGAAAGAGATTGCGATGTTTGCCTGGATGCCGATGCTGTTTGCTGACCTGGGCTGTATCGTTGGGGGCTACTTACCGCCGCTGTTCCAGCGCTGGTTCGGCGTTAACCTGATCGTTTCACGTAAAATGGTCGTCACCATGGGCGCATTGCTGATGATTGGCCCAGGGATGATTGGTCTGTTCACCAGCCCGTACATTGCTATCGCCCTGCTGTGCGTCGGCGGCTTTGCTCACCAGGCGCTGTCCGGTGCGCTGATTACGCTTTCTTCTGACGTATTTGGTCGTAATGAAGTGGCAACGGCAAACGGCCTGACCGGTATGTCCGCCTGGCTTGCAAGTACGCTGTTTGCACTGGTTGTTGGCGCACTGGCTGACACCATCGGCTTTAGCCCGCTGTTCGCCGTACTGGCGGTATTCGACCTGCTCGGCGCACTCGTTATCTGGACGGTATTGCAGAACAAATCGGCCAGCGAGGTCGACTCGGGATCACAGACTGGCGATCCTGCTCCGCAAAATTAACCCGCTGTTTTTCATCAAGGGTATATAATGCGAAGCCGCCAGTTATCTGGCGGCTTTTTTATCGCCGCGAGTGGAGCAGTAATCGCAAAAGTGGTATAACAAATATAGTCTGCCGTATCATGCCTGGAGCGCATATGGAAATCACCGAACCACGACGTTTGTACCAACAACTTGCAGCTGATCTGAAAGAACGCATTGAGCAAGGCGTCTATCTGGTGGGTGACAAACTCCCTGCCGAGCGCTTTATCGCCGATGAAAAAAATGTCAGCCGTACCGTGGTTCGTGAAGCAATTATCATGCTCGAGGTGGAGGGTTACGTTGAGGTGCGCAAAGGATCGGGGATCCACGTCATTTCCAACCAACCCAGACATTATGTTGCGCCAGATGAAAACCTGGAATTCGCCAGCTACGGTCCTTTCGAGCTGCTCCAGGCGCGTCAGCTCATAGAAAGCAACATTGCCGAGTTTGCCGCCACGCAGGTGACCAAACAGGACATCATGAAGCTGATGGAGATTCAGGAGAAATCACGTAACGAAAAAAGCTTTCGTGACTCCGAGTGGGATCTCCAGTTCCATGTGCAGGTAGCCCTGGCAACGCAGAACTCGGCTCTGGCCGCGATTGTTGAAAAAATGTGGACTCAGCGCATTCATAACCCCTACTGGAAGAAACTGCACGACCACATCGACCTGCGCACGGTTGATAACTGGTGTGATGACCATGACCAGATCCTTCGGGCGCTGATTCGCAAAGATCCTCATGCCGCCAAACTGGCGATGTGGCAGCATCTTGAGAACACGAAGCAGATGCTGTTTAACGAAACCAGCGATGATTTTGAGTTCAATGCGGACCGTTATCTATTTACCGAAAATCCGGTCGTTCATCTCGATACAGCGGCTAACAGCGCAAAATAAACAATCTTATCAATGCAGGCGCGACCACGCGCCTGTTTCTGACACTTGGTAAGCATTAGGTATAAAATGTCAGCCTGTGTAAATCCTCTCGCCACCCTCCATTGCGATAAGCAAAATCACAGTTCAACAACCGTAATTTCTATAACGGACTACGTTGACCTTTGTTACAATTAGATGCTGTTTGAATTTTTGTGTTTAAGAGCTTGCTAACTTCACAACTTTACAGGGAATAGTTCAGGCCGTGAATTTGTATCAAACCGCGAGTCATGTAAAAAATATTAATAAAATCGTGGTGTTACAAAACCCAGAAAACCGGCATGACGACAACCGATTCTCCAGGAATATTGAATGGAACTACTGACTCAATTACTAAATGCTTTATGGGCTCAGGATTTTGAAACGCTGGCCAATCCTTCCATGATTGGCATGCTCTATTTTGTACTCTTTACCATTTTGTTTCTGGAAAACGGACTGCTGCCAGCAGCCTTTTTACCTGGCGACAGTTTGCTGGTACTGGTCGGCGTACTTATTGCCAAAGGCGCAATGGGTTTTCCGCAAACGGTGCTATTACTCACTACCGCAGCCAGCCTCGGTTGCTGGCTCAGCTATATACAAGGTCGATGGTTGGGCAATACCCGCACAGTGCAAAACTGGTTATCTCATCTTCCTGCACATTACCATCAGCGTGCGCATCATCTGTTCCATAAGCATGGCTTGTCTGCGCTGCTGGTCGGTCGCTTTATCGCGTTTGTCAGAACATTACTGCCGACCATCGCAGGATTGTCCGGCCTGAACAATGCGCGCTTTCAGTTCTTCAACTGGATGAGCGGACTGCTTTGGGTCCTTATTCTCACATCGTTGGGCTATCTGCTTGGCAAAACACCGGTGTTTCTCAAATATGAAGATCAACTGATGTCTTGCCTGATGCTGCTTCCTGTGGTGTTACTGGTGTTTGGTCTGGCAGGTTCACTGGTTGTTCTTTGGAAAAAGAAATACGGGAACCGAGGGTAAATTATGCTGAAATCATGCATAACGCTCCGACGACTTGCCTGGTCCACCACTTTTATGTTGTTCATCGGCGCGTTGCTCCTGACCTGGTCGGTCATTCGCCAGCAGGAGTCAACGCTTGCCATTCGTGCCGTAAACCAGGGAGCCAGCATGCCTGATGGCTTCTCTATCTGGCATCACCTGGATGCCAACGGCATTCGTTTTAAAAGCATCACTCCGCAAAATGACGCCCTGCTGATTACCTTTGATTCCAGTGCGCAGAGCGCAGCGGCAAAGGTCGTACTGGATCGAACGTTACCGCACGGTTTCGTTATCGCTCAGCAGGATGATAATAATCAGGCGGTTCAGTGGTTATCCCGCTTACGTGAGACCCCACACCGTTTTGGTTAATTTCCAGGAATCTGAATTAGATCACTCACTTTGGTGATTTCACCGTTTAGCGCCTATGATTAATAAACTGGGTTTATGACCCAACGCTTTATTATTCTGGAGCATCGACCCTAAACGAAGAGGTCGAATCACAATGGAAGGTTCAAGAATGAAATACCGCATCGCTTTGGCAATTAGCCTTTTCGCTCTCAGTGCCGGCAGCTACGCCACCACCCTCTGTCAGGAAAAAGAACAAGACATTCAGCGGGAGATTAGCTATGCCGAAAAACACAACAATCAGAGCCGTATCAATGGGCTGAACAAAGCGCTGAGCGAAGTCAGAGCAAACTGTACTGACAGCAAACTGCGCGCTAACCATCAGAAAAAGATCGCCGAGCAGAAAAATGAGATTGCCGAGCGTCAACGTGACTTAGCCGAAGCTAAGCAAAAAGGCGATGCGGATAAGGTAGCAAAGCGTGAACACAAGCTTGCTGAAGCCCAGCAAGAGCTAAAAGAACTCGAGACCCGCGATTACTAAGTACGGTAACTAGCCACTCAACTGGAGAAAACTATGTCGAAAGATAATGCTACGGAAAACCTGCGCGCTGAGCTGAAATCTCTTGCGGATACGCTTGAAGAAGTACTTAGCTCCTCTGGCGATAAGTCGAAGGAAGAGATGAGTAAAATTCGCAGCAAAGCCGAACATGCGCTGCGCGAGAGCCGCCATCGTCTGAGTGAAACCAGCGATGTAATTGCCAAACAGACCCGTGAAGCCGCGGCTAAAGCCGATAACTACGTGCGCGAAAACCCATGGACAGGCGTCGGCATTGGCGCTGCAGTCGGTGTGGTGCTTGGTGTACTGCTGTCGCGCCGTTAACAATGGCTGATTCTCAACACGCACAAGGTCCAGGCAAAGGCGTACTGGGTATTGGACAGCGGATCCTGACGATTCTCGTTGAGATCGTAGAAACACGGCTGCGGCTGGCCGTCGTTGAGCTGGAAGAGGAAAAAGCCAATCTCATCCAGATCCTGCTGATGCTTGGGCTGACTATGCTGTTCGCGGCGTTTGGCCTGATGAGCCTGATGGTGCTTATCATCTGGGCCATTGACCCTCAATACCGCCTGAACGCCATGATTGCCACCACCGTTGTGCTGTTGCTGTTAGCGCTGATTGGCGGGATATGGACGCTGCGTAAAGCACGTAAAACAACGCTGCTACGCCATACACGCCAGGAACTCGCTAATGACAGGCAAGCCCTGGAGGATGATGCATAATGAGCAGCAAAGTCGAACGTCAAAAGCGTAAGGCGCAACTGCTTGGACAGATCCAGCAGCAACGGCTGGATCTGTCTGCTACTCGCCGCGACTGGCTGGAAGCCACCGAGGTCTACGATCGTGGCTGGAAGACGCTACTGAACCTGCGTGGCTGGGTGTTGGTCGGGAGCAGTATTATGGCGGTTCGCACCATCCGCAACCCGAATCTGCTGGTTCGCTGGGCTAAGCGCGGCTTTAGCGTCTGGAGTATCTGGCGTCTGGTGAAATCGACCATCAGACAGCAGCAACTGCGCGGCTAATCCTTTCCTTACCCCCAACCTCAAAATTTTTGAAAAATACTGACAGTTTTCCTTGCTAACAATTCTCATTAAGCACGTTTATGATTCTCTCCATCGACAGCAACGACGCGCTCTGCAGCGTCGATGCACAAAAAAACACAATAAGCCGCCTGAGTGGTTTCCTGGAGAGTATGATGAAGAAATTAGAAGATGTTGGTGTACTGGTAGCGCGCATTCTGATGCCAATCCTGTTTATTACCGCAGGTTGGGGAAAAATCACCGGATATGCGGGTACCCAACAGTACATGGAAGCCATGGGCGTCCCAGGATTTATGCTGCCGCTGGTGATTCTGCTTGAGTTTGGCGGCGGTCTGGCAATTCTGTTCGGTTTCCTGACCCGTACAACCGCGCTGTTCACCGCAGGCTTCACATTGCTGACGGCGTTCCTCTTCCACAGCAACTTTGCGGAAGGTGTGAACTCTCTGATGTTCATGAAAAACCTGACCATCGCAGGCGGTTTCCTGCTGCTGGCTATCACCGGTCCAGGCGCATTTAGTATTGACCGCGTGCTGAATAAAAAGTGGTAATCAAACTATACTGAACACATCAAAAAGCGAGGAGATATCTCCTCGCTTTTGCTATCTGAGGAGGCGAAAATCATGGGACAACTGATTGACGGCGTCTGGCATGACACCTGGTACGATACCAAATCAACCGGTGGAAAATTTCAACGTTCTGCATCGGCTTTCCGTAACTGGCTCACCGCGGATGGCGCGCCTGGCCCGACCGGTGAAGGTGGCTTTGCTGCCGAAAAAGACCGCTATCATCTATACGTTTCTCTGGCCTGTCCGTGGGCGCATCGCACGCTGATTTTGCGCAAACTCAAAGGGCTGGAACCGTTTATTTCCGTGTCCGTTGTACATCCGTTGATGCTGGAAAACGGCTGGACCTTTGACGACAACTTCCCGGCGGCAACCGGCGATACCCTGTATCAGCACGAATTTCTTTATCAGCTCTATTTACACGCCGATCCGCACTACAGCGGTCGGGTCACCGTTCCGGTGCTGTGGGATAAAAAGAACCACACTATTGTCAGCAACGAATCTGCAGAAATCATCCGCATGTTTAACACCGCGTTTGATGCGCTGGGCGCGAAAGCCGGAGATTACTATTCCCCTGCCCTGCAAAGTAAAATCGACGAGCTGAACGGCTGGATTTATGACAACGTTAATAATGGCGTGTATAAAGCCGGATTTGCCACCAGTCAGGAAGCCTACGACGACGCCGTGGATAACGTCTTTCAATCTCTGGCACGACTGGAGCAGATCCTTGGGCAACATCGCTACCTGACCGGCAACCAGTTAACAGAAGCAGATATTCGCCTGTGGACCACACTGGTACGCTTTGATCCCGTGTATGTCACCCACTTCAAGTGCGACAAACACCGGATTAGCGACTATCTGAACCTGTACGGTTTCCTGCGTGATATCTACCAGATGCCGGGCATTGCGGAAACTGTCAATTTCGATCACATCCGCAATCACTACTTCCGTAGCCACAAAACCATTAACCCGACCGGCATTATTTCTGTTGGGCCGTGGCAGGACCTCAACGAACCCCACGGGCGTGACGAGCGTTTCGCCTGATTTACACAGGCCCCCATCTGGGGGCCAAATAATTAATACCGCAAATATTTACCATCATTCCATTCACAGCTATTCTTAATTTGATTACTTTAAAAACAAGTAATTGAATGCAGAACGAGGCAAAAATGGATTGGTATTTAAACGTATTAAAGAATTACTTTGGTTTTGGTGGCCGCGCGCGTCGTAAAGAATACTGGATGTTTGTGCTGGTCAACATCATCTTCACATTCGTGCTGGGTATTCTGGACAGAATGTTTGGCTGGGAGCGCGCCGGTGGAGAAGGCATATTAACGACGATTTACGGGGTTCTGGTCTTTATTCCGTGGTGGGCGGTACAGTTCCGGCGTTTACATGACACCGATCGTTCAGCCTGGTGGCTACTGGTGCTGCTGATCCCGATCGTTGGCTGGCTGGTGATCATCATTTTCAACTGTCAAAACGGAACTCAGGGGAGTAACCGCTTCGGGCCCGATCCCAAACAGTTATCCTGACGTAGCATATGTAGATGCCTGATGGCGCTGCGCTTATCAGGCCTACAACATACTCCGTCTTCCATGCCGGATAAGGTGCTTCGCACCGCATCCGGCGTAACAGTCAGGCTATTTACCCGCAAACAGCTTGGGGATTTCCCGCAGACACCAGGATTTCGCCTCGCCCATGCTGTCACGACGCCAGGCCATAATAATATCTATCTCGCTTGTCGATTCCGGACTAACTACCCGCAGCCGACCAGCCGCAATATCCTCTTCCACCAGCGGGTACGGCATCGTCGCCACGCCAAGACCGGCCAACAGCGCCTGGCGTTTATCTTCTATCGTACTCACCGTCAGACGCGGCTGTTTATCCAGCAGTTGGACGGTCAGCACCGGACGTTCACGGGCGGTATCCGCTACCGCGATCCCGCGGTATTTCACGCGGGTGACTTCCGATAACGGTTCCGGCTCCTGATGGATGGGATGATCCGGGGCCGCTACATAGACGTTCATCAGCGAGTACAGCTTGCGCGAGTTGATTTCTGAGGATGAGCGAAAATGCATATCCGGCGCAATCACGATATCCGCCCGCCCCTGCTCAAGACGCTCCCACGCCCCGGCCAGAACTTCGGTAATAACGGAAAGCTGGGTATTGGCCTTCCCGGCAAGCCTGTCGATCAGCGGGAAAAACGCCGCCGTCGGCACCAGTGCTTCGGTAACGATGGTCAGATGCGTTTCCCAACCACGAGCCAGCGCTTCAGCGTCGGTGGTCAGTTTATCCGCAGCTTCCAGCAGTACGCGCCCACGCTCCAGCAGCATACGCCCAACGTTAGTGAATTTTGTGCGATGACCTGAACGGTCAAACAGCACCACGTCCAGCTCCTCCTCCAACTTCTGCATGGTATAGCTAAGTGCGGAAGGAACGCGTCCCAGTTCATCTGCCGCTGCAGCAAAACTACCGCGCCTGTCTATTGCGTCCATGACGCGTAACGCTTCAAGCGTTAAAGCCCTTTCTTTGGCCATTTCGTTCTCATTCAGGAAATTTGAACATACCGGGCAGAATATCTGGCTAACAATGCAGCGTCTAGCCATTTAACATAAAAGGAAGTAAAGAGAGGTCAAGAACTATGATTACTACCCGTACAGCCAAACAATGCGGGCAAGCAGACTACGGCTGGCTGCAGGCCCGTTATACCTTCTCCTTTGGACACTATTTTGATCCTAAACTGCTGGGTTATGCCTCGCTGCGTGTTCTGAACCAGGAAGTCCTGGCACCGGGGGCCTCTTTCCAGCCACGGACCTATCCGAAAGTGGATATCGTTAATCTGATCCTCGAAGGGGAAGCAGAATACCGCGACAGCGAAGGCAACCATGTTAAGGCCAAAGCAGGTGAAGTTTTACTGCTCGCGACACAGCCCGGGATTAGCTATAGCGAACACAATATCAGCAAAGACAAACCGTTAACCCGGATGCAGCTCTGGCTGGACGCCTGCCCGCAGCGTGAAAATGCCTGCGTACAGAAGGCCACGCTGGGTACCGGTAAGCATCAACTGCTGGCCTCGCCGGACGGTGAACAAGGCAGCCTGCATCTGCGCCAACAGGTATGGGTGCACCACGTTGAGCTGCAGCAAGGTGAATCGCTGAGTTTTCAGTTACATGGGCCACGTGCTTATTTACAGTCGATTCACGGCAGGTTCCATGCGGTGACGTCTGGCGCAGAAAAAGAAGCGCTCACCTGTGGCGATGGGGCATTTATTCGTGACGAAACTAACATAACGTTAGTCGCCGATACCCCGCTGCGCGCTTTGCTGATAGATTTGCCCGTATAGTCAGGAAAAACAATGGAGTACGACTATTGAGCAAGAAATCATCAAAAAAACGCCAGCCTCAGGTTGAGCCGAAAAAACAGGAAACAGTTACCTTCGGCTATGAAGAAATGCTGACAGAGCTGGAAGCGATTGTGGCCGATGCCGAACTACGGCTGGAAGACGAAGAAGCCGCCTGAACAGGCGGCTTAGACTTATGCCGGGTGGCAGCAACGCCTTACCCGGCCTACAGATTAATGTGCCTTACTGGCCATGATCTCAATAATCTGCTTGTCGGTTTCCTGCATTGAACGACACGCCAGCGCACACAGGTTAGCGATAGATTGTTCCACGTTATGCGCCACAATCCCTTCGTTGCCGGTTACAGCAGTATCATCCAGCGCCATCAGTACCGCTTTCCACGCCGCGGAAGCACTGGTTGAGACTTTCATCGCGCAGCTGTTTGAAGCGCCATCACAAATCATTCCGCTCACGTCGCCAATCATGCTACTGATCGCCATCGCGATGGTGTTGTAGCGACCATCTACGATCCATGCCATCCCCGCAGCTGCCCCCATCGCCGCCGTGGTTGCTGCACACAGTGCAGACAAACGCGGAAGCTGATGATGGATGTAGATAGCGCTCAGATGAGACAACATTAGCGCACGTGCCAGTTTCTCCTCATCCGCGCCAAAGTGCTCGGCCACCACCATCACCGGAACAGTCGCGGTAATGCCCTGATTACCGGAGCCGGAGTTGCTCATGGCCGGCAGCGTCGCCCCGCCCATTCGCGCATCCGACGCCGCACTGGTACGGATCAGAATAGAGGTGGAGAGATCGTTCGCCAGCAGGCCACGCGCACACTGCTTCTCAAGCGTGGTTCCGATGTGCAAACCCCAGTTACCGCGCAGCCCTTCCTGAGACAGCGCACCGTTCAGTTTTGCCGCATCGAGGATAAAGCGGATTGACTCAAACGGTACCGCATTCACGAACGCCAGAATCTCTTCCAGCGAGGTGTGAGACAGTACCGCCAGCGGCGACTCCTGTTCCTCTTCCTGAGCATTCTGTTCTGTGGTGAACACTACGCCCTTATTGGTCTCGATGTGCACAATGTTGGTATGACCGCCCACAATCGTCACGCACGCCCATCCTTCAGCACTGTAAACCTTCGCGCGGGAAAAGAGGATGTCCTCGCAAGGCTCCTGCAGCATCACCGCAACCTTGCCAGCGCTCAGCATCGCTTTCGCATCGGCGATCGCTTGTGGCGACGCATCTTTCAGTACCTCTAAACCGGCACGGGCATTTCCCCCCAGCGCACCCAGCGCCGCCGCGACAGGTAACCCGACCATTCCGGTACCCGGCACGGTAACACCCATGCCGTTTTTCATCAGGTTCGGTGAGACCCACGCGTCAATGCGTTCAACCGCGCCGTCCAGCTCAGAGGATGCAACCGCCGCCGCCAGAGCCAGAGAGATAGGTTCTGTACAGCCCAACGCAGGCTTAACTTCTTCCTGCACCGCGCGGATAAAACTATCCCATAATGGATTCAATGTAGTCTCAAACATAACAACAACCTTTGCTCAAATATCTCAGGAAAATGCCAGGAACGGAGAAACGCACAACAGCAGGCCCGTGAAAATAATCAGATACAGGGAAACGCCTTTGTATTTGTGCAGTGCAGGAACTTTGTAGACCAGCCAGGCCGGGATCAGACAACCCACCATGCCGAAGATAGGGCTACAAATAGAGGTGAAGCTCAGCACCGGCGCGTTGAGCACAATTGCGCTCCAGGCCAGCAGGATGGCAAAAATCATAATGCCGCGCTGAACAAAGGTTTCGTTGATTTTCTCAGCCGGCATATAGCGGCGCAGAATGTTCATCACGATCCCTTGAGTCGCTTCACGGAAACCTAAGTAGACACCGAAGAAAGCGGTCATAACGGCGAAAATGTTCAGAATAACGCTGACGATTTTCACCCAGCCAGCACCCGCACCATTGATAAATTGCGCGGCAATAGCCAGAGCGGAAATGTTCTGCTCATAAGCTTTAACCGCTTCGTCGTGGCCCATCGCCAACGTGAAGGAAACAGCGTAGAAAAAGACGGTAACAAACAGAATACCGAACGCGATGTTCATGGCACGCAGGGCTTTATGGCGCGCCACTTCGATGGATTTGTTGCGTGAACGGTATGAGATAACCATCGGGCTTAAGGTCTGAATAAACAGAATCGAGGTCAGCGTAAACGGCAGAGTGATGATCGCATTTTTGATCAGCAGCGCCATCGGCGGCAGTGAACCTGCGTTATGCAGATGCCACATCCCTACCATCGACACGCCAAGCGCTGCCACAACCAGCAGCTTGGTCATTACCATGCCGGTGGAGATTTTAAACAGCATTTGTTCCCCGCGTGACGAGATAGCCACCAGGATGCAAATCAGTACCAGGCCATAGAACGGGCTGTCGGACAGTAAACCTTCCGTCACACCAAACGTGTGCAGATAGGAGGCGCTGTCATTGGTGATGGCGGTGGAATAAACGAACATCCAGATAACCAGCATCACAAAATACAACGCACCTAACAGGATGCCCCAGTTCTTACCCAGATAGCCGCTGATCACGCTCGGGTAGTCTTTACACTCTGGGGACTCAGCCAGCGTGTTGATAAACAGGCGCTGGAACAGGTACATGGCTGGGTAGCCGATGATAGAGGAGAGCAAGAACACCCACAGCCCCATCAATCCTACCTGGACAGGAAGAAAAACAATCCCCGCGCCAATTGCCATACCGATACTCATAATGACCCAGCCGGTGTCCGTGCTGTCGAATTTAATGGCTTCACGCCATTCGCTTTCGGTCATTCCCGCCCGACGTGCCGGAGCAGATGCGTCGAGTATTACGCTACTATTCGTTGCCGTTTCCATAATTTCCCGCTCAATGTGTAGGTAGAGGTTTTTATATTTTTTTCGTACTGCATCAATGCGATACGCAGTACTTAGGTGCAGGTGAGCTATTGGAGTAATGAAGAAATCATACGCGCAGGATCAGAGAAAAACTTCACAAACAAACCCCTTTAATTTCTAAAAGTTAAGAAATATTTTCTCTTTTATATGCATATTTAGGATTTAAATTCTATTTTTGAAGCAGATCACAACAAAAAATGTGCACCAAAGTGCTAATGCTGATCAGTTAACACCTCACCTTCTGCGTTTTTTGTTAAAACAGCAAAACAGATTTAACTGGAAGTCAGAGCGTTGAAGCGATGACCCCGGTCCGGCTGAAAATCGATGAGGCGTTGACGGCTGACCGGGACTGCCCGCAGGGATGCGGGCAGAGGGGACGGCCTGCATGGATGCAGGCTCGGCCCCGACCCGACAGGCAGACGGAATAAGACGAATAGCTCGCGCAGTGACGATTTTCCCGCCGGGAGCCTGGGATGCAAGGGAGGCGGCGGTGAGCCTCCCTTGCACGTTCACGGGTAACGGCGTTTCAGAGAAATGACACCGCTGAGGTGAACGGAAGCCTGAGCAAGAATCACATACTCACCATACATACTTAGCTGAGAGGTATTACACCAAAGTGCACTTTTTTATCATGCCGTATTGATGAATTCATTGCCGGATGGCGGCGCTTACGCCTTATCCGGCCTACAAACGCACCCTTTCATCTCAGGTACAGACCACTTTAATCGCCAGACCACCGCGTGACGTTTCGCGGTATTTGTCGTTCATATCTTTGCCCGTTTCGTACATAGTCTCGATCACTTTATCGAGCGAAACGCGTGGCTCAGATGTGCGACGTAGCGCCATGCGTGCGGCGTTGACGGCTTTTACCGCGTTGATCGCATTACGCTCAATGCACGGTATTTGCACCTGTCCAGCAACCGGATCGCAGGTCAGCCCCAGGTTATGCTCCATGGCGATTTCAGCCGCAATACAAACCTGCGACGGGCTACCGCCGAGCAACTCGGTCAGCCCGGCTGCCGCCATTGAACAGGCTACGCCAATTTCACCCTGGCAGCCGACTTCGGCACCAGAAATAGAGGCGTTCATTTTATACAGCGCCCCTATCGCCCCCGCGGCCAGCAAGTAGCGGGCAATGGAGTTTGCATTCACCGGACGGCGGAACTTGTCGTAATAGGCCAATACGGCAGGGATAATTCCACATGCGCCGTTGGTCGGTGCCGTCACAACCCGGCATCCGGCGGCGTTTTCTTCGCTCACGGCCAGCGCGAACATGTTGATCCAGTCGATAACGTTCATCGGGTCGCTGGACAGATTATCGCTGGAAACCAGTAACCGACGTAATGCTACGGCGCGACGCGGTACGTTAAGCGGGCCAGGCAGGACGCCTTCGGTGTTCATGCCGCGCTCAATCCCGGCGTGCATGACATCCCAGATGGCGGCAAAGCCAGCATCGATTTCTTCTTTGCTGCGCATCGCCAGTTCGTTCTGCATCATCAGACCGGAAACGGACAGCCCGTTACGCTCACACAGTTTCAGCAGTTCGCTGGCGGAATGAAAATTGTAGGGCACGTGTGCTTCAACATCATGCGCCTGACCAAATTGCTCCTCTTCAACGATAAAACCACCGCCGACGGAGTAATAGGTTTTGCTTAATAGCGTCTCGGTGCCGTTCCATGCGGTGATACGCATGCCATTTTCATGGCGCGGCAGCGTTTCGGTGTGAAAGAGGATATTTTTGTCTGGGGAGAAATCGACAATATGCGTGCCCTCTGCAACCGGTAAACGTCCGGTACGGGCCACTTCCTGAATAAAGCCAGCGATTGAATCTATATTAACGTTTTGCGGACTGTTACCGGCCAGCCCCATCATGATGGCGACATCTGTCGCATGACCTTTTCCGGTCAGGGAAAGCGATCCATAAAGATCGACCACAATATGCGTAGCCTTGGGAAGTTCCCCGCTGCTGACCAACAGATCGATAAAGCTTTTACCTGCGTTCATTGGCCCCACGGTATGGGAGCTGGAAGGTCCAATGCCAATCTTAAAAATATCGAATGCGCTAATCATATCCACACCCTCGGATTGCCGTTCAGTGAAGACCAGGTTTCACACTCATTAAGGATCGGGGCGATCCTGAGATCGCCCCGCAAGGGATTACAGCGTGTCGCCACGTACGGCGATGGCTTCAATCTCCAGCTTCACATCCTTTGGTAAGCGGGCGACCTGTACGCAGCTGCGCGTAGGGTAAATTGCCTTATGCTCATCAAAGAACTGCTGGTACACCTGATTAATGGTGGCGAAGTCGTTCAGGTCAGAAACGAAAACGGTCGTCTTCACGATATCGCTCACTTTCAAACCTGCGGACTCGACGATCGCTTTCACGTTTTCCAGGCTTTGACGCGCCTGATCGGACACGTTTTCAGCCACTTCACCGGTCTGTGGACACACCGGGATTTGACCTGACGTCAACACCATGCTGCCCAGATCCACACCCTGTACGTAAGGCCCAATCGCCCCTGGCGCACATTCGGTTGCAATTACTTTTCTCATAGTCCCTCCGGCGTCAGAGCGCCTGGGTGAAAGTACGTGAAATAACATCCTGCTGCTGTTCGCGGGTCAGCGCGTTGAAGCGCACCGCATAACCAGACACGCGGATCGTCAGGTTCGGATAGTTTTCCGGGTGCTCAATGGCATCCATCAACATTTCACGGTTCATAACGTTAACGTTCAGATGCTGACCACCTTCCACATGTGCTTCATGGTGGAAGTAACCGTCCAGCAGACCGACCAGGTTGGTTTTACGCACTCCATCCTCTTTGCCCAGCGCTGCCGGCACAATGGAGAAGGTGTACGAGATACCGTCTTTGGCATAGGTGAACGGCAGTTTGGCAACAGAGGTTAACGACGCCACCGCACCTTTACGATCGCGGCCGTGCATCGGGTTCGCTCCTGGCGCAAACGGCGTACCTGCGCGACGTCCGTCCGGCGTATTACCGGTTTTCTGTCCGTACACCACGTTGGAGGTAATGGTCAGAATGGACTGCGTCGGCACCGCGTTACGGTAGGTTGGCAACACCTTAATTTTCTTCATAAAGCGTTCGACCAGGTCGCAGGCAATGCTGTCTACGCGCTCGTCGTTGTTGCCGTATTGCGGATAGTCGCCTTCGATTTCGAAATCAACTGCCAGACCATTTTCATCACGAATCGGTTTCACGCGAGCGTATTTGATAGCCGACAGAGAATCCGCCGCCACGGACAGACCCGCCATACCACAGGCCATCGTGCGATAGACATCACGATCGTGCAGCGCCATCAGCGAAGCTTCGTAGCTGTACTTGTCGTGCATGTAGTGGATGATGTTCAGCGCGCTGATGTACTGCACGGCCAGCCAGTCCATAAAGTGGTCCAGGCTCTCCATCACCGTGTCGTAGTCCAGCACGTCATCCATCAGCGGTGCCGTTTTCGGCCCGACCTGGATTTTCAGCTTCTCATCCACGCCGCCGTTGATTGCATACAGCAACGTTTTGGCGAGGTTGGCACGTGCCCCGAAGAACTGCATTTGCTTGCCGATAACCATCGGGCTGACGCAGCAGGCAATGGCATAGTCATCGCTGTCAAAGTCGGCACGCATCAGATCGTCGTTTTCATACTGCAAAGACGAGGTGATGATAGACACCTGGGCGGCGTACTTTTTGAAGGCTATCGGTAGCTGCTCAGACCACAGCACCGTCAGGTTCGGCTCAGGTGCCGGCCCCATGGTGTGCAGCGTATGCAGGTAGCGGAACGAGTTTTTGGTCACCAGCGTGCGGCCATCCAGTCCCATACCGCCGATAACTTCGGTCGCCCAGATTGGGTCGCCTGAGAACAGGGTGTCGAATTCCGGCGTACGCAGGAAGCGCACCATACGGATCTTCATAATGAAGTGGTCGATCAGCTCCTGCGCCTGCTGCTCGTTTAAAATTCCCGCTTTGAAATCGCGCTCAATGTAGATGTCGAGGAACGATGCGGTACGGCCCAGCGACATAGCGCCACCGTTCTGAGATTTCACCGCAGCCAGGTAAGCAAAGTACACCCACTGCACCGCTTCCTGCGCATTACGCGCCGGACGAGAGATATCGCAGCCGTATTTCGCCGCCATTTCCTGCATTTGCAGCAGGGCGCGACGGTGTTCAGACAGCTCTTCGCGAAGACGAATCGTGGCTTCAAGATTCTGGCCCCACTCCAGGTTCGACTGGAGATCGGCAAACTGCAGTTCACGCTCACGCACCAGATAGCGGATACCGTACAGCGCGACGCGGCGATAATCACCGATGATACGACCACGACCGTAACCATCCGGCAGGCCGGTCAGCACGCCGGATTTACGGCAGCGCAGCATATCCGGAGAGTAGGCGTCGAATACGCCCTGGTTATGGGTTTTACGCAGTTCAGTAAACTGGTATTCAAAATCAGCATCCATCTCACGACCATAAGCATCAAAAGAGCTTTTGATCATATTGATGCCGCCAAACGGATGCAGAGCACGCTTGAGCGGCTTATCCGTTTGTAGACCGACGATTTTTTCCAGTTCTTGTTCAATATAACCGGCGTCATGCGCGGTTATCGTGGTCGCAATATTGGTATCGAAATCAACCGGCGCATGCGTCGAGTTTTCAATACGGATGCCCGCCATAACTTTTTCCCACAATGCAGTGGTCGCAGGCGTTGCTTCGGCGAGGAAAGATTCATCCCCTTCATAAGGCGTATAGTTGTGCTGAATAAAATCACGGACATTAATTTCTTCTTTCCAGTCCGTACCTTTAAAGCCATTCCAGGCTTCGGCATACAGCATATCGCTGGTATCGATATTTACCTTCATGAAAAATAATCTCTCTGCTGAAATTTAATTATGCAAATTCTACTGGTGTATTAATTTTGCCTAAGGCAATGGCATCACGCGCAATCATTTTCTCTTCATTTGTGGGAATAACCGCACAAATAACACGAGCATCTTTATTAGAGATAATTCTTTCGCCATGGGAATTTGGCAGGCTATTCATTTCGCTGTCGATATTCACCCCTAAAACGGCGAGATGTTCAATAACCAGACGACGAATTAATACCGAGTTCTCACCAATTCCGCCGGTGAAAATAATCCCATCAAGACGATGCAGCGATGCGGCATGTCCGGCGATATGGCGTGCAATACGATGCACAAACGTTTTAATCGCCAGCTGCGCACGCTCATGTCCTTCGTGCCAGGCTTTTTCTAACGTACGTAAGTCAGAGGACAAACCGGAAATACCCAGTAAACCGGACTCTTTATTCACTACGCGCTCAAGGTCGCCGAGCGTCTGGTTGGTTTCGCTGGCAATCCACGCCATGGCGCCGAAATCGACGTCGCCACTGCGTGTGCCCATCATCAGCCCTTCCAGCGGCGTCATGCCCATTGAGGTATCAACGCTCTGTCCATTACGTACCGCACAGATTGACGCGCCGTTCCCCAGGTGCGCCACAACCAGACCGGAGTCATCACTCTGCAGGTCAAGAAGCTCATGCGCCCGTTGAGAAACATAGCGGTGCGACGTGCCGTGGAAGCCATAACGACGAACGCCCAACTCCTCATAATATTTCCACGGTAAACCGTACAGATAGGCCTCAGGGGCCATCGTCTGGTGGAAGCTGGTATCAAATACCGCGACCTGCTGCACGCCTGGGAAAAGGTGCTGAGCAGATTCAATCCCGCTCAGGTTCGCATAATTATGTAGCGGTGCTAATGGCGATACCCGGCGAATATTGTCGATAACTTCGTCAGTAATAATTGCTGATTCGGTAAAGATATTTCCGCCGTGGGCAATGCGGTGGCCAATTAAGGCCACGCTGTCCATTAAATTACGTTTCTCCAGTTCAACGGCAATTGCTTTTAATGCGTCTTCGTAGCTGTGGTGAGCCAGCTTAGCTGGCTCTCCTCCATTAATTGCTATGAACGCATTTTCAGAGTTAATACCGTCTGCAATTCCCGCCATTAAAACTTCACAGTTTGCTGCATCCAGCACTGAGAATTTAATGGAAGACGAACCACAGTTAATAACCAGTACTACCGGAAACTCATTCATTTCACTACTCCGCTCATCCTGAGCTTAAGGATTAAAACAGTTTGTAGACGATGTTCAGGATGGTCAGCAGACCAATCACGGTAACAAACACGTTATCCAGACGGCCACGGTATTTCGCCAGTGATGGCGCTTTACGGATGGCATACATCGGCAGCAGGCAGAGCAGAGAGGCAATAATCGGCGCGCCCATTGCTTCAATCAGGTCCAGGATGTTCGGGTTGGCGTAAGCCACAACCCAGGTGGAGCCCATGATGAAGATCATGCTGATGGTATTAAGTTTGCCGGCAGAAACTTTCGTTTTATCGCCTTTATAACCAAACTTCAGCACCAGACCGTTCAGACCTTCCAGCGTGCCCAGATAGTGGCCGAAGAAAGATTTGAAGATAGCAACCAGTGCGATGATTGAAGCACCGTACTCCAGAACAGTTGCGAAGGTGGACTTCGTACCGGACAGTGAAGCGAAGTGGTTCGCCAGGTAAGACAGCACAGGAATGTTTTGCGCTTTCGCATCCGCCATGTTTGCCGGAGACAGCGTGAACAGGCAGCTAAAGGCGAAGAACATTACCACCGCAACCATCAGCATACTGGCGCGGGAGATGATTTTGGAACACTTCTGCTCGGTAAATTCACGACCGTAATCTTTCTCATACTCTTCACGTTTAGAGACGACGAAGGAAGAAACGATTGGCGAGAAGTTGAAAGAGAACACCATGATGGAAATACCCAGCCATACGGTAACCAGGATGCCGTCATGGCCAGTCAGGGCGATATTGCTGATATCAACCTGATCGATAACCGCAGAGTTCCAGTAAGGAATCAGTGACAGAGAGATAAGCACCAGGCTGGCAATGAACGGCCATACCAAGTAGCTCATCACTTTAACCATCAGATCTTTACCAAACCAGATGACGAATGCCATCAGCAGCAACAGGAACAACGCCACGAAGCCACGGTTCAGCGCGGGCATTTGCAGCTGGTTTTCCCAGAAGGTCATAAAGGTGTTGGTAATGGTGACGCCATAAATCCACAGCAGCGGACAAATCGCAAAGAAGTAGAGGAACGTGATAACCACGCCGCCCGTTTTACCAAAGTGCTCTTCAACCGTTTCTGTGATGTTGCCGGAAGGGTTAGAACCGGAAAGACACAGGCGTGCCAGCGCACGGTGGCAATAGAAAGCGATGGGGTATGCTAACACCAGCATGATCAGAATGGGGATCAGTCCGCCAAAACCTGCGCGGATAGGGAAGAACAGCACCCCAGCGCCGATGGCTGTACCAAATAAACCCAGTGTCCAGGTGGTGTCCGATTTGCGCCAGGACGACTGTTTTGTCTGGCTGGATACAATGCTATCAGTAGTACTCATATCCTATCCTCAACGAAGTATATTAAGCGTCAACTAAACCAGTAATTTGAGATACACGAGAAAGGTCGATATTACCGCCAGAAATAATGCTGACTGTTTTTCTGTTCTGGATATAGCTATCTAATTTCCCGCTTAATAATGCTGCGCATGCCAGCGCGCCGGCACCTTCAGTCACAACTTTATTTCGCTGAATTAATGCCACCATGCTGTTGCGAATTTCATCTTCGCTGACCAGGACAATGTCATCCACCAACTCACGAACAATTTCATACGTTAAAGTACCCGGGCGGGAAACGTCACAACCATCCGCCAGGGTGCCGGTCGTTCGGTGCGTGGTTATTTCTCCAGCGTGGAAAGAAGCCGCCATGCCGTGAACGTTTTCAGACTGTACGCCAATAATTTTAATGGTCGGGTTAATAGATTTAATTGCCACCGCAATACCAGCAATCAGTCCACCACCGCCAATTGGCACAATCACGTTATCGACATCGTACAAGTCTTCCAGAATTTCCAGACCAATAGTGCCCTGACCAGCAATAACTTTTGGGTCATCATAGGGTGGAATAAAGATGCGGCCTTCAGTTTCCACAATCTCGCTAACCTTAGCGATGGTGTCGTTGAAGTTGTCGCCGTGCAGTACAACTTCTGCGGAATAATCGCAGGTTGCCGCTACTTTAGACTTCGGTGCGCCTTTCGGCATCACCACTTTGCCGTCGATTCCGAGCATAGCGCAGGAGAGAGAAACACCTTGCGCGTGGTTACCTGCAGAGCAAGCCACCACGCCCTTACATCTTTCAGCTTCGGTTAATGAACTGAGCTTGTTAAAAGCACCACGGATTTTAAATGAACCGGTACGCTGCATGTTTTCAAACTTGAGGAAAATTTCCCCTTTGCAACGTTCACTAAAATAGTTAGAGCGAGGCATTCCCGTTTTATAAATTTTCCCCGCAAGTCTTTTTTTCGCTTCGAGGATATCTTCAATTGCAACTGGGAGATCGTATGTAATGTGCATTAGAACCTCTTACCTGGGTATTAAAGTAAATAGATAGCCGTGACCATTGTCAGATATAGACAAATGGCGTTTATTTCGTGTTAAAACAAATTTAATCTTTAATCAATTTCAATTAATTGCCTTCGTCTCCGACAATTATATGATGAATACTCTTTGGCTAATTCCACCAAAATAGATGCTGCTTTTTTAATTCGATAATTTTTCGACCACACGGCGGCATAACGCGCGACGGGTAAGGTTTCTTCTACCGGGATAGTAATAAACTGGTTTGAGCCAAACGGAGTGGTCATATCGCAGGGAATTACTGTTAAGAAATCAGCATTGAGAACAAGATTATAAATCGTAACGACAGAGTCTGTTTTAACGATGTTTTCACTGCTGATGCCATTATTCTGTAACGTGGTAAGAAGTTCGCTGTAGTACCCCATATTCGTTTGTGGCAACACCCACTGTTCGTTTTTCAACGCGCTCAGCGAGGTGATGCCGGTGCATGTTCGGGACTTGCTGGCAACCAGGATAAAGTCTGACTCAAAGAGCGGCTCAACATGCAGATCGTGCAGTTTCATCTCATCACTCAGCGTACCGATGGCGAAATCCAGACGTCCGTCACGGATTGCCGGCAAGAAGGAGGAGAGCTGAGCTTCATACATAGAAACCTGCGCCTTTGGGAACACTTCTTTGAATTTTTTAATCATGCCGGACATGATGGTGAAGGCAATCAGTGAAGGAAAGCCAAACGACACATCAACGACCGCATTGCTCGTCATGCTGTTCATCTCATCAACCATGTTTTTCATTTCACGGGTAATAGATTCAGACCATGAGAGCATCACCTGACCTGCCTGAGTCAATGTCACACCAGTATTTTTACGTACAACTAACTCAATACCGAAATAGGCCTCAACATCATTGATGATTTTACTGACAGCGGGTTGAGTTAAACCTAATTCTTTTGCAGCTGAGCCGATAGAACCGCTTCTAATGACTTCCTGAAAGACCACTAAGTGCTGTGTTTTAGGGAGTGTAATAGTATTCATATCGACCTGCGTTAATTACTTTGTTGACGGCAGGAAGTGTACCAAATTAAGCGAACAAGGATATGTGCTACCCCTCACAAATCCCCTTGACTTACATTTTGTAAGACTATCGTTGAAATTTAAATCACTTAATAATCATATAGATATGAATTATCTATCTCACTTTATCCTGATTTTAGTCAAAAAAAGATGGGGGGATAACGATTTTTTATGGCTATAACCCCCCCATTTTTTCCACTATTTTTTAAAACCATGAAAGGCTATATTTCAATCAATTACAGAACAATTATCAGGCAAGATGGCGCTTAAATTTAATAAACAACTTATCAAATTTAATTATATTTTAATGATTATGGCGATTAAATAACGTTATGCATCACATTTTTTCGCCATATTTGTTTGTAAAGAAACATTGCATTTATTAAAATTCAATCTAAAAAATACAAACAATTATCATATGCAACATTATATTAACACTGATTTTGTGCGATTTATTAGCAAGTAATTTTGTGATGGCGATCGATTGCGTTCGATTATTCTCGATAAAAACGTATCGCACAGTGTTTTGTGTTGGTCGTCACAAAATTAGAAATATCCACCGACACATTCCCCTCAGATAAAAGAAATTCGGTGCATAAATAATAGGGATATAAAAATTAGATAAGAAGGAAATAAGCGCCTGCATCCTCGAAAACCAATCTCAATGCTCGCTGTAAAACCTCTGCCGGATGGCGGTGTAAACACCTTATCCGGCCTACAAAACCAGTCTCTCCCCCAGTAGGCCTGATAAGCGCAGCGCCATCAGGCATGGCAACCTGCCCAGAAAGCAAAAAACCCACCGAAGCGGAGTTTTATTAAAGAGTGAAGCTGACCGATAAGCCGCATTCTTTTGAGCATAGCGTCGTGGACAGTCATTCATCTGTCTTACCCAGAAAGCAAAAACCCCGCCGAAGCGGGGTTTTATTAAAGAGTGAAGCTGACCGATAAGCCGGGTTCTGTCGTGGACAGTCATTCATCTAGGCCAGCAATCGCTCACTGGCTCAAGCAGCCTACCCGGGTTCAGTACGGGCCGTACCTTGTGAACCCCTATTTGGCCTTGCTCCGGGTGGAGTTTACCGTGCCACGGACTGTTACCAGCCGCGCGGTGCGCTCTTACCGCACCCTTTCACCCTTACCTGATCCCACTTGCGTGGGCCATCGGCGGTTTGCTCTCTGTTGCACTGGTCGTGGGTTTCCCCCCCAGGCGTTACCTGGCACCCTGCCCTATGGAGCCCGGACTTTCCTCCCCTCCGCCCGTCTCCCCCGAAGAGGACGACGACGAAGCGGCGACTGTCTGGTCAGCTTCGGCGCGCAGTATAGAGGGTTTGCGGGGCAATGTCACCCCGCACTGCGCATTCCTATCGCTAACGTGGCAGCGATGTTTCTTGAGGCGCGATAAATATTATCAAATGCCCCACGGAAGGCCTCTTCCAGCGTGCTGATGCTGGTCAATACGCTAAACACCGCATCGATACCATATTGATGCACTACCTCCACATCGCGCGTCAGGCTGCCGCCAATACCAATAACCGGCTTGTGGTACTTCTTCGCGACATTCGCCACGCCTACCGGCACTTTGCCGTGAATGCTCTGGCTGTCGATCCGCCCTTCGCCGGTCACCACCAGCGTACAGTCGTGAATATGCTCTTCCAGATTGAGCGCCTGGGTCACAATCTCGATACCGCTGCGTAGCTCGGCGCCTAAAAAAGCCATTAATGCCGCGCCCATTCCGCCTGCCGCACCGGAGCCTGGCACATCTTTCACATCGACCCGCAGAGACTTTTTAATAATGTCGGCATAATGAGACAGATTACGGTCCAGTTCGAGAATGCGTTCTTCCGTCGCCCCTTTCTGCGGGCCAAAAATGCGCGAAGCGCCAGAATCGCCGATGAGTGGATTAGTCACATCACAGGCCACGCGAATGGAACAGGTTTTTAAGCGCGGATCCAGACCCGAGATATCGATGGAGTTCAGACTCATCAGGCTTCCACCACCATAGCCAATTTCTGTCCCGTTGGCGTCGCAAAGTTTTGCCCCCAGCGCCTGCACCATACCCGCGCCACCGTCGTTGGTGGCACTGCCGCCGATGCCAATAATGATGCTCTGCGCACCGCTATCCAGCGCCTGCAAAATCAGCTCTCCGGTACCGCGTGACGTAGTGACTAAAGGGTTGCGCTTTTCAGGAGGCACCAACGCCAGACCGCTGGCTGCCGCCATTTCGATAAACGCAGTTTTACCATCTCCAGACATGCCCCAGCAGGCATTCACTTTTTCGCCCAGCGGCCCCGTTACTTGCGCTGAATGTTCACTCCCTTGCGTCGCGGCAATCATGGCTTCAACCGTTCCTTCGCCGCCATCGGCAACCGGAACAGAAACATATTGCGCATCGGGGAAAATTTCCCGAAATCCTTTTTCTATTGCCTGAGCTACCTCGGTGGCAGAAAGGCTTTCTTTATAAGAGTCTGGGGCAATTACGATTTTCATAGTTATGTAGCCTGACTGTGCCGCGCAAGGCAAGAAATACAGGGCGCACATCCGCGCCCTTCTTGTTAGCGAGTGACTTCCACTTTCGCCAGTTTTTCGTAGTAGCATGTGAGCGCACTGTGATCGGCAGTACCCAATCCATCTGCGCGTAGCGCCTGCATCATCTCCATGACTGCTGCAGTCAGCGGCAACTGAGCGCCAACGCCATGAGAGGTATCCAGCGCGTTCGCCAGGTCTTTGATATGCAGGTCAATACGGAAACCTGGTTTAAAGTTGCGATCCATCACCATCGGCGCTTTCGCATCCAGCACGGTGCTGCCTGCCAGCCCGCCACGGATCGCCTGATACACCAGATCCGGATTCACACCCGCTTTGGTCGCTAGCGTCAGCGCTTCAGACATCGCGGCAATGTTCAGCGCCACAATCACCTGATTCGCCAGCTTGGTGACGTTACCCGCGCCAATTTCACCGGTATGTACCACGGAGCCTGCCATCGCTTTCAGCAGATCGTAGTACTTGTCGAAAATCGCTTTATCGCCGCCGACCATCACCGACAACGTGCCGTCAATCGCTTTTGGCTCGCCGCCGCTGACCGGCGCATCCAACATATCCACGCCTTTCGCTTTCAGCGCGTCGCTAATTTCACGGCTGGCCAACGGTGCAATGGAGCTCATGTCGATAAGCACTGTGCCCGGTTTCGCCCCTTCAATAATGCCGCCTTCACCCAGTGCCACTTCCTTAACATGCGGAGAGTTCGGCAGCATGGTGATGATCACATCACACTGCTCAGCGATATCTTTCGCCGTGGCGGCAGTTTCAGCGCCTGCGGCAATCACTTCCGCAATAGATTCCGGGTTACGGTCAGCAACCACCAGCGAGTAACCTGCCTTGAGGAGGTTTTTACTCATTGGTTTACCCATAATACCGAGGCCAATAAAACCAACTTTCATTGTCATGTCTTTATCTCTCTCTACTGTCGATGGTGGTTATTTCTTAAAAGAATCAGCCAGTTTCTGCGTGGCTGAACGGAACACGCCAAGGTCGCTGCCAACGGCAACAAACGTCGCGCCCCACTCCAGATAACGACGCGCATCCGCCTCTACCGGGGCCAGAATGCCGCTTGGTTTGCCGTGTGCTTTCGCGCGGGAAAAAATGTGCTGGATAGCTTTCTGCACATCAGGATGTGACGCATTGCCGAGGTGGCCTAGCGCCGCAGCCAGATCGCTTGGTCCGACGAAGACACCGTCAACGCCTTCTGTCGCCGCGATTGCGTCAACGTTATCAACGCCCTGCTGACTTTCGATCTGCACGATGATGGTGATGTTCTTATTCGACTGCGCAAAGTAGTCCGGTACGGTGCCAAACATATTGGCGCGATGGGATACGGACACGCCGCGAATACCTTCCGGCGGATAGCGGGTCGACGCCACAGCGTTAACCGCTTCTTCTTCCGTCTCAACGAACGGGATCAGGAAGTTGTAAAACCCGATATCCAGCAGGCGCTTGATAATCACCGGTTCGTTGGTTGGTACACGCACTACCGCCGCGCTGTCGCTGCCTTTCAGCGCCATCAATTGCGGAATAAACGTCGAGATATCATTCGGCGCATGTTCGCCATCCAGTACCAGCCAGTCAAAACCTGCCAGACCTAAAACTTCGGTACTGATTGGGCTGGCCAATGCAGACCAGCAGCCAATCTGAATTTGTTGCGCCGCGAGGGCCGCTTTAAACTTATTCGGGAAAATCGTGTTATTCATCGCCTATACCTTTGTTTATTTCTGCAATTCCATACGTTTAATGTCACCGACAATAAACAGGTAGCAAACCATTGCCATCAGCGCCGAGCACCCTACAAACATCAGCGCAGCATTAAATGAGTGCAGCTCGCTCACCAGATACCCAATCACCAGCGGGGTGACGATGGAAGCCACGTTGCCAAATACGTTAAATACCCCACCGCAAAGACCGACAATCTCTTTCGGCGCGGTATCGGAAATCACCGGCCAACCCAGCGCGCCGAAACCTTTACCGAAGAACGCCAGCGCCATCAGCGCCACCACAAGAGCGGTATTATCGGTGTAGTTACACAGAATAATGGTCGATGCGAGCAACATGCCGAGCACTATCGGCAGCTTACGCGCCAGGGTAATGCTGAAACCACGTTTAATCAGATAATCAGAGAACACGCCGCCGAGCACGCCACCGAAAAACCCGCACAGTGCCGGAATCGAAGCCACCAGGCCCACTTTCAGAATCGACATACCTTTTTCCTGAACCAGGTAAATCGGGAACCAGGTGAGAAAAAACCAGGTAATTGTGTTGATAAAATACTGGCCAAAGAACACACCAAGCATCATACGGTTCGTGAGCAACTGCTTGATATAATGCAGTTTAGGACCACCTGACTTCACATCGCCCGGCTTTTTATGGTCCATATCCACGACCGCGCCGTTTTCAGAGATAAACTTCAACTCTTCTTGCGACATGCGCGGGTGATCGGTTGGGTTATGAATAAACTTTACCCACAGTCCGGTAAGCACAAAACCAATCACGCCCATCACGGTAAAGACGTGCTCCCAGCCCCAGGCGAAGGTCAGCCAGCCGAGCAGCGGGGAAAACAGCGCCAGGGAGAAATACTGTGCGGAGTTAAAAATCGCGGATGCCGTGCCACGCTCTTTCGTTGGGAACCAGGCCGCCACGATACGGGCATTAGCCGGGAAGGATGGCGCTTCCGAGAAGCCCAGCATAAAGCGCATGATGAACATTGAAATCCCCGCCCAGGCCAGCGGGAACATGTCCACAAAGCCCTGCAGGAAGGTAAACAGTGACCAGAAGAACAAACTGTAGGTGTAGACTTTCTTCGAGCCGAATTTATCCAGCAGCCAGCCGCCGGGGATTTGCATCAACAGGTAAGCCCAGCCGAAGGCGGAGAAAATGTAACCCATTGAGATGGCGCTGAGATGTAACTCTTTCGCCACTTCAGTTCCGGCAATAGACAGCGTCGCACGGTCCGCATAGTTAACGGCTGTAACAATAAATATTATCAGCAATATTAAATAACGGGTGTGCGTACCTTTCCTTTTCTCGACAACTGTATCCAATATCATTCTATTTACCTCGGGCACATAAAAGGTTTTTATTATTATTTTGTGGGTGTTTCTCGTGATAAATTACCGATAATAAAAATAGATAATAATTTATCTGACGTTATGAAACCGTGATTTAGTATAATCATCAGCACAACGTTAATCATTGTGCAAACGCTCATTAAATTAGCGTTGTTCAATTAATGTTTTGGGCATACGCACACATGCTTGGGCGCTAATGCACACATTTACGTATTGCTACCCCTGGTGACCCGGCCTTGCTGAGTTTAAGTGATCATCGTCACATTCTTCACGTCAAACTCCTGACATTCTTATTTCACGATACCGAATCTTTATTACTTAAAATTAGATTCAAAATATAAATATCCACACTATTATCACCACCTTGTTGGAGAATACTGGACAATGGCCGACATCGAAATCAGACAAGAATCGCCAACGGCGTTTTATATTAAAGTTCACGAAACAGATAATGTGGCGATAATTGTCAATGACAATGGTCTGAAAGCCGGAACGCGTTTTCCGGACGGACTGGAACTCATTGAACATATTCCCCAGGGTCATAAAGTGGCGCTATTGGATATTCCTGTTCATGGCGAAATCGTGCGTTATGGCGAAGTGATAGGCTATGCCGTTCGCGATATCCCACGCGGCAGCTGGATTGATGAATCAATGGTTGAGCTGCCCAAAGCCCCGCCGCTGGAGACGCTGCCGCTGGCAACTAAAGTGCCAGAGCCGCTGCCACCGCTAGAGGGCTATACCTTCGAAGGTTACCGCAATGCTGACGGTAGCGTAGGTACCAAAAATCTACTCGGTATCTCCACCAGCGTGCACTGCGTAGCGGGCGTAGTGGACTATGTGGTGAAAATCATTGAGCGCGATCTGCTGCCTAAATACCCGAACGTTGACGGTGTGGTGGGGCTCAATCACCTGTACGGCTGCGGCGTGGCGATCAATGCTCCAGCCGCCATCGTGCCGATTCGCACCATTCACAATATTGCGCTTAACCCGAATTTTGGCGGTGAAGTGATGGTCATCGGCCTCGGTTGCGAAAAACTGCAGCCGGAGCGGCTGCTGGAAGGCACGCACGATGTGAAAAGTATTCCGGTCGACAGCGCCAGTATCGTCAGCCTCCAGGATGAAAAGCACGTCGGCTTTCAATCGATGGTCACCGATATTCTGCAGGTGGCCGAACATCATCTGGCAAAGCTCAATCAGCGCCAGCGTGAAACTTGCCCGGCTTCAGAACTGGTGGTCGGCATGCAGTGCGGCGGTAGCGATGCGTTTTCCGGCGTGACGGCCAACCCGGCGGTGGGTTATGCCTCCGACCTGTTAGTACGCTGCGGCGCGACCGTAATGTTCTCTGAAGTAACCGAAGTGCGCGATGCCATCCACCTTCTGACCCCACGTGCGATTAACGAAGAAGTAGGTAAACGCCTGCTCGAAGAGATGGCCTGGTACGATAACTACCTTGATATGGGCAAAACTGATCGCAGTGCCAACCCTTCTCCGGGCAACAAGAAAGGCGGTCTGGCAAACGTGGTGGAAAAGGCGCTGGGTTCGATTGCCAAGTCTGGCAAGAGCGCGATTGTCGAAGTATTGTCGCCGGGCCAGCGTCCAACCAAACGTGGCCTGATTTACGCTGCAACCCCCGCCAGTGATTTTGTTTGCGGTACACAGCAGGTCGCTTCCGGGATCACCGTGCAGGTGTTCACCACCGGTCGCGGTACGCCGTATGGTCTGATGGCCGTGCCGGTGATTAAAATGGCGACACGCACCGAGCTGGCCAACCGTTGGTTTGACCTGATGGACATTAACGCGGGCACCATCGCCACCGGAGAAGAAACCATTGAAGATGTGGGTCTGAAACTGTTCGAATTTATTCTCGACGTCGCCAGCGGGCGTAAGAAAACCTTCTCGGATCAGTGGGGACTGCATAACCAGCTGGCGGTGTTTAACCCGGCGCCAGTGACCTGATTATCGAAACGAAAGCCAACGAAAAAACGGGGATTTATCCCCGTTTTTTATGTCTATGTAACAACAAATAAAGTGATAACGTTCGCATTTTAAGAGGTTTTTTTAAACATCTGTTTTTTTCGATTCAAACCCACAAAATAAACCTAACAACATGAAATTAAACGAAATAACATCACCATTGTTTTATGTTATATTTTCGTTTTGATAAAAGAGAAACCTACCGAAAGACGACCTTGTTTTAATGCGATAATCCCCTATTTTTTACCGCTTTGACTTTCTCCGATGTAAAACAGATTATTCATAGGCTCCTGTAATTTACCTCATAAGCATTCTGACCTGAATAAAGAGGGAAGTTATGTATACCCTGAATAAAAATAATGTCGCTTTGGCCTGTCTTATTTCCTGTTTACTGGCAACTCCTGTCGTAGCGAGTGCTGAAGGCCAATCGGACGCAAAGCCTGTTAAATTACGCTACACGTTATGGGACCGTAATCAACTCCCTGGCGAACAACAGCTCGTTAATGAATTCGAAAAAAACAACCCTGGCATCAAAGTCGAAATTGAATTAACACCTTATGACCAATATTTTATCAAGCTAAGTTCAGCAGTCGGTGGAAATGTAGCACCGGATGTATTCTGGATGAATATGCCTAATTTCCAGCAATATGTTAAAAATGGCATGCTGGAACCACTGAGCAATTATCTGAAAGAGAAATCAGCGCCGAAACTGGATGATTTTGTTAAAAGTTCAGTCGATGCCTATCAATACCAGTCGCAGCAATATGCCATCCCAAGGGATATTGATGCAATTGCCGTCTGGTACAACAAAAAAATGTTCGATCAGGCTGGCGTGAGCTATCCCGATAAAAACTGGACATGGGACGATTTAAAACAAAAATCAGTGCAGTTGCGTAAAGGGCTGGATAAACAGTCTTATCCACTGGCAATGGAATTCAGCAGCGGACAGGACAGTTATTTTAACCTGCTATTACAGGCTGGCGATAAGATTGTCCTGCCTGAGGGCAAAACGGATGTTGCCAATGACAAAGCCATCGCCGTCTATCGCGATGTTCAAGGCATGCTGAACGCGGGACTAATCCAACCGCCAGGCGAGATGGAAGCCTCGGATGTCTTCCAGTCAAACCGGGCTGCCATGGTCTACGCAGGCTCATGGTGGGCATTACCCTTCTCTCAAAATGAGCTGATTAAGGATCACATCGGCGTGGTACCAATGCCTAAAATGGCAGAGCAGGCAGGTGTATCCCATAGCCTGGCATTTGCCATGTCAGCAAAAAGTCAGCATAAAGATGCGGCGTGGAAGTTCATTGAGTTCATGAGTTCTGAGCATGCGCAGCAGACGCTGGCTACGGGAAAAGTCGTGATCCCCGCTAACCAAAAAGTGGCCAAAGAGTGGGCTGAAGGCTTTAAGGGTATTGATGTTTCAGCCTATATCGATTCATTGGCTTTCTCACATAAATATCCAACCGCAGGCTCCAATACCGCCAAGTGGAATAGCATCCTGAATGATGGCTTGAAAAAAGTCTGGACGGGTACTGACCCAGAAAAAGTCATGCCTGGTGTTGCAAAACGCGTTGAACGAGAAATGCAGAAATAATCCTGAGGGAGCCATGCTCCCTCTCGCTTTCGCCCACGCAATATATTTTGGTTGCACAGTGAGCATCCCGGAGTCTGTATGAGCTATTCAGATGAAGCTGCATCCCCACAATTACCAGCCAGGGAAGTGCATAAAAAATCCCTGACCAAGCTGGAAAAAGAAGAACGCTTCTGGGGATGGATAATGATTATGCCGTTACTGGCGGGGTTAATTGTTTTTTACTTTACTCCATTCTTCCAGAACGTTTTTTATAGTTTCACCGACCTGGGCGAGTTTCAGATCTGGACGACGATCAGCTTAGATAACTATATTAATTTATTCAGCGATGATGAGTTTCGTTCAGCAATATATAACACCCTGGCCTATGTTTTTATTTGCGTACCGATAATCACCATTTTGTCATTACTGCTCGCAATTGGCCTGAATCAGGCGATTCGCGGTCAGTGGTTGTTTCGCACACTGTTATTTCTACCCGCTGTCACTATGCCTGCGGCCATTGCTATGGTCTGGCAGTGGTTGATGAACCGAAACTTCGGCTTAATTAATCAGATCCTGGCTTTTTTCGATCTTCCGGCCATCGGTTGGTTATCCGATCCCGATGTCGTCCGTCTGAGCGCCTCGTTGGTTATCATCTGGTCGGCTATTGCGCTGAAGATGATCATTCTGCTCGCTGGATTGCAGGGGATCCCCAAACAAATTTATGAAGCGATGTCGCTGGATGGCATCAGCAAATTGCGTGGATTCTGGTCTATTACCTTACCGCTAATGATCCCAACGCTGTTTTTCGTACTGGTGATCTCTTTTATCGAAACGCTGCAAATTTTCGATGTGGTTTATCTGCTGTTTGGCAGTTCATCCATGGTGGACGATCAGACGATGACCATCGCCTATCTCTTCTATAAATACGCCTTTATCTACCATGAAAAAGGGTATGCCTCAGCAATCGCCGTGGTGATTTTCGTTATCACGATGGTCCTGACGCTGCTGCAAATATGGATTGGTAAACGACTTAAAGCACAGTGAGGCACCACGATGTTCATGACAAAACGTGAAAAATGGCTAATTTACGGCTTGATGATCCTCGCGACGCTGGTAACGGTGGTTCCGTTTATCTGGATGATCATCACCTCTTTTAAAACCCAGGCAGAAAGCATCGCCTTTCCGCCGATACTGCTACCCGCCAACCCAGGGTTTCAGGCTTACGGTAAAATCTTGCATGAAATGCCTTTTGGCAGCTTTTACTTTAACTCGATCGTCTCCACGCTGGTCATCGTCATTTTGCAGACGCTGATTGCGGCAATGGCAGCGTACGGTTTCTCCCGACTGCGTTTCAAAGGACGAGATGTCCTGTTTATGCTGTGTATTTCAATTCTGATGGTGCCCGGTCAGATCTTTTTAATCCCACAGTTTTTAACCGTTGAAAAAATCGGTTTGCTGAACTCAATTCCTGGACTGGTGCTACCGGGCTTATTCAGCATATATAGCGCCTTTTTATTACGTCAGTTTTTTCTGTCAGTACCTAAAGAACTGGAAGAGGCAGCCATTATGGATGGGTATAACCATCTGACTATTTTCTTCAAAATTATGCTGCCATTAATTAAACCGGGACTGATTGCCTGCGTCATTATTAACGGATTGTGGAGCTGGAATAATTTAATGTGGCCGCTGATCGTCAACACCTCCATGGATAAAATGACATTACCAGTAGGATTAGCCTCACTTTCTGGCCGCTCAGGCGTGGAATATCCGATGTTAATGGCGGGCGCATTGCTGGCGATTATCCCGATGTTGTTACTTTATATCTTCTTCCAGCGCTATTTTATTCGCGGCATCGCTGGTGCCGGAATTAAAGGATAAGGGGCAGTGTTATGTCAGGTATTCAATTACAGGCAGTAAGCAAAGTCTATCCCAATGGCTTTCAGGCGATCCATGGCGTTGATCTTGAAATCCACGACGGCGAATTCATGGTGTTTGTCGGGCCATCAGGCTGCGCCAAATCAACGCTGCTACGCATGATTGCAGGTCTGGAAGATATCACTCATGGCCATATCGCAATCGGAGAGAAGTGCGTCAACGACCTGCTACCAAAGGAGCGAGGCGTTGCCATGGTCTTCCAGAATTATGCCCTCTATCCCCACATGACGATTTATAAAAATATGGCATTCAGTCTGTTAGGGAAAATGAGCAAAGAAGAGATTGATATCCGCGTCCGGGAAGCTGCACACAAGCTGGAAATCGAAACATTGCTCGACAAAAAGCCCGGTCAGCTTTCAGGCGGTCAATGCCAGCGCGTAGCCGTTGGCAGGGCCATCGTGCGTAAGCCAGACGTTTTTTTGTTTGATGAGCCGCTGTCCAACCTGGATGCAAAACTGCGTGTTTCAATGCGCGTGCGGCTGACAGAACTGCATCGACAACTGCGTCACGAAGGCGTGAGCGCAACCATGGTGTACGTCACGCACGATCAGATTGAAGCGATGACGATGGGAGACAGGATTTGCGTTCTAAATGGCGGTCGTATTATGCAGGTGGATACCCCAGGGAATATTTACCATCACCCCAGGAATAAATTTGTTGCTGGTTTTATTGGTAATCCGGCAATGAATATTATGCTGCTTGATATTGACCCCAGCACTCGTGGCCTGCGCCTGGCTGATAATTTAATCCTGCCATTAAATACGCGCTTGAGTAACCTACTGGAGCAATATCCGCACTCCAGCGTCTGGTTTGGCATCCGCTCAGAGGCCATTCAGTTAGCCTCGCAGCATGATGCCTCGGCGTTCGATGCGCACATTACCAACGTAGAAAGGATGGGCAACGAAGACCTTCTGCATTTTGATATTGGTGAGCAACATATGATCTTACGTATTAACTCCTCACCCGACTGGACCCCACTTCCCGGTGAATCTATCAAAGTGAAATTTAATCTGGAAGCCGCCTTTTTGTTTGATAAAAAACATGAAGAAAATTTGGTCTGACCGTTATTCAGGCTAAGTGAAAAATGAGAGGTTTATATGTGTGCGAATAAAGTGACCGTATTAGTGGTAGGGGCTGGTGCGCGCGGAGAAATATATTCTCGCTATGCGCTTGAACATCCAGACAGAATGCAGGTGGTAGGCGTTGCCGAGCCCAGAGAGGCATACCGCCAGCAGTTTGTCGCACAGCATAAGATTGACCCAAATAACGTGTTTTGCGACTGGCAAGAAGCTGCGGCCCAACCCAAAATGGCCGATGTGGTACTTATTTGCACGCAGGATAATATGCACAAAGACCCTGCCGTGGCGTTTGCTAATCTCGGCTATCACATTCTGCTGGAAAAACCGCTCGCCCCTACGCCAGAAGATTGCCGGATCATTATTGATGCGGTCAAACGCAACAACGTATTACTGGCCGTCGCGCACGTCCTGCGTTACACCCGCTATACGCAAAAGCTGAAATCACTGCTTGATGATGGCGTAATTGGCGATATTGTCAGCATGCAGCATCTCGAACCCGTAGGTTACTGGCATCAGGCGCACTCGTTTGTACGTGGTAACTGGCGCAATGAAGCAGAATCGTCATTTATGTTGTTACAGAAATCCTGTCATGATTTGGACTGGATCCGCTACATCATGAGCGACAACTGCCAGGACGTAGGATCATTTGGTAGCCTGAGTCACTTTGTGAAAGAGAATAAGCCTGCTGGTGCCGCCGACCGCTGCCTTGATTGTCGGGTTGAAGCAACCTGTCCCTGGTCTGCCTGCAAAATTTATCTGGGTGAAAACCACAAATGCACTCCACACTTCCGTCGGGTGCTGACTGCAGATCCTAGCGAAGAGAATGTTCGCCAGGCGCTGCGCGATGGGCCTTATGGTCGTTGCGTTTATCGTTGTGATAATGATGTGGTGGATCATCAGGTTGTTAACTTACGTTTTGCCCACCAACAGACAGTGACCTTTACCATGACCGCGTTTACCAAAATGGAAGATCGAAAAACGCGCCTGTTTGGCACCAGAGGTTATCTGGAAGGTGATGGCGAGCAAATCCGGGTGTTTGATTTCCTGACAGACAAAGAAACAGTGCATCAGATCGAGGAGATCGCCGCTGGCACACAAACCCAGATGGGGGGGCATGGTGGTGGCGATTACTATCTGATGGATCGCTTTATCCACGCAGTGATGGCCAACGATCAAAATATGATTCTTTCTGGCCCAGATGAATCACTGGAAAGTCACTTAATGGTCTTTGCCGCAGAGCGCGCTCGCAAGGAAAACTGTCTGGTTACGCTGTGAAGCCGGAGGAGATGAGGCATGTTTTACGGTGTTGATATTGGTGGAACCAAAACTGAAATTGTCGCTTTTGATAAGGAAATGCAAGTTTGCTGGCGTAAGCGCGTCGCCACGCCAGTGCAGGATTATGAACTCTTTCTTTCGACCTTTACTTCACTTATTGATACCGCCGACTGGGCGACTGGAACGCAAGGAAAAATTGGCATCGGCATGCCCGGTCTTATGGACAGACATACCGGAAAATTACTGTCATCTAACGTGCCATGCCTCACAGGACGCCAGGTGATGAACGATCTGGCCCACCGCCTCAATCGTTCGGTTGAACTGGACAATGACTGCTGCTGTTTTGCACTCTCGGAAGCCCATACCCAGCAGGCTCGCCAGTTCTCCCGAATTTTTGGTGCCATTATTGGCACCGGCATGGGTGGAGGGTTAGTCATTGACGGTCAGTTGTATCGGGGTCGCAACCGAATGGCCAGTGAGTTCGGCCATTTACCGCTTCCGGCAACGTTTATGCGTCGTTATCACTTGCCGGAGTTGAAGTGCGGCTGTGGCTTACAAGGGTGTCTGGAACGCTATCAATCCGGTCCTGGTTTACTGTGGCTCCACAAACACTTCAGTGGAGAACAACTCAAAATGGAGACCCTGCTGGAGCATTATCGTCATGGCAATGCCAGCGCCGTTACAACCATAGAAGCATGGATTGATATGTTGGGTTGTACGCTGGCGCAATTGCAGTTGATTCTGGATGTCGATGCTTTTGTTCTCGGCGGTGGAGTTTCCAACATCGAGGAAATTTATACGTTGCTGCCGCAGGCCATGTCACGTTACTTGTTCCCGGGATTAGAGCCTGCCCGCGTATTCCCGGCCATCCATGGTGCATCCAGCGGGGTTCGCGGTGCCGCATTGCTGCTGGTTGAACAGGGTACGCTGACCCACTAAAACACTGCTGGCGAGAAAATCTCGCCAGCAATTTCAGTTATTCATCCGCAATCACCACATCCACCCCAAGCTGGATTAACGTCCGGTGATAATTTTCAGGGATACCGCTGTCGGTAATCACCCGGTCAATCCCGCTGATTTCGCTAATCATACAGAAACTTTTGCGGCCAAACTTGCTGGAGTCAGCGACTACCGTGACCTCCTGTGCAACCTCACACATTACCTGATTCAGATGTGCTTCTCCCGGATGTGGCGTGGTAATCCCCGCTTCCAGGCAGAATCCATCAACGCCCAAAAAAAGCTTATCAAACCGGTATTGTCTGAGCTGGTGTTCTGCTGAAGGGCCATACAATGAATAGACGCTTTGCCTGACGTTCCCTCCCAGGATCATGACGTCTACGCGCTCAAAATTCGCCAGTTCCCACGCAATGTTGAGCGCATTGGTCATCACCACCAGATCGCGGCGATTCTTTAACATTGGAGGAATGAGCGTGGTGGTCGAACCGGAATCGAGGATTAACGTGTCACCATCTTTCACAAAGCTGGCTGCTTTTTCGGCAATACGCGTTTTCACATCGCGATTCAGCCGGTCCTTATCCTGCAAAGGCCGGTCAAGGGCGAAGTGCTGATTGAGAACCGCACCGCCGTAGGAGCGCATGACGCATCCTTTCTGCTCCAGATAACGTAAGTCGTTGCGGATCGTGACCGATGACACACCAAAATGGACGCTCAGTGGCTCGACACGAACGCTACCCTGATCGCACAGCAGATCAATTATTTGCTCGCGACGTCTTAAGTTATCCAGCATTTCTATTGCTCCATCAAATATTCATGTTGTTTTGTTTTAGCGCTTTAGCACTTTCGTTTTCTTTTGAATATATTACATCAGAAGCAATAAGGTGAATTTGTGCGCACAGACTCAGCGTTTAATTTAACCAAAACTGACTATTTTCTTTCGTTTTAGCAAACCGAAACGAAGAAAACCGAAAAAATGAAAAGACTCAAAACGGGTAAGATGCGAGAAAGAGACGGGAAGCATGCAAAAAAACGAAAGCGAGCTACTAAAAAAGCTCGCTTATGGTTTGTTTTTGTTTAATTGAATGGGATCACATTTTTGAATTTTAGAGCGGGACTACTCAACAATGATCACTTCAACACCGCTGCGGCGTAGTTCCTGCAAGCTCTCCTCTGGGATATCTTCATCAACAATGATGGTATGGATCCTCTGGGTATCAATGATCTTATGCAGGCTGGAGCGGTTAAACTTCGTCGAGTCGGTAACAACAATAATACGTTCAGCCACTTCACACATCCGACGGTTGAGACGCGCTTCATCTTCGTTGTGCGTACTAACACCACGCTCTAAATCAATAGCATCAACGCCAAGAAACAGCATGTCGAAGTGATAATTTTGTAGCGACTGCTCAGCCTGATCGCCATAAAACGATTGTGACTGACGACGTAAATGACCGCCGGTCATCAGCAGCTCAACCCCTTCGGCTTCCAGTAGCGCATTGGCGACATTCATACCGTTGGTCATAGCAATGACATTAGTATGCTGGCGCATCAGGCGGGCAATTTCATAGGTCGTGGTACCGGAGTCAAGGATCACGCGGTGTCCCGGTTGAATCAGCTCTGCGGCTGCTCTGGCAATACTGCGTTTTACTGCCGTATTAAGTGAACTCTTATCTTCAACAGAAGGCTCCACAACAGGCGCATTGCTTTCGCAAATCAGCGCTCCGCCATAGGCACGTACCGCAATCCCCTGCTTTTCCAGAAAAGCGAGGTCGTTGCGAATAGTGACCGTGGAGACGCCAAAAAATAAGGAGAGATCGTTAACCTGAACGCTTCCCTGCTGCCGTAACCGCTGGATGATCTGCTCACGTCTTTCGCTGGTGCCAATAACGCGCTTATCTGCAGAGGACTCGGTGTTACTCATAAGAAATCCTTTAGTTGAACCTTTCGTTTTATTTCGTTTTATCTATTAACGCCTTTCTTTTACGCGAATGCAAGCCCCGCAAGCAGGGAAGAGCCGGACGAACTTACGCTGAAACCTTTCATTGCGTTTCTTTTGTGAAACAGATCGGAAAACTATTATCTTTCGTTTTATTTTTATAACACCATGATGCAGTATTAAATGAAACAAAACGAAAGATTGATGTCGCAGTAATCTGACCTGGAGAGGAAAGTGAAACATCTAACTAAAATGGTCGAGCAGCATAAACGGGGGAAGGCAAACGGGATTTATGCCGTTTGTTCCGCGCATCCAATCGTACTGGAAGCCGCAATACGCTACGCCCATGCCAATCATACACCGCTGTTGATCGAAGCAACCTCTAATCAGGTTGACCAGTTTGGCGGCTATACAGGTATGACGCCAGCCGATTTTCGCAGTTTTGTCTGCCGATTAGCCGACTCGCTTGATTTTTCTCAGGATATGCTGATTCTCGGCGGAGACCATCTCGGGCCAAACCGTTGGCAAAATCTGCCTGCGGAACAGGCAATGGCCAATGCTGACGATCTGATCAAGAGCTATGTCGCCGCAGGCTTTAAAAAAATCCACCTCGATTGCAGCATGTCTTGTGCCAACGACCCGGTTCCACTGACGGATGAAATCGTCGCTGAGCGCGCCGCACGCCTGGCCAAAGTCGCCGAAGAAACCTGTATGGCACATTTTGGCGAGTCTGACCTGGTCTATGTGATTGGCACAGAAGTTCCGGTTCCTGGTGGCGCACACGAAGCGTTAACCGAACTGGCGGTAACAACGCCGGATGCCGCACGTGCAACGCTGCAGGCCCACTATCACGCCTTTGAAAAGCGCGGGCTGGAAGGTATATGGGCACGTATTATCGCCCTGGTCGTGCAACCTGGCGTTGAATTCGACCACACGCACATCATTGATTATCAACCGCAGAAAGCCGTGGCACTCAGCAAAATGGTGGAAGACTACGACACGCTGGTTTTTGAAGCGCATTCTACCGATTACCAAACGCCACAGTCCTTGCGCCAACTGGTGATAGACCACTTCGCTATTCTGAAAGTGGGACCCGCGCTTACCTTCGCCCTGCGCGAAGCGCTGTTTTCGTTAGCTGCCATTGAAGAAGAATTGCTGCCTGCAAAAGCCAGCTCGGGCCTGCGACATGTGCTGGAAAGCGTAATGCTTGATAGACCAGAGTACTGGCAGAGCCATTATCACGGTGATGGCAACGCACGCCGTCTGGCCCGTGGATACAGCTACTCTGATCGGGTTCGTTACTACTGGCCGGACAGCCAGATTGATGAAGCATTTGAACGTCTGGTACGTAACCTGGCGGACGACCCTATTCCACTACCGCTGATTAGCCAGTATTTACCCTTGCAGTACGTAAAAGTGCGCGAGGGAGATCTCAGCGCCACGCCGCGAGAACTCATCATTAACCATATTCAGGACATACTGCAGCAATATCACTGCGCCTGCCTGGGTGCTCCAGATCGTAACGCATAACAAAAAAGAGAAAAATACCATGCCAAACATTGTATTAAGTCGCATTGATGAACGTCTGATTCACGGTCAGGTTGGTGTGCAATGGGTCGGGTTTGCGGGGGCAAACCTGGTGCTGGTCGCTAATGATGAGGTGGCTGAAGATCCAGTGCAGCAAAACCTGATGGAAATGGTACTGGCAGAAGGGATCGCCGTACGCTTCTGGTCACTACAAAAAGTGATCGACAATATTCACCGTGCCGCCGATCGCCAGAAAATTCTGCTGGTCTGCAAATCGCCTGCGGATTTCTTCCGTCTGGTCGAAGGCGGTGTTCCTGTTAACCGTATCAACGTTGGCAATATGCACTACGCCAACGGCAAGCAACAAATCGCCAAAACGGTTTCTGTAGACGCTGCCGATATTACGGCGTTCAACGGGCTTAAAGCCGCTGGAGTGGAATGCTTCGTTCAGGGCGTTCCAACAGAACCCGCCCAGGACCTCTATAAACTTCTCTGAGGGATTCACAATGGAAATCAGTCTGTTGCAGGCTTTTGCGTTGGGTATTCTCGCCTTTATTGCAGGCCTGGATATGTTCAACGGGTTAACGCACATGCACCGCCCGGTTGTTCTCGGGCCGCTGGTCGGCCTGATTCTGGGCGATCTGCATACCGGTATTTTAACAGGTGGCACGCTGGAACTGGTGTGGATGGGTCTTGCCCCACTAGCGGGAGCTCAACCACCAAACGTGATTATCGGCACTATCGTAGGAACCACGTTTGCCATAACGACCGGAGTGAAACCTGAAGTTGCCGTAGGTGTGGCGGTACCGTTCGCCGTAGCAGTACAGATGGGGATTACCTTCCTGTTCTCTGTGATGTCCGGGGTGATGGCTCGCTGCGATCGCATGGCAGCGAATGCCGATACCGCCGGGATTGAGCGAGTCAACTATCTGGCGTTGCTCGCGCTGGGGACCTTCTACTTTTTATGCGCGTTCCTGCCGATTTACTTTGGCGCGGAACATGCCAAAACCGCGATAGATGTTCTGCCAACGCGTCTGATTGACGGCCTGGGTGTGGCAGGCGGCATCATGCCAGCTATCGGCTTCGCCGTACTGCTGAAAATCATGATGAAAAACGTCTATATCCCCTATTTCATCCTGGGTTTTGTCGCCGCAGCCTGGCTCAAACTCCCTGTGCTGGCGATCGCCGCCGCAGCACTGGCAATGGCGCTGATCGATTTTCTGCGTAAATCACCTGAACCTACAGCTCCCGCAGCACAAAAAGAGGAATTCGAAGATGGCATCTAATCAAACGGCTCTGCCGAACGTTTCCGAAACCGAAGAAACGCTGCTGTCAGGCACCAATGAAAACGTCTACGAAGACCAGAATATCGGTGCCGAACTGACGAAAAAAGATATCAACCGTGTTGCCTGGCGTTCAATGCTGTTGCAGGCCTCTTTTAACTACGAACGTATGCAGGCATCAGGATGGCTGTACGGCCTGTTACCTGCTCTGAAAAAGATCCATACCAATAAGCGCGATCTGGCGCGTTCGATGAAAGGCCATATGGGCTTCTTCAACACGCACCCGTTCCTGGTCACGTTTGTTATCGGGATTATCCTGGCGATGGAACGCTCCAAGCAGGATGTGAACAGTATTCAAAGTACCAAGATTGCCGTGGGTGCGCCGCTGGGCGGCATCGGTGATGCCATGTTCTGGTTAACGTTACTGCCTATTTGCGGCGGTATCGGTGCCAGCCTGGCGCTGCAAGGCTCTATTCTTGGCGCAGTTGTCTTTATTGTTATGTTCAACGTGGTTCATCTTGGTCTGCGCTTTGGGCTGGCACACTATGCTTATCGAATGGGTGTTGCTGCCATTCCGCTGATTAAAGCTAACACCAAAAAAGTTGGACATGCGGCATCCATCGTAGGGATGACGGTGATCGGTGCGCTGGTAGCGACCTATGTTCGCCTGAGCACTACGCTGGAAATCACAGCTGGCGATGCGGTAGTGAAACTGCAAACAGACGTGATAGACAAGCTGATGCCTGCATTTTTGCCGTTGGTCTACACATTGACCATGTTCTGGCTGGTCCGCCGTGGCTGGAGTCCTCTGCGCCTTATCGCCATTACCGTGGTGCTCGGCGTCGTAGGTAAGTTCTGTCATTTCCTGTAAATATAAGGGGTTGTAGATGTTAGGTATTATTTTGACGGGTCATGGCGGGTTTGCCAGCGGAATGGAAAAAGCGATGAAACAGATTCTGGGTGAACAGACTCAGTTCATTGCCATCGACTTTCCAGAAACCTCTACCACTGCCTTACTCACTTCGCAACTTGAACAGGCGGTGAGTGAACTGGATGCGCAGCAAGATATCGTGTTTCTGACAGACCTGTTGGGCGGGACGCCATTTCGCGTCGCTTCCACGCTGGCGATGCAAAGGCAAGGCACTGAAGTGATCACCGGTACCAATCTGCAACTGCTCCTGGAGATGGTGCTGGAGCGTGACGGCCTGAGCAGCGAAGCGTTTCGTTTGCAAGCGCTGGAGTGCGGGCACCGGGGTTTAACCAGCCTGGTGGACGAACTGGGACGCTGCCGTGAGGAAAAGCCCGTTGAGGAAGGGATATGACACAGCTACTGCGCGCCAGACGTCTACTGACAGAACAGGGCTGGCTGGACGATCATCAATTGCATGTTGAAGACGGTATCATTGCGGCAATAGAGCCAATTCCTTCCGGCGTTATGGTCCGCGATGCTGAACTGCTCTGTCCGGCATACATTGATACCCACGTGCACGGGGGCGCGGGTGCAGATGTGATGGATGAAGCACCGGATACGCTCGACAAACTGGCGATGCACAAAGCGCGTGAAGGGGTAGCCAACTGGCTACCCACTACCGTCACAGCACCACTACCGGATATTCATAAGGCGCTTGAGCGTATTGCCCATCGCTACCATTCCGGAGGGCCCGGCGCACAGGTGCTGGGCAGTTATCTTGAAGGCCCGTACTTTACGCCGCAGAACAAAGGGGCGCACCCGCCTGAGCTTTTCAGGGAACTGGAACTCAGTGAACTGGATGAACTGATTGCGATTTCCCAGCAAACATTGCGTGTCGTTGCACTGGCACCAGAAAAACCCGGTGCATTGCAGGCCATCGAACATCTGAAGCAGCGCAACGTACGGGTGATGCTGGGACACAGCGCAGCTACCTGGGAACAAACCCGCGCAGCTTTTGACGCCGGCGCTGACGGACTGGTTCACTGCTATAACGGTATGACCGGCTTACATCATCGGGAGCCAGGAATGGTTGGCGCAGGCTTAACCGACCCTCGCGCCTGGCTGGAACTTATCGCTGACGGACACCATGTCCACCCGGCGGCCATGAAGCTTTGCTGCTGTTGCGCCAAAGACAGACTGGTGCTGATCACCGATGCCATGCAGGCTGCAGGAATGCCAGACGGATGCTATACGCTCTGCGGTGAGGAGGTTGAAATGCACAGTGGTATTGTGCGTACCGCTTCCGGTGGCCTGGCTGGTAGCACGCTCTCGGTTGATGCAGCCGTACGTAATATGGTCGAGCTCACCGGGATAACGGCAGAAGAGGCAATTCATATGGCCTCACTCCACCCCGCACGTTTGTTAGGTATCGATCGCCTACTGGGATCGTTAGCAGTGGGAAAACGAGCCGACGCGATCGCGCTTAATAGCGGGCTATATTTACAACAGATTTGGATTCAGGGTCAGGCTCTCCCCCTTTAGACCTTTCATTTTGCATCCTGTTGGCCTGCGGTCTTCGATCGCAAGGCCTTTCTTTTCCTTTCGCTTATGGAAATACCGATCCACATCGCAATCAACCTCTTCTTTATAGATCAATAAGATAACCATATCCTTCGTTCTCACGATCACAAATTTCGTTTTATTTCCTTTTGGATTATTGCTCTTTCGATTTCTTTCCTATAGATTTTAATCAATCGACAAGATGAACAAGTGAAACGAAACGAAAGATAGCGACATTCTCGCCAGCGTCTTATGTGGAATTTACAAGACTAAGGACTTAAGTTATGCCAGAAACCTATACCCCTGTTACCGCGGTAACGGGCACCTGGACCGAAGAAGAGATCCGTCAACAACCAGCCAGTTGGATCCGTTCCCTTACGAATATCGACAACATTCGATCTGCCATTGACAGCTTTCTCGCACCATTACTGCGCAAAAACGATCTGCGGATCATACTGACCGGGGCCGGAACATCAGCATTCATTGGCGACATCATCGCCCCCTGGCTGGCAAGCTATACCGGTAAAAACATCAGCGCTGTACCGACCACCGATCTGGTCACCAATCCGATGGATTACCTGAATCCCGCACATCCGCTGCTGCTCATTTCTTTCGCTCGCTCAGGTAACAGCCCTGAAAGTGTTGCTGCGGTAGAGCTGGCTAATCAGTTTGTGCCTGAGTGTTATCACCTGCCAATCACCTGTAACGAAGCAGGTAGCCTGTATCAAAACGCAGTTGCAAGCGACAATGCTTTTGCTCTGCTAATGCCCGCGGAGACACATGATCGTGGTTTCGCCATGACCAGCAGCATTACCACCATGATGGCCAGCTGCCTGGCAGTATTCGCCCCGGAGAAAATCAACAGTCAGACCTTCCGCGACGTGGCCGATCGGTGCCAGGCGATCCTGACTTCACTGGGCGATTTCAGCGACGGCGTATTTGGCAATGAGCCCTGGAAACGGATCGTCTACCTCGGTAGCGGTGGATTACAGGGCGTCGCGCGTGAATCGGCCCTGAAAGTCCTGGAGCTGACGGCAGGCAAACTGGCTGCATTCTATGACTCCCCGACAGGTTTTCGTCACGGTCCGAAGTCACTGGTTGATAACGAAACGCTGGTAGTAGTCTTTGTTTCCAACCATCCCTATACACGTCAATACGATCTCGATCTGCTGGCAGAGTTACGCCGCGATCGGCAGGCATTGCGGGTTGTCGCGATTGCCGCACAAACCCATGAGGTGATTGAAGCTGGCCCACATATTCTGCTGCCACCAGCACGCACTTTCATCGATATGGAATTGGCGTTCTGCTTCCTGATCTACGCCCAGGTTTTTGCTTTGACGCAATCCATCAATATCGGCAATACACCGGATACGCCTTCTGCCAGCGGCACTGTGAACCGCGTTGTACAGGGCGTTGTTATTCATCCCTGGAACGCCTAAAAGGATCGTTTTATGAGCATTATTTCCACGAAATACCTCCTGCTGGATGCACAAAAAAAGGGCTATGCCGTACCCGCCTTCAACATTCATAACGCCGAGACGATCCAGGCGATCCTTGAAGTGTGCTCTGAAATGCAATCGCCGGTGATCCTTGCCGGGACGCCAGGCACCTTTAAACATATCGCGCTGGAAGAGATCTACGCGCTGTGCAGCGCTTATTCCATCAGCTACGGAATACCGCTTGCGCTGCACCTCGATCACCATGAGTCGCTGGACGATATCCGTCGTAAAGTGAATGCAGGAGTGCGCAGCGCAATGATTGACGGCAGCCACTTTCCGTTTGAAGAAAACGTGAAGCTGGTGAAATCCGTTGTGGATTTTTGCCATGCCAAAGATTGCAGCGTGGAAGCTGAGCTGGGCCGCCTCGGTGGCGTAGAAGATGATATGAGCGTGGATGCAGAAAGCGCCTTCCTAACCGATCCACAAGAAGCTAAACGGTTTGTTGAGCGTACTGGCGTAGATAGCCTTGCTGTTGCCATCGGCACAGCACACGGTTTGTACACCAAAACACCCAAAATCGATTTCCAGCGGCTGGGTGAAATTCGTGAGGTAGTCGACGTTCCGCTGGTGCTGCATGGCGCAAGCGATGTCCCTGACGAATACGTCCGCCGCACGATCGAGCTTGGCGTTTGCAAAGTTAACGTCGCGACCGAACTGAAAATCGCTTTTGCCGATGCGGTCAAAGCATGGTTTGCGGAAAATCCGCAGGGCAACGATCCTCGCTATTACATGCGGGTCGGTATGGATGCTATGAAAGAGGTGGTACGTAGCAAAATCACTGTATGCGGGTCAGCAAACAAATTGATGGCTGCCTGCGAATCATCATAACCATCGTTATATTTCTTTTTTATTCACGAGTGCTATCTGCGTAATGTCAGGTAGCACTCATTATTCGAATAATAGAGGATATGTATTTTTTAATTATGCTGAATGAATTTTCAAATGTGATACTGCAATAATAATATATTTCAATAATCTATATTATTCAATCTTTTTATGGTGAGGATTTAAGTATGAGTGGTCCAAATATTCTATTAACCCGCATTGATAACCGATTAGTACATGGGCAAGTTGGTGTCACATGGACATCCACAATTGGTGCGAACCTGTTGGTCGTTGTTGATGATGACGTTGCTCAAGATGAGATTCAGCAGAAATTAATGGGCATTACTGCTGAAACTTACGGTTTTGGCATCCGTTTTTTTTCCATAGATAAAACCATAAACGTTATCGGTAAGGCCGCGCCACATCAGAAAATCTTTCTGATTTGCCGAACACCACAAACGGTAAGACGATTGCTTGAAGGCGGTATTCAACTTAATGACGTCAACGTAGGCAATATGCATTTTTCTGAAGGTAAAAAACAGATTAGCAGCAAAGTTTACGTCAACGGACAAGATCTTGACGACCTTCAGTTTATAAAAAAACAGGGTGTTAATATCTTTATTCAGGATGTCCCTGGTGATCAAAAAGAACAGATCCCTGATTAAAAGGCTCGGCAACTTTTTCAAAATAAAAGGATTTATTTACTTGAGGTGATCTATATGCATGAAATAACCCTTATTCAGGGTATATCCCTGGCTGCATTAGTTTTCTTGTTGGGAATTGATTTTTGGCTGGAAGCCTTATTTTTATTCAGACCGATTATTGTATGTACTTTAACTGGCGCAATTCTGGGTGATATTCACATTGGCTTGATAACGGGTGGTTTAACCGAGTTGGCTTTTGCCGGCCTGACCCCCGCAGGAGGTGTACAGCCACCTAATCCAATCATGGCCGGTTTAATGACCACGGTTATCGCATGGTCTACCGGCGTGGATGCCAAAACGGCCATCGGCCTTGGTTTGCCCTTCAGCCTTCTAATGCAATACGTAATATTATTCTTTTACTCAGCATTCTCTCTGTTCATGGCAAAAGCCGATAACTGCGCGAAAGAAGCAAACACAAGCGCATTTACGCGTCTGAATTGGCTGACAACACTGATTGTTGCTTCTTCTTACGCCATCATCGCCTTCCTGTGTACATATCTGGCGCAGGGCGCTATGCAGTCACTGGTAAAAGCCATGCCCGCCTGGTTAACACATGGATTTGAAGTGGCCGGAGGCATTTTACCCGCAGTCGGTTTTGGTTTGTTACTCCGCGTGATGTTCAAAGCACAGTACATACCTTATCTGATTGCTGGCTTCCTCTTCGTTTGCTACATCCAGGTCAACAACCTTCTGCCCGTCGCCGTATTGGGCGCAGGCTTCGCCGTATATGAGTTTTTCAATGCAAAAGCCAAACAGCAGGCTCAACCTCAGCCTGTAGCCAATAAAAACAATGAAGAAGAGGACTATAGCAATGGGATCTGAAATCAGTAAAAAAGACATTACTCGCCTTGGCTTTCGCTCGTCACTTCTTCAGGCCAGCTTTAACTATGAAAGGATGCAGGCAGGTGGTTTTACCTGGGCTATGCTCCCGGTACTAAAAAAAATCTATAAGGACGATAAAGCCGGTCTCAGTGCGGCGATGAAAGATCATTTAGAATTTATTAATACCCACCCTAACCTGGTCGGTTTTCTGATGGGATTGCTGATCTCAATGGAAGAAAAGGGAGAAAACCGCGACACCATTAAAGGCTTGAAAGTCGCGTTGTTCGGGCCTATCGCGGGGATCGGTGATGCTATTTTCTGGTTCACCTTACTGCCTATTATGGCTGGTATCTGCTCCTCTTTCGCCAGCCAGGGAAACATACTGGGCCCCATTTTGTTCTTCGCCGTTTATTTGATGATCTTTTTCCTGCGTGTCGGCTGGACGCATGTCGGTTATTCAGTAGGGATTAAGGCTATCGATAAAGTCCGGGAAAATTCGCAGATGATTGCCCGCTCAGCGACGATTCTTGGGATCACCGTTATTGGCGGACTTATCGCGTCCTATGTGCACATTAACGTTGTAACGTCTTTTGCAATCGATAGCACCCACAGCGTGGCATTGCAGCAGGATTTTTTCGATAAAGTATTCCCGAATATTTTACCGATGGGATACACATTACTGATGTACTACCTGTTGCGGGTGAAAAAAGCACATCCAGTACTGTTAATCGGCGTGACGTTTGTACTGTCTATTATCTCGTCAGCACTTGGCATTCTTTAAACGAAAAGAGGATGAAGCGGCCTGCAACATCCTCCTTCAAAGGACTCAAAAAATGCAATATACCCAGTACTGCGACAATTATGACGTATTAAGCGATCGCGCCAGCGAACAGCTAATTACGCTGATACAGAACAAACCTGATGCAACCATCTGTCTGGCAACAGGAGGCACACCGCTTCTCACCTATCGCTACTTTGTCGAAAAAATTAACCAACGTAAGATCGCTCTTGAGCAGGTAGTCTTTGTGAAACTGGACGAGTGGGTCGGTATTCCGCTGAACTCACCAGCAACGTGTGAATCTTTCCTGCAACAACACATCGCTCAACCGTTGGGTTTACGAGCAGAACAACTGGTCGGTTTTCAATCTGAAAATGTTAACGAGCAGGAATGTAAACGCATCACAGAGATTATTGCCAGCCGGGGCGGCCTCGATTTATGTGTGCTGGGAATCGGAAAAAACGGCCATTTGGGGTTGAATGAACCCGCAGAGCTCCTGGAACCGTTTTGCCATATCAGTGTACTTGATGAAAAAACGCGCCATCATGACATGTTAAAAACGGCTGCCAATCGCGTAACTCGCGGCATTACGTTGGGGTTGAAGGACATCCTGAATGCGAAAGAGATCTTGCTGCTGATAGCCGGTGAGGGGAAGTGCGACGCGGTAGAAAAATATCTGTCCGCCACCATTACTACTACTATTCCTGCTTCATTTTTATGGCTACACCGCAATGTGAGTTGCCTGATTGACGGCTCGCAATATCCTGATAAGTAAAGTTTACAGCACTTACCACATCCCCCTTTGTTGCCCCAACGCGTTGCAGTTTGCCTTTTAGCTGCAACGCTTTCAGTAAGTTCTTCCGACATTTCTTCCGACATTTCTTCCGACAAGCCGGTGTTTACTCCAGGACCTGTTACTCTCCCTGCTGTTCCAGAGCGTGCTTATACAACGCATTCTTTTTCACGCCATGGATTTCAGCAGCCAGCGCGGCGGCCTTTTTCAGCGGCAGTTCTGCCTGCAGTAAGGCCAACGTACGCAGCGCATCGGCAGGAAGGTCGTCTTCCTGCGCTTTATGCCCTTCGACAATCAGCACCATTTCGCCTTTACGACGATTCTCATCTTCCTTGACCCACGCCAGCAATTCACCGACCGGTGCACCGTGAATAGTTTCCCAGGTTTTGGTCAGCTCACGCGCCAGCACCACGTAACGGGATTCGCCCCACACGGCAACCATGTCCTCCAGGCTATCCAGCAAGCGGTGGGTAGATTCATAAAAAATAAGCGTACGTGGCTCGGCCTCAATGGCTTTCATCGCATCACGACGCCCTTTCGATTTGGCAGGCAGAAATCCTTCATAGCAAAAACGGTCTGAAGGTAGACCTGCAGCGCTCAGGGCAGCAATCGCCGCACAAGGACCTGGCAGGGGAACAACGCGGATCCCCGCTTCACGACAGGTACGCACCAGATGGTAGCCAGGATCGTTAATCAGCGGCGTTCCGGCATCGGAAACCAGCGCAATGTTTTGTCCTTCCTTGAGCTTCGCGACCAGCGTTTCGGCCTTTTGCTGCTCGTTGTGGTCATGTAGCGCGAACAGACGCGCGTTAATCGCGAAGTGTTGTAACAATAATCCTGTATGACGAGTGTCTTCAGCGGCAATCAAATCAACGGCTTGTAAAACTTCGAGCGCTCGTTGGGTAATATCAGCCAAATTTCCTATAGGAGTAGGTACAATAAAGAGTTGGCCTTGAGAATTATCCGCCGATTCGTGTTGTTTCATTGTGTCGTCCGTATTGCCGATTTAATATTGAGCATTGAGTAAAAAAATATCACTGGATACAGTATGGTACCCTCAACATTTTCTCGTTTGAAAGCCGCACGCGCGCTACCAGTCATTCTGGCAGCACTGATTTTCGCAGGCTGTGGCACCCAGGCGCCAGACCAGAGTGCAGCCCATATGCAGGGCACTGCGCAGGCTGATTCCGGCTTTTATCTGCAACAAATGCAGCAAAGCTCAGATGATAGCAAGACCAACTGGCAATTACTCGCCATTCGTGCACTGCTGAAAGAAGGCAAGAGCCAGCAGGCTATCGAACTGTTTAACCAGCTACCGCAGAAGCTAAGCGATACCCAGCAGCGTGAGCAGTCACTGCTGGCCGTCGAGATTAAGCTCGCGCAGAAAGATGTCGCTGGCGCACAGGCCCTGCTGGATAAGTTAACTCCCGCCGATTTTGATCAAAACCAACAGGCACGCTACTGGCAGGCGCAAATCGACGTCAACCAGGGTCGCCCGTCTCTGACGCTGCTGCGCGCCCTGATCGCCCAGGAACCGCTGCTGGCCGCGAATGCTAAGCAGAAAAATATGGACGCCACCTGGCAGTCGCTGTCGTCCATGACCCAGGAGCAAGCGCAAGCGCTGGTCATCAATGCTGATGAAAACGTGCTGCAAGGCTGGCTGGATCTCCAGCGCGTCTGGTTCGATAACCGTAACGATCCGGACATGATGAAAGCCGGTATTGCGGACTGGCAGAAACGTTATCCGCAAAACCCAGGGGCAAAACTGTTACCAACACAGTTGGTTAACGTGCAGAGCTTTAAGCCCGCCTCCACCAGCAAAATCGCCCTGCTGTTACCACTGAACGGTCAGGCCGCTGTATTTGGCCGGACTATTCAGCAAGGCTTTGAAGCTGCAAAAAACATGGGCACTCAACCTGTCGCAGCCCCTGTTGCTGTCGCACCTGCCGCAGTTCCAGCTGCCGCGACCACCACAGAACAGCCGCAAACGACTGACGGCGTTGCCAGCCCGTCTCAGGCGTCAGTAAGCGATCTGACCAACGAGACGCCGGCTCAGCCAGAAACACCTGCTGTGCAGCCCGCAGCACCTGCTCAGCCAACAACCGCCAGCGCACCGGCGAATCCATCCGCTGAGCTGAAAATCTACGACACTTCATCACAGCCGCTGAACCAGATCCTGACTCAGGTTCAGCAGGATGGCGCCAGCATCGTGGTTGGCCCACTGTTGAAGAACAATGTTGAAGAGCTGATGAAAAGCAACACGCCATTGAACGTCCTGGCGCTTAACCAGCCGGAATCGGTGAAAAATCTGCCGAACGTCTGTTACTTTGCTCTGTCGCCAGAAGATGAAGCGCGCGACGCCGCGCGCCACATCCGCGATCAAGGAAAACAGACGCCGCTGTTGTTGATTCCACGGAGTTCATTAGGCGATCGCGTTGCCAACGCCTTTGCACAGGAATGGCAAAAACTGGGTGGCGGCGTGGTATTGCAGCAGAAGTTCGGCTCCACCGCTGAACTTAAAATGGGCGTCAACGGCGGCTCAGGGATTTCCCTGACAGGCAGCCCTGTGGCCTCCTCTGTGCCAGCCCAACCCGGCGTGACGATTGGCGGTCTGACCATCCCGGCAGCACCTACCGATGCGCAAATCACCGGCGGCAGCGGTCGTGTTGATGCCGTGTATATTCTGGCGACGCCGGAAGAAATTGCATTTATTAAGCCGATGATCGCCATGCGCAACGGCAGCCAGAGCGGAGCAACGCTGTACGCCAGCTCTCGTAGTGCGCAGGGCACTGCCGGCCCGGATTTCCGTCTGGAGATGGAAGGCTTGCAGTACAGCGAAATTCCGATGCTGGCAGGCGCTAACGCACCTCTTATGCAGCAGGCGCTTGGCGCGGTTCGTAACGACTACTCGTTGGCGCGTATGTATGCCATGGGTATCGATGCCTGGTCGCTTGCCAACCACTTCTCGCAAATGCGTCAGGTGCAGGGTTTCGAAATTAACGGTAATACCGGGGCCTTAACCGCAACGCAGGATTGTGTGATTAACAGGAAGTTATCATGGCTCAAATACCAGCAAGGACAAGTCGTCCCCGCCAGTTAACGAGTAAACAGACCGGTGACGCGTGGGAATCCACCGCGCGTGACTGGCTGCTGAGCAAGGGACTGCATTTTATCGCCGCTAACGTGCGTGAACGTGGTGGCGAAATCGACCTGATAATGCGTGAAGGCAACACCACCGTATTTGTTGAGGTTCGCTACCGACGCTCAGCACAGTTCGGCGGTGCGGCGGCGAGTGTGACCCGGAGCAAACAACACAAATTATTACAGACCGCCCGCTTGTGGCTTGCGCGCCACAATGGGAGTTTTGATACTGTGGATTGCCGGTTCGATGTGTTAGCCTTCACCGGAAATGATGTTGAGTGGTTTAAGGACGCGTTCAACGACCGCTCATAGTTGAAGATTCAGAGCCTGGTTCTTAAGGATTAGCGTGTTAGATAGAATTAAAGTCTGCTTTACAGAAAGCATTCAAACTCAGATAGCTGCGGCTGAAGCACTTCCGGATGCAATCTCCCGTGCCGCCATGACGCTGGTTCAGTCCCTGCTCAATGGCAACAAAATTCTCTGTTGTGGTAATGGGACGTCCGCTGCCAACGCACAGCATTTTGCTGCCAGCATGATCAATCGTTTTGAAACAGAACGCCCAAGTTTACCTGCGATTGCACTAAACACTGATAATGTGGTCTTAACTGCGATTGCCAACGATCGCCTGCACGACGAAGTTTATGCAAAACAAGTCCGTGCGCTGGGACATGCAGGTGATGTTCTGCTGGCAATCTCTACGCGTGGTAATAGCCGCGATATCGTAAAAGCCGTTGAAGCCGCCGTGACACGCGACATGACAATCGTCGCGCTGACCGGGTATGACGGAGGGGAACTGGCCGGATTACTGGGGCCACAGGATGTTGAAATCCGTATACCCTCACACCACAGCGCCCGCGTTCAGGAAATGCACATGCTGACGGTCAACTGCCTTTGCGATCTTATCGATAACACGCTTTTCCCTCACCAGGATGATTAAGGAGTACACATGAAGGCATTTTCGCCGCTTGCTGTGATTATCGCTGCACTGCTGCTGCAAGGCTGTGTCGCTGCCGCCGTTGTTGGAACTGCAGCTGTCGGGACTAAAGCCGCGACGGATCCTCGTAGTGTCGGCACCCAGGTTGATGACAGTACCCTGGAATTACGCGTCAATACGGCATTGTCGAAAGATGCCCAGATCAAGAAAGAAGCGCGAATCAACGTGAGCGCATATCAGGGTAAAGTGCTGCTGGTCGGCCAGTCGCCGAATAGCGAACTGTCTGCGCGAGCAAAACAGATTGCGATGGGCGTAGAAGGTACGACTGAGGTCTTTAATGAGATCCGTCAGGGCCAGCCAATCGGTCTGGGCGATGCGTCCAACGATACCTGGATAACCACCAAAGTACGTTCCCAGTTGCTGACCAGCGATCAGGTGAAATCCTCTAACGTGAAAGTAACGACTGAGAACGGAGAAGTGTTCCTGTTAGGTCTGGTGACCGAGCGTGAAGCGAAGGCGGCGGCGGATATCGCCAGCCGGGTAAGCGGCGTGAAACGCGTCACGACAGCCTTTACGTTTATTAAGTAACACGCCTGTAGATGGTGGCATCTTATCCGGCCTACAGAACGTAATCGTTTGTAGGCCGGATAAGCGTCAGCGCCATCCGGCATTTTTTTATTTAGCCCTTTCGCGTAGCTCGGAAGAGGTCAGGATCGAAACCCCTTCATGCCCAGGCGCCAGCGCTTCTGCCAGCATTGCCCGCGCAACATCGCGCGCTTCAATCGACTTCCAGTTACCCGGTAGCAGCCTGAACAACGGCGCTAAAAACATCTCATTCGTCCGCTGTTTGTCCCTATCACCCAGTAGCATTGAAGGCCGGACAATCGTCAGCCGTGGCCAATTCTGCGCGATCAGCGCCTGCTCCATTTCACCTTTCACCCGGTTATAAAAAAACGGTGAATTCGCATTGGCGCCCATCGAACTCACCACCAGCATATGCTGGGCACCTAACCTACGTCCCGTCAGGGCCGTATCTACCACCAGCGTGTAGTCAGCATGGATAAACGCTTCTTTGCTGCCCGCTTCACGCCGGGTAGTCCCCAAACAACAAAAGACAATATCGACCGGATCGGTGACCTGTGCCAAAGCATCGGTTAGCTGCGGATCATGGGGGTTATAGATACCAACCGTATCTGCCAGCGGTCGACGCGTTGGTGCCGTAATGGCATTGACCCGGGGTTCATTGAGCTGCATACGCAGCAAATGTCCGCCCACCAGCCCCGTGGCTCCCGTTATTAACACCTGACTCATCGCTTATCTTCCCCAGGTCTTCAATCACTCTTCTAACTATAGATCACGCAGCCAGTGCATCTTTTTACCGAAGCCCAGCGTGTTGTCCGTAAATTTGACTTCATCCAGTCGAATCTCCCATACGGGCGCTGGCAGCATTCTGGCAACGGGGAAACGGCGGTTGTAGGCTTTACGCGCGTCTTCGCTCTCCTGCCCCTCAAGACGCCGGATTTCCCCTTTGAACTGTACGCCACGAATCAGAGCGACGGTTTTAGGCTGACCGTTTACTGTACCGGCAATCGGCGCGCGTGGTCCGGACATCTGCGCATGCCGCGTTTTCTCTTCGGTCAGCACATAGAACACCATCTTCTGCGCATCAAACAGGTAAAACGCATTGGCGCACCACAATTCACCTTCATGGTGTACGCACCAGGTCACGACGTGCTGCTTTGCCAGCCAGCGGGTCACCGCAGTCAGTGTTTCCATTTCTATTCTCTTTTATACTGTAGGCCTGAAAATTATCACGTCGATGGTAACAATGACACCCTGGTATCTGTACCTGATCCGTACCGCTGACAACGCCTTATACACCGGAATAACCACCGATGTGCAACGCCGCTATAAGCAGCATCAAAGTGGGAAAGGCGCGAAGGCGCTACGCGGAAAGGGGGAACTCACGTTGGCATTTGCGGCGCAGGTTGGCGACCGTTCGCTAGCCCTGCGCATAGAGTATCGCGTCAAACAGCTCACCAAGCGGCAGAAAGAGCGCCTTGTCGAAGGCGAAGGGTTTGAGGCGCTATTAAGCAGCCTGCAAACCCCGGAAGCTTAAAAGCGATTGAAGTGGTCGTGATATTCCACAAGACCCGTCACGCCATCCAGCGCATCGTCCGCCAGGCGATGAACCTGGAACGCGCTTTCGGTGCCCGGCCAGCGGCAACGCAGGTCATGATGGGCCGCCAGCTCAAAGCCAAAGCGGCTGTACAGGGCCGGATCCCCCAGCGTAACCACCGCGGCGTAGCCAAACTCGTTCAGTGAATCGAGTCCTTCATAGACCAGCTGACGCGCCAGGCCCTGCCCCCGGTAGTTTTCATCCACCGCGAGCGGCGCCATGCCGACCCATTGCAGATCTTCACCCTGAACATCGACAGGGCTGAATGCGACGTAACCCACTACCTGACCTTCGTCATCGGTAGCAACCAGACCCAGCGTTAAGAAACCATCTTCACGCAGGTCGTGCACTAATTTCGCTTCCGCATCGCTCTCAAATGAACGGCGCAGTAGCGCATCAATACCAGGGGCATCAATGGGAATTTCAACTCGAATCAGCATGGCTCACCTACCGAGGTCTGTTTGGTTTCTGGCGACGTTTTCATCCCCGCCTCAACAAAATCCGCCAACTGCATCAGCATGACGCGCAACGCTTTAGGCATCTGCTCCAGTTCGATGGCATCCATCAGATTTTTTACGTATAGCCCTAATTCTGTATCACCTTCAATCACCAGACGACGCTGGAAGAAAAGCGTATCCGGATCCTGCTTGCGGGCCACGATCATCAGCAGATCGCTGGCATCGGCGCTAAAACTCACATCCGCATCTGCATTCTGGCTGACGATAAGTTTATCGTTCTCAACAGAGGTATACCATTTGAGGTCAATGTCACGCACATGAATGCTCAGCCAGCGACCTTCGAGAAACTCCAGCTCCCCATCGGCCAGCGCCTGACTAAACTGCCAGCTCAGGACCTGCTCCAGAACCTGGCGCTTCAGCGCAAAGGGCGTCAGTTTAACTGGTACACTCATCAGAGAAGGACCAAATTGTACTAAGCGTGAACGCAGTTTATCCAACACGAGCTTTACTCCCTGTTTCAATAGTCCTGCTATTTTGCCATATCAAATAAACGACATAGCGGCATAAATCAACAATTCGATGCGAAATTGTTACCTCTTTATTGCTGTCACCAATACGACTTTAACTGCCTCAAATCAAAAATTGTCTCAGCAAGGTTAACTAAAATCCCTCTTCGTTAACATTTCTGCGCCCTTCACGGCGCTACGTTCAGGATAAATTATGGAGCTGCTCTGCCCTGCCGGAAACCTCCCGGCGCTTAAGGCGGCCATCGAGAACGGCGCTGATGCTGTCTACATCGGGCTGAAAGATGATACCAACGCCCGTCATTTCGCCGGCCTTAATTTTACCGAGAAAAAATTGCAGGAAGCGGTGAGTTTTGTCCATCAACACCGTCGTAAGCTGCACATCGCGATTAACACCTTTGCGCATCCGGATGGTTATGCGCGCTGGCAGCGGGCCGTAGATATGGCGGCGCAACTGGGTGCGGATGCACTAATCCTCGCCGACCTCGCCATGCTTGAGTATGCCGCAGAGCGCTACCCGCATATTGAGCGCCATGTCTCTGTTCAGGCATCTGCTACCAACGAAGAGGCGATTAATTTTTATCATCGCAACTTTGATGTCGCCCGCGTGGTGCTGCCGCGCGTGTTGTCTATCCATCAGGTGAAACAGCTTGCTCGCGTCACACCTGTTCCCCTGGAAGTGTTCGCCTTCGGTAGCCTGTGCATTATGGCGGAAGGCCGTTGCTATCTTTCGTCCTATCTGACGGGTGAATCGCCAAACACGGTTGGTGCCTGCTCACCTGCCCGTTTTGTCCGCTGGCAACAGACCCAACAAGGGCTGGAATCCCGTCTTAATGAAGTGCTGATCGACCGCTATCAGGACGGGGAAAACGCCGGTTATCCGACGCTATGCAAAGGCCGCTATCTGGTGGACGGCGAGCGTTATCATGCGCTGGAAGAACCCACCAGCCTGAACACGCTGGAGCTGCTGCCGGAACTGCTGGCAGCCAATATTGCCTCGGTGAAAATCGAAGGTCGTCAGCGTAGTCCGGCCTATGTCAGCCTGGTGGCGAAAGTGTGGCGTCAGGCGATCGACCGCTGTATGGCCGACCCGCAAAACTACGTCCCGCAGGCCGCGTGGATGGAAACGCTCGGTTCTATGTCCGAAGGCACACAGACCACGCTTGGCGCGTATCACCGTAAATGGCAGTGAGAGAAGCAATGAAATATTCCTTAGGGCCGGTGCTGTGGTACTGGCCGAAAGAAACGCTGGAAGATTTTTATCAGCAGGCTGCCGTAAGCCAGGCCGACGTTATCTATCTTGGTGAAGCGGTATGCAGTAAACGCCGTGCCACCAAAGTGGGCGACTGGCTCGATATGGCGAAATCGCTCGCTGGCAGCGGTAAACAGGTTGTGCTGTCAACACTGGCGCTGGTGCAGGCCTCTTCTGAACTGGGAGAGCTGAAGCGCTATGTCGAAAACGGTGACTTCCTGCTGGAAGCCAGCGATCTCGGGGTGGTAAACATGTGCGCCGAGCGTAAGCTGCCGTTTGTCGCCGGGCATGCGCTCAACTGCTACAACGCTGTCACCCTGCGTTTGCTGCTCAAACAAGGCATGGTGCGCTGGTGTATGCCGGTAGAGCTTTCCCGCGACTGGCTGGCAAACTTGCTCAACCAGTGTGATGAGCTGGGTATTCGCAATCAGTTTGAAGTTGAGGTGCTGAGCTACGGGCATCTGCCGCTGGCGTACTCTGCCCGCTGCTTTACCGCACGCTCTGAAGACCGTCCAAAAGACGAGTGTGAAACCTGCTGCATAAAATACCCGAACGGGCGCGATGTGCTGTCGCAGGAGAATCAGCAGGTCTTTGTCCTCAACGGGATCCAGACCATGAGCGGCTATGTTTACAACCTCGGCAACGAACTGACATCGATGCAGGGGCTGGTTGATATTGTGCGTCTGTCCCCTTCAGGCACTGAAACATTCGCCATGCTCGACGCCTTCCGCGCCAATGAAAATGGCAGTGCCCCATTACCGCTTGCCGCCCACAGTGACTGTAACGGCTACTGGAAGCGACTGGCTGGACTGGAGCTGCAGGCCTAGCCGGATGCGGCATAAATGCCTTATCGGGCCTACAAATAGCGATCCCGTAGGCCCGATGAGCGCAGCGCCATCGGGCATGTTATATTCGGTGCCCGCCGTATAAAGCTCACTTTGTTAACAACATTCGCTAATCTTTAATGCAGTATTAAAAGATTAACCGGTAACAAAGTGAGCCGTTATGACTGACAAAACTATTCCGTTCTCGGTGCTGGATCTGGCGCCGATCCCTGAAGGATCCTCGGCAAAAGAGGCCTTCACACACTCGCTTGATCTCGCTCAACTGGCTGAAAAGCGCGGCTACCACCGCTATTGGCTGGCGGAACATCACAACATGACCGGCATCGCCAGCGCAGCAACCTCAGTGCTGATTGGTTTTCTGGCTGCCAATACCACTACGCTGCATCTCGGGTCTGGCGGCGTGATGCTGCCTAACCATTCACCGCTGGTGATCGCCGAGCAGTTCGGTACCCTGAACACGCTATATCCGGGACGAATCGATCTCGGGCTTGGTCGCGCACCGGGCAGCGATCAACCAACCATGCGCGCACTGCGCCGCCATATGAGCGGTGATATCGATAACTTCCCACGCGACGTCGCTGAACTGGTGGACTGGTTCGACGCCCGCGATCCTAATCCCCATGTACGCCCGGTTCCCGGCTACGGCGAGCAGATCCCGGTCTGGTTATTAGGCTCCAGCCTGTACAGTGCACAACTGGCGGCCCAGCTTGGTCTGCCGTTTGCCTTCGCCTCGCACTTTGCCCCGGATATGCTGCATCAGGCGCTGCATCTGTATCGCACCCAATTCAAACCCTCAGCGCGGCTGGCAAAACCGTATGCGATGGTGTGCATCAACATTATTGCCGCCGACAGCAATCGCGACGCCGAGTTTCTTTTCACCTCCATGCAGCAGGCATTTGTGAGGCTGCGTCGTGGCGAAACCGGCCAGCTACCGCCGCCGGTAGAGAATATGCAGCAGCTGTGGTCCGCTTCTGAGCAGTACGGCGTACAACAGGCGCTGAGCATGTCGCTGGTCGGTGATAAGGCAAAAGTGCGGCATGGTCTCGACGCCATTTTGCGTGAAACCCAGGCTGATGAGATTATGGTTAACGGCCAGATTTTTGATCATCAGGCACGTCTACATTCGTTTGATTTGGCGATGGATGTGAAGCAGGAATTATTGGGGTAGTACTATTTGTGCCGGATGGCGGCTGCGCCTTATCCGGCCTACTCAATCTCTGTGGGCCCGGTAAGCGTAGCGCCACCGGGCAATTGTTCTACTGGTATACAGGCAACAGATTCACGCTCGACAGAATATGGATAACCGCGTTGCCGATACCGAATACCAGGATCAGCGCAATCATCGGCTTGCCGCCCCAGACACGGAATTTCGGGCTACCGAAACGCTCGCGGGATTTACGTGCCAGCAGCGCCGGAACAATGGCGGCCCAGATGGTTGCCGCGAGTCCTGCATAGCCAATGGCGTACAGGAAACCGTTCGGCCATAGCAAGCCACCGATAATTGGCGGGACAAACGTCAGCAATGCCGTTTTGAAACGTCCCATTGCCGAGTCATCAAAGCCAAACAGATCCGCCAGATAGTCAAACAGACCGAGCGTAACGCCGAGGAATGAACTCGCCACCGCAAAGTTGGAGAACACCACCAGCAGCAGATCCAGACTGCGGCTGTTTAGTACACCGCTCAGCGCCTGTACCAGCACATCAATGTTACCGCCTTGCTGCGCAATACCGATAAACTCCGGACGCGGAATATTACCCATCGTCCCCAGCAACCATACGGTATACAGCACCAGCGCCAGCAGCGTGCCGTACACCAGACACTTAACGATGGTCTTCGGATCTTTGCCGTAGTACTTCATCAGGCTCGGGACGTTGCCGTGATAGCCGAATGAGGCCAAACAGAACGGCAGCGTCATCAGCAGGTACGGCGTATACGAAGCATTGCTTTCCGCCACGTTAAACAACGTTGTGGGCTGAACGTGTCCCAATAAGCTGCCGAAGGTCAGGAAAAAGGTAATCACCTTCGCGCCCAGCACAATTGCCGTCATGCGGCTCACCGCTTTGGTACTTAACCACACAACAAACGCCACCAGTAACGCAAAGCCAAGACCTGCCGCACGCGCCGGAACGTTCAACGACATCTCGGAGAAGGTGTGATGCAGGATCGACCCGCTCGCCGAGATATACGCGTAGGTCAGAATATAGAGAACGAAAGCAATCGAGATGCCGTTCACCACGTTCCAGCCTTTGCCCAGCAGATCTTTGGTAATGGTGTCGAAGCTGGAGCCAATGCGGTAATTGAGGTTAGCTTCAAGGATCATCAGCCCGGAGTGCAGCATACAGAACCAGGTAAAGATCAGCGCCGCCATTGACCAGAAGAACCACGCCCCGGACATGACCACTGGCAGAGAAAACATCCCCGCGCCAATAATGGTGCCGCCGATGATCACCACGCCGCCGAGCAGCGAAGGTGACGTTTGGGTGGTGGTTAGTGTTGCCATTTAGCCATCTCTCCAGTCATTTATATTGTGACTACATCTCAATGTGCTGCACTGTACCAGTACACGAGTACAATTGAAATAAAAAAAGCCCCGATTGTTGAGATCGGGGCCGTATATTTTACTTTACAGCTATAAAGCTAAAAGGCTTATGCATCACCGCCGAAACGACGACGACCAGCAGAGTCATCACGACGCGGAGCAGAAGAATCGTCACGACGCGGACCACGGTTGCCTTCACGACGTTCGCCGCTGAAACGACGACCATCGCCACGACCGCCTTCACGACGTTCGCCGCTAAAGTTACGACCTTCACCGCGACCGCCTTCACGACGCTCACCGCTGAAACGGCCACCGCCACGACGCTCACCACCGGTGTGCGGAACTGCATCGCCAACCAGCTGCATGTTCATCGGCTTGTTCAGGATGCGAGTACGGGTAAAGTGCTGCAGCACGTCGCCCGGCATACCTTTCGGCAGTTCGATGGTGGAGTGGGAAGCAAACAGCTTGATGTTACCGATGTAACGGCTGCTGATATCACCTTCGTTAGCAATCGCACCAACGATATGACGAACTTCAACACCGTCATCACGGCCCACTTCAATGCGGTACAGCTGCATGTCACCAACGTCACGACGTTCACGACGCGGACGGTCTTCACCACCACGGTCATTACGGTCACGAGGGCCACGATCGTTACGGTCACGCGGACCACGGTCATCACGGTCGCGGAATTCGCGTTTCGGACGCATCGGCGCATCTGGCGGCAGGATCAGAGGACGTTCGCCCTGAGCCATTTTCAGCAGTGCAGCTGCCAGCGTTTCGATATCCAGCTCTTCTTCCGGCTGCATTTTCGCCAGCAGAGCACGGTACTGATCCAGATCGCTGCTTTCCAGCTGCTGCTGTACTTTAGCGGCGAATTTTTCCAGACGGCGTTTGCCCAGCAGATCTGCGTTCGGCAGTTCTACTTCAGGAATAGTCAGCTTCATGGTGCGTTCGATGTTACGCAGCAGACGACGCTCGCGGTTCTCAACGAACAGCAGCGCACGACCCGCACGACCCGCACGACCGGTACGGCCGATACGGTGAACGTAAGACTCGGAATCCATCGGGATGTCGTAGTTAACAACCAGGCTGATACGCTCAACGTCCAGGCCACGGGCCGCAACGTCGGTTGCAATCAGAATATCCAGACGGCCATCTTTCAGACGCTCCAGAGTCTGCTCACGCAGGGACTGGTTCATGTCGCCGTTCAGTGCAGCGCTGCTATAACCGCTACGCTCCAGCGCTTCTGCTACTTCCAGGGTCGCATTTTTGGTACGTACGAAGATAATCGCCGCATCAAAGTCTTCTGCTTCCAGGAAACGCACCAGCGCTTCATTTTTACGCATGCCCCACACAGTCCAGTAGCTCTGGCTGATGTCAGGACGGGTAGTAACGCTGGACTGAATACGTACTTCCTGCGGCTCTTTCATAAAGCGGCGGGTAATACGACGAATCGCTTCCGGCATGGTTGCAGAGAACAGAGCGGTCTGATGACCTTCCGGGATCTGCGCCATGATGGTTTCAACGTCTTCGATGAAGCCCATACGCAGCATTTCGTCAGCTTCGTCCAGTACCAGACCGCTCAGTTTGGAGAGGTCCAGAGTACCGCGCTTCAGGTGATCCAGCAGACGACCCGGCGTACCGACGACGATCTGTGGCCCCTGACGCAGGGCACGTAATTGCACGTCATAACGCTGACCGCCGTACAGGGCAACCACGTTCACGCCGCGCATGTGTTTAGAGAAATCCGTCATGGCTTCTGCTACCTGAACCGCCAGTTCGCGGGTCGGTGCCAGCACCAGAATCTGAGGTGCCTTCAGCTCAGGATCAAGATTGTTGAGCAGCGGTAAAGAGAACGCTGCAGTTTTGCCGCTACCTGTCTGGGCCATACCCAGAACATCGCGGCCGCCCAGCAGATGCGGAATGCACTCTGCCTGGATTGGAGATGGTTTTTCGTAACCCAGATCGTTAAGGGCTTCAAGGATAGGAGCCTTCAGGCCCAGATCTGCAAAAGTGGTTTCGAATTCAGCCATGTAGTACGTGTGCCTCAAAATTAATGGCGGCCAGTCTACATAACTCATCATGAAATTGATCTGCAATTTTCATTGAAAAGTGTGAACCGGCTCAAAGTAGGTGTATTAACGAACAACAACGCCCTCACCCGTAAAGGTGATGGCAATCAAAAAAGATTACGGGCTGATGTGTACGTCAGCTATTGCTGGTCCGATTCTGCCAGGTCATCTTGGTCCTGGCCCAGGAGCGATAATTCCAACAATGCGTATCGGTGCTCAACAAAGTTATGAACGTTGTTAGCCACCGCCAGTTTGAACAATGCCGTAGCGTTGTCCAAATCCCCCAGACTTAGGTAGTACTTACCTAAATAGAAGTTGGTTTCACTGAGATGCTCAGCGAGCGAGGTGTTATCCGTTGCGTCCGCCTTCAGGCGTTCCATCAGCGTTGCTTCGCTAATGTTGCCCAGGTAGAACTCGACAATGTTCCATCCCCATTGCTCTTTATCCGATTTCTCAAAGCGTTGCTTCAACGCTTCTTTAGCCTGCTTCTCATCGAGCTTCTGCTCGGCAAGATAAAGCCACAGACTACGGAAAGGATCATTGGGATCGTCTTGATAAAACGCTAGCAGATCATCTTGCGCTAACTTGTCACGACCGCCGTAATACAATGCGATACCGCGATTTAAGTGCGCGTAGTTGTAAGTTGGATCAAGCTCAAGTACAGAATCAAACGCTTCATAGGCAGCATCAAAATTGCCTGCCTGCGTTAAATATATACCTAAGTAATTGAATACTTCAGGCATATCTGGTCGGATTGCCAGCGCTTGTGAAAAATCATTTCGCGCCAGTGCCCTCAGACCGAGACTATCATACAACACTCCGCGCTCATATAAAAGCTGTGCGCGTTCGTCATCGGTTAAAGCCCGACTGGCAAGAATTTGTTCCATACGTGCCAGAATCACTTCCTGCTGCAAAGTCGGTTGCAATGGTACTGCGAGGACTTCACTCTTTCGCCAGGCGGAATTACTGCATCCAGCCAGCGTGAGTGCTGTCGCAACGAAACACCAGCGCAAAAAAGGCTTCATTTCCCACTCCCGAAGACAACGATTGAATGAACGTCCAGGTTCCCCGGTTGCTAACAAGGCATCCTGCCGGGTTAAAGGCCCTCCGCTTTCACGGAGGGCAATGGCAACCTTACTCGCCCTGGCTTGCCGGAGCTTCCGGTTCGCCTGCAGGCTGAGACTGCTCAGTTGCTTCTTTAATGCTCAGACGTACACGGCCCTGGCGATCAACTTCCAGAACTTTGACCGGTACTTCCTGGCCCATCTGCAGGTAGTCGGTCACTTTCTCAACGCGCTTATCAGCGATCTGAGAGATGTGTACCAGACCTTCTTTACCGCCACCGATGGCAACGAATGCGCCAAAGTCAACGATACGGGTCACTTTACCATTGTAGATACGGCCTACTTCGATCTCTGCGGTGATCTCTTCGATACGACGGATAGCATATTTCGCTTTCTCACCGTCGGTCGCAGCAATCTTCACGGTGCCATCATCTTCGATTTCAATGGTGGTGCCGGTTTCTTCGGTCAGAGCACGGATAACAGAACCGCCTTTACCGATAACGTCTTTGATCTTGTCCGGGCTGATCTTGATAGTGTGGATACGCGGAGCGAACTGAGAAATATCGCCACGCGGAGCGTTGATCGCTTGTTCCATCACACCCAGGATGTGCAGACGCGCACCTTTAGCCTGGTTCAGAGCAACCTGCATGATTTCTTTGGTGATACCTTCAATTTTGATATCCATCTGCAGTGCAGAGATACCGTCGCGGGAACCCGCCACTTTGAAGTCCATATCGCCCAGGTGGTCTTCGTCGCCCAGGATGTCAGACAGAACAACAAAGTTGTCACCTTCTTTCACCAGACCCATCGCGATACCCGCAACGGCTGCTTTGATCGGCACGCCTGCGTCCATCAGCGCCAGGGAAGCACCACATACGGAAGCCATGGAAGAAGAACCGTTAGATTCGGTGATTTCAGAAACCACACGTACGGTGTACGGGAATTTATCCAGTTCCGGCATTACTGCCAGTACGCCACGCTTCGCCAGACGGCCGTGACCAATCTCACGACGCTTCGGAGAACCGACCATACCGGTTTCACCTACGCAGTACGGAGGGAAGTTGTAGTGGAACAGGAAGTTGTCAGTACGCTCGCCCATCAGTTCGTCGAGGTTCTGCGCATCACGAGTGGTGCCCAGGGTCGCAGTAACCAGCGCCTGAGTTTCGCCACGGGTGAACAGTGCGGAACCGTGGGTACGCGGCAGAACGCCAGTACGCACGTCCAGGCCACGGATCATGTCTTTTTCACGGCCATCGATACGCGGCTCGCCTGCCAGTACGCGGCTACGAACAACGTTTTTCTCGATAGCGTGCAGGATTTCACCCAGTTCGTTAGCGTCCAGGGTTTCGTCTTCAGCAACCAGAGTCGCGATGGTTTCAGACTTGATCACGTCAACCTGAGCATAACGCTCTTGTTTGTCAGTGATACGGTAAGCATCGCTCAAGCGAGCTTCTGCCAGTGCGGCAACGCGTGCGTTCAGCGCTTCGTTGACGGCTTCTGGCTGCCAGTCCCAACGCGGTTTGCCAGCTTCTTTCGCCAGCTCGTTGATCGCCTGAATCACAACCTGCTGCTGTTCGTGACCGAACACAACAGCGCCCAGCATCTGGTCTTCGCTCAGCAGTTCAGCTTCGGATTCAACCATCAGTACGGCTGCTTCAGTACCTGCAACAACCAGGTCCAGCTTGCTTTCTTTCAGTTCGTCCTGAGTCGGGTTCAGTACGTACTGGTCATTGATGTAACCAACACGTGCAGCACCGATCGGGCCGTTGAATGGGATACCAGACAGAGTCAGCGCAGCAGATGCACCAATCATTGCCACGATGTCCGGGTTAACCTGCGGGTTAACGGAAACAACGGTCGCGATAACCTGAACTTCGTTAACGAAGCCTTCCGGGAACAGCGGGCGAACCGGGCGGTCAATCAGACGCGCGATCAGGGTTTCGCCTTCGCTCGGACGGCCTTCACGACGGAAGAAGCTACCCGGGATACGGCCAGCAGCGTAGGTACGCTCCTGATAGTTAACGGTCAGCGGGAAAAAGTCCTGGCCTGGTTTCGCTTTTTTCTGACCAACAACGGTAACGAATACCGCGGTGTCATCCATGCTAACCATAACAGCGGCAGTCGCCTGACGCGCCATCATGCCGGTTTCCAGCGTAACGGTATGCTGACCGTACTGGAATTTACGAACGATCGGATTAAGCAAAATAATATCCTTTCTCTATTTTTTGACGGCACATTTTTGCGCCATCGTTAATACCCGATCTTCTGCGCATCCTCGCGACTAATGACAACCCTAACCCATAAGCATGAGTAAAGCCTCTCATTAGCCGCGCGAACCTCTGCAACGGAAGATCATTCATAGCAACAATACATTAGTTTCCAGCGAATTGCTGCCATCTGCTGGAAAAAAGGGGCCATGAAGGCCCCCTCTTTCTGAAACTCGAAAGAATTAGCGACGCAGGCCCAGACGCTCGATCAGCGCGGTGTAACGTGCAACATCTTTACGTTTCAGGTAGTCGAGCAGTTTACGACGCTGAGAAACCATGCGCAGCAGACCACGACGGCTGTGGTGATCTTTTTTGTGCTCTGCAAAGTGGCCCTGCAGGTGGTTAATCTGTGCAGTCAACAGAGCAACCTGAACATCGGTAGAACCGGTGTCGTTTGCATCACGACCAAACTCAGAAACGATTTTAGCGGTAGCTTCAGTACTTAGAGACATTTTAAAACTCCAAAGTGATAAGAATGAAAGGATGCCGATCTCTAATTCAGCTATCCCAGTGTATACACTTTATCCTTCAAACTGGCTCTGCGTTGGCTGCGTCCGCTCACCTCAGTCACTTACCTAAGTAATCTCCTGAGGATCCTCAGACTTGCCGCCTTGATGCAGCTCGAAGGATTTTGTGTATACGCCACGCAGATTGTTAAACAATTCACGCGACGTTAAGCGGCAGTATTCTACTCGCAGCGCCCTTTTATCGCAAGACAGAGAGCGCTATGCAGGATACTCAACCACCAGGCGGCGGGGGGCGACACGACCTTCATCGTCCATCTCCCCCATGCCAATAAACTTGTCGTCATCACCTTCCGTCACGCGTACCAGCCCTTCCAGCGGGGCGCCTGTCGTCCGTACCGGATTACCATTTTTAAAGTAAACCGACGATGTTAAAGGCAAATTAACAACAGGATAGTCCGATGCCGGACTGTCCATTGGCATCAGCAAAGGATCAAGCAGTTGAGCCGCCGGAATGTTCTGCTGTTCTGCCTGTTCGACCAGCTCACGCAGGTGTTCCAGCGTGACCATACGATCCACCGGATACTTGCTGACCGTCAGACGACGCAGATACGTTACGTGCGCGCCGCAGCCCAGCTTCTCACCGAGATCGTCAACGATAGTACGAATATAGGTGCCTTTGGAGCAGTGAACTTCCAGCTCCAGTTCGTTACCCTCGTGACGGATAAACAGCAGCTCATAGACGGTAATCGGGCGCGCTTCACGCGGCACTTCAATGCCCTGACGCGCATATTCGTACAGCTTCTTACCCTGATACTTCAGCGCCGAATACATCGACGGAATCTGCTCGATATCGCCGCGAAAAGTCTCCAGCGCGCTCGCCAGTTGTTCTGCGGTGAAGGTTACCGGACGCTCCTGCACGATCTGCCCATCGGCATCGGAAGTGTCAGTACGCTGGCCCAGACGGGCAACCACGCGATAGCGTTTGTCAGAATCCAGCAAATACTGTGAAAACTTTGTCGCTTCACCAAGGCAGATAGGCAGCATGCCTGTCGCCAGCGGATCCAACGCGCCGGTATGTCCCGCGCGGTTGGCATTGTAGATGCGCTTTACTTTTTGCAGCACGTCATTGCTGGACATGCCCTGCGGCTTATCCAGCAGCAGGACACCATGAATATCGCGACCACGACGACGAGGACGACTCATCAGTCCTCCTTGCTGTCGTCCGCTGGGTTCACACGACGCTCATCGTCATGTTTCACCACGCTGGTCACCAGGTTGGACATGCGCATCCCTTCAACCAACGAGTTGTCGTAGAAGAAGGTCAGCTCAGGCACGATACGCAGACGCATTGCTTTACCCAGCAGAGAGCGGATAAAACCAGAGGCTTCCTGCAGTGCCTTAATGCCGTTTTTCACGGCAGCTTCGTCCTGATCGTTGAGGAAAGTCACGAATACTTTGGCATATGCCAGATCACGGGACATCTCAACACCCGATACGGTGGTCATCATACCAACACGCGGGTCTTTGATTTCGCGTTGCAGGATGAGTGCGATTTCTTTCTGCATCTCCTGCGCGACACGCTGCGGGCGACCAAATTCTTTCGCCATAATAAATTCTCCAGACAAAAAAGGGGCATTCAGCCCCTTTTGAAAATAATTCGGTGATTAGGCTGTAGGCCTGATAAGCGTAGCGCCATCAGGCATTACATTGCCGGATGTCGGCGTAAACGCCTTATCCGGCCTACACCCGAACAACCTTAAGCAATTGTACGTTTGATCTCGATGATCTCGAACACTTCGATCATATCGCCAACGCGAACGTCGTTGTAGTTCTTAACGCCGATACCACATTCCATACCGTTACGGACTTCGTTAACGTCATCTTTGAAGCGGCGCAGGGATTCCAGCTCGCCTTCATAGATAACCACGTTGTCGCGCAGTACGCGGATTGGGTTGTGACGTTTAATCGTGCCTTCGGTAACCATACAGCCTGCGATAGCGCCGAATTTCGGTGATTTGAACACATCACGAACCTCAGCCAGACCAATGATCTGCTGTTTCAGTTCCGGAGACAGCATGCCGCTCATCGCTGCTTTCACTTCGTCGATCAGATGATAGATGACGGAGTAGTAACGCAGATCCAGACTTTCTGATTCGATAACTTTACGTGCAGAGGCATCAGCACGTACGTTGAAGCCAACCAGAATCGCGTTGGATGCCGCAGCCAGGGTCGCGTCGGTTTCGGTGATACCACCTACGCCAGAACCGATGATCTTCACTTTTACTTCGTCGGTAGACAGTTTCAGTAAAGAGTCGGAAATCGCTTCTACAGAACCCTGTACGTCAGCCTTCAGCACGATGTTCACTTCGTGAACTTCGCCTTCGGTCATGTTGGCGAACATGTTCTCAAGTTTAGATTTCTGCTGACGAGCCAGTTTAACTTCACGGAATTTGCCCTGACGGTACAGTGCAACTTCACGCGCTTTCTTCTCGTCACGAACAACAGTAACTTCGTCACCCGCAGCCGGAACACCGGACAGACCGAGGATTTCCACCGGAATGGACGGACCCGCTTCCAGTACTTCCTGACCCAGTTCGTTACGCATCGCACGAACGCGGCCGTATTCGAAACCACACAGAACGATATCGCCCTTGTTCAGGGTACCTTCGCGAACCAGGACGGTAGCAACCGGGCCACGACCTTTATCCAGGAAGGATTCGATAACCGCACCGCTCGCCATACCTTTACGCACAGCTTTCAGTTCCAGTACTTCGGCTTGCAGCAGGATAGCATCCAGCAGTTCGTCGATACCGGTACCCGCTTTCGCAGAAACGTGAACGAACTGGCTCTCGCCGCCCCACTCTTCCGGCATGATGCCGTACTGGGACAGTTCGTTTTTAACGCGATCTGGATCCGCTTCCGGTTTATCGATTTTGTTGACTGCAACAACTACCGGCACACCTGCCGCTTTCGCGTGCTGGATAGCTTCGATAGTCTGCGGCATCACGCCGTCGTCTGCTGCAACAACCAGAACAACGATATCCGTTGCCTGAGCACCACGAGCACGCATGGAGGTAAACGCGGCGTGACCCGGGGTGTCCAGGAAGGTGATCATACCGTTGTCAGTTTCAACGTGGTACGCACCGATGTGCTGAGTAATGCCGCCCGCTTCGCCAGAGGCCACTTTCGTTGAACGAATGTAGTCCAGCAGAGACGTTTTACCGTGGTCAACGTGACCCATGATGGTCACTACCGGTGCGCGCGGTTCAGCCGCAGCGCCGGTGTCACGGTCGCTCATTACTGCTTCTTCCAGCTCGTTTTCACGACGCAGGATAACTTTGTGGCCCATCTCTTCGGCAACCAGCTGTGCGGTTTCCTGGTCGATGACCTGGTTGATGGTCGCCATTGCGCCCAGTTTCATCATTGCTTTGATGACCTGAGAGCCTTTGACCGCCATCTTGTTCGCCAGATCGCCAACGGTGATGGTTTCGCCGATCACAACGTCACGGTTAACGGCCTGAGCTGGCTTCTGGAAGCCCTGCTGCAGAGCGGAACCTTTACGCTGCTTACCGCCTTTACCGCCGCGAACCGCTGCACGTGCTTCTTCACGGTCAGCTTTAGATTCAGCGTGTTTGTTACCTTTCTTCGCCGGACGCGCAGCTTTAGTGCTGCGAGTACGACCACGACCGCCTTCAACTTCACGATCGTTCTCGTCTTCAGCCTGGCGAGCATGCTGAGAGGTGGTGACGTGATAATCACTGGTGTCTTCGACAGGTTCAGCGTTATTCACACCATTTTTCTCGTTTTCTTCCGCCATACGGCGAGCTTCTTCCGCTACGCGGCGCGCTTCTTCTTCAAGCTTGCGACGTGCTTCTTCTTCCGCTTTACGCTTCAGTTCTGCGGCTTCATTTTCACGGCGGGCTTTTTCGGCCTGGGCGGTTTTAGTCATATCGTCGGTCTGTTGATTGCTCACTTTGTCTTTTTCCGCAGCTTCACGTTTCGCTTTATCAGCGGCTTCACGCTTAGCTTGTTCTGCGGCCTCACGTTCGGCTTTTTGTTGCGCCTCGCGTTTGGCAGCTTCTTCTGCCTCACGACGGGCTTGCTCTTCCGCTTCACGCTGCGCCTGCTCTTCCGCGGCAAGGCGTTCAGCCTCTTGCGGATCGCGTTTCACAAAGGTGCGTGTCTTGCGGACTTCGATTTGTACCGATTTGCTTTTTCCACCGGTACCTGGAATATTGAGAGTACTGCGCGTTTTACGCTGCAATGTCAACTTATCCGGCGCTGAGCCGTTTTCACGGTTCAAATGCGCCAGTAAGGTTTGTTTCTCTTGTGCGGACACAGAGTCGTCAGCAGACTTCGGGATACCGGCATCAGCAAATTGCTGTACCAGGCGATCTACGGAAGTCTGTATCTCTGCAGCCAGCGTTTTTACGGTTACATCTGTCATACTGTTCCTTCCTGCTACAGTTTATTACGCTTCGTCGCCGAACCAGCAAATATTACGGGCAGCCATAATCAGCTCACCGGCTTTTTCGTCGGTCAACCCTTCGATATCAGCCAGATCATCAATGCCCTGTTCAGCGAGATCTTCCAGCGTACAAACACCACGGGCCGCCAGTTTGAAGGCCATCTCACGATCCAATCCTTCCAGATTCAGCAGATCGTCAGCCGGTTTGTTATCACCGAGGCTTTCTTCCTGGGCCAGTGCCAGAGTGGTCAGTGCGTTTTTAGCACGCTCGCGCAGCGCTTCAACGGTCTGTTCATCCAGGCCGTCAATTTCCAGCAGTTCTTTCATTGGCACGTAGGCCAGTTCTTCCAGCGTCGCAAAACCTTCTTCCACCAGAACGGTCGCGAAATCTTCATCGATATCGAGATATTTGGTGAAGGTATCGATGGCTGCATGTGCTTCAGCCTGATGCTTCGCTTGCAGGTCATCAACGGTCATCACGTTGAGTTCCCAACCGCTCAGTTGTGAAGCCAGGCGGACGTTCTGACCATTACGTCCAATCGCCTGAGCCAGGTTACCGGCTTCAACCGCGATATCCATGGTGTGTTTGTCTTCATCCACCACGATAGAAGCGACGTCTGCTGGCGCCATTGCGTTAATCACGAACTGCGCCGGGTTATCATCCCACAGGACGATATCGATACGCTCGCCGCCCAGTTCGGTAGAAACCGCCTGAACGCGCGCACCGCGCATACCAACACAGGCGCCGACCGGATCAATACGCTTGTCGTTGGTCTTAACGGCGATTTTCGCACGCGATCCCGGATCGCGTGCAGCCGCTTTAATTTCGATAACTTCTTCGCCGATTTCCGGCACTTCAATGCGGAACAGCTCAATCAGCATTTCCGGCTTGGAACGGGTTACGAACAGCTGTGCACCGCGCGCTTCCGGGCGAACTGAGTACAGAACACCACGAATACGGTCACCAGGGCGGAAGTTTTCACGCGGCAGCATGTCTTCACGCAGGATCACAGCTTCAGCATTGCTGCCCAGATCCAGTGAAATGTTGTCGCGGTTTACTTTCTTCACCACACCGGTGACGATTTCGCCTTCATGTTCGCGGAACTGATCAACAACCATTGCGCGTTCAGCTTCACGTACTTTCTGTACGATAACCTGCTTCGCGGTCTGGGTAGTGATACGGTCAAAGGTGACAGATTCAATCTGATCTTCAACATATTCGCCCACGTTCAGACTTTCGTCTTCGAAGCGTGCCGCTTCCAGCGTAATTTCTTTGGTCGGCTGAGTAACTTCTTCTACGATTACCCAACGACGGAAGGTATCGAAATCACCGCTTTTACGATCGATTTCTACGCGAACGTCGATCTCTTGCTCATATTTTTTCTTTGTTGCTGTAGCCAGCGCACTTTCCAGCGCTTCAAAAATTTTCTCGCGTGGCAGCGCTTTTTCGTTGGATACGGCTTCAACAACAGCCAAAATTTCTTTGTTCATCGCGGGCTTTTCACCTCAATCCAGACTGTTAAAAGTGGGGAACCAGGTTCGCCTTCTGGATATTACTCAGCGCGAACACTTCATCTTTGCCTTCGACTGTGACCGTGATCATCTCACCGTCCACCGCTTTGATAACGCCCTGCCATTTACGACGGTTTTGTACCGCCATACGAAGAACCAGCGTGACTTCTTCACCCAGGAAACGCACGTAGTGTTCAGCTGTGAACAGAGGACGGTCGAGACCCGGAGAGGAGACTTCCAGGTTATAGGCAACGGTGATTGGGTCTTCGACATCCATCACGGCGCTTACCTGATGGCTCACATCAGCACAATCATCAACATTGATGCCATCTTCACTATCAATATAGATGCGCAGTGTGGATGTGCGACCACGAATAAATTCGATGCCGACCAGTTCGTAGCCCAGGGCTTCAACTGGCGCTGTAATCATCTCTGTTAATTTTTGCTCTAATGTGGACAAGCCCACCCCCAAGACATAAAAAAAGGGCCTAAAGCCCAGTTATTCTGTAGTCAGATAACAAAAAACCCCGATAAATCGGGGCTTTAGATAACTGAACCCTATAACCGCACCTGCGGTTCGGAGAACCTTCCGAAAGAATTTTTTTCAAATCCAGCTACGAAGGCCTAAGTCTTCACAGTATATTTGAAAAAGAACTCTAAGGGAAAGTGGTTGCGGGGGCCGGATTTGAACCGACGACCTTCGGGTTATGAGCCCGACGAGCTACCAGGCTGCTCCACCCCGCGCCTGAAACGTGGCAAATTTTACTCGTTTTGGGTAAAAAATGCAAATACTGCTGGGATTTGGTACCGAGACGGGACGTAAAATCTGCGCACAGTATATTGATTCACTATGCGTTATGTCAACCTTGTTACGACTATGCAAATCAATGAATGCTGCCCAGCGCTAGCCCAGCAAGATAAATATGCCGCCCACGCCGTTATTTAACGAAATTATCACTAAACTCTTCCTGTCATCCAGAAAAGATGATTAAATGAAAACTCATTTATTTTGCATAAAAATGCAATTAATATAATAAGCCGACCTCTTCACCAGTCTATCAAGCAGGGTTTTATTTTATGACGACGATTCTCAAGCATCTCCCGGTAGGTCAACGTATTGGTATCGCTTTTTCCGGCGGCCTGGACACCAGTGCAGCACTGCTGTGGATGCGACAAAAAGGGGCTGTCCCATATGCATATACTGCGAATTTGGGCCAGCCGGATGAGGATGACTATGACGCCATTCCTCGCCGTGCAATGGAATATGGTGCTGAGAATGCTCGCCTGGTAGATTGCCGTAAGCAGCTGGTTGCCGAAGGGATCGCTGCCATTCAGTGCGGTGCATTCCACAACACCACCGGCGGACTGACCTATTTCAATACCACCCCGCTGGGCCGTGCCGTGACCGGCACCATGCTGGTTGCCGCCATGAAAGAAGATGGCGTAAATATCTGGGGTGACGGTAGCACCTATAAAGGTAACGATATTGAACGTTTCTATCGTTACGGTCTGCTGACCAACGCCGAACTGCAGATTTACAAACCATGGCTGGATACCGATTTTATCGATGAACTCGGCGGTCGCCATGAGATGTCCGAATTTATGATTGCCTGTGGTTTCGACTACAAGATGTCCGTTGAGAAAGCGTACTCCACAGACTCCAATATGCTCGGCGCGACTCACGAAGCAAAAGATCTGGAATTCCTGAACTCCAGCGTCAAAATCGTTAACCCGATTATGGGCGTGAAGTTCTGGGATGAGAGCGTGAAGATCCCGGCAGAAGAAGTGACCGTGCGTTTTGAACAGGGTCATCCGGTTGCTCTGAACGGTAAAACCTTCAGCGACGACGTTGAGATGATGCTGGAAGCCAACCGTATCGGCGGCCGTCACGGTCTGGGTATGAGCGATCAGATTGAAAACCGTATCATTGAAGCGAAGAGCCGTGGCATCTACGAAGCCCCGGGGATGGCATTGCTGCATATCGCCTACGAGCGTCTGCTGACCGGTATTCACAACGAGGATACCATCGAGCAGTATCACGCGCACGGTCGCCAGCTGGGTCGTCTGCTGTATCAGGGCCGCTGGTTCGACTCTCAGGCGCTGATGCTGCGTGACGGTCTGCAACGTTGGGTTGCCAGCCAGATTACCGGTGAAGTGACGCTGGAACTGCGTCGCGGTAATGACTACTCAATCCTCAACACCGTGTCTGACAATCTGACGTACAAACCAGAACGTCTGACGATGGAAAAAGGCGACTCCGTATTCTCTCCGGACGACCGTATCGGTCAGTTGACCATGCGTAATCTGGATATCACCGATACCCGCGAGAAGCTGTTCGGCTATGCGCAGTCTGGCCTGCTGACCGCCTCTTCCGCAACCGGCCTGCCGCAGGTTGAGAATCTGGAAAATAAGGCGAAGTAAAGATTCACTATCTTAAGGCCGCGAAAGCGGCCTTTTTTATGCGCGGAATATAGGATGTCTGTAGGCCTGATAAGCGTAGCGCCATCAGGCGTTGTAATAATGTCGGATGGCGGCGTTAACGCCTTATCCGACCTACAGGATAGCCACAAATAACAGACAAAAAAAAAGACGCTTTGCAGCGTCTTTTTTTTGGAATTTGGTACCGAGGATGGGACTCGAACCCACAAGCCCGTTAGGGCACTACCACCTCAAGGTAGCGTGTCTACCAATTCCACCACCTCGGTACAGAATACTTAGCGTGGGATATCGCTGGTCGGCTGAGCCGGAGCAGCTGGCTGAGTTTGCTCGGTTTTCGCCGGTGCGCTCAGATTTTCCCACTCACTTCCTTTATTGGTCTTATTGCTGTTCATGTTACCCAGCACCAGACTGATGATGAAGAACAAGGTTCCCAATACAGCTGTCATTCGGGTCATGAAGTTACCAGAACCACTTGAACCAAACAGAGTACCAGAAGCGCCTGCGCCAAAAGAGGCTCCCATATCAGCGCCTTTGCCTTGCTGCAGCATGATCAAGCCTACCAGGCCAATTGCCACAATAAGGAAAACTACTAAAAGAGCTTCGTGCATAATCAACCTGTTCCTTGCGGAGTTGCCGCGTACAATGCTTCGACCATTAAAGCGGGAATATTTACTGTTTCCCACTGAAGCGGGTGTGAATACTAACCAAAGCGAATAACCTTCGCAAGGGCAATTTGTTAGCATTGTATCAACTGCGGAAAAAATCGCCATATCAATCAAAAACGCAGCAACTTCTCCCAGCATCTCTGCATAACGGCACGTTGATCTTCAAGATTCGCCCATACCACAACGGGGATTTCACAAATCAGGTCTGTATTTTCTGGCCAGCAGTGAATAATTTGCTGATTCACCAACTCTTCCGCCACCATCGATTCAGGTAACCAGGCCATTCCCATATGGCGCAGTACCATTTCTCGTATCGTTTCGCTTAAACCACTCTCAAATACTTTTTTTAGCCGTGGGCGGACGCGTTGTTCTGCCGACTCAATAATACGTCTGACAAAGGTGTAGTCGCTGTAGCATAGCCACGGAATCGGAGCATGCGGATCATTAAGCGCATCAGCCAACTGGGCTGAAATAACCGGTATAAATCGCTCATACCGCCATAGGGAACGTTTTAACCCTCCGGCGATCTCCAGCCCCGGCTGGGCAGACGGTAAATCGTAGGTTACCAGTAAATCAATTTGCCGGTTCATCAGGGCATTGAAGTGGTTGTCTATCCCCTGGATACTGGCGTTTACCGTAAAGTTTAACTGCGGCTCACTCTGTCGCAGGTAGTTGATCATATCCGGCAGGATATTCACCGACAGCGTATGCAGGCTGACCATCACCAGCGTGTTATCCGTTGCTGGCGTCATCGCCGACAGCTCATGGCTTGCCTCTCTTAACGTGCTGAGAACGTGCCGGGCATAAGGTTCAAAGCGTTCACCATAGCGCGTCAACGTGACGGGGGTCGTTGTCCGGTCAAACAAAGGTACGCCCAGCACCTCTTCCAGCGCCTTTATACGCCGACTCAGCGCAGGTTGAGTAATATGCCGCTGCGCCGCGGCCTGAGAGTAGTTTCCATGCTGGCTCAAGGCCAGAAAATCTTCCAGCCACTTACAATCCACGTTGTGCTCTCCGCCATGCCATAACCGCATCCTCCAATAACAAATCGGTAATAGTCATAGTTATAGTAATGGCTTTATGGTGGGCATCATAACAACAATATTTCGTTTCACCTGCCGACTCTCACCCTCGACGTTTGACAGGACCGCTATGTTTACTTTATTGACCAATGCCCGTGTTTTTTCTCCTGAGGATTTAGGCCTCTGCTCCCTGCTCATTCATGCCGACCGAATTGTGGCGGTAGAAAAAGATATTTCATTGTTTGATGGCATCAACGAGGTCATCGATTGTCGGGGTAAATGGGTTATCCCTGGTATCATCGATCAGCATGTTCATCTTACCGGTGGCGGTGGTGAAGCCGGATTTGCCAGTCGGACGCCCGCCGTCAAGCTGCGCGATCTGATTCAGGCGGGTATTACCACGGTGGTTGGCGTGTTAGGCACCGATGCCATTTCCCGTTCGCCCAAAGATCTCTACGCTAAAATGCAGTCTCTCAACCTTGAGGGATTACGCGCGTTTATGCACACGGGAGCCTACGCCGTTCCCAGCCCAACTATTACGCGATCCATCCGCGATGATATGGCCTTCATTCCGGCAATTCTTGGTGTAAAAATCGCCCTCGCCGATCACCGCGGTTCTTACCCCTCTTTCCAGGAGTTGCTGAGGATAGTGAGCGATATTCGCGTCGCTTCCCTGCTGGCTGGGAAAAAGGGCTTGCTGCATGTGCACCTGGGGAATCTGCCGGAAGGGATGTCGCAACTTATTGAGCTGTGTGATGCGGGTATTCCGATTCACCATATTTCACCGACGCATGTTGCGAGAACTGAACCCTTGTTCGAACAGGCGATTGCTTTCGCCCACCGCGGCGGCCATATCGACGTTACGTCTGGCGGCAGCCGCTTTACACCTCAGGAACAGGCGATCCTCCACGCCTTGGAAGCGCAGGTTCCGGCGGATCGCATCACGATCAGTTCTGACGGCAATGGCAGCGTTCCGCGCTTTAACGCTCAGGGTATCGTTGAAGGTTTAAGCGCGGCACCGGTCGCAGGCAATCTTAACCTGCTTCCTCGCCTGATTGATGTCGGGATTCCGGTGTCACAGGCCATCGCGATGCTGACGGCAAACGTTGCGCGCTCGCTGGGTATTTCCGGGGGCGTGCTCTGCGCCGGAGAACGTGCTGATATCTGTGTACTCAATGATGACCTCTCGCTGGCCCATCTGTTTGCCGCGGGTAAACCGTTGCTGCGGGATGGCGAGTGCCTGGTTACCGGCAACTTCGAGTAAGGGGGCAAGAATGTCATTGCTACTGGCGCTAATCGCCATCATTTTTGCCGGACGTCTGATCCTCAAAAAATATCACCCCCAGTCGGTTCTGTTATTGACCGGGATTGTGCTGTTGCTTATCGCGCATTTTAGCGGAATGACCTCACTCAGTGGCCTGGTGAAAAAGAGCACCGGATTTGGCCCCTTTGACGCCTTTGAGTTTATTCGCGATACCCTGAGCGTGCGTCTCGGCGGCCTCGGACTGCAAATTATGCTGATTGGTGGTTTTGCCACCTACATGTCAGCCATTGGCGCAAGCCAGGTACTGGTTCGGGTGACGTCTCGTCCTTTGCAACGGCTGAACTCGCCTTATCTGCTGCTGGGGCTGGCACTGCTATTGGGTCAATTCCTGTCGCTGTTTATCAGCAGCGCCACCGGATTGGGTCTGCTGTTGATGGCGACGCTTTACCCGCTGCTTACCCGTCTTGGCTGTAGCCGCGCCGCGGTTGCCGCCGTTATCGCCAGTACCTGTGCGGTTGAGTTTGGCCCCGGTTCCGGCAACTCTGTTCTCGCCGCCAAAACTGCAGGCATCGAGGTCGTGAACTATTTCGTGCAGGATCAGTTGCCAATCGTTGTGCCCGTCATTCTTTTCATCGCCCTACTGCATATTGTTGTGCAACGCTTTTTTGACCGTCGGGAAAGTGGCGACAATGCAGCCCAGCAAATGCAGACATTAACGGCGACTGATGAAGCCGACGCACCTATCGCCTGGCTGTTTCTGCCCATGCTGCCGCTGGTATTGATGCTGGTGTGCAGCGATTTAGTATTCAGCTCTCTCAAGATCACGCTGGATACCGCTGTACTGATAAGCCTCGCTATTACGCTGGTTTGTGAGTACTGCCGTCATCGCAAGGCGCGTGAGGTGATGGCTGGCATACAAAAGGTTTTTGACAGCATGGGCAGCGTTTTTGCCACCGTCGTGACGCTGATTATCGCCGGTGAAGTCTTTTCCGCCGGACTGAAAGCCATTGGTGCCGTTGACGCACTGTTGTCACTTTCCGGTGAATTTGGCCTCAGCGCCGCCTCTATTATCCTGCTGATGACCCTGATCACCTTCGCAATTTCAGCGCTGATGGGCTCCGGGAATGCGGCATTTTTCTCCTTCGCACCCATGGTGCCGGACATCAGCCGTCATATCGGTAGCGATATCGCTGTCATGATGTTGCCTATCCAGATCTCGGCGGGTATTGGTCGTACGCTATCGCCCATTGCCGGCGTAATCATTGCTATCGCGGGAATTGCAGGCGTCTCGCCTGTGGATATTGTTAAGCGTACCGCGATTCCGATGCTGGGCGGTTGGCTACTGATGATTGCGCTAACCTTTGCCCGGTCTGGACATCTGCTGGCGGTTCTGCCGTGGCTGGCAGTCCTTGTGCTACTGATGGTCGGTGGTTACTTCTGGCAGCGCCGACGTAAACAGCAGCTTGCCGTACAGTAAAAAAAAGCCGGAGTCTCAGACTCCGGCTTTCACTTTCTTCGGAATTACGCCGCTTTCACAGCATCGGCAATACGGTGGGCGAATTCAGTCACCTGCGCTTCGTCTTCACCTTCAACCATCACACGAATTAACGGTTCGGTACCAGACTTACGCAGCAGGACGCGTCCACGGTTACCCAGCGCCGCTTCCACTTCCGCCATCACCGCTTTCACGTTTTCATGTTCCAGTGGATCGCCGCTACCTGCTGTGTATCGTACGTTAACCAGCAGCTGTGGGAACATTTTCATGCCGCTGCACAGGTCGTGCAGGCTCATATGGTTGCGTACCATCGCCGCCAGCACCTGCAGACCCGCCACGATACCGTCACCAGTAGTGGTTTTGTCCAGCAGGATCACATGACCAGAGTTTTCGGCACCGATACGCCAGCCTTTTTCCTGCATTTTTTCCAGCACATAACGGTCGCCAACTTTTGCACGGGCAAACGGAATACCCAGCTGTTTTAGCGCCAGCTCGAGGCCCATGTTGCTCATCAGCGTACCTACCGCGCCACCGCGCAGCTGACCCTGACGCAGGGCTTCACGGGCGATGATGTACATGATCTGATCGCCATCGACCTTATTACCTTCGTGATCAACCATAATGACGCGGTCGCCATCGCCATCCAGCGCAATACCCAGATCGGCTTTTTCCGCAATCACGCGCGCCTGCAGGGCACGGACGTCAGTGGCGCCGACTTCTTCATTGATATTCACACCGTTTGGCTCACAGCCAATGGCAATCACGTTTGCACCCAGTTCACGCAGTACATTTGGCGCAATGTGGTACGTCGCACCGTTAGCGCAATCCACCACAATTTTAAGTTCATTCAGGCTCAGTTCGTTCGGGAAGGTGCCTTTGCAAAACTCGATATAGCGACCGGCAGCATCAACGATACGCGTGGCTTTACCCAGTTCAGCGGAATCCACGCAGGTGATCGCTTTTTCCATCTCGGCTTCAATGGCTTCTTCCACTGCATCCGGCAGTTTAGTCCCGTCGGTAGAGAAGAATTTAATCCCGTTGTCATAGTACGGGTTGTGCGAAGCGGAGATAACAATCCCGGCCTCAGCACGGAAGGCGCGCGTCAGATACGCAACGGCGGGTGTTGGCATTGGCCCTGTGAATGAGGCTGAGAGTCCGGCGGCAGCCAGGCCCGCTTCCAGCGCAGACTCCAGCATATAGCCGGAAATACGCGTATCTTTACCGATAATAATTTTACGTGAACCATGACGAGCAAGCACTTTCCCTGCTGCCCAGCCCAGCTTGAGCACAAAGTCAGGAGTAATTGGGGCATCGCCTACGCGACCGCGGATCCCATCAGTGCCAAAATATTTACGATTACTCATAGCGTTTTTTTTCCTTTGCAGACAATGTGGCTTCCACCACACGCATCGCTTCTACGGTTTCTTTGACGTCATGGACACGAACGATCTGCGCCCCCTGCATTGCGGCAATCACCGCGCACGCAAGGCTACCGCTCAGGCGTTCAGATGGCCCCACATTCAGTAACTGGCCAACCATTGATTTTCGTGACATCCCAACCAGCAATGGCAGATTAAAATGATGAAACTCAGACAAACGTGCCAGTAATGTGTAGTTGTGAGTGAGATTTTTACCGAATCCGAATCCGGGGTCGAGCAACAATTTATCTTTTGTGATTCCAGCCCGCTCGCAACGTGCTATTTGCTCAACAAAGTAACGGTTTACCTCAGCAAAAACATCCTCATACTTTGGTGCTTCCTGCATGGTTTTCGGCTGCCCCTGCATATGCATCAGGCAAACCGGCAATCCGGTTTCCGCTGCGGCTTCCAGCGCTCCAGGCTCCGAGAGCGATCGAATATCATTGATGATATGCGCGCCAACTCTGGCGCATTCGCGAATCACTTCGGGTTTTGAGGTATCGACCGAAATCCACACTTCAAAACGCTGAGCAATCGCCTCGACCACTGGGATCACTCGCTGCAACTCTTCTTCCACACTCACATCAGCCGCGCCCGGACGCGTGGACTCACCGCCCACATCAATGATAGTCGCCCCGGCGTTAATCATCAGGTTTGCGTGTTTTACCGCCTCAACCAGAGAGTTGTGCGCTCCACCATCGGAAAATGAGTCTGGCGTGACGTTCAAAATCCCCATGACGTGCGGATGGCTGAGATCCAGTGAAGAACCCTGAGCAAAGAGTTTCATAGTTTTATCCCTGGTAAAATCTTGAATATGCAGATAAGAAAAACCCCGGAGCAAGCCCCAGGGTTTTCAATTAAAACACGGTCATCATCAACGATAACTTATTTGTCGCCCAGTTGCTCTGACATAGTGCCAGAGTCCGGCGCACGCGGTTCATCAACCGGACGCGGTGCACTCGGCTTGCCGGTGCTGCCAGAGTTGTTGTTAGAAGAACCCGGTTCTTCCCAACCCGCTGGCGGACGCACGTCGCGGCGAGCCATCAGATCGTCAATCTGCGGCGCATCGATGGTCTCATATTTCATGAGTGCATCTTTCATCGAGTGCAGAATGTCCATGTTTTCGTTCAGCAAACGACGAGCACGGTCATAGTTACGCTCAATCAGCAGCTTAACTTCCTGATCGATAATGCGAGCGGTTTCATCGGACATGTGTTTCGCTTTCGCCACAGAACGTCCCAGGAACACTTCGCCTTCTTCTTCAGCGTACAGCAACGGACCGAGTTTATCGGAGAAGCCCCACTGAGTAACCATGTTACGCGCCAGGTTAGTCGCGACTTTAATGTCGTTCGACGCACCGGTAGAAACATGTTCAGCACCGTAGATGATCTCTTCCGCCAGACGGCCACCGTACAGTGTGGAGATCTGACTTTCCAGTTTCTGACGGCTGGCGCTGATTGCGTCGCCTTCAGGCAGGAAGAAGGTCACACCCAGCGCACGACCGCGCGGGATAATCGTTACTTTGTGCACCGGATCGTGTTCCGGTACCAGGCGACCGATAATCGCGTGGCCAGCTTCGTGATACGCGGTAGATTCTTTCTGCGCTTCCGTCATCACCATGGAGCGACGTTCCGCACCCATCATGATTTTGTCTTTCGCTTTTTCGAACTCAACCATCGACACTACGCGCTTGTTGCCACGAGCAGCAAACAGCGCCGCTTCGTTCACCAGGTTCGCGAGGTCCGCACCGGAGAAGCCAGGCGTGCCACGTGCAATGATTGCCGCATCGATATCCGGAGACAGCGGTACGCGACGCATATGCACTTTCAGGATCTGTTCACGACCGCGAACGTCTGGCAGACCAACCACAACCTGACGGTCGAAACGGCCTGGACGCAGCAGCGCAGGGTCAAGAACGTCCGGACGGTTAGTTGCTGCGATAACGATAATACCTTCGTTACCTTCGAAGCCGTCCATCTCAACCAGCATCTGGTTCAGCGTCTGTTCACGTTCATCGTGACCACCGCCCAGACCTGCGCCACGCTGGCGACCTACGGCGTCGATTTCATCGATGAAGATGATGCACGGTGCCGCTTTCTTGGCTTGTTCGAACATGTCACGCACACGAGATGCACCGACACCCACGAACATTTCCACGAAATCAGAACCGGAAATTGTGAAGAATGGAACCTTCGCTTCACCTGCGATAGCTTTCGCCAGCAGGGTTTTACCCGTACCCGGAGGACCAACCATCAGGACGCCTTTCGGGATTTTACCGCCCAGTTTCTGGAAACGGCTCGGTTCGCGCAGATACTCAACCAGCTCAGCGACTTCTTCTTTTGCTTCGTCACAACCCGCAACGTCAGCAAAAGTCGTTTTGATCTGATCTTCCGTCAGCATGCGCGCTTTGCTCTTGCCGAACGACATGGCACCTTTGCCACCACCGCCCTGCATCTGACGCATGAAGAAGATCCAGACACCAATCAGCAGCAGCATTGGGAACCAGGAAATGAAGATAGAAGCCAGCAGGCTCGGCTCTTCAGGTGGTTCGCCAACAACCTTGACGTTTTTGGTCAGCAGGTTATCAAGCAGCTTCGGATCGTTAACCGGGATGTAGGTCGTGTAACGGTTACTATCTTTCTTGGTAACGTTAATCTCACGTCCGTTGATCTTCGCTTCACGAACCTGGTCCTGATTGACCTCTTGCAGGAAGGTAGAGTAATCAACCTTACGGCCATTAGACTCGCTGGGCCCAAAGCTCTGGAATACTGACATCAGCACAACGGCAATGACCAGCCAGAGAATTAGGTTTTTCGCCATGTCACTCAAGGGATTAACCTCATATTACAACTGTGTTAAAAACAGCGTCAGGATACTCTATATCCAGTTTCTTTCAAACTTTCGTTTGAAATCTGCCGGTTATGGTTTACGCCCGGTCGCTACAATATACACTTCACGCGAACGGGCGCGAGAAGAGTCCGGCTTACGAACTTTGACCTTCGTAAACAGGGAGCGAATCTCTCTTAGATACTCATCGAAGCCTTCGCCCTGGAACACCTTCACTACAAAACTACCACCTGGCGCTAATACATCACGGGCCATTCCAAGCGCCAGCTCTACCAGATACATGGCCCGGGGAATATCCACCGCCGGTGTTCCACACATATTTGGCGCCATATCAGACATGACAACTTGTACTTTACTGTCACCTACGCGTTCAAGTAACGCTTTCAGGACTAATTCATCACGAAAGTCGCCCTGAAGGAAGTCCACACCAACGATTGGATCCATAGGTAAAAGATCGCAAGCGATAATGCGGCCGGTGTTGCCGATCTGCGTAACTGCATATTGCGACCAGCCACCGGGTGCAGCACCGAGATCAACTATCGTCATCCCCGGTTTAAAAATTTTGTCACTTTGCTGTATTTCATCAAGTTTAAACCAGGCACGGGAACGTAACCCCTTTTTCTGCGCCTGTTGAACATATTTATCGCTAAAGTGTTCCTGAAGCCAGCGACTCGAGCTGGCAGAACGCTTTTTACCTGTCATTTCACATTCCCAAAGGGCAGTTCATCGTAACCAATGGTGTAAATTTCTACACAGCTATTTGGTGATATATGGGAGATGGCGGTAGAATGACCCGTTTTCAATCCCAACGTAAGCAAAAATATACGATGAATCTGAGTACTAAACAAAAACAGCACCTGAAAGGTCTGGCACATCCGCTCAAGCCTGTAGTTATGCTTGGCAATAATGGTTTGACCGAAGGGGTACTGGCCGAGATTGAACAAGCGTTAGAGCACCATGAACTTATCAAGGTGAAAATCGCCTCGGAAGATCGCGATACTAAAACCTTGATCGTGGAAGCTATCGTACGCGAAACCGGCGCCTGCAATGTACAGGTCATCGGCAAAACGCTGGTACTGTATCGCCCGACTAAAGAACGTAAAATCTCGCTGCCACGCTAAGAATATCCCAAAGTTGCACACGAAGTTTGTGTAAAACGCGGGGTTTTCCGCTAGCAGGAGAGCAAAATGCCACGCTCTCTTCGTTGATAAAAGGCCGCTATGCGGCCTTTTTCCTTTCTTTACAATGTATCAACATCTTAACCAAGATGCGAATTATAGGTATTCTACCTTCGTCACTTCATATTCCACTTCGCCGCCCGGCGTTTTGATAACTACGACGTCATCCTGCTCTTTACCGATCAGGCCACGAGCGATAGGCGAGTTCACTGAAATCAGGTTCTGTTTAAAATCGGCTTCATCATCGCCGACAATACGCCAGGTCTGCTCTTCATCGTTATCGAGATTCAGAACGGTAACCGTCGCACCGAAAACAACGCGGCCATTGTTCGGCATTTTAGTAACGTCGATTACCTGCGCGTTGGACAGTTTAGCTTCGATATCTTTAATACGTCCTTCGCAGAAACCCTGCTGTTCGCGTGCCGCGTGATACTCCGCGTTCTCTTTCAGGTCACCGTGCTCACGCGCTTCAGCGATAGCGGCAATAATTTCAGGACGGCGCACAGATTTCAGAAAATCCAGCTCTTCGCGCAGTTTTTCAGCACCACGTAAGGTCATCGGGATAGCTTGCATTTGTTATACCTCTTGAACATTCCTGTAGGGGGTAGTTGCTCTCACCCCGGCTGCTAAGCCCACCCTGGCGTGTGTCATGCCAGAGTCAGAAGCAAAAAAATACCGACCCGGGGCTCAAGGTCCCAGGTCAGCTACAATTCTCTATTTGATGATCATTTTACCCTGGAGTTCCTTATGGGTCATCGTTTACTTTTTGGGGCGTTGCGCCGTAGTATGACGGCCTGTTTCCAGGTTGTTAGCGCGAGATTATGCGATTTTCCAGATTTACCATCGGATTGACTGCCAGTATAGCGTTCAGCGTTCAGGCTGCGAACGTCGACGAGTATATCAATCAGCTCCCTGCCGGGGCCAACCTCGCCCTTATGGTACAGAAGGTTGGCGCACCTGCACCCGCTATTGATTTTCATAGCCAGCAGATGGCGCTGCCCGCCAGTACCCAGAAAGTAATCACCGCGCTGGCGGCATTGATTCAGCTCGGGCCTGACTTTCGTTTTACCACCACGCTCGAGACCAAAGGCAGCGTGGAAGGCGGCGTATTGAAAGGTGACTTAGTGGCACGATTTGGTGCCGATCCTACGTTAAAACGCCAGGATATTCGCAATATGGTGGCAACCCTGAAAAAATCAGGTGTGACGCAAATTGCCGGGAATGTCCTGATCGACACCTCTATTTTTGCCAGTCATGATAAAGCGCCCGGCTGGCCCTGGAACGACATGACGCAGTGTTTTAGCGCACCGCCCGCAGCGGCTATTGTCGATAGAAACTGTTTCTCTGTTTCACTCTACAGCGCGCAAAAACCCAACGATCTCGCCTTTATTCGCGTGGCATCTTATTACCCGGTCACCATGTTCAGTCAGGTGCGAACTCTCGCCCGAGGCTCTGCGGAAGCGCAATATTGTGAACTGGATGTGGTTCCCGGTGATCTCAACCGCTATACGCTGACTGGATGCCTGCCACAACGTGCCGATCCGCTGCCGCTGGCGTTCGCCATTCAGGACGGTGCCAGCTATGCCGGGGCAATTATCAAAGATGAGCTAAAACAAGCAGGTATCACCTACAGCGGTACACTGCTGCGCCAGACGTTGGTCAACGAACCAGGAACGGTGGTCGCCAGTAAGCAGTCGGCACCGCTGCACGACCTGCTTAAGATTATGCTGAAAAAATCGGACAACATGATTGCCGATACCGTTTTCCGTATGATTGGTCATGCCCGATTTAACGTGCCGGGCACCTGGCGGGCGGGTTCTGACGCCGTGCGCCAGATTTTGCGTCAGCAGGCAGGCGTCGATATCGGCAACACTATTATTGCCGACGGTTCTGGCCTCTCCCGCCATAACCTGATTGCCCCAGCGACCATGATGCAGGTGCTGCAATATATCGCTCAACACGATAACGAGCTGAACTTTATCACTATGCTGCCGCTGGCGGGCCACGACGGCTCTCTGCAATACCGTGCGGGTCTGCATCAGGCTGGTGTGGATGGCAAAGTATCGGCGAAGACAGGCTCGCTGCAGGGGGTTTATAACCTCGCAGGTTTCATCACCACGGCAAGCGGCCAACGCATGGCATTCGTGCAGTATTTATCTGGTTATGCGGTAGAGCCAGCTGACCAGCGTAATCGCCGTATTCCGTTGGTGCGCTTCGAGAGCCGGTTGTACAAGGATATTTATCAGAACAACTAAATGGGTAATTTGATTGCCGGCTGGCGGCATTAACGTGCCTTATCCGGCCTACAGTGAGACCTGGAAACAAAAACCCCGGCAACATGGCCGGGGTTTTTAATGCGATTAACGCTTGTAGATGAACTCAACGCCTTCTTCGTCGTCTTCGTCCCAATCGTCATCCCAGTCATCTTCCGCTTCGTCTTCGACTTCAGCGAGCTGCTGGCGGTGATAATCATCCCACATGAACTCAACTTTCTCTGGCTGTTTCGCTTCTTCAGCCTGAACAATCGGGTTCTCGATGATAAAGGTCATCACATCCCAGCAGAGATCTTTCACGCCCAGTTGGCTGGCGGCAGAGATCAGGTAATATTTACCTTCCCAACCCAACGCTTCGGCGATAGCTTTCGCTTTCTCTTCCGCTTCAGCCTTGTCCATCAAATCAATTTTGTTGAACACTAACCAGCGCGGTTTAGATGCCAGATCCTGACTGTATTTTTCCAGTTCGCCAATAATGATACGTGCGTTTTCAACTGGATCAGAGCCATCAATCGGATCGATATCGATGAGGTGAAGCAGTACACGGCAACGTTCCAGGTGTTTCAGGAAGCGGATGCCCAGGCCTGCGCCTTCAGCCGCGCCTTCAATCAGTCCCGGAATGTCGGCAACCACGAAGCTCTTTTCGTTGTCCATACGCACCACGCCCAGGCTCGGCACCAGGGTGGTAAACGGATAATCAGCGACTTTCGGCTTCGCCGCGGACACCGCACGGATAAACGTCGATTTCCCAGCGTTTGGCATGCCCAGCATACCCACGTCCGCCAGCAGCATCAGCTCCAGCATCAGATCGCGCTTATCACCCGGCGTACCCATTGTTTTCTGACGCGGAGTACGGTTAACCGAGGATTTAAAACGGGTGTTGCCCAGACCGTGCCAGCCACCTTTAGCGACCATCAGACGCTGACCGTGTTTGGTCATGTCGCCCATGGTTTCGCCCGTGCCCTGATCGATAACACGCGTACCAACAGGTACTTTAATGGTAACGTCTTTGCCACGCTTACCGGTGCAATCACGGCTCGCGCCATTCTGACCACGTTCCGCACGGAATGATTTTTCAAAACGGTAATCGATCAGCGTGTTCAGGTTTTCGTCGGCTTCCAGCCAAACGTCACCACCGTCACCACCATCACCACCGTCCGGACCGCCTTTTGGGATGTACTTTTCGCGGCGGAAGCTGACGCAACCATTACCGCCATCACCTGCAACGACCAGAATCGATGCTTCATCAACAAACTTCATTTTACTCTCCGTAAATCATTCGCCTGAGCGGGGTTGCGAAACCACCGTTTCATGCTTACGTAAACCGCCCCAAATTCGATGACCAATGGCGGAATACATCGCGCCCGCAACCACGATAAACGCACCGAGATAACCTAATAGGTTTAGCATCGGTCTGGCGAAGAAATCGGGCCAGGCCAGTGATAATAAATCTGAAAATAACAACGTAAACAGCGGTGTGAGCGTGATAAGAGCGCTCACCTGCGCCGCCTGCCAACGCGCCATTGCTTCCGCGAGAGCGCCATATCCTACCAGCGTATTCAGGCCGCAGAATATCAGGCATGCCAGCTGCCAGTCGCTGAGCTGCGTGATGACACCGGGTTTAGCCAGCGGCAACAACGCGATCGTACATAAAGTGTACAGTAAAAACAGGATCTGCGGTGATGCCAGGCGGCGCAATAACACCTTTTGCGCGACCCCATAGCTCACCCAGACCATCGCCGCACCGACACCAAAGATAACGCCCCAGGTGTAATCGGTGAGTCGGGTAAAAATTTCGATCAGACTGGTATTAAAAAACAGGACCAGGCCGCTCAGAAGCATAATGGCGCCAATCACCTGCGTGCCGCGCATCTTTTCTTTCAGGATAAAGACGCTGGCGATCATCATACCAACCGGTGACAGCTGACCGATAACCTGCGAAGCCGTTGGGCTCAAATACTGCAAGGATGAACTAAACAGAATGAAGTTACCGAACAGCCCACCGGTTGCGATAGCCAGCAACACCAGCCAACGCGCTTTGCGAAAAATACGCAACGGAGGGAGCTTTTTTTTAACCGCAAGAATAGCGCCAAGGCCAACGCTTGCCATTAAAAAACGGTAGAACACCACGGTAGGAGGCTCCATCACCTCCAGCACTTGCTTCATTGCTATTGGCAAAGCGCCCCAACATACCGCCGTTGTGAGTGCTAACAGAATACCAATGCCTGCCTGCTGCTTCATGCCGTATTCCCTGCAAGGGCTCGTTTCCGGGTTGTCACGGCGCGACGAGCGTATTTACCGGCCGTCGAATGTAAAAAGCCCCGCAACGTGTTGCGGGGCTTTTATCCGTTACCGGGACGCGAAAAACTTATTCAGCAACGATGCTGATGAATTTACGGTTTTTCGGGCCTTTCACTTCAAATTTCACTTTACCGTCTGCTTTAGCAAACAGAGTGTGGTCTTTGCCGCAACCAACGTTGGAGCCAGCGTGGAATTTAGTACCACGTTGACGAACGATGATGCTACCAGCCAGAACTGTTTCACCGCCGAAGCGTTTTACGCCCAGACGTTTAGCTTCTGAATCGCGACCGTTACGAGTCGAGCCGCCAGCCTTTTTATGTGCCATTTAATCTGCTCCCCTTAACTTAAGCGCTGATGCCAGTGATTTTCACATCAGTGAACCACTGACGATGGCCCTGCTGCTTACGGTAGTGTTTACGACGACGAAACTTAACAATTTTAACTTTCTCGCCACGACCGTGAGCAACGACTTCAGCTTTGATAACGCCGCCATCAACGAAAGGAACGCCGATTTTGACTTCTTCACCGTTTGCGATCATCAGAACTTCTGCGAATTCAACAGATTCGCCAGTTGCGATGTCCAGCTTTTCCAGGCGAACGGTCTGACCTTCGCTTACTCGGTGTTGTTTACCACCACTTTGGAAAACCGCGTACATAAAAAACTCCGCTTCCGCGCACACCTTTTTGATGATTCAGAGTGCGCTATAAATATTCACAATAGGGCGCGAATATTACGCAAAACGCGAGCCTTTGACAAGTGCTACCGTCAATACATGAAGAAAAAAAACACAACACGTACGGTAACGTTTATCTACGGCGTTTTTTCAGTACAATCAGCATATATTTATAACCCTAAACCCGACGTTACCTTCCCACACAGTAAGGTAATCGGGGCGAGAAGCCCGGCTTTTGCGATGAATTTAGAAAAAATCAATGAGTTAACCGCGCAAGATATGGCGGGGGTCAATGCGACAATCCTTGAACAGCTCAATTCCGACGTTCAGTTGATCAATCAACTGGGGTACTACATCGTTAGCGGCGGCGGAAAACGCATTCGCCCAATGATCGCCGTCCTCGCCGCGCGGGCAGTTGGTTACCAGGAAAATGCGCACGTTACGATTGCGGCCCTCATCGAGTTTATCCACACAGCGACCCTGCTGCACGACGATGTTGTGGATGAGTCAGACATGCGCCGTGGGAAAGCTACGGCAAATGCGGCGTTTGGTAATGCGGCCAGCGTGCTGGTTGGCGATTTTATCTATACCCGTGCATTTCAGATGATGACCAGCCTTGGCTCGTTGAAAGTGCTGGAAGTCATGTCGAAAGCAGTCAACGTCATTGCCGAAGGTGAAGTCTTGCAGTTGATGAACGTCAACGACCCGGACATCACCGAAGAAAACTATATGCGCGTCATCTACAGTAAGACCGCGCGTTTGTTTGAAGCGGCAGCCCAATGTTCAGGTATTCTGGCTGGCTGTAGCGAAGAACAAGAAAAAGGGTTGCAGGATTATGGCCGTTATCTCGGTACCGCTTTCCAGTTAATTGACGATTTGCTGGATTACAGCGCAGATGGCGAGCAGCTGGGTAAAAACGTCGGTGATGACCTCAACGAGGGTAAACCAACGCTGCCACTGTTGCATGCCATGCGCCACGGCACCCCAGAACAAGCGCTAATGATTCGCCAGGCCATTGAGCAAGGTAATGGTCGTCACCTTCTGGAGCCGGTTCTGGAAGCGATGAACGCCTGTGGTTCTCTGGAATGGACCCGTCAGCGGGCAGAAGAAGAGGCTGATAAAGCCATCGCTGCGCTTCAGGTGCTGCCCGATACGCCGTGGAGAGAAGCGCTGATTGGTCTGGCACATATCGCCGTGCAGCGCGACCGTTAATTCCCTACAGCATCTTCCCTCATCCCGTGCCCTGCACGGGATTTTCTTATAAGTTCCAGTAATCATTTCCCCCTTCCAGATAATCACGCAGAACCTTGGCATATTCTGAATATACACACACTTTACATGAACATTTTAGAATATTCGTTCTTCGGGCGTTATAGTGTCGGCACAACCGATCGTGAAACCGTAAGCCGTTAACCAAAGGAGAGATGAATTGATGGAAAGCAAGCTGATTGACTGGCATCCGGCCGACATCATCGCCGGACTGCGCAAGAAAGGGACCTCAATGGCCGCTGAATCACGTAAAAATGGATTGAGTTCATCAACGCTGGCCAATGCGTTAACGAGACCATGGCCAAAAGGTGAGTTGATTATCGCCCGGGCACTGGGAACTGACCCCTGGGTGATTTGGCCGTCACGCTATCACGATGCCAAAACGCATGAGTTCATCGACAGAACGCGGATGATGAGGAGTCGCAGAGAGAAAAAGAATCCGGAATGAACATTGAGCTGTAACCCCCGGCCAACTGAACTGGGGGTTACAAGAGACGTTGACGATTACTCGCCTTTCACGCGCTCAATGTTTGCGCCCAGCGCACGCAGTTTATCTTCGATGCGCTCATAGCCGCGATCGATGTGATAAATACGGTCGACTACCGTCGTACCTTCAGCAATACACCCTGCCAGCACCAGGCTTGCAGATGCGCGCAGATCGGTCGCCATAACCTGTGCGCCAGAGAGCGTTTCCACGCCGTGGCAAATCACGGTATTGCTTTCGATTTCTGCGTGAGCGCCCATACGGCTCAGCTCAGGCACGTGCATAAAGCGGTTCTCAAACACGGTTTCCGTGATGAAGCCGGTCCCTTCTGCCACCAGGTTCAGCAATGTAAACTGGGCCTGCATGTCTGTAGGGAACGCCGGATGCGGTGCAGTACGCACATTGACCGCTTTCGGACGTTTACCGTGCATATCAAGGCTGATCCAATCATCACCCACTTCAATATCCGCACCCGCATCACGCAGCTTCGCCAGAACGGCATCCAGCGTGTCCGGCTGTGCATTACGGCAGATAATTTTGCCGCGAGAAATTGCCGCCGCCACCAGGAAGGTACCGGTTTCGATACGATCTGGCAGAACGCGATAAACACCACCGCCAAGACGCTCAACGCCTTCGATGGTAATACGATCGGTGCCCTGACCCGTGATCTTCGCGCCCAGCGCAATCAGGAAGTTCGCGGTATCCACAATCTCCGGCTCGCGCGCAGCGTTTTCGATGATGGTGGTGCCTTCGGCAAGCGTTGCTGCGCACATGATGGTGACCGTCGCGCCGACGCTCACTTTGTCCATGACGATATGCGCGCCTTTCAGACGGCCATCAACGGACGCCTTCACATAGCCTTCTTCCAGCTTAATAGTCGCGCCTAACTGCTCCAGGCCGGTAATGTGCAGGTCAACCGGACGCGCGCCAATGGTACAGCCACCCGGCAGTGAAACCTGGCCCTGACCAAAGCGGGCAACCAGCGGCCCGAGCGCCCAAATGGATGCACGCATGGTTTTCACCAAATCGTACGGCGCACAGAAGACGTTCACATCACGCGCATCGATGTGCACAGAACCATTACGCTCAACTTTCGCACCCAGCTGGCTCAGCAGCTTCATTGATGTGTCAACGTCCTTCAGTTTCGGGACGTTTTGGATCTCTACAGGTTCTTCAGCCAGCAGCGCCGCAAACAGGATCGGCAGTGCGGCGTTTTTAGCGCCTGAAATTGTGACTTCGCCCTGGAGCTTAGTTGGCCCCTGAACCCGAAATTTATCCATTATTCTGTTCTCTGTTAAGAATTTATCTTCGCTACCGGCACATCACCCGTAGCTCAAAAACCGTTAAGTTTGCGATCGCGCGCCCATTCCGCTGGGGTAAACGCCTTAATCGACACGGCATGAATGCGGTTGTCCGCAATGTACTCCATCAACGGGCCATAGACCGATTGCTGCTTCTTGACCCGGCTCATGCCTTCAAACATCTCACCCACGGCAATAACCTGAAAGTGACTGCCGTCGCCAGAAACGTGGACTTCCTGGAGGGAGAGTGCATTCATCAGCACGCTCTGAATTTCATTATTTTCCATGGGCTCTTCATTCGTCAGATAGTGAAAACAGCCCAACATCTTAGAGCAAAGTGGCGCTGTCATAAATAAGCAAAAAGCCTCGCTGATAAATCAGACAAGGCTTTAGTGGCAGATCCCCCTCAGGGGTTTTGCCGGATAGCGGCACAAGACCTTATCCGGCCTGGAAAAATTAACGCGGAAGGACGTCGTCAGGCAGATTGTAAAGCTGCGCCAGCGTGTACACTTTATCGTTAACACCAGTGAGCGAAACGCTGTTTCCCTGCTGCTTGCCCTGATTAATCAGATGCAACAGTAACGCCAGACCGCCGGTATCTACCCGGGATACCTGGTTCAGGTCGATGCAGGATACCCCTTTCATCGCCTCAATTCGCGCATCCCATAATGGGTTTAACACGTCCTGATCCAGCTCCCCCACCAGCACCAGCTTGTCGCCTTCACGCGTCCAGGTGAGTGACTGCGTCATTATTTTTTCTCTTCCAGCGTGATTTTCTGCTGAGCAATAGATTTCAGCTGCGCCGTCAGGCCATCAATACCTTTGGTACGCAGCAGGTCGCTCCACTCATTTTGTTTGGTGGTGATCATACTTACGCCTTCAGCAATCATGTCATAAGCCTGCCAGTTACCGGTCTGGGAGTTTTTACGCCACTGGAAATCCAAACGTACCGGAGGACGACCGTTTGGATCGATGATGGTTACGCGGATAGGCACGATGGTCGCATCACCCAGCGGTTGCTCTGGTGCAATTTCATAAGTCTGGCCATGGTACATCGCCAGAGCCTGGCCGTAGGCCTGCTTCAGATATTCACGAAATGCGGCAAAATAGGCTTCACGCTGAGCAGGGGTCGCATCTTTGTAGTAGCGACCCAGTACCAGCGCACCCGCATATTTAACCTGCACGTATGGCAACAGTTCCTGATCGACAACCTGGCGCAGGTAATCCGGGTTTGCGCGGATTTTAGGTTGTTCATTCTTCAGACGGTCAAATGTCTTCTGCGCCGCCTCATTCATCTGTTTGTACGGGTTCGTTTGGTCGGCTGCAGTTGCTGCGCTAAGCGGGGCAATCACCAGCATAGCCACCATCATCAATCGTTTAAACATACGTTGATTCTCCTGAGATTATTTCGTTGCGCCCGCAGGCGTAGTGGCTTCATTATTGCCGTCAGTTGCGGCTGGCGCATCGCCAGAATTCTTATTGTCATCACCTTTACTGTTGCTGTTGTAAAGGAACTGACCAATCATATCTTCCAGCACCATCGCGGATTTCGTGTCCTGAATCGTACCGCCATCTTTGAGGATAGACGTTCCCAGCTCAGGATCTTCAAAACCCACATTCAATGCCAGATACTGTTCGCCCAGCAGACCGGAAGTACGGATGCTCAGAGAACTGGTGTCAGGAATATGGTTAAAACGCGATTCGATTTCCAGCGTCACGCGCGGCAGGTACGTTTTCGGATCTAACGAGATGTCCGATACGCGTCCAACTACCACCCCGCCAATCCGCACCGGAGAACGCTCTCTCAGGCCGCCGATATTATCAAAGGTCGCATAAATCGTGTAAGTCGGCTCAGTACGCATTGAGGTAACGTTCGCCGCCTTCAGGCAAACAAACAGCGCTGCCAGCAGCGCAACCAGCAGGAATAACCCGACCCAAATTTCATTTTTTTTCGTTTGCATGAACTCAATTCCCAAACATCAGTGCGGTCAGCACAAAATCCAGCCCCAGAACGGCAAGAGAGGCGTGCACAACGGTGCGTGTCGTTGCCCGGCTAATCCCGGCAGAGGTCGGGATCGCATCATAACCATTGAACAATGCAATCCAGGTGACCGTAATGGCGAACACCACGCTCTTAATCAGACAGTTAACCAGGTCCAGACGCCAGTCGACGGCATTTTGCATAGCCGACCAGAAGAAGCCTGCATCAATACCCTTCCAGCTTACGCCAACCAGTGAACCACCCCAGATACCCACTGCGACAAAAATAATCGTCAGCAGCGGCAATGAAATGACGCCAGCCCAAAAACGTGGGGAAATCACCCGGCGCAGTGGATCGACGGCCATCATCTCCAGACTGGAAAGCTGTTCGGTCGCCCGCATCAGGCCAATTTCTGCGGTTAAGGCCGACCCGGCCCGCCCGGCAAACAGCAGCGCCGCAACAACCGGTCCCAACTCACGTAACAATGACAGTGCCACCAGCATACCGAGGCTGGTTTCCGCGCTGTAGGTGGTCAGCACCAGGTATCCCTGCAACCCCAGCACCATACCGATGAACACGCCAGAAACAATAATGATCAGCATCGATAAGACACCGACATTATAGAGCTGGCGTATCAGCAGCGGCGCATGTTTGCGAAACTCCGGCTTGCCGACAACCGCATTGAACAACATTAATCCGGCTCGCCCGAACGTCCTGAGGGTTTTTATTCCCCGATGTCCGAGTGATGCCAGCGCATTTAACAACATGGGTGGCTTAACTCCCTGTTTTGAGTAAATCGATGTGGTAGTCGCCCGCCGGGTAACGGAACGGAACCGGTCCATCGGCAATGCCGTCAAGGAACTGGCGTACGCGCGGATCGGCATTTTCTTGTAGTGCCTGAGCACTACCGTAGGCCACTATTTTTTTGTCCGCCATTATATAGGCGTAATCCGCAATACTCAGTACCTCAGGCACATCATGGGATACCACCACACAGGTGACGCCCAGCGCGCTGTTCAGTTCTGAAATCAGCTTCACCAGAACGCCCATGGTGATGGGATCCTGGCCGACGAACGGCTCATCAAACATGATGAGGTCTGGCTCCAGCGCGATAGCACGTGCTAACGCGGCGCGACGCGCCATCCCACCGGATAATTCAGAAGGCATTAATTTGGCCGCACCCCGCAGGCCGACGGCCTCGAGCTTCATCATCACCGTGCTCTTCAGCAACGGCGCTGGCAACGTCGTATGCTCGCGCAGAGGGTACGCGACGTTGTCAAACACATTCATGTCGGTAAATAGCGCACCAGACTGAAACAGCATACTCATGCGCTTACGCACGGTAAATAAACGCGAACGGGACATGGCCGGGACGTTCTCACCGTCAAACAGGATCTCGCCCTTATCCGGGGGGATCTGTCCGCCAATCAGACGCAACAGCGTCGTTTTGCCGATGCCTGATGGCCCCATGATCGCCGTCACCTTACCGCGCGGTACCGTCAGGGAAATATTATCAAAGATGCAGCGGTCACCCCGGGAAAAGCTGACATCGCGCATATCGACTAGATTCGCCACAGACTGCCCCATTGATTCATCCTTTACTATTGCTTCGTTGATCGAAGAGTTTGGCGCTCAATTTAGCCATGAACTCAACATATTTACAGATTATTGCCTGTCCTGGTTAGCGAAAGCTGGCATTTGTTTTACTTTTTAGCCGCATAAAGTCAAAATTAAGACTTCGTTACGGCTTCCAGAAGATCCTTCAAGTGGACCGGCGAGTATACCTGAAGAAAGGACTTTAGATGCTTTTAGCGACGGCGCTGTTAATAATTGGTTTACTTCTGGTGGTCTACGGTGCCGACCGTCTGGTATTTGCCGCATCCATTTTATGTCGAAATTTCGGTATTCCTCCCATTATCATCGGAATGACCGTGGTCAGCATGGGTACGTCGTTACCCGAGATCATTGTCTCCGTTGCCGCATCGATGAATGGGCAACTCGATCTGGCTGTCGGGACCGCCATAGGTTCTAACATCACCAACATTCTGCTTATTTTAGGCCTGTCGGCGCTGATTCATCCTTTTACCGTGCATTCTGATGTTCTGCGTCGTGAATTACCGCTAATGTTGCTGGTAAGTATTTTAGCTGCATCCGTCCTGTATGACGGGCAGTTAAGCCGCAGCGACGGTTTCTTTCTTCTGCTTCTGGCCGTGCTATGGCTGCTATTCATTGTTAAAATCGCCCGTCTGGCCGAGCGACAAGGCAATGACAGCCTGACGCGTGAGCAGATAGCTGAGCTGCCGCGCGAAGGCGGATTACCGGTCGCATTTTTGTGGTTGGGCATTGCGCTGATTATCATGCCAATGGCAACACGTATGGTGGTGGATAACGCTACCGTACTGGCGAACTATTTCGCCATGAGCGAACTTACTATCGGGCTGACAGTGGTCGCCATTGGTACCAGCCTGCCGGAGCTGGCAACAGCGATTGCGGGTCTGCGTAAAGGTGAAAACGATATTGCCGTCGGTAACATTATCGGCGCAAACATTTTTAATATCGCTATCGTCCTCGGGCTACCGGCGTTGATTACGCCAGGTGAAGTCAATCCAATGGCCTTCACCCGTGACTATAGCGTCATGCTGCTGGTGAGCGTGATTTTTGCACTACTCTGCTGGCGACGTCCGCGCCAGATTGGTCGCGGCGCAGGTGCGCTGCTGACCGGCGGTTTTATCATATGGCTGGCGATGCTGTATTGGTTATCGCCACTTCTCGTTGGATAACTGGAAACGCATTATGTCGCACTTAGAGTTGCAACCGGGTTTTGACTTTCAGCAAGCAGGCAAGGAAGTCCTGGCAATTGAACGTGAAGGCCTGGCGGAGCTTGATCAGTACATCAACCAAAATTTTACCCTCGCATGCGAGAAAATATTCAGCTGCCCGGGCAAAGTGGTGGTGATGGGAATGGGGAAATCCGGCCATATCGGGCGGAAAATGGCAGCCACATTTGCCAGCACCGGCACCCCCTCATTTTTTGTACACCCAGGCGAAGCCGCACATGGCGATCTGGGTATGGTCTCGCCGCAGGATGTGGTCATCGCCATCTCTAACTCCGGTGAATCCAATGAGATAGCGGCGCTGATCCCGGTATTAAAACGTCTTCATGTACCGCTTATTTGCATGACCGGTCGTCCTGAAAGCAGTATGGCGCGTGCGGCAGATGTGCATCTGTGTGTTAAAGTGCCCAAAGAAGCTTGTCCGTTAGGCCTGGCGCCGACCAGCAGTACGACAGCAACACTGGTGATGGGCGATGCCCTAGCGGTGGCATTATTAAAAGCGCGCGGCTTTACCGCGGAAGATTTTGCGTTGTCTCATCCCGGTGGCGCACTGGGCCGTAAGCTTTTACTGCGCGTTAACGATATTATGCATACGGGCGACGAGATCCCGCATGTGACCAAAAACGCCAGCCTGCGTGACGCCTTAATTGAGATCACGCGTAAAAATCTCGGCATGACCGTCATTTGCGATGATGCCATGAAGATTGACGGTATTTTCACCGATGGCGATTTACGTCGTGTCTTCGATATGGGCGTTGATGTACGCCAGTTAGGCATTGCCGATGTGATGACCCCTGGAGGCATTCGCGTGCGTCCGGGTATTCTTGCCGTCGATGCCCTGAACTTAATGCAGTCCCGCCATATCACCTCGGTAATGGTTGCTGATGGCGACCAGTTACTCGGTGTGTTACATATGCATGATCTGCTGCGTGCAGGTGTAGTGTAAGAAACTCAAGGATAACGAAAATGAGTAAAGCAGGTGCGTCGCTTGCGACCTGTTATGGACCCGTCAGCGCAGACGTTATCACCCGGGCAGAAAACATCCGTTTGCTGATCCTGGATGTGGATGGCGTACTGTCTGATGGTCTGATTTATATGGGCAACAACGGTGAAGAGCTGAAGGCTTTTAACGTCCGTGATGGTTACGGAATTCGCTGTGCGCTCACTTCCGGTATTGAGGTTGCCATTATTACCGGACGAAAGGCTAAACTTGTAGAAGATCGCTGTGCCACTTTGGGGATCACCCACCTGTATCAGGGGCAGTCAGACAAACTGGTTGCCTTTGGCGATCTCCTTAGCAAACTGGCGATCGCGCCGGAGAATGTCGCCTACGTTGGCGATGACCTGATCGACTGGCCGGTGATGGCTAAAGTAGGATTGAGCGTCGCGGTGGCAGATGCCCACCCTTTGCTGATCCCGCGAGCCGATTATGTCACCCGCATTGATGGTGGACGTGGCGCTGTGCGTGAAGTCTGCGATTTATTACTCCTGGCGCAGGGCAAACTGGACGAGGCCAAAGGGCAATCGATATGAGCAAAACCAGACGTTGGGTTATCATTCTACTGTCGCTGGCTGTCCTTGTGATGATTGGTATTAATCTGGCAGACAAAGATGACACCGCTCAGGTCGTCGTCAATAACAACGAGCCAACCTATAAGAGCGAACATACTGATACCGTCGTGTATAGTCCGGAAGGCGCGCTGAGCTATCACTTGATCGCACAACACGTTGAATATTATTCGGAACAAGCGGTTTCGTGGTTTACTCAACCGGTATTAACCACGTTTGATAAGGATAAAGTACCGACCTGGACGATCAAGGCCGATAAAGCCAAATTGACCAACGATCGGATGCTGTATCTGTACGGCCATGTTGAGGTTAACGCCCTGGTGCCTGACTCTCAACTACGCAGAATTACGACCGATAACGCGCAGATTAACCTGGTGACACAAGACGTCACTTCCGATGATCTGGTGACGTTGTATGGCACAACATTTAACTCCAGCGGACTGAAGATGCGCGGCAACTTACGCAGCAAGAACGCCGAGCTGATTGAAAAGGTTAGAACCTCATATGAAATCCAAAACAAACAAACTCAGCCTTAATCTTGTGCTTGCCAGCTCACTTCTGGCCGCCAGCATTCCGGCATTTGCCGTCACCGGCGATACCGAGCAGCCGATTCACATTGAATCGGACCAGCAGTCCCTGGATATGCAGGGCAACGTGGTGACGTTTACTGGCAACGTGATTGTGACTCAGGGCACTATCAAAATTAACGCCGATAAAGTCGTCGTGACCCGCCCGGGCGGTGAAGACGGTAAAGAAGTGATTGATGGTTACGGTGATCCGGCCACGTTTTACCAGATGCAGGACAACGGTAAGCCAGTGAAAGGCCGCGCCTCACACATGCACTATGAACTGGCGAAAGACTTCGTCGTTCTCACCGGTAAGGCTTACCTGGAACAGCTTGATAGCAACATCACAGGCGATAAGATCACCTATCTGGTAAAAGAGCAGAAAATGCAGGCCTTCAGCGATAAAGGCAAACGCGTCACCACCGTTCTGGTTCCGTCGCAGTTGCAGGACAAAAACAAGGCTCCGGCAGAGAAAAAAGGTAACTGATTCGTTATGGCAACATTAACTGCAAAGAACCTTGCAAAAGCCTATAAAGGCCGTCGTGTGGTTGAAGATGTCAGTCTGACCGTCAACTCAGGGGAGATCGTCGGTCTGCTCGGTCCTAACGGTGCAGGCAAGACAACAACCTTTTACATGGTAGTCGGCATTGTCCCGCGCGATGCGGGTAACATTATCATTGATGACGAAGACATCAGTCTGCTGCCTCTGCATGCGCGCGCGCGTCGCGGCATCGGCTACTTACCGCAGGAAGCATCGATTTTCCGTCGCCTGAGCGTGTTTGATAACCTGATGGCGGTACTGCAAATTCGTGACGATCTGACCAGCGAGCAGCGGGAAGATCGGGCCAACGAGCTGATGGAAGAATTCCACATCGAACACCTGCGCGACAGCTTAGGCCAGTCGCTCTCCGGTGGTGAACGACGCCGCGTGGAGATCGCCCGCGCACTGGCCGCTAATCCGAAATTTATCCTGCTGGATGAACCGTTTGCCGGTGTTGACCCGATTTCCGTTATTGATATCAAACGGATCATCGAACACCTGCGCGACAGCGGCCTTGGCGTGCTGATTACCGACCATAACGTCCGCGAAACGCTGGCAGTGTGTGAGCGCGCCTATATCGTAAGTCAGGGGCACCTGATCGCGCACGGCACGCCAACAGAAATACTGCAGGATGAGCACGTTAAGCGCGTATACCTTGGGGAAGACTTCAGACTCTGATAGGGTAGAAGACTTCACGTCACTGCAGGAGAAAACAACTCTGAACATGAAGCAAGGTTTGCAACTCAGGCTTAGCCAACAACTGGCGATGACGCCTCAGCTACAACAGGCTATCCGTCTGTTGCAGCTGTCCACGCTGGAACTTCAGCAAGAACTTCAGCAAGCGCTGGAAAGTAACCCACTGCTCGAGCAAACCGATCTTCACGACGAAATTGATACCCAGGAAAAACAGGACAGCGAAACCCTCGACACCGCAGATGCACTCGAACAAAAAGAGATGCCTGAGGAGTTACCGCTTGACGCCAGTTGGGATGAAATATACACCGCCGGGACGCCTTCGGGCACCAGCGGGGATTACATCGACGACGAACTGCCTGTGTATCAGGGTGAGACCACGCAATCACTACAGGATTACCTGATGTGGCAAGTGGAACTGACCCCGTTCTCGGATACCGATCGCGCCATTGCGACATCCATTGTGGATGCGGTAGACGAAACCGGTTATCTCACCGTGACCCTGGACGATATTCTCGAAAGCATGGGCGATGACGACGTCGGTATGGACGAAATCGAAGCCGTGCTTAAACGCGTTCAGCGCTTTGATCCCGTTGGCGTGGCCGCCAAAGATCTCCGTGACTGCTTACTGATCCAACTTTCGCAGTTTGATAAAGCCACGCCGTGGCTGGAAGAAGCGCGTCTGATCATCAGCGATCACCTCGATCTGTTAGCCAACCATGACTTCCGCACCCTGATGCGCGTGACCCGGCTGAAAGAAGACGTGCTGAAAGAAGCCGTCAACCTCATCCAGTCGCTTGATCCCCGCCCAGGGCAATCGATCCAGACCGGCGAGCCGGAGTACGTCATTCCGGATGTGCTGGTGCGTAAGCATAACGATCGCTGGGTGGTCGAACTCAACGGCGACAGCATTCCGCGCTTACAGATTAACCAGCACTACGCCGCCATGTGCAATAGCGCGCGCAACGATGCCGACAGCCAGTTTATTCGTAGCAATCTGCAAGATGCGAAGTGGCTGATTAAAAGCCTGGAAAGCCGCAATGATACGTTGCTGCGCGTCAGCCGCTGCATCGTTGAGCAGCAGCAAGCTTTCTTTGAGCAAGGCGAAGAGTTTATGAAACCGATGGTACTGGCGGATATCGCCCAGGCCGTCGAGATGCACGAATCGACCATTTCCCGTGTGACCACGCAAAAGTATCTGCACAGTCCGCGCGGCATTTTTGAATTGAAGTATTTCTTTTCCAGTCACGTTAACACTGAAGGCGGAGGTGAAGCCTCATCCACAGCTATCCGTGCGCTGGTGAAGAAATTAATTGCTGCGGAAAACCCCGCGAAACCGCTGAGTGACAGCAAGTTAACCTCTATGCTGTCAGAACAGGGTATCATGGTGGCACGCCGCACCGTTGCGAAGTACCGAGAGTCTTTATCCATTCCGCCGTCTAACCAGCGCAAACAGCTGGTGTGACCCAACCGATAAGGAAGACACTATGCAGCTCAACATCACTGGAAACAACGTCGAAATCACCGAAGCCCTGCGCGATTTTGTGAATACAAAATTTGCCAAGCTCGAACAATATTTCGACCGGATTAATCAGGTCTATATTGTGTTGAAAGTGGAGAAGGTTACACATATCTCGGATGCAACACTGCATGTGAACGGTGGCGAAATTCATGCCAGCGCGGAAGGTCAGGATATGTACGCCGCCATTGACGGTTTAATTGATAAACTGGCTCGGCAGTTAACAAAACATAAAGATAAACTGAAACAGCACTAACTTGTCCGGGCAGTTAGCGGGTGCAGGACGGCCTGTTGTGTAGCACAACGGGCCATTTGTACAGTTAGCGCTTAGGTGAAATTATGACAAATAACGATACGACTCTACAACTGAGCACTGTTCTTAACCAGGAATGTACACGCGCAGGCGTTCACTGCCAAAGCAAGAAGCGCGCACTGGAAATCATCAGCGAACTTGCGGCAAAACAGCTTAGCTTGCCTGCTCAGGTGGTATTTGAAGCCATTCTGACGCGTGAAAAAATGGGCAGTACCGGCATCGGTAATGGTATTGCTATCCCGCACGGAAAGCTGGAAGAAGACACGATGCGCGCGGTTGGTGTGTTTGTTCAACTCGAAACACCCATCGCCTTCGACGCCATTGATAATCAACCTGTCGATCTGCTTTTCGCCCTGCTGGTCCCGGCAGACCAAACCAAGACGCATTTGCATACGTTGTCACTGGTCGCAAAACGTCTGGCAGATAAAACCATCTGTCGTCGTCTGCGCGCCGCGCAGAGTGACCAGGAGTTGTATCAAATCATCACGGACACCGAAGGTGGACAGGATGAAGCATAACAACCCAATGGCATCCTTTTTTGTCGTTGTGAGGAGAAACAGTACATGGTACTGATGATCGTCAGCGGCCGTTCAGGGTCAGGTAAATCTGTCGCCCTGCGTGCGCTGGAAGATATGGGTTTTTACTGCGTGGATAACCTTCCCGTAGTGCTGTTGCCCGATCTGGCTCGTACACTGGCCGATCGCCAGATTTCTGCGGCCGTCAGCATTGATGTGCGCAACATGCCTGAGTCCCCGGAAATTTTCGAGCAGGCAATGAATAATCTGCCCGAGGGTTTCTCACCACAGCTGCTGTTCCTTGATGCAGACCGTAACACGTTGATTCGTCGCTACAGCGACACGCGCCGTTTACACCCGCTCTCCAGCAAGAACTTGTCTCTGGAAAGCGCTATCGATAAGGAAAGCGATTTGCTGGAGCCTCTACGCTCTCGCGCTGACCTGATCGTTGATACCTCCGAAATGTCCGTACACGAACTGGCAGAAATGTTACGTACCCGACTGCTGGGTAAACGTGAACGTGAATTGACGATGGTATTCGAATCCTTTGGTTTCAAACACGGTATCCCGATTGATGCGGATTACGTCTTTGACGTGCGCTTCCTGCCTAACCCACACTGGGATCCGAAGCTGCGCCCAATGACCGGTCTTGACCGCCCTGTCGCCGCATTCCTCGACAGGCACACAGAAGTACACAATTTTATCTACCAGACTCGCAGCTATCTTGAGCTATGGTTACCCATGCTGGAGACCAACAACCGTAGCTACCTTACCGTAGCCATCGGCTGTACCGGCGGGAAACACCGTTCGGTGTATATTGCAGAGCAGCTGGCAGACTACTTCCGCTCACGCGGTAAAAACGTGCAGTCACGCCATCGTACGCTGGAAAAACGTAAATCATGACCGTGAAGCAAACCGTTGAAATCACCAATAAGCTGGGCATGCATGCCCGCCCAGCGATGAAACTGTTTGAATTGATGCAGGGTTTCGAAGCAGAAGTTTTGCTGCGTAATGATGAAGGAACGGAAGCCGAGGCCAACAGCGTTATCGCTCTGCTGATGCTGGATTCAGCCAAAGGGCGTCAGATAGAAGTCGAAGCCACGGGACCACAGGAAGTAGAAGCCCTGGCCGCAGTGATTGCCCTGTTTAATTCAGGGTTTGATGAAGATTAATCGAGTACACAGAACGTAGCCAGTAGGCCGGATAAGGCGTTTACGCCGCATCCGGCAATAACTACGCTAATACAGATTATTTTCCCGCATAAACGACTCACCACCTAACTGGCGCATTTGGCGCATAATCCAGGCCTGGCGGTTACGCACATAACCAGAAGGCGCATTCGCCTTAAAACGCAAAGGATTGGGCAATACTGCCGCCAGCAAGGCCGCTTCAGACAGGCTCAACCGACTGGCCGGTTTATGAAAATACCGTTGCGCCGCCGCCTCCACGCCAAATATCCCATCGCCAAACTCGGCGATATTCAAATAGACGGTCAGAATACGTTTCTTACTCCAGACGGTTTCCATACCCAGCGTTAGCCCGGCTTCGAGACCTTTACGCACCCAGCTACGTCCATCCCACAAAAAGAGGTTTTTCGCCGTCTGTTGCGATAACGTTGACGCCCCGCGAATGCGGTTTTCATTGCGTTCATTGTGCGCCAGCGCTTTCTCTATGGCGGTGACGTCAAACCCCCAGTGGTCTGGAAACTTCTGGTCCTCTGCAGCAATCACCGCCAGTCCCATCCACGGTGAGATCTCATCCATGCTCACCCAGTCCGAGTGCGCCACATAGCCGAAATCACCGGACAGCCATGCGCCCAGCTGTCGCTCGACCATTACCGCCGAGAAAGGCACAGGCATCACGCTGAAAAGTGCGATGCCCCCGCCCCAGAATACGGCGAGGACAACCACCACCCGCAGAAAAATACGTCGCAGAAAGGCGGTTACTCCTTTTCTCATTCAGTTAGCACCAGCACACGCGATACCAGTTTATCGATGCCACTCGCAGCCTGAGCGATGTCCTGCGCCAGCATATAGGCAGGCGTGGTGACGATTTTGTTGTCTTCATCGACGACAATGTCATCAACCGGACAAGGCACATGCTCAGCGCCCATCTCTTCCAGCACCTCTGCCGTGTCGATATCAGTGCCGATGGTCAGACGCAGCGGGAAGTCAAAAATTTTTGGTAACATGGCAGGCGCAATGCACATAAACCCCAACGGCTTACCCGCCTGATGCATGGCCACCGCCAGCGCGGCTAAATCGCTGTCAACCCGGCATTCGCTGCCCTGACTGGCAAAATTGCTCAGATTTTTGGCCGCACCAAACCCACCCGGCACGATCAACGCATCCAGTTCCGATGAGACTGCCTGCGCAAGTGGGCGAATATCGCCACGTGTGATACGCGCGGCTTCAATCAGCACATTGCGAGTTTCCAGCATCGGCTCGCCGGTCAGATGATTAATCACATCCGCTTGTTGTTTATCTGGTGCGAAACAGACAGCCTGAGCGCCGTTGCGGGCAATGGCCAGAAGCGTGAGAACAGTTTCATGGATCTCTGCACCGTCATACACGCCGCATCCGCTGAGCACTACACCCACTTTTTTCATCGCAATACTCCTTTCTCAACTGGCTGAAACATATTAGTTATTATGATTTAAATGCTACGCTTCACACATTTAACTGATTCATGTAACAAATTATTTAAGATTTGCTATCTTAACTGCGTGCGGCCTGAAAATTAGGGCTGCGCCCTTGTAAACAATGATAATAATTTACGGCGCAGCCACGATTTCCCTGGTGTTGGCGCAGTATTCGCGCACCCCGGTCAAGCCGGGGTCATTTTTTTTCCACGCTCGCCACCCAGGCTTTTAATACTGCCACGTCGTGCTGCCACTCCTGCTTCATCTCTTCAATCCATTCAGCAACGTTATCTTCCCAAGCAGGAAGATCCGGCGACTGGATTTGCTGACCTAGCTGTTGCAGGTGACGCAGCCCCACTGAACCTGCTGCGCCTTTAATTTTATGGCCTTCCTCAACAACACCTTTTTTATCCCGTGCCGTCAGGTTGGACTCCAGCACGCTCAAATATCCCGGCATCATCTTCTCAAACACCGCCAGCCCGTCGGTAATTAACTTCGGTCCCACCAGCTCGAGGTATTGTTCCAACATAGGAATATCTAACAGCGCTTGCGATTTACTGCTTTCTTCAGATGTCACAGTGCTCTCCTCTTCGTTTCGGGTATCCCAGTATTTTTTGATCATGGCGGTTAGCGCCGGAACCGACAGCGGCTTACTCAGCACGTCGTCCATGCCTGCGTCCAGATACTCTTTTTTATCTTTCAGTACGTTGGCGGTGAGTGCAACCAGCGGTGGCAGATCTTCACGGGCGTATTTTTGCGTGAGCTCCCGCGAGATATCCAGACCGGTCATATCCGGTAGCTGAATATCCAGCAGCACCAAGTCATATTCACCCGGCGTAAACATTTCCAGCGCGGCTTTCCCGGTCATCGCGACATCCACGCTGTTGCCTAATTTTTCCAGCACGGAGCGCGCAACAATAACGTTCAGCTCAATGTCTTCTACCAGCAGCACATTCAGGGCTGGCAGCGGCATTTCATCGTCTTCAAAAGCATCTTCAATCTCTTCCGCTACCGCAGGGGCATGCACGGTTAGCGTAAAGATGGACCCTTTTCCTGCCTGGCTGGAAACCGTAATATCACCGCCCATGTTTTTCGCCAGACGCTTCGACACGGCCAAACCAATCCCTGTCCCCGTTGCCGGTTTACCGCCGTTGCTGTCCTTCACCTGATAATACATAGCGAAGATTTTATCCTGCTCATCCTGCGGAATGCCGATGCCGGAATCTTCAACTTCGAAATGCAGCATATTCCCATGGTCATAGCGCGCCCGCACGGTCACCTGCCCCTGCTGGGTAAACTTCACGGCGTTGCTGATCAGATTCCACAGGATCTGACGCAGACGCGTTCCGTCGGTAATGACCTTATGCGGCAGCGGTAACGTCGGCTCAAGCACAAAACGCAGCCCCTTTTGCTGCGCCTGTAGGCCAGAGAGGTTTTCCAGATCCGCCATAAAACTGGTGAAATCGATCGGCTGGTTATCGAGCTGGACTTTACGTCGCTCCATCTTATCCATGTCGATAATATCGTTGAAAATATTCCCCAGCGTCACAGCAGAGACGTGGATTGTTTTAAGGTATTTTTCCTGCTCCGCGGTCAGATCCGTATCCAGCAGGATCCGGCTTAAGCCGACAATGCCGTTAAGCGGGGTGCGCAGCTCGTGGCTGATAGTAGAAATAAAGGTGGTCTTATCACGGCTGGCGCGCTCAAGCGCATCCTGATAACGCTTACGCTCGGTAATATCGCGCCCAAAGCCCATCAGACCATGTCGCTTACCTACGCGGTCATAGTAAGGCACTTTGCGAATTTCAAAGCAGGCTTTGCGCCCGTCCGGGTAGTCCAGCCACTGTTCGTAGGTGAGCGAAACATTATGGCGGAACACCTTCTCGTCGGTCTCAATCACCTTTTCAGCCGCTTCAGGAGAGTAAACGTCAGCCGGTTTTAAGTTCACCAGCTGCTTTTCGCTTTTGCCGGTCAGCAGCTCCATGGCACGGTTACAGCCGGAAAACTCCTTATCTTCATTGCGATAAAAAACCAGATCCGGCGAGGCATCAAGGAAAGAGCGTAAAAAGGAAGACTGTTGCTCAAGCTGGATCTGCGCCTCTTCGCGCTCTTTGATTTCAACCTTCAGTTGCTCGAATGTTTCCTGGCGCTCTGCTTCGGCTTTTTCACGCTCAACAATTTCCTGATTGAGCTGGGCAATATTATCTTTCAACTGCACATTGAGCTTGAGATCTCGCTCGCGCATCTCTTCCAGCTTTTGTACCAGTCGTGACAGGCGTTGCCGGGACTCCTCAAGTTGCTCCACCACCACAGACAAGAAATAGACGGCCCAGGGGGTAATTAACAGACCAAAAAAGATAGAACGGATGACATCAATGCTTTCTACCTGGCCATGCAGCACCATGGTGACAGCCATCTGCACCACAATTGCCAACACGACCAGAGCCAGCGCCAACAGCAGCGAAAAGCGCACCAGACCTAACTTCATCATCAGGTCGACGTAATATTGCGCCAGCATACGGATTTGCTTCATAGAGGGTTCCTTCACGACAACTTGGCACAATAATACTCAATTCTCAGCGTGACGTTGAAGATTGTGCAAGAAATGCGGAGGTTATCGGTGAAATGACCGCGGAGAGGCCATCGTAGGCCTGATAAGCAAAGCGCCATCAGGCAAGCAGGCGCAGATTTCCGGATGTCGGCTTTGCCTTATCCGGCCTACGGAGAGTTAGTTCTCAGGCTGCACCCATGGCGTACCGAGCGCCGAGCCTTGCACACCGTACTTGTTAAGGTACTTATCCAGTTCGACCATGCCGGTCCAGCGATTTTCACACCATAGCGGCGCCAACAGCGTTGGGCGACGCGCGCTGGCGGAAATACGATGATAAATCACCTCCGGCGGCGTATGGCGGATCATCTCCCCTGCGGTAATCGTGTAGTCGTCCAGTTCAATCCCGTTCAGCCGCCCGGCTTCCCAGGCTTTCGCCATCGTACTGCCTTTCACAATATGCAGCGGATGCAGCTTAATACCGTCAACGCCCGTCTCCACCACACGTTCCATGGTTTGCAGGCATTCTGCCTGCCCTTCTCCCGGCAGACCGACAATCAGGTGTGAGCACACTTTCAGCCCGCGCTCGCGTGCCAGTCGCGTAGTGCGTTGGTAGCAGGCAAAATCATGGCCGCGGTTAATACGATGCAAGGTTTTGTCATGCGCGGTTTGCAAACCGAGTTCCAGCCATACCTCATAGCCGAGGTCTTTATACTCGCAAAGCAGATCGAGTACCGCATCCGGCACGCAGTCGGGGCGCGTCCCAACGCATAACCCGACGATACTGGCCTGGCTAACCGCCTGCTGATACATCGAACGCAGCACCTGCACTTCAGCAAAGGTGCTGGTATAGGCCTGGAAATAGGCCAGATAGCGTTTCGCGCGATTGACCAGATGCGCCTGATGCTCAAGCTGCTCGGCAATAGAATGGTGCTGCTGTGCTTCATCGGCAAACGAGGCGACATTGCAGAAAGTACACCCGCCACGTCCGATGGTGCCATCACGATTTGGACAGCTAAAGCCGCCGTGAAGCGTGAGTTTATGAACCTTTTGCCCGTAACGGCGAGAAAGATCCCCACCAAACATATTGACTAATTTCTGTAACTGCATAATCTGGTAGACCGCGCCTTGAAAAGAGGCCAAAGCCTGCCATTTTTTGCCCCAGTCGGCGATGACCTGGATCAATCGCCCTGGCGTGCTTTTATTCATTGCATAACAAATCAAAATAATCGAAATTTCATTCATTCAAAATAAAATTACTTTTCCTTATATCCGACTGTTTTTTTTATCTTCTTATACTCTCAGCATAAAAACAGTATCTTTAAGACGCCAAAACTCCAAAAACCAGCATAAAATGCCAAGCATAGCGATAAACAAAGGGAGGACGGGGGATATACAGCCTTTCTGACAGTGAGACAGATCACACTTCGCTCCCCATCCCCCTTGCGTTAAATCAATGTAAAAAATCCTTAAATTTCAACATATTCATAAAGTTAATCGCCCTATAGCACATTTTTGCATAAATAAGATTGCCATTTGACCTGTGTGTGGATTCCCGATAACGTGGAAATCCGCTGGAAGCTTTCTGGATGAGCAGTCTGCTCATCATATTTATGCAGTAATTGAGATTCCCTCTGAAGCAAGTCCTCAAACTTGTTTGACCTATGCGAAAAGGATAAAGAGGGCGAATGCGAGGTAAGCGTATGACACGCAAACCCCGTCGCCATGCTCTTGGTGTGCCCGTGCGCAACGGTCCAGATGGGAATCCCGCAGAGCCTGGGGAGGTTCACTGATATGTTGTACGATAAATCCCTTGAGAGGGATAACTGTGGTTTCGGCCTGATCGCCCACATAGAAGGCGAACCTAGCCACAAGGTAGTGCGTACCGCCATACACGCACTGGCCCGCATGCAGCACCGTGGCGCAATTCTAGCCGATGGTAAAACCGGCGATGGTTGCGGTTTGCTGTTACAAAAACCTGACCGCTTTTTCCGTATCGTGGCGCAAGAGCGCGGCTGGCGTTTAGCTAAAAACTATGCCGTCGGCATGATCTTTTTAAATAAAGACACTGAACTGGCTGCAGCTTCTCGTCGCATTGTCGAAGAAGAATTACAGCAGGAGACCCTGTCGATTGTCGGCTGGCGCGACGTGCCGACCAACGAAGGTGTTCTCGGTGAAATCGCCCTCTCCTCCCTGCCTCGTATCGAGCAAATTTTTGTCAACGCCCCTGCGGGCTGGCGTCCGCGTGATATGGAGCGCCGCCTGTTCATCGCGCGCCGTCGCATCGAAAAACGCCTCCAGGACGATAAAGACTTCTACGTGTGTAGCTTGTCGAACCTGGTCAATATCTATAAAGGTCTGTGTATGCCGGCGGATCTGCCGCGCTTTTACCTGGACCTGGCGGACCTGCGTCTGGAATCGGCCATCTGCCTGTTCCACCAGCGCTTCTCCACCAATACCGTACCGCGCTGGCCGCTGGCCCAACCGTTCCGCTACCTGGCGCATAACGGTGAAATCAACACCATCACCGGCAACCGCCAGTGGGCACGCGCACGTACCTATAAATTCCAGACACCGCTGATCCCTGACCTGCACGACGCCGCACCGTTCGTTAACGAAACCGGCTCCGACTCCAGCTCAATGGATAACATGCTGGAACTGCTGCTGGCTGGCGGGATGGACATTATCCGTGCCATGCGTTTACTGGTGCCGCCGGCCTGGCAGAACAACCCGGATATGGACCCGGAGCTGCGCGCGTTCTTTGACTTTAACTCCATGCACATGGAGCCGTGGGATGGCCCGGCGGGCATTGTTATGTCCGACGGCCGTTTTGCCGCCTGTAACCTTGACCGTAACGGCCTGCGTCCGGCGCGCTACGTCATCACCAAAGACAAGCTGATTACCTGCGCCTCTGAAGTTGGGATCTGGGATTATCAGCCGGATGAAGTGGTTGAGAAAGGTCGCGTCGGCCCTGGCGAGCTGATGGTTATCGATACCCGCAGCGGGCGCATTCTGCACTCCGCCGAAACCGATGACGATCTGAAAAGCCGCCATCCGTACAAAGAGTGGATGGAGAAGAACGTCCGCCGTCTGGTGCCGTTCGAAGACCTCGCAGACGATCAGGTCGGCAGCCGCGAACTGGACGATGACACGCTCGCCAGCTATCAGAAACAGTTTAACTACAGCGCCGAAGAGCTGGATTCCGTGATCCGCGTGCTCGGCGAAAATGGTCAGGAAGCGGTCGGTTCAATGGGTGATGATACCCCGTTTGCCGTGCTCTCCAGCCAGCCGCGCATCATTTATGACTACTTCCGCCAGCAGTTCGCGCAGGTGACTAACCCGCCGATCGACCCGCTGCGTGAAGCGCACGTTATGTCGCTGGCCACCAGCATCGGTCGTGAGATGAACGTCTTCTGCGAAGCCGAAGGTCAGGCACACCGCCTGAGCTTTAAATCGCCGATCCTGCTGTACTCCGATTTCACCCAGCTCACCACCATGAAAGAGGAGCATTACCGCGCCGACCGCCTCGATATCACCTTCGACGTGACCGAAACCACCCTCGAAGAGACCGTCAAGGCATTGTGCGATAAGGCGGAACAGATGGTGCGTAACGGTACGGTGCTGCTGGTGCTCTCTGACCGTAACATCGCGAAAAACCGCCTGCCGGTTCCGGCACCGATGGCCGTGGGCGCAGTGCAAACGCGCCTTGTAGAACAAAGCCTGCGTTGCGACGCCAACATCATCGTTGAAACCGCCAGCGCCCGCGACCCGCACCATTTTGCTGTCCTGCTCGGCTTTGGCGCGACGGCCATTTACCCGTATCTCGCGTATGAAACGCTGGGACGGCTGATCGACACTCAGGCGATTGCCAAAGATTACCGGACCGTGATGCTGAACTACCGTAACGGCATCAACAAAGGTCTGTACAAAATCATGTCCAAAATGGGCATTTCGACCATCGCCTCTTACCGCTGCTCGAAGCTGTTTGAAGCGGTTGGTCTGCACGATGATGTCGTGGCGCTGTGCTTCCAGGGCGTGGTCAGCCGTATTAGCGGCGCAGGGTTTAGCGACTTCCAGCAGGATCTGCTGAACCTCTCCAAACATGCATGGCTGGCACGTAAACCTATCAGCCAGGGCGGTTTGCTCAAATACGTCCACGGCGGCGAATACCATGCCTACAACCCGGACGTGGTGCGCACGCTGCAACAGGCGGTACAAAGCGGCGAGTACAGCGACTATCAGGAATATGCCAAGCTGGTCAATGAGCGTCCGGCGGCCACGCTGCGCGATCTGCTGGCGATTACGCCTGGCGATGAAGCCGTAAGCATTAGCGAAGTAGAACCCGCAACCGAACTGTTTAAACGCTTCGATACCGCAGCTATGTCCATCGGCGCATTAAGCCCCGAAGCACACGAAGCGCTGGCCGAAGCCATGAACAGCATCGGCGGCAACTCGAACTCCGGTGAAGGCGGTGAAGACCCGGCGCGCTATGGCACCAATAAAGTGTCGCGCATTAAGCAGGTTGCTTCCGGTCGCTTTGGCGTAACCCCGGCGTATCTGGTTAACGCCGATGTCATCCAGATTAAAGTCGCTCAGGGCGCGAAACCTGGCGAAGGCGGTCAGTTACCGGGTGATAAAGTCACCCCGTACATCGCCAAACTGCGCTATTCGGTGCCGGGCGTGACGCTGATCTCCCCGCCGCCGCACCACGATATTTACTCTATCGAAGACTTAGCGCAGCTGATTTTCGACCTCAAACAGGTCAACCCGAAAGCGATGATCTCCGTGAAGCTGGTTTCCGAACCAGGCGTTGGCACCATCGCCACAGGCGTGGCGAAAGCCTATGCGGATCTGATCACCATTGCTGGCTACGATGGCGGTACCGGCGCAAGCCCGCTCTCCTCGGTGAAATATGCGGGCTGCCCGTGGGAACTCGGTCTGGTGGAAACCCAGCAGGCGCTGGTCGCTAACGGTCTGCGTCACAAGATTCGTCTGCAGGTTGATGGCGGTCTGAAAACTGGCGTGGATATCATTAAAGCAGCGATTCTCGGCGCGGAAAGCTTCGGTTTCGGCACCGGTCCAATGGTCGCGCTGGGCTGTAAATATCTGCGTATTTGCCATCTGAACAACTGCGCAACCGGCGTGGCAACTCAGGACGACAAACTGCGTAAGAACCACTATCACGGTCTGCCGTTCAAAGTGACCAACTACTTTGAATTTATCGCCCGCGAAGTGCGCGAACTGATGGCCGAGCTGGGCGTGAAACGTCTGGTGGATCTGATTGGTCGTACCGACCTGCTCAAAGAGCTGGAAGGGTTTACCGCCAAGCAACAGAAACTGGAACTGTCTCGTCTGCTGGAAACCGCCGAACCGCATCCGGGTAAAGCGCTGCATTGCACCGAGAACAACCCGCCGTTTGATAACGGCGTGCTGAACGCTCAGTTGTTACAGCAAGCGAAACCGTTTGTCGACGAGCGCCAGAGCAAAACCTTCTGGTTCGATATCCGCAACACCGACCGTTCTGTTGGCGCGTCGCTGTCGGGCTATATCGCGCAAACGCATGGCGATCAGGGGCTGGCGTCTGACCCAATCAAAGCGCACTTCAGCGGTACCGCAGGCCAGAGCTTCGGCGTGTGGAACGCGGGCGGCGTGGAGTTGTATCTGACCGGTGATGCCAACGACTATGTCGGTAAAGGTATGGCGGGCGGTCTGCTTGCAGTGCGTCCTCCGGTTGGCTCTGCTTTCCGTAGCCATGAAGCGAGCATCATTGGTAACACCTGTCTGTATGGTGCCACCGGTGGCCGCCTGTTTGCCGCGGGTCGTGCGGGTGAGCGCTTTGCAGTACGTAACTCCGGCGCAATCACCGTGGTTGAAGGTATTGGCGACAACGGCTGCGAATATATGACCGGCGGCATCGTCTGTATTCTCGGAAAAACGGGCGTCAACTTCGGAGCGGGTATGACGGGCGGATTCGCCTACGTGCTCGATGAAGACGGTGAGTTCCGCAAACGCGTGAACCCGGAACTGGTAGAAGTGCTGAGCGTGGACTCGCTGGCTATCCACGAGGAACACCTGCGCGGTTTGATTACCGAGCACGTACAGCATACCGGCTCTTCACACGGCGAAGAGATCCTGGCTAACTGGCCAGCATTCTCGGCGAAATTCGCGCTGGTAAAACCAAAATCCAGTGATGTGAAAGCACTGTTGGGTCACCGTAGTCGTAGCGCAGCAGAGCTGCGTGTGCAGGCGCAGTAAGGGGTAGCAGCAATGAGTCAGAACGTATACCAATTTATCGACCTGCAGCGCGTTGATCCACCTAAGAAGCCGCTGAAGATCCGTAAGATCGAGTTTATCGAGATCTACGAGCCGTTTTCCGAAGGTCAGGCCAAAGCACAGGCAGACCGCTGCCTGTCCTGCGGTAACCCGTACTGCGAGTGGAAGTGCCCGGTGCATAACTACATCCCGAACTGGCTGAAACTGGCGAACGAGGGGCGTATTTTTGAAGCAGCAGAACTGTCGCACCAGACCAACACTCTGCCGGAAGTCTGTGGCCGCGTGTGCCCGCAGGATCGTCTGTGTGAAGGATCCTGTACGCTGAACGATGAGTTCGGCGCGGTGACTATCGGTAACATCGAGCGCTATATCAACGATAAAGCATTCGAAATGGGCTGGCGCCCGGATATGACCGGCGTGCGTCAAACCGACAAGCGCGTGGCGATCATCGGTGCCGGTCCGGCAGGCCTGGCCTGTGCTGATGTGCTGACCCGCAACGGCGTGAAGGCGGTGGTATTTGACCGCCACCCGGAAATCGGCGGTCTGCTGACCTTCGGTATCCCGGCCTTCAAACTGGAGAAAGAGGTCATGACCCGCCGTCGTGAAATCTTCACCGGTATGGGCATTGAGTTCAAATTGAACGTGGAAGTGGGCCGCGATGTACAGCTTGACGATCTGCTGAAAGATTATGACGCCGTGTTCCTTGGCGTAGGTACCTATCAGTCGATGCGCGGTGGGCTGGAAAACGAAGACGCTTCCGGTGTGTTTGATGCCCTGCCGTTCCTGATCGCCAATACCAAACAGTTGATGGGCTTTGGCGAAAGCAGCGACGAGCCGTACATCAGCATGGAAGGCAAACGCGTCGTCGTTCTCGGCGGTGGCGATACCGCGATGGACTGCGTGCGGACCTCGGTTCGCCAGAACGCAGCACATGTCATCTGCGCTTATCGTCGTGACGAAGAGAACATGCCGGGTTCCAAACGCGAAGTGAAAAATGCGCGTGAAGAAGGCGTCGAATTCCAGTTCAACGTCCAGCCTTTAGGCGTGGAAGTGAACGCCAACGGTAAGGTATGCGGTGTGAAAATGGCGCGTACCGAAATGGGTGAACCAGATGCGAAGGGCCGTCGCCGTGCGGAGATCGTCGCCGGTTCCGAACACGTTGTTCCGGCAGATGCGGTGGTACTGGCATTTGGCTTCCGTCCGCACAGTATGGAGTGGCTGGCAAAACACAGCGTCGAACTGGATTCTCAGGGCCGCATTATTGCTCCAGAGCGCAGCGACAACGCCTTCCAGACCAGCAACCCGAAAATCTTCGCCGGTGGCGACATCGTGCGCGGTTCGGATCTGGTGGTCACCGCGATTGCCGAAGGTCGTAAAGCGGCAGACGGTATCCTGAACTACCTGGAAGTGTAATACAGCCTCTTAAGGCATCTCATCTGCCCTGGTGGGTGAGATGCCAAATTCCTGCCGCAATACCGCCAAACCTGCCGATTAAGCCAGTCTGACAACACGTTTAGTAAACAGGGCAAATAACCTTTACACCCCAAACAGATCGACATCATGAATAATAACCATGTAAAAATCAGACGAAAACGTTTGCTTTACGTTGAGAACTGTATATTATGCGGCGGATTTTTTGGGCAAAATTCATGGAGGCGTTGTGTCGCAAGACAACAATTATAGCCAGGGCCCCGTCCCTCTGGCGGCGCGAAAAGGCGTAGTTCCACTAACATTTGTCATGTTGGGACTCACATTCTTTTCCGCCAGTATGTGGACCGGTGGCACACTCGGTACCGGTCTTTCTTATAATGATTTCTTCCTGGCAGTTCTCTTCGGTAATCTTCTCCTCGGTATTTACACTGCATTTCTCGGTTTTATCGGCGCAAAAACAGGGCTCTCAACCCACCTTCTGGCACGTTACTCATTTGGTGTGAAAGGTTCATGGCTTCCCTCTCTGCTGTTAGGCGGCACACAGGTAGGCTGGTTTGGCGTTGGTGTGGCCATGTTTGCTATCCCGGTTGGCAAAGCGACGGGAATTGACGTCAATATCCTGATTGCGATTTCCGGTCTGTTGATGACCCTGACCATCTTTTTTGGCATCTCAGCGCTGACCGTTTTATCTATCATCGCCGTGCCTGCCATCGTCGTACTTGGCAGCTACTCCGTCTGGCTGGCAGTGAGCGATGTCGGCGGTTTGGAGCATTTAAAAACAATAGTGCCGCAAACGCCGCTGGATTTCTCCACCGCACTGGCGCTGGTAGTCGGCTCGTTTGTCAGCGCAGGGACGTTAACCGCTGACTTCGTCCGTTTTGGCCGCAACGCCAAAGGCGCGGTGCTGATCGCCATGGTGGCGTTTTTCCTTGGCAATTCGCTTATGTTCATCTTCGGCGCTGCGGGCGCGGCTGCGGTTGGACAGGCGGATATCTCTGACGTGATGATTGCCCAGGGACTGCTGCTGCCCGCGATCATCGTTCTCGGCCTGAATATCTGGACCACCAACGATAATGCGCTGTACGCATCGGGCCTGGGATTTGCCAATATTACCGGCCTTTCCAGCCGTACGCTGTCAGTGGCTAACGGTATTATTGGCACACTGTGCGCACTGTGGCTTTACAATAACTTTGTCGGCTGGCTGACATTTCTGTCGGCAGCGATTCCCCCGATTGGCGGGGTGATCATCGCCGACTATCTGCTGAACCATCGCCGCTATGCCGACTTCAGCAAAGCGCAATTTATTTCCGTAAACTGGATAGCGATCCTGTCCGTTGCACTGGGCATTGCCGCAGGTCACTATATTCCCGGCATCGTGCCCGTCAATGCCGTACTTGGCGGCGTATTCAGCTATATCCTGCTGAATCCACTTTTCAATCGCAGCCTTGCTAAATCCCCGGAGGTCAGCCATGCAGAATAATAACATCACCATTCATCAGGCGCGTTTACAGGGACGTGAAGGGTTATGGCAAATCACGATTGAAAACGGGCGCTTTAGCCGTATTGAGCCTCAAGACGCAGCGACGTTACCACAGGGTGAAGTGCTTGATGCTGAAGGCGGTCTGGCTATCCCACCGTTCGTTGAGCCACATATCCATCTGGACACTACACAAACCGCGGGCGAGCCGAGCTGGAATCAGTCTGGTACGCTGTTTGAGGGCATTGAACGCTGGGCTGAACGTAAGGCAATGCTCACTCACGAAGACGTCAAAGCGCGCGCCATGCAGACCCTGAAGTGGCAGATGGCCAACGGCATCCAGTATGTCCGTACTCACGTTGACGTTTCCGACCCTACGTTGACGGCGCTAAAAGCCATGCTGGAGGTGAAGCAAGAAGTCGCTCCGTGGGTAGAGCTACAGATTGTCGCGTTCCCGCAAGAAGGCATTCTTTCTTATCCCAACGGTGAAGCGCTCCTGGAGGAAGCCGTGCGTCTGGGCGCCGACGTCATTGGCGCGATCCCGCACTTTGAATTCACGCGTGAATATGGCGTAGAGTCGCTGCACAAGATTTTCGCTCTGGCGCAAAAATACGACAAACTTATCGACGTGCACTGTGACGAAATCGATGATGAGCAATCCCGCTTTGTTGAAACCGTTGCGGCACTGGCACATCGCTACAATATGGGCGAGCGCGTGACCGCCAGCCATACCACGGCGATGCATTCCTACAACGGCGCGTATGCTTCCCGTCTTTTCCGTCTGTTGAAAATGTCCGGCATTAACTTTGTCGCAAATCCACTGGTGAATATTCACCTGCAAGGGCGCTTTGACACTTATCCTAAGCGTCGTGGTGTTACGCGCGTCAAAGAGATGCTGGAAGCGGAGATCAACGTCTGCTTCGGTCATGATGACGTCTTCGATCCGTGGTACCCGCTGGGCACTGCGAATATGCTGCAGGTGCTGCATATGGGATTACACGTGTGCCAACTGATGGGATACGGACAAATTAACGATGGGTTGAACCTGGTCACCAGCCACAGCGCGAAAACCCTGCACCTGCAGGACTACGGTCTGAACGTGGGGAATTCTGCGAATCTGGTGATTTTGCCTGCAGAAAATGGGTTTGACGCGGTTCGTCGCCAGACGCCTGCCCGTTATTCCATTCGTCATGGTCGAGTCATTGCCGAGACGGTCCCAAGCCAAACCACACTGCATCTGACGCAGCCAGAAACGGTGACGTTTAAGCGCTAGGTCGTTACATTCCATGTCGGATGGCGTAAGCCTTGCCATCCGACACAGTCTCTCATTCTCAAGCTTGTAATAAGCTGGCGCGGACTTTGATCACCACTTTTTTGATGTCCATCGGGGCCTGCACCACACAACCCGGTTTATGCGGCTCGCCCGGCATAAAAATCACAAATTTTCCCGGCTTCAGTACCATAGCCTGTTCATCGGCAATCTGGCTGCACAGCTGATAATCATCCTCGATGTGCATCTCTTCACAGTGACGAGCAGAATCGGTAATCCCGAACAGAATCCGTTCTTCGCCGGACAACAGCATCTGAATATCAATGTACTGCTGATGCAGCTCCGCTTTCTTATGCTCTGGGCTCTGCGTTGTAAATTGCATGACATTCATAAAAATATTCTCGCCCTGCAACGTGTAGCGCCCAGGCGTCTTCTCCTGCGGATTCGCCGCAATGGCAAGCGTTAACGCCTGCTGCAAGACCGGATGTAATCCGGCAGAAGGCAGTGAATTCAACGCATCTGATATCATCATCATTCTCCCTGGGCCAACAGCGCGGCCCCCAGTAATCCAGCGTCATGACGGTAATGCGCCGCCAGCAATTCCACGTGATAGGCCAAAGGCTCTTGTGCCAGATAATGTTCCACCAGCGCAAGATACCCTTCAGCCAGCCCAACGCTGCCGCCAATCACAACAATCTGGCAATCGGTCGTGGCCTTCACATCGGCAACAAGCCTTGCCAAAGTACGCGCCGAGCGATGGATCAACCGGCTTGCCTGCTCATCCCCCTGTCCGGCACGGCTAAAAATAGTTTTGGCGTCGAATCCGGCAAGCGCGCCTTCGGCAGCCGCCGCTATTCCACGACCGGATGCGATCGCCTCAACGCAACCCACACGCCCGCAGCCGCAAACAGGCCCATGCGGATCGGCCAGCGTATGTCCCAGATGCCCAGCCAAACCGCCGACTCCGGTCAGCAGTGTCCCACCGCTGACGACTCCCCCGCCCACGCCTGTGGAGACGGTAATAAACACCAGATCGCGGTACTCACCACCAAGCGCATCGTACTCAGCCCACGCCGCTGCCTGTGCGTCATTGACGGCCAGCGTCGGCAGGTCGGTGATTTGCTCCAGCGTTTGTGTCAGCGGAAAATGCATCAACCCGCCGAGGTTATGCGGATTCAGCGCCAGTAAAGCCCCCTCACGAATAATCCCCGTCGAGGCGATCGCCACCCGATTAGCACGCCCCTGTAGCGGTGCAACCAGTGTTTGTAACGCGGCGCGCAGCGCTTGCGGCGTTTTACTGGCAGGCGTCGGCAGTTCACGCCGCTCGCGGACTTGCAGATTGTTCTCTACCAGCGCGGCAGCCAATTTGGTGCCGCCAATATCAATCGCCAGTGTGGTCATGACACCGCCTCATGCATCGTAGTGGCGCTCTGTAGCTCAAAGAACGACATATTCTTCCCTTACGGCTATTGCCCGGTTCAGCACCGGGCAATTGGATTAACTTTTGGATTTCACCATGGTGCTTTTGTCACCGCCGAACGGCACGGCCCCGCTAAACGGTCGACCATCAATGGCATCATGCGTACGCAACGCTTCAGGCCGCAGCCAGCGCTGTACACGGGACGGCATATCAAGACCAATCAGCAGGATCACTACAAATGTCAGGCCGAAAGAGAGCGATCCCAGCGCGGTACCCAGATCCAGACGTTGGGCAATCAGCGCGCCGATGATCGGTGCCAAAGCCCCGCCCAGTGCGCCCACGTTATAGGTGAAGCCCAATCCCGCCGCACGCTGATCGGTATCGAAATAGCCGCCAATCAGTTTTGGTAAGATCCCGGAGATCCCCTGGCCGAGCATTTGTTGGAAAAACAGCAGCAACCCCAATACCCAGACGTTTGAACCGCCTATCGCAAACACCGGAATAATCAGCAACTGCGAGGCCAACAGACTGCAGACATAAGCTTTACGCGTGCCCAGCCAGTCACCAAGAAAACCGCCGACGCAACAACCGACCGCCGCACCAAAGCCGCTAAAGAAGAGCACTCTGGCCACCGTGGAAGGATCGTACAGCAGTTCCGTTTTCAGATAGGTTGGCAACAGCGCCTGAATCGGCCACGAGTACAGGAAGGCGAATAGCACGACCACCATCAGCATCACGCCCGTCGGCCAGCGTTTCCCGCTGCTTTGCACCATAAAGCTAATGAAGATAAAGGCGCATATCAGTCCCAGGACCGCCACGATAGCCGCATTTTGCAGGTTGCCAGCAAAGCAGAACCACAGCGCAGTTGCAGCGGCGAGCGTCATCAGAATATTAATTACCCGATGGTCGCCCCGGTAGAGAATGTCCACCATCGTGCGTACCGGCGCTTTGCCTTCGTGTTTTTCTTTCCAGTCTTCCGCTTCCGGAATATTTTTACGCAGCCAGAGGGCGAAGATAATTGGCAGGATGCCGATGAAGAACAGCGCGCGCCATCCCCAGACCGGGACCACCAGACTGTAGACCTGGGCGGCGATCACGGCACCAACGGAAAAGCCGGAAATCAGGAAACCACTGGCTTTGTTTCGCAGATGTTTAGGCCAACTTTCAATAACATAGGTTGCGCTGGAACCATACTCACCGGCCATTCCCATACCGATAACCAGGCGGGCGATAAACATGGTGGTGTAGCCCGGCGCAAAGCCGCAGGCCAGCGTCCCCACGGAGAACAGAATGATGCTGGTGACCATCGCCAGGCGGCGTCCGTAACGATCGCCCATGGCCCCCAACATTAATCCGCCAAACCAACGGGAGATAAAGGCGGCCGAGATCAGACTGGCAGCCTGCACCGTCGTCAGTCCGAATTCGCCCTGCACTTCTGTCAGCACCAGGGCGATTAACACAAAATCGAAACCATCAAGCAAATATCCCAGCCAGGCGGCGGAAAATGCCCGCCATTGTGCCCGATTGAGATGGCGATACCACGGGATGCTCTGGGTAGAAGTACTCATTTTACTCTCCCGACGATTTTTGTTGTTGTGCCGGGTAGTGGCTTTGCCCTACCCGGCCTACGGTCGAAAATCCAGGCCGGGCAAGCGAAGCGCCCCCGGCGACCCGTGATTACGCCTTTTCCGCCAGCAGTTGGTTTGCCAGCGCTTTCAGTTCCGGCAGATATTGTTCATCTACCGGGGCAAAGGGTTTACGGCACAGTGGGACAGAAACCACATCCATATAGTGCAGTACCGTTTTCAGGCCGCGGAACACGCCAACCTTAATGAGCAGATCGATAACCTTATTGCACTCAGTTTGCAGCTTTTGCGCCGTGCGGATGTCGCCTTCTTTGAGCGCTTTCACAATTCCCTGATAGCGCCACCCCATGATGTTGTAAGTGCTACCGATACCGCCATCTGCGCCCGCGAGCAGTCCGGAAGCGAAGATCTCGTCATAGCCGTTATAAAGCACCAGATCGGGATGAGCGCGGCGGATCTGTTCCATCTGATAGAGATCGCCGGAAGTTTGTTTCAGCGCGCCAACGCCAGGTAGCGTCACCAGCGTGTTGATCTGATCCAGAGTCAGTTTTACACCGCTCAGCGCCGGGATGTTATAGACCACCATCGGCAATCCATTAGCTGAATCAATAATTGCGCGGTAGTGGTCGCAATGCTCTTCAAAGCTGAACGGATAGTAAAACGGCGTGACGGCCGAAACTGCATCAAAGCCGTAACGATGCGCGGCGCTCGCCAGCTGTTGGCTTTCTTCGGTGCACACCGTGCCAACATGAGCGATCAGCGTCACCTTGCCTTTCGCTTCTTCGGCCACAATTTCCAGCACCTGCTCTCTTTCAACGCGGTTTTGGACAAAGGCCTCACCCGTTGAGCCACCGACATAGAGCCCATCGACACCCTGACCAATGTTGAAACGCACCAGGCGGCGCAGACTCTCGATGTCCAGTCTCTGTTGGTTATCGAATGGGGTTAACAACGCTGGCATTACGCCTTTTAAATCTCTTGCCATAACGACCTCTGACGATGATTAGTGTTATCTGACTACATACCTTTATACCTGTTATACCAGATCAAATAAGCAGCAATACAATACAGAACGCTTATAGTGCGATCTACTTCACTAAACACTTCATCCTTCGAGCCGCCTCTGCGTTAGCTGCGTTCGCTCACCCCTGTCACATAGTTATCTATGCTCCAGGGAACTCGCTCTCTTGCCGCCTTGATGCAACTTGAATGATTTTGTGTTTAAACGATCGTCGGGATCGCGATCACTTACGCAATTTTTTACTTTTGCTGAAGGCGTGCCAGGTCGCGGAAACGCTGTTGAGGTGTTCTTGCAGTGCGCGGTCAGCTTCTTCAGGATCGCGCTGGCGAATAGCTTCTACAATCGCGATATGCTGCTGATAACTCACGTTATTGTGTTCATACAACTCTTGATCGGCAACGGTTGGACGGGCGGCAATCAGCCAGTCTAACAGCGCAACATGGATAGCCATAAAGATAGGATTGCCCGGGATCTCAGCCAGTACACGGTGAAAATCAACGTCCGAGCGGATGAACAACGTATTGTCATCGAGCGACTGGCTGTTGATCTCCAGTGCTTTAGCCAGTCTGTCGATTTGCTCATCTGTCGCATGTTCGGCGGCGTATCGTACCAGGCTGGATTCAAAGAAAAGTCGCAACTGCTCGAAGTGGGCAATGCCACCGGGATGTGCGAGGAAATCTTTCGCCATACCAGACAGCTCGCTGATGATGGTATCAGCTGAAGGACGCGAAACGCGGGCGCGCTCGCCGTTGTTGATTTGTACCAGACCTTTGCGTTTTAACGCGGCCAGCGCTTCTCGTACAGAAGGACGGCCCACGTTAAAGAAGGCCATCAGCTCCCGCTCAGACGGCAACTGTTCGCCCTCGCCAAATTCCCGACGACGAATCATCTGCTCCAGTTCTTCTTCAACCATTTCAGACAGTTTTTTACGCGCCAACGGGCGATTGCGTAAGCTACGGCCAATGGTGGATGGAGAGTCTTCAGCTTGCGAATCAAATGCGTTCATAGGGTCCATTCAGCTAAGTCGTGGTGACAAACAACAGCGGGTTTATCCTAACACAGGATCGAAAGCAGGGTGAAATGATGGACGATCTGATCCGGCTGGCCTATTGATAATATACGTAACAGCAATATTATTTTAAGCGAGTATCTTCTGCCTCATTTTAATTGAATGGAGTTAAATAGCTTCATGAAAATTATGAATATGAACGTGATAATTTATCATAACCATCTATTTTATAACGATAAATAATTACACCATCGAATTAAAAATAAGATATTCACTCCATAAAAAATGCCCAGAAAAATATAACATCCGTTTTGACAGCAGCGTTATTACCGGATTTATCTTCTTCTCTGACATGGAGTGAAACAATGTTCGGCATCATTATCTCTGTCATCGTTTTATTAACGATGGGTTACCTGATCCTCAAAAACTACAAACCGCAGGTCGTGTTGGCCGCCGCCGGGATCTTCCTGATGATCTGCGGCGTCTGGCTGGGCTACGGCGCGTTGGTCGCTGACGACAAAAGCAGTGGCTATCTACTGGTCGATATTTACAATGAAATTTTGCGTATGCTCTCCAACCGCGCGGCCGGACTGGGGTTATCAATCATGGCGGTGGGCGGTTATGCCCGTTATATGGACAGGATGGGGGCCAGCAGAGCGATGGTTAGCCTGTTAAGTCGCCCGCTCAAGCTAATCCGTTCCCCCTATGTAGTTCTTGCCGCCACCTATGTGATTGGTCAGATCATGGCGCAGTTCATTACCAGCGCATCCGGGTTAGGTATGTTGCTGATGGTGACGCTGTTCCCAACGCTGGTTAGTCTTGGCGTGAGCCGTTTATCCGCTGTTGCGGTCATTGCCACTTCGATGTCGATTGAATGGGGCATTCTGGAAACCAACTCTATTTTTGCCGCGCAGGTCGCGGGCATGAAAATCGCCACCTATTTCTTTCAATACCAGTTGCCCGTCGCGTCGTGTGTCATTGTCGCCGTCGCCATTGCGCATTTTTTCGTTCAGCGTCAATTTGATAAAAAAGCCGCACCGGAAAGTAACGGATTTGCGGAACATAAGACGCTGGAAAACGTACCCCCGCTCTATTACGCCATTTTGCCGGTGATGCCGCTGATCCTGATGCTGGGCTCGCTTGCCCTTGCACAAATGGGGCTAATGAAAGCTGAGTTGAATCTGGTGGTGGTGATGTTGATGAGCATGACGCTGACTATGTTTGTTGAATTTCTGCATAAACATAATCTGCGCGAAACGATGGATGATGTGCAGGCTTTTTTTGACGGCATGGGGACGCAGTTTGCCAACGTTGTCACCCTGGTGGTCGCTGGTGAAATCTTTGCGAAAGGGTTGACGACTATCGGGACTGTCGATGCCGTAATAAAAGGCGCAGAGCATTCCGGTCTTGGCGGTATCGGCGTGATGATCATCATGGCGGTGGTCATCGCCGCCTGCGCGATCGTTATGGGGTCAGGCAACGCGCCGTTTATGTCTTTTGCCAGCCTCATTCCGGATATTGCCGCCGGGCTGCATATTCCTGCCGTAGTAATGATTATGCCGATGCATTTTGCCACTACGCTTGCCCGCGCGGTGTCACCCATAACCGCTGTAATTGTCGTGACATCGGGTATTGCCGGCGTATCGCCCTTTGAAGTGGTAAAACGTACAGCAATCCCGATGGCAGTGGGGTTTGTGGTGAATATGGTAGCCACCATCGCGCTGTTTTATTGATACCAAAGCCAGAAAACAGAACAGGCCCCAAAGGGCCTGTTTTTTATTTCACTCTTTATTTCACTACGCGCAGCGCTGGACGCCCACCGCGAGGCGGTGGCGGAGTATCATCCGGATCGTTGTCGTCGCCATTATCAGGTTTATCGCCATCAATGACCGACATGACCGTTTCACTCTCAAAACCAGACGCGTCGTTGTCGTCATCATTTAAGCTGGCAACATCTTCGTCGTAGGCGGCTTCCGGTTCGAACATCGTACCGGCGCCATTTTCACGTGCATAAATTGCCAGAACGGCAGCCAACGGCACAGACACCTGACGCGGCACACCACCGAAGCGCGCGTTAAAGCGCACTTCATCGTTAGCCAGTTCCAGGTTGCCCACCGCACGCGGTGCAATATTCAGAACAATTTGCCCGTCACGCGCATATTCCATTGGAACCTGCACGTCCTGGAGCGTCACATCCACCACCAGATGCGGCGTGAGCTGGTTGTCCAGCAACCACTCATAGAACGCGCGCAGCAGATACGGACGGCGTGGTGTTAGCTGTGGCAAATCCATACAGGTTAACCCCGGCCCAGACGCATTTCACGTTCAGGCTCAGTCAGAGAAGCCAGGAAAGAGTCTCGTTCGAAGACGCGAGTCATGTACCCTTTCAGTTCTTTCGAACCTGCACCGTTGAATTCAATACCCAACTGCGGTAAACGCCACAGCAGCGGCGCCAGGTAGCAGTCTACCAGGCTGAACTCATCGCTCAGGAAGTAAGGTTTCTGGCCAAATACTGGCGCGATTGCCAGCAGTTCTTCGCGCAGACGCTTACGCGCGACTTCGGCTTCAGATGCAGAACCGTTCACGATGACGTTCATCAGCGTGTACCAGTCTTTTTCAATACGCTGCATGTACAGGCGGCTTTCACCACGCGCAACCGGGTAAACCGGCATCAGCGGCGGATGCGGGAAGCGCTCATCCAGGTATTCCATAATGATGCGAGATTCCCACAGGGTCAGCTCACGATCCACCAGTGTCGGTACGCTCTGATTCGGGTTGAGGTCGATCAGATCCTGAGGTGGATTGTCCTTCTCCACATGCTCAATCTCGAAACTAACACCTTTCTCAGCCAGCACAATGCGGACCTGATGGCTATAGATGTCAGTAGGACCAGAAAACAGCGTCATTACCGAACGTTTGTTGGCAGCGACAGCCATGAAAACCTCCAGGTATATTCAGAATTTTTACTGCTACCAGCCACTCAGTGGCCAGCCAGAAGTGATGTCACCCAGACTCGGGAAAGTCATTACTGTTCAAAATACAAACAAAAAATGAACGATACCGGACATTTGGGCAGAAAATTGGATGATAGTTTACCAGATTTTGTGACCTTTGTGGTGAGTCGATTCTTGAAATGGGGAAAAAGAGGTGGCAATCAGCGGATTACCGTGGATCTGAGGCGAGAAATAACGATAAAAAAACCCGCCGAAGCGGGTTTTTTCGCAAATTGTCGTCTGCCGAAGCAGAGTACAATTAACGTTTGGAGAACTGAGGACGACGACGTGCTTTACGCAGACCGACTTTCTTACGTTCAACCTGACGAGCATCACGGGTAACGAAGCCAGCTTTACGCAGTTCGCCACGCAGGGATTCGTCGTACTCCATCAGAGCGCGGGTGATACCGTGACGGATCGCACCAGCCTGACCAGAGATACCACCACCTTTAACAGTGATGTACAGATCCAGTTTCTCAACCATGTCGACCAGTTCCAGCGGCTGACGAACTACCATGCGGGCAGTTTCACGACCGAAGTACTGTTCCAGAGAACGTTGGTTGATTACGATTTTACCACTGCCCGGTTTGATGAAAACGCGAGCTGCGGAACTTTTGCGGCGACCAGTGCCGTAGTATTGATTTTCAGCCATTGCCTATAATCCCGATTAGATGTCAAGAACTTGCGGTTGCTGTGCCGCGTGGTTGTGCTCGTTGCCAGCGTAAACTTTCAGTTTACGGAACATAGCACGACCCAGCGGGCCTTTTGGCAGCATGCCTTTAACCGCGATTTCAAGCACACGCTCAGGACGGCGAGCAATCATCTCTTCAAAGGTCGCTTGTTTGATACCACCGATGTGGCCGGTGTGGTGATAGTACACTTTGTCAGTACGCTTGTTGCCGGTTACAGCAACTTTGTCAGCGTTCAGAACGATGATGTAATCACCGGTATCTACGTGCGGAGTGTATTCCGCTTTGTGCTTACCGCGCAGGCGCAGAGCCAGTTCGGAAGCCAGACGGCCCAGAGTTTTACCGGTCGCGTCAACAACATACCAGTCGCGTTTTACGGTTTCTGGTTTAGCTGTAAAAGTTTTCATTAAAAGCTTACCCAAATAAATAAGTTACACGTTGGTGAACACCCAAACGTTTTGTCAGTTGAGGTTCACACGACATTGTCCAGCAAACCTACCCCTTCGAATAGCCTATGCCGGCGCATAGAAAGTTTTGGGAAAAAAACTCTCTCGTAACGTGGGGTCGCAAGATTATAGAGAAGTCAGGGTCAAAGATCGACCCCTTTATGTGATTTGCTGCAGGTTTAACCGGCTAAATGTTCCCGCTTCAGATACTCTTCGCTTTGCATCTCCTGCAAACGCGACAAACAACGCTGAAATTCAAACTTCAGACGCTCGCCCTGATAAATTTCATAGAGGGGTGATGCCGCACTGACCACCAGCTTGACGTGGCGTTCGTAGAACTCATCCACCAATGCGATAAAGCGTCGCGCTTCACTCTCCATCAGCGGGGTCATGACCGGCACATCAGACAACAGCACCGTGTGAAACAGACGCGACAGCGCAATATAGTCATGCTGACTCCGGGCATCGACGCAGAGCGTGGTAAACGACACCGCCAGCGTTTGGTTTTCGACGGCCAGGGTTTGCATCGGACGATGATTGATCTCCAGCGTTGGCGCATGTTCACCTTTGGTTCCCGCTAATGCCAGCCAAAGCTTATCCATCTGCTGGCGGGTTTCCTCATTCAATGGCGACAACCACAAATGCGCCTGCGTTAAGGTACGCAGACGATAATCGACGCCGGCATCGACATTCATGATGTCACAATGCTGTTTGATGGCATCAATGGCAGGAAGAAAACGCGTGCGTTGCAAACCGTTGCGATACAGCTCATCTGGCGGAATATTGGAGGTCGCCACCAGCGTAATACCGCGGGCAAACAGCGCCTTCATCAGGCCGCCAAGCAGCATGGCATCGGTGATATCAGAAACAAAAAATTCGTCGAAGCACAGCACGTCCGTTTCGGCCTTAAAGCGGTCGGCGATGATTTCCAGCGGATCGCTCTGCCCCTGTAAGGCAGTAAGCTCTTCATGCACGCGCAGCATAAAACGGTGAAAGTGCAAACGCTGTTTACGTTCGCCCGGCAGGCTATGGTAAAACAGATCCATCAGCCAGGTTTTTCCGCGCCCAACTCCGCCCCACATATATAAACCACGCACCGGTGCGTTGATCGGTGACTCACGCTTGCCCAGCAATTTACCAAAACGCGCCATCAGTCCACTCTCCTGCGGCGCAGGACGTGCTGGCGTTGTAAGCGCCTGGAAAATTGTTTCCAGTCGCTTCACGGCTTCGAGTTGTACGTTGTCGGGTTGATGACTGCCGTCGTTGAGGGCTTGCTGGTAACGCGATGTCGGGGAAAGGCTTTGCATGATGTTATTGTTATTCCTTGAGAATCGATGTGCCGTCGCTCACGGTTGACGAAAAAAAGGCCGTTCTACATTACGTGATATAAACACGGGATTCCACTTCTACGGGATTAGCGGTTATAGTGGCATAATCAGGCGCAGGCATGGAGCCTAAAGCCAACACCCTACGGAAACACAAGACAACGGGAGATGTTCATGACCTGGGAATATGCGCTAATTGGGTTAGTCGTCGGTATCATTATTGGTGCTGTAGCCATGCGTTTTGGTAATCGTAAATTACGTCAACAGCAGGCATTGCAGTACGAACTGGAAAAAAATAAAGCTGAGCTGGAAGAGTACCGCGAAGAGCTGGTGAGCCACTTTGCCCGCAGCGCTGAATTGCTGGATAACATGGCGGATGATTATCGTCAGATTTACCAGCACATGGCGAAAAGCTCCAGCAACCTGCTGCCGGGTATGTCGCCGGAAAACAACCCGTTCCGTAATCGTCTGGCAGAGTCTGAAGCAGGCAACGATCAGGCGCCGGTTCAGATGCCACGTGACTATTCTGAAGGGGCATCCGGCCTGCTGCGTAGCGGCGCAAAGCGCGACTAACCGCACATCGTTAAGAAATTTATTGGGCGCAGCAATTGCGCCCTCCGCTTCTCTTCCTGTCCCAGCTATTATTTAGTCGTTAGCCGCATTGTGACCTAACCGAAAATTCAATAACATCAACCTGTTTTGAATCATCTTCCGTTTACTCAAGGTACGAGAGCAGGATCCATGAAAAAACAAACCCAGCTGTTGAGTGCATTAGCGTTAAGTGTCGGGTTAACTCTCTCGGCGCCATTCCCGGCCGCAGCGTCTATCCCCGGCCAGGTTCCCGGTCAGGCTGCGCTTCCCAGCCTCGCTCCGATGCTGGAGAAAGTGTTACCTGCAGTGGTGAGCGTAAGGGTTGAAGGTACCGCCACTCAGGGGCAGAAAGTCCCGGAAGAGTTCAAAAAGTTTTTTGGTGATGAACTTCCCGATCAACCGTCACAACCCTTTGAAGGGCTGGGCTCAGGGGTCATCATTGACGCAGCCAAAGGCTACGTTCTGACCAATAACCACGTTATTAATCAGGCGCAAAAAATCAGCGTTCAGCTTAATGATGGCCGAGAGTTCGACGCTAAGCTTATCGGCAGCGACGATCAGAGCGATATCGCACTGCTACAAATTCAGCACCCCAGCAACCTGACGCAAATTGCCATTGCTGACTCCGATAAACTCCGCGTGGGTGATTTCGCGGTGGCTGTGGGTAACCCGTTCGGTTTGGGTCAAACAGCCACCTCCGGCATTGTATCTGCCTTGGGTCGCAGTGGGTTGAACCTGGAAGGTCTGGAAAACTTTATTCAGACTGACGCCTCTATCAACCGCGGTAACTCCGGCGGCGCATTGCTCAACCTGAACGGTGAGCTGATCGGTATTAACACCGCGATTCTGGCCCCCGGCGGCGGCAGCATCGGGATTGGTTTTGCAATCCCGAGCAACATGGCGCGCACGCTGGCACAGCAGCTGATGCAGTTTGGTGAAATCAAACGCGGTCTGTTGGGTATCAAAGGCACCGAAATGACCTCGGATATCGCCAAAGCGTTCAAACTGGACGTACAGCGTGGCGCGTTTGTCAGTGAGGTTCTGCCTAACTCCGGCTCCGCAAAAGCGGGAGTGAAATCTGGTGACGTCATTACCAGCCTCAACGGTAAACCGCTAAACAGCTTCGCCGAGCTGCGTTCACGCATTGCAACAACTGAACCTGGGACCAAGGTCAAACTGGGCCTGCTGCGTAACGGTAAACCGCTGGAGGTTGAAGTCACCCTCGATACCAGCACATCATCGTCCGCCAGCGCAGAGATGATTGCGCCTGCGTTGCAAGGGGCCACGCTCAGCGACGGTCAGTTAAAAGACGGCACCAAAGGCATCAGAATTGATAACGTAGAAAAAAGCAGCCCTGCCGCACAGGCCGGTCTGCATAAAGATGACGTTATCATTGGCGTTAACCGCGATCGCGTAAACTCAATCGCCGAAATGCGAAAAGTGCTGGAAGCGAAACCGTCGATCATTGCTCTGCAGGTGGTGCGCGGTAACGAGAGTATTTACCTGCTCCTGCGTTAACGCATGCAACCGGACATCAGCCCCCGTGTGATGTCCGGTTAACTCGTGATATGCTGCTGCCGTTCCCTTTTTTAATGACGCCGCCATCATGTTTGTGAAGCTTTTACGTTCGGTCGCGATTGGTTTAATCGTCGGCGCCATTCTGCTGGCGGCGATGCCCTCTCTGCGAAAAATTAATACGCTTACCGCACCGCAGTTCGACAGTGCAGATGAAACGCCTGCCAGCTATAACTCGGCGGTTCGCCGTGCTGCTCCAGCCGTCGTTAACGTTTATAACCGCAGTATGAACAGCACAGCACATAACCAGCTTGAGATCCGCACGCTCGGCTCAGGCGTTATCATGGATCAGCGCGGCTATATCATTACCAATAAGCACGTCATTAACGATGCCGACCAAATCATCGTCGCATTGCAGGACGGCCGCGTATTTGAAGCGCTGCTTGTGGGGTCTGATACGTTAACCGACCTTGCGGTGCTGAAAATCAACGCCACTGGCGGGCTGCCAACAATCCCAATTAATAACAAACGCGTGCCGCACATTGGTGACGTAGTACTCGCCATCGGTAACCCGTACAACCTTGGGCAAACCATCACTCAGGGGATCATCAGCGCCACCGGTCGAATTGGCCTGAACCCGACAGGACGGCAAAACTTCCTGCAAACAGATGCTTCCATCAACCACGGAAACTCCGGCGGTGCGCTGGTCAACTCACTGGGTGAATTGATGGGGATTAACACGCTGTCATTTGATAAGAGCAACGATGGCGAAACCCCGGAAGGGATCGGTTTTGCCATTCCGTTTCAGTTGGCGACTAAAATCATGGATAAGCTGATTCGTGACGGGCGCGTGATTCGTGGCTACATCGGTATCAGCGGTCGCGAAATTGCACCACTGCACGCTCAGGGCGGCGGGATGGATCAAATTCAGGGGATTGTGGTTAACGAAGTTTCCCCGGATGGTCCGGCAGCACAGGCAGGCATTCAGGTTAACGATCTGATTATCTCGGTCAATAACAAACCGGCGGTGTCTGCGCTGGAAACGATGGACCAGGTGGCAGAGATTCGACCAGGTTCAGTTATCTCCGTTGTCGTGATGCGTGATGACAAACAGTTGACGCTGCAGGTAACGATCCAGGAATACCCAGCCACCAATTAACCTCACGTCTGGCGGCCTACTGACCATAAAAAAACCGGAGCATGTTGGCTCCGGTTTTTATTAGGCGATATCGTAGAGAGTTAGTACGTAATGCCTGATGGCGCTACGCTTATCAGGCCTACAAATACACGCAGGCCTCTCTCGCGTTACTTAACGAACTCTTCGCCCAGAGTAATATCTTTTTTCAGCGTATCCAGCATGCCTTCCAGCGAGCTTTGTTCAAACGCGCTCAGCTTGCCGATAGACTGACGCTCTTCTACGCCGTTTTTACCCAGCAGCAGCGGCTGAGAGAAGAAACGAGCATACTGGCCGTCGCCTTCAACGTAAGCACATTCAACCACACCTTTTTCGCCGCTCAATGCGCGAACCAGGGACAGGCCGAAACGTGCAGCAGCCTGACCCATAGACAGGGTTGCAGAACCGCCACCGGCTTTGGCTTCCACAACTTCAGTACCCGCATTCTGGATACGTTTAGTCAGGTCAGCTGCTTCTTGTTCGGTGAAGCTTACGCCAGGAATTTGTGACAGCAGTGGCAGGATGGTCACGCCAGAATGGCCGCCAATAACCGGAACTTCAACGTCGCCTGGTTGTTTGCCTTTCAGTTCCGCAACAAAGGTGTTGGAGCGGATGATGTCCAGCGTGGTCACGCCAAACAGTTTGTTCTTATCGTATACGCCTGCTTTTTTCAGCACTTCTGCAGCGATAGCAACGGTAGTATTCACCGGGTTGGTGATGATACCGATACACGCTTTCGGGCAGGTTTTAGCAACTTGCTGCACCAGGTTCTTCACGATTCCGGCGTTGACGTTGAACAGGTCGGAACGATCCATACCCGGTTTACGTGCGACACCCGCAGAGATCAGTACCACATCAGCACCTTCCAGTGCAGGGGTAGCATCTTCGCCGCTGAAGCCTTTGATTTTCACAGCAGTAGGGATATGGCTCAAATCAACGGCCACACCAGGTGTTACTGGAGCGATGTCGTACAGGGAGAGTTCTGAACCTGAAGGCAGTTGGGTTTTTAACAGTAATGCTAGCGCCTGACCGATACCACCAGCAGCGCCGAGGACTGCAACTTTCATCCTAAACTCCTTATTATATTGATAAGCAAAATGTCTATTGCTCCGCGGCGGCGACCTTAATTCACAAATCCAATGAATACAACAACCACGCGTCAAGAATGCGTAGTCACGCAAATTTGGCTTTTATGCATTTAACTTACGTAAAATAAAACCTAAGTTACGTAATTCAAAACCACCCACACAGTAGAGCAACTTTCCAACAGGTGCTGACAATATACCCTACCCGCCTCTCAAAACAACATCAATTTGATAACATTTAATTTACTTTTAACCTTATTTGCGAGCCGTGACACAGGCATGTTTCTTGATAACGAAATTTGATAAAATTCCGCTCTTTCATAACATTATTTCAGCCTTGAACAAGGCAGACTGTTTGCATAAAAATTCATCTGTATGCACAATAATGTTGTTTCTACCGCCATATTACGGGTGACTTATGCGAAGCTCGGCAAAACAAGAAGAATTAGTAAAGGCGTTTAAAGCGCTACTTAAAGAAGAAAAGTTCAGCTCTCAAGGCGAAATCGTCCTCGCGTTGCAGGATCAGGGCTTTGATAATATCAATCAGTCCAAGGTTTCACGCATGCTGACCAAATTTGGTGCCGTGCGTACCCGCAATGCGAAAATGGAAATGGTGTACTGCCTTCCGGCTGAGCTGGGCGTACCCACGACCTCCAGTCCGCTGAAAAATCTGGTGTTGGATATCGACTATAACGATGCGGTCGTGGTTATTCATACCAGCCCTGGCGCTGCTCAGTTGATTGCACGTCTGCTGGACTCATTGGGGAAAGCGGAAGGTATCCTGGGTACGATTGCCGGTGACGATACCATCTTCACCACCCCAGCTAAGGGTTTTACGGTAAAAGATCTGTACGAAGCCATTCTGGAACTGTTCGAACAAGAACTGTAATACCGCCTCCCCGTCGCCTCGCGGCGGGGGAAAACACTCTCTTTTCATCCCCCTCCTTCTCTTTTCCACTGCTATTGATTTAACAAATGGTGCGTTTAACCATCAAAATACATTCACATGGTGAATGTGCAGCCTTAAAAACGCACATTTTGCAAAATAAAGCATCTACATGATTTAATTAAATTTATTTTGTATAAGCTGTTTGAAATGCTCTTTTTAATTCCATTGAGTTATAAAAAATCATTTTCTTAACACTCAAAACCCAATGAAACAATTAGCGTGGTATTAATTTATCGGGTGATTAGTGTATACTTGATTTTGTGATGAGGGTCACGAAACACAGACCCCCAATAAAAGAATTCGACGAGGTAAATATCATGAAAATCAAAACTACTATTGCAACCTTAAGCCTTCTTTCTGTTCTCTCCTTCGGTGCAAGTGCCGCGGTTACTCAGGTGAACTCACAAGAAGCACAGAATCTGCAATCCATCGGTAGCGTCTCCGTCTCTCAGATCGGTAGTTCACCAATGGACATGCGTCAGGCCATCGCCGCTAAAGCTGAAAAAGCAGGCGCCAGCAGCTATCGCGTCACCGAACTCCGTGAAGGTGCTCACTGGCACGCTACTGCAGAACTCTACAAATAAACCCTCGTCGTCTAAGTCCGACGACTTGCCCCCGCCTGCCGGGGGCTTTTTTATGTCTTACATTGAGTGACGAACGTTAAAACGCAACTGCCCTTCCAGCTCTTCTTCCGCTTCATCGAACAGTAAAATCAACGCGCCGTATCGCCTGCGCAGCTTCTCCGGTAAATGGACAAATTCAATCTCCAGCGGCAGCGGCAAGACTTCCCCGATCACCACCTCCCACAGAGAATCCAAATCAACCACCTTTTCCCGGGCCAGACCGAACGTGCGCGTGAACTCGCGATAGAAATCGCCCTGATCTTCTATCTCGTCAAAATCAAATGTATAGATGTTCATCTATAGCCACCATCCCGACGCCAGCTACTCTACAGACCGCCAATATCCAGGGGTCTCTCGCATTTTCAGGTAAGTATAGCCATAAAAAAACCGACGCTTTTAGCGTCGGTTTTCAACTCTTAATTACTGACCAGCGCATGCTGGTATTTGTGCAGCATCCCACTGAGTCGTTTTACCGGCTCGGTCACCTGAGGCGGTGCTTGCCAGATGATTAATTTCTCCTGGTAAACCTCAAGCTCCTCCAGTAACTGGCTAAAGTAGCGTCGGCGCTTGTCGTCATTTCCTGCTGAAATTACGTGATCGGCAGTACGACGAAGCTGACGATGGAATGCGGATAGATCCTCGTTTACCGGTACCGGTGCATCACGCAGGCGCTGGTGCGCGATGATCATCGTCAGCGCCAGGCGAAACTTCGCCAGATCGCCGGGAAACTTGTTCATCAGTAAAAACAGCTGCTGATAAAGTGCCGGAAGATGATTTTCTTTACGACGGACTACATTGGTGGTCATTGCTGAAACCGCCGCCGAAACAAACTGGTTGAGCAATACGCGGCCTGTTCTGTCACGAGAGTTATCACGCACCAGCAGAATGACGATAAACGCCAACACGCAGCCAACAATCTGCCCCAGCGCACTATCAAGGAACTGGCTAAAGTGGAAGGTCATCGGGTTATCCAGCACAATGATATTAATGGTGCTGGCCAGCGCCCCCATCGATCCCAACCGTCGTTTCTGTACCTCAATCCCCAGAAAGAATCCCAGCACCGCCAGGCTCAGGCACAGTAACAGCATGCTTTGTTGCGTATTAGGGATAATCACCAGGAAATAGAGCGCTCCGAGCGGTAACGCTGCCAACGTCCCATAGATAAAGTCTATCGCCACCATGCGAGGATTTGGCAAACGCATTGCCAGCGAGGTGACGACCGCAATCATCACCATTGCACCGCTGCCGGAAGTCCATCCGGTCCATAGCCAGAATAAGGTCCCCAGCACACAAGAAAGCGTGGTACGCCAGAAGTTAACCATCGCATGATGACGCTCGGCAGACTCCACTTTCACCACCGGCTCACCTTGCAGGATCTCTTCTTCCGTAGCGCTAATCTTGGTATTACTCACCACACCACGTTTGAGCAGCAGGTAGCGCGTCGCGGCCCCCGCCCAGCTGTATATGGTGACCGGCGTTTCGCGCTCGCCGGTCCAGGCAATCACCCGACGCATCCGCTTCAGCTGTTTGTGGACATCCTGCACCGTTTCAACCGACGTATCGAACAACTCGCGGAAAGTATCAGTGATCAGTTCCGGGCGGGTGTTCTGAATAAGATAGGTTTCACAGGACTGAGTAATGAGCGTGAGCGACAGCGTGTTTAATGCTTTGAGTCTGCGATTAGCACGCCCCCAGCGTGAAGACTCCATATTCAGGTTACTGCGCATGCCTTCCAGCGCCGCCGTTCGACGGACTAAATCGCCCCAGGCTTTATCCACAACCTCGCTGTCGCCGTGCTTAATGCACAACTGCATCAGTTGATATTGCGCCACCAGCAGGCTATCCAGCTCAACATCAATCTCTTGTTTTATCGAACGGGGAGAAAAAAGCAGATCGGCCACAATGGCACAGACAATCCCCATCACAATTTCACTGCAACGTTCGAGTGCAAATTGTGGCGTCAGCAGCGGTTCAGCCTGAATGGTAATGACGATGATCAGCGCCGTATAGCCCGAAAGCCCCCAGGCATAGGAGTTCTCGATCTTCACCAGTGACGAGATCCAGGTACAAAAACCGGCCCAAATACAGCACACCAGGATCATCAATAACGGAGCGCGGATCATACTGATGATAATGATCAGTCCGGCAATACAACCGATAAATGTCCCGACAATACGCAGCATGCCGCGATAGCGAATAGCCCCTGAATAGGGTTCCCCACCGGCAGCAAAGGCCGGGCCTGCCGCCACAATAGCTGCAGTCAGCACCGCCCAACGCGGAGTTTCAAGTTGGAAGTGAAAACCAACGAACAGCGCCAGTACAATCGCGCACGCCAGTTTTACCGCAAAGCGGATATGCTGGTTGGCAATGGAGAAAATACCCATCACGATTAACCAAACTCGCGCAGGCGGTGCGCCATTTTACGGAAGAAGGACTCCTGGCTTGCATCACGGTCCTGCTTACCGGTAATGACAACGGTAGCCGTTGTCCCGGCAGGCCACAGAGTTCCCTGCTGTTCATCAAGGCGGATTCGCACCGGTACACGCTGCGCCAGGCGCACCCATTCCAGATTTGAATCAATGGTCGCCATACCTTTTGCATCCTGCGTACTGCTGGCATTTGTTACCCCCGCCGCCACGCTATCAACGGTGCCTTTTAAGACATTATTACTGCCCAACGGGGTGATCTCAGCGCGATAACCAGGGCGAACACCTTCCAGTTTGGTTTCTTCCATATAGGCCAGCACATAGAAAGAATGCTGTTTGACCAGTGCCACCGCTGTGGAACCACGCGTAATAAATTCGCCGCTATAGACGTTCAGGTTAGTGACCCAACCGTCTGCTGGTGCGCGAATGACGGTACGTTCCAGATCTAATTTTGCCAGGTCGCGGGTCGCTTGTGCTTTCGCAAGCTGGTGTAATACGGTTTGCAGGACGTTGTTTGACTGGTCAATCTCTTCACGAGACATGGCCTGCACGCCAAGGCGGTTACGACGTCCAGCCTCCTGGCGTTTTTCCTGGGCCAGAACCTGATAATAAGAAACATCAGCTTCGGCCTGCTCAAGGGCTTTCTTGTAGCGTGGCTGATCGATGGTGAACAGAATCTGATCCTTTTTCACCAGTTGGTTATCATGGACGTTAACGTTGGAAATAAGACCCGCAACATCCGGCGCAATAGCGACAACTTCCGCGCTGAAACGCGCATCACGTGTCCATGGCGACTCGGTGTAATACACCCATGCGCGAAAAATAGCGATGAAGGCCAGAATGACCAGTACGAGAGTCGTGGCCGTACGGGAGAGTTTTTTTGTTAGTGTTTTCACTTCAACCTCAAACGAACAGGCGCGTTATTAAATAGAACAGGCAGCAATACAGCGCGGTGTTAAACAGAGCCGGATGCCAGACAAAATCATAGATGCCGGTTGGAACCAGCATCCGGCGCACCAGCCAGAAAATCGCCAGTGACAAAAGTAATTCGAAAAAAATCGGTGGGAAGGACAAACCAAACACCACGATAACGGGAAACAGACTCATGTTGACCTTGGTAACTTAAGAGAGTGCAGGTGATAGATTTTCTAGCGTATGTCACCGCAGAGAAGGGCAAGGATGAGCCAGGCGAGAGCGACATAGCTGTTATTTGAATAATAATATATTAACGTAACTGTTATGCTGTTATCTATATTATGTGATCTAAATCACTTTTAAGCCAGAGTGAACAATGGAACGATTAAAACGTATGTCGGTGTTCGCCAAAGTCGTCGAACTGGGCTCCTTCACCGCCGCCGCAAGACAGCTACAAATGAGCGTTTCATCGATAAGCCAGACGGTCTCCAAACTGGAAGATGAGCTACAGGTTAAGCTGCTAAACCGCAGTACACGCAGCATTGGGCTGACCGAAGCTGGTAAAATTTACTACCAGGGCTGCCGGAGAATGCTGCACGAAGCGCAGGATGTTCACGAGCAGCTTTATGCCTTTAACAACACGCCCATCGGCACGCTGCGCATTGGTTGTTCTTCAACCATGGCACAAAATGTCCTTGCCGGATTGACCGCGACCATGCTGAAGGAATACCCCGGTCTGACGGTAAATCTGGTAACAGGCATCCCGGCACCGGATTTAATCGCCGATGGTCTGGACGTGGTCATCCGCGTCGGTGCGTTGCAGGACTCCAGTCTGTTCTCGCGTCGCCTGGGCGCCATGCCGATGGTGGTCTGCGCGGCTAAAAGCTATCTCGCACAGTTTGGTGCCCCGGAGAAACCCGCCGATCTCAGCAACCACTCGTGGCTGGAATATAGCGTGCGCCCGGATAATGAATTCGAGCTTATCGCTCCGGAAGGAATTTCCACCCGTCTGATACCAGAGGGTCGTTTTGTGACTAACGATCCGATGACATTGGTGCGCTGGCTGGCTGCGGGTGCGGGCATTGCCTATGTTCCGCTGATGTGGGTGATCAATGAGATCAATCGTGGCGAAGTGGAGATCCTCCTTCCCCGCTACCAGTCGGATCCGCGTCCGGTCTATGCGCTATATACCGAAAAAGACAAACTGCCGCTCAAGGTCCAGGTGGTGATTAACTATCTGACGGAGTATTTTGTCGATGTAGCGCAGCTTTTTCAGGGGATGTACGGCCGGGGAAAAGAGAAATAAAAAGAGTATTGGCCGGATAAGGCGTTGACGCCGCGTCCGGAAAGATGCCCGATAGCGCTGGTGCTTATCGGGCATACATCATGATGTTATGCAGTACCACCTACCGTCAGGTTATCCACCTTCAGCGTCGGCTGGCCCACGCCCACCGGCAGGCTCTGCCCTTCTTTACCGCACACACCAACCCCGTTATCCAGCTTCAGGTCGTTACCTACCATCGAAATCTGCTGCATCGCTTCGATACCAGACCCAATCAGCGTCGCGCCTTTCACCGGTTTGGTTACTTTACCGTTTTCAATCAGATACGCTTCAGACGTCGAGAACACAAATTTCCCGGAGGTGATATCCACCTGGCCGCCGCCGAAGTTAGGCGCATAAATGCCGTATTCAACGGATTCGATGATTTCCTGCGGCGTGGATTTCCCCGGCAGCATGTAGGTGTTGGTCATACGTGGCATCGGCAGGTGCGCGTAAGATTCACGGCGACCGTTACCCGTTGGCGCGACGCCCATCAGGCGCGCATTCAGTTTGTCCTGCATGTAGCCTTTCAGAATACCGTTTTCGATCAGCACGTTGTACTGACCCGGTGTGCCTTCATCATCAATAGCCACAGAGCCACGACGGTCCGCCATTGTGCCATCATCCACAACGGTACACAGTTCCGACGCCACCAGCTCACCCATGTGACCGCTGAATACCGAGGTACCACGGCGGTTAAAGTCACCTTCCAGACCATGACCGACCGCTTCATGCAGCAGAACGCCAGGCCAGCCAGCGCCGAGTACTACCGGCAGCGTACCAGCAGGCGCTGCTACCGCGGACAAATTAACTAACGCCATGCGTACGGCTTCTTTCGCCCACGCGTCAGCACGGACTTCACCATCAAGGTCGCCAAGGAAATAGTCATAGCCAAAACGACCGCCACCACCGCTGGCACCGCGCTCGCGCTTACCGTCCTCTTCGACCTGTACGCTTACGGACAGGCGTACCAGCGGGCGAACGTCAGCGGCCAACGTACCGTCGGTCGCTGCTACCAGGATCAGTTCATAAACACCGGTCAGGCTGGCGGTTACTTCCTGGACGCGTTTGTCGGCGGCACGGGCCACGCTATCAACGCGACGCAGAATATCCAGTTTCTCTTCGCGGCTCATGCTCTGTAACGGATCAACCGAAGTGTAAAGCGCCTGATGCTCAACCGCTCCCAGCGTTTTTACTTTGCCGTCACCGCTGTCACGCACGATAGTACGGGCAGCATGAGCACTTTGCTCCAACGCCAGCAGGCTGATCTGGTCTGCATAGGCAAACCCTGTTTTTTCGCCGCTGATGGCGCGCACGCCAACACCCTGATCGATATTGTAAGAGCCGTCTTTAATGATGCGGTCTTCTAAAACCCAGGATTCGTGATAGCTCGACTGAAAATAGAGATCGCCGTAGTCAAGACGGCGTTCGGCCAGTTGGCCCAGAATGGCAAACAGATCCTGATGTTTCAGGCCATTCGCCGCTAGCAATTGTTCACTTACCAGGTTCAGACTCATCGTTTTGGTTACTCATTTAATTCTGCCGGATGGCGGCAAAAACGCCTTATCCGGCCTACGTTGTTAGGCTACTGTAGGCCGGATAAGCGCTGCTCCATCCGGCAATACTATGTACTGAGATTGGGGCAATTACTTGCCCCCGTCAAATCATTGCTGGCTTTCTTTGCGCGGCTGACGCAGAACTTCGTTAATCTGCGGTTTATCGACCGGACCGGTGATGCGATAGCGCAGAATCGAAACTTTGCTCCATAATGGTCCCAGAACCTTACTGGCAGCAAACACCGCCGCACCGACAATCGGGTTGACAGCAAACGCAGCGGCAACCCCTACGGTGGCAGAAATTTCAGGCGCGACAATGGCTTCCATATCCAGCTCCCGACGGACCAGGTTCACTGAGCCTTTCATCGCAATGTCTGCCTCCAGACCATCCACCAGTGTGTCGTCGGTATGCATCACACCATCTTTGATCCACGCCGTGCTGCGAATCGAGTCGAAATAGAAACCTTCACTGAAGGTATCGCTAAAATCAAAACGCAGTTTACGTAGCAACGCATCAAAGCTCAGCAGTCGCAACAGTTGCCCCGCATGCCCAGTACTGAGTTCGGTAAGCTCACCTTTGCCCAACCGGGTACGCAAAATCCCATTCAGCGAAGCTTCGTCCGGATCCCATGGCGGGTTACGCCAGTGCAGGTCATACTCCACGTTGAACGAAGAATTACGAATCGGGGTCGATACGCCAAAGAAACTGGCCGCAGAGTCAATTTTATTACCGCTCAGTTTCCCCTTCAGTGACGTTCGCTCTTTGCCCGGCGCATTCACCCACACGCCATCGGTGGTCAGTCTGGCAAAGCCCGTATCCAACAGACCGTTGCTCAACGTTAGCGTGTCGCCTTTAATTGCTACATCGGCATCAATGCGCCCATATTTCTGTCCCCACATCCAGCACTCGGCACAGCGTAACTGAAGGTCCGGCCAGCCGCGGAAGCTGAAGTTGTCCACTGCGGAAAACGGCGAGGCTGATGTGTTGCCCGGTGACGCTTTCGCCGCGCTGGGGTTGTAATAAAGATACTTAATATTGGCCAGCCATGGCGCATTATTGCGCATAGCCAGCGTGGCATTAATTTCACGACCCTGCGCCTGCACAATGGAGCCATTGCTCGCAGGCTCAGACACAATACTCAAATTATTCCACTGCTGACCGCCCAGGGATAACGATGGCGTACGCACGGTGATGCGTTGTGGGAAGTTGGCATTAGTGCCAACGTTATCCGCTGCGCCTTTTTGGAACAACGCCAGCCATTGCGCGCCATCCATAGGGGGAAGATTAAGCTCAATGCCTTGCTGATCGGGTAACGCGGGCACAGTACGGCTTTCCGACGTCCAGATAGCGCGGTCAAGCGTCAGTTTCTGATTCAGCAGCCAGCGGCTGTTAAAGTGGTTCTTACTGCCAGCATTGCCGGTCAGTTCAAAGCTGCGCAGATTGCCGTTAGCCTTAACGTTTACCGGCAACGCCTCACCGACCGCCTTATTCAGCGGAGCCGGTAAGTGACTACTTACATTCTTCAGGTCACCCTTTAGCTCAATGTCGTAGGTCGGCCCGGCATGATACGGAAGATCGATACCCACTTTGCCATTCCACGCCATGCTGCCGCTTAAGGCGTCGTTGACCTGCGCCGGTAAAATCCCCATGCGGGTTGGCTGCCAGTCGCCTTGCAGGTTCACGGCTACCTGATAGGCTTTCGCCCCTTCGGTGGTGGAGAAGTCGACGTTCAGCGGCTGATTAAACCAGTTCGCCGTCATCGGCTCGCTCTTCAGATCGCCGTTGATAAAGCTGAATTTACCATTCAAATTCTTCAGCGTGCTGTCGAGTGGTTTAATAAACAAGCTGTTATTACGCAGGTTGACGTCGCCTTTGGCGGTAACCAGCGAGCCGTCTAGCGGAATATCAAGATGTAAGCGAGCATTCACATCACCGTCAATTTGCAACTGTTCCAGCGTGGCACCGAGAGAATCATTCAACGGAGTCTCATCAAAATAAGGTCCAACCGCCTTGCCTGACCCGTTGATATCGGCATCAATCAGCAGCTTTTCTTTTGCATAGTCGGGAATATTAGCCGTCAGGTTACTGGCCTTCACGCCGCCTAGATTGACGCTATCCGTCTTCATCCACAGGCCATCGTTAATGAAGTTTAGTTCGATATTAAGATCGGTTAGCGCAGGCCAGTCGGGCTGGAAAGCAAATTTCGCATTGCGTAGCGGCACCAGGACCTGAAACTGCCCTTCATTGTGCAGATACGGGAACAGATTCGGGTTACCGCCATACACCAGCGTGGCGTTATCCGCTTCGCCGCCCTGAATAGCGCCGCTGAGGTAGTCAACCAGATCCTTACCCATCAGGTTTTCCGGGAAATAGCGCCAGGCCTGGGAGCCATCGTCGGTGCTGATACCGGCCAGAATGCCCAACCATGGCTCATCATCAGCCGGTTGCAGATAGCGAAAACCACCGCGCGCATGTACCGCTTTCGCTTTAACATCAATGTTGCGCCCGTCTAACTGGAAGCCTTTATCATTCTTCAGCCAGCTTAGCGTCGCCACGCCGTTCTCTATTTCCAGCGGCGCGCGGAAGACGGTTTCATACGGCATTTTTGCTTGTTTCATGGAGGCGGTAAGCGCCCCATTTTCAACGCTGCCCGCAAGCGTACCGGAGAAATGTTCTGCCCCCGGCAGCAGCTTCCACTGTTTCCAGGCCAAATCGGTCCACGAGGACAGGAAGCGGGTTTTTTCTGTCGCCTGTAACGGGATATCCAGCGCAAGCACATCTATTTTGCCGCTGGGTTGCGTGGCCCGCCAGATATCACCCAGCGCAGGTGATAACCGGGACGCCATCGGACGCAGTCCTTCTAACCCGGCCAGTTCCAGATTACTGGCGCGAATGCGTAGCTCATCACTGCGTTTGTTATTCTCGCCACCGACTTCCTGCTCGGGGATCCAGGCCAGCGTTAATGCCCCGCTCGGCCAGGGCTTATCATCCATGGTGATACGCGTATCGGGAATAGAGAATTGCCAGCCCGGCTCTTCACGGCTGATGTGCGCCGTCAGATTATCGACGGAGAGCGTGTGCGTACGATTTTCACCCAGCCAACTTGCCCCGCCTTTTTTCAGCCAGACATCACCACCAGAAACGACGCCTTTGCTGATCGTCATCCATGCTTCCAGGCTAAAACGCGCGGTTTGTAGCGCGACATTATCCTGCATCCATTTGCCCAGCCACGGTTTGACGTCGATGTCGTCTGCCTGCAGCCAGACTCGACCGTTATTCAACAGCCCTTCGTCATCACGCAGATCCATACGCACCTGCATAATGCCGTGCTGTCCGGTCAGGCTGGAGAGGCTGACCTGACCCTCGGCGCGATGCCGATTTTTACCGTTCAGCCAGGTAAGCTGTGGGATCGCCAGTTCAGCACGTTGACCTGAGAGGGTTATAAAGCTGATATGGCTGTCGCGTAGATCGAAATGATCAAACTGACGCAGGAAGAGATCGCTGAGATGGCCGGTTTCAATCCCATCTCCGCCTTCGCTGCGCTGGATAGGAGTATTGGTGCGCAACTGCAGTTGCCAGAAGGTGAGATCGCGAAACTGCCAGCGCATGTGCAGCAAACTTTGCCAGACATCCAGCGCCAGCGTGACGCGTTTTACCGAAAATTCTCCCCCATCTTTCAGCTGCGCATGGATATTACGCGCTTCAAGCGTAGGACCGAAATTTTGCCAGCTGGCAGAAAGCTGACTAGCGGAAACAGGTAGACCTGTGGCGGATTCAATCTTGCCAAGAATGGCCGGACGCCAGCTATCAAGATGAGGTAACGCAAGGCGCAGTCCACTGACCAGCAGCGCTGCGATGACAACGAATGCGGCTCCAGTGAGCAGTAAAATCCCCGGCAATCGCCTCACGCGCCTCTCCTTGTCTACCAAAAAATATGACTCACACCCCTTGAGTGAATATTGCCGGATAACGGCGCTTGCGCCTTATCCGGCCTACATGCGCGGGTGCCACTACACGATTTACATCATGACGACGTCGAACTGCTCCTGGTTATACAGCGGTTCGATTTGTACTTTGACCTGTTTGCCGACAAAGATCTCAACTTCCGCCAGCGCATGTGACTCTTCACCTTTCAGGGTTTCAGCCACTGCCGGAGAGGCATAAACCAGGAAACGATCGGAGTCATATGCATGGTGTACGCGCACGATTTCGCGCATGATTTCATAGCATACGGTTTCCACCGTTTTCACCGTACCACGCCCATGGCAGGTCGGACACTCGTTGCACAGTACATGTTCCACGCTTTCACGTGTGCGTTTGCGCGTCATCTCCACCAGGCCCAGCTGTGAAAAACCGTTAATGCTGGTTTTTACGCGATCCTTGCTCAGAGCCTGCTCCAGGGAGTGCAGCACCCGGCGACGGTGATCTTCATTATTCATGTCGATAAAATCGATAATGATAATACCGCCGAGGTTACGCAGACGCAGCTGACGAGCAATGGCCTGCGTTGCTTCAATATTAGTATTAAAGATAGTGTCGTCGAGATTACGATGCCCAACAAACGCGCCAGTGTTGATATCCACGGTGGTCATCGCTTCGGTTTGATCGATGATCAAATAACCGCCGGACTTCAGCTCAACTTTGCGTTCCAGCGCGCGCTGGATTTCATTCTCAACGTCAAAGAGATCAAAAATAGGCTGTCGCCCGCTGTAATGTTCCAGCTTGCTGGTCATCTCGGGGATATATTCCGCCGTAAATTCCAGTAACGCCTCATAGGTCAGACGGGAGTCGACGCGGATGCGGTCAAGCTGCGCATCGGCAAAGTCACGCAACACGCGCTGTGCCAGTGCCAACTCACCGTACATCTGGTAGCGCGTTTGCGGGCGCTTTTTACGCTCCATGACTTTCGTCCAGACGCGCTTCAGGTAGGCAGCATCCGAGGCCAGATCCTCTTCGCATACGCCTTCCGCCGCCGTGCGAATGATGAAGCCACCCTGCTCATCGCAGTAATCCGCCACCACTTTTTTCAGGCGTTCGCGTTCGGTTTCGCTTTCGATACGTTGGGATACGCCAACGTGCGAAGCCCCCGGCATAAAGACGAGATAACGGGAAGGCAGCGTGATGTCCGTCGTCAGGCGTGCGCCTTTAGTTCCCAACGGATCTTTTACCACCTGTACCATCAGATCCTGACCCTGGCGCACCAGTTCAGAAATGTCGCGTACGGTGAACTGTTTTTGTTCTTCACCCGCCACGCATTCGGTGTGCGGCATGATGTCAGAAGCGTGAAGAAATGCGGCTTTATCCAGTCCAATATCTACAAAAGCCGCCTGCATACCCGGAAGTACACGACTTACACGACCTTTGTAGATATTGCCTACGATTCCGCGTCGCGCCTCACGTTCAATATGAATTTCCTGCAGAATACCACCATCAATGTAAGCCACCCGAGTTTCCGATGGCGTTACGTTTACCAACAATTCAGCCGTCATGTTTATCCCTTTTCTCACGCAGTGCGTTAAAATTGGTCAGCAACTCATACGTTTCTACCAGCGGTAAGCCGACTACGGCGTGATAGCTGCCATTTATCTTCCTGACAAAACAGCCACCCAACCCTTGAATACCGTATGCACCTGCTTTATCCATTGGTTCACCGCTGGCAACATAGCCCGCGATGTCCTCATCGGTTAGTGCTCTGAATGTCACTTCCGTCACTACCAGGCAGTCCAGACTGTGCTGGCGATCGGCCAGTGCCACGGCCGTCATAACTTGATGCGTTTTGCCCGACAGTTTGCGCAGCATTGCTGCGGCATGGTCGGCGTCGTGCGGTTTTTCCAACACTTCGCCATTAAGGATAACGATGGTATCCGCACCCAATACCGGCAAATCGCGCTGTGCCAGCACTACGCCAGCCTGCGCTTTTTCGCGCGCCAGACGGGAAACGTACTGCTGCGCGCTTTCCTGCGGGTGCCGCTGTTCTTCAATCCCAGGGACCAGTCGTTCAAACGTAACACCAAGCTGAGCGAGCAACTCCTGACGACGTGGAGAACCTGAAGCAAGATACAGAGTATTCATATCAACCTTATTGCACCGCAAACTGCTGACGGACTTTACGCATCAGTAAGAATAGCCATGGCCAAAGCACACCATTCACTACACTACTCCAGAACACTTCAGGTCTGAAAGAGACGTTGATCACTAAAAACTCGGCCCAGAAAACAATAATATCCACGACCAGTGATAACAACATGACCACCAGCGCCTGTTGCCAGAGCGCGAGGTTTCGGAATAGCTGGAATTTCAACGCGACCAGATAAGCAATGATACTCATCGACAATGCGCGCACGCCAAGCGTGGAGCCGCTGATGAGATCCAGTATGGCACCCACCACAAATCCCGTGCCCACATTTACGCGATGCGGCAGTGCCAGGATCCAATACAACAAGATGAGCAGCACCCAGTTTGGCCGGAAAACCAGAATGTCATCCGGCCAGGGCATGACTTGCAGCAACAGTGCAATAAGGAACGAGAGCCAAATCACCCAACGTCCCTGGCTACGATAGCTTGCCACTTACTGTCCTCCCGGCTTACGCGGAGCAGGTTGTGGCGGCGTGGTATCTGCGGGCGCTGGAGCCACGCCTGTTGCAGGTGCTGGCATTGGCGCAGGCGGTCCCATGGTATCTGGTGCAGGCAGAACTTGCGGCATCATCTGCATCAGACGTTCATTAGCAACGCGGTGTACTTCTTCCGGCGTCATCGGGTTTGCGCCATTACGATCGGCACCCCACAACAGCAGCAGATAGCGCAGACGCTGCAGACCCGCAGTCGGGCGAGCCTGAATCACGGTATAAGCACGCTGAGTGTCCAGCTTAACGGAAGAAACAACAGCAACCGGATAACCTTCAGGGAAACGTCCACCCAGACCCGAGGTGACCAGCACATCGCCAACGCGAATGTCGGTGTTGGCTGGCAGGTGTTCGAGCTGAAGATCGTCGGTGCAGCCGTTACCCGCAGCGATCACGCGGATATCGTTACGCAGTACCTGAATGGGCAGCGCATGCGTCGCATCGCAAATCAGCAGCACGCGGCTGGTCAATTTAGCCACCGCCACGACCTGACCTACTACGCCTTTGTCACTAATAACCGGCTGACCTTCATAGACGCCGTTAACGCTCCCTTTGTCGATCACAACCTGATCGCTGTAAGGGTCATTAACCGTTGAGATGACCTGCGTCACCATCTTTTGTTCGTCCTGACGCAATGGCGATCCCAGCAGCTCACGCAAACGCGCGTTCTCCTGTTTGTATTGCCCCAGCATCAGTAGTTCGCTATTTTTCAGCAGCAGTTCCTGACGCAACGCCCGGTTTTCAAGTTCGAGTTGGTCACGCGAAGCCAGCGTTTGCGACACGCCGTCGAGTAATTCACGAGGACCATTTGAGATAAAGTAGAAAGGACTGACGGCGGTATCCATGTACGTTCGGATTTGACTAAACGTACCCAGGCGGCTGTCGGCAATAATAACGCCGAGCGCCACCAGCACCGCCAGAATAAGGCGAATCTGTAGCGACGGGCCACGGCTAAAAATTGGCTTCATAGTCTATGCGTATTCTCGTATCAGAGCGGAAGGGCAACCCGCGGGGGCTACCCAACCTGCATCCGATTACTCTTCGCTGAACAGGTCGCCGCCGTGCATGTCGATCATTTCCAGCGCCTTGCCGCCGCCGCGCGCCACGCAGGTCAGCGGATCTTCAGCAACAACAACTGGAATACCGGTTTCTTCCATTAACAGACGGTCAAGGTTACGCAGCAGCGCACCGCCACCGGTCAGCACCATACCGCGTTCGGAGATGTCAGACGCCAGTTCCGGCGGGCACTGTTCCAGTGCAACCATTACTGCGCTTACGATACCGGTCAGTGGTTCCTGCAGAGCTTCCAGAATCTCGTTAGAGTTCAGGGTAAAGCCGCGCGGAACGCCTTCAGCCAGGTTACGACCGCGAACTTCGATTTCGCGCACTTCGTCACCCGGATAAGCGGAACCGATCTCGTGTTTAATACGTTCTGCGGTCGCTTCACCGATCAGTGAACCGTAGTTACGACGAACATAATTAATGATGGCTTCATCGAAGCGGTCGCCGCCAATACGGACAGAAGAGGAGTAAACCACGCCGTTCAGGGAGATAACGGCAACTTCAGTGGTACCACCACCGATATCAACAACCATTGAACCGGTTGCTTCAGAGACTGGCAGACCCGCACCGATCGCGGCCGCCATCGGCTCTTCGATCAGGAACACTTCACGAGCACCTGCGCCCTGAGCGGATTCACGGATCGCACGGCGTTCAACCTGAGTTGCTCCAACCGGTACACACACCAGTACGCGCGGGCTTGGGCGCATGAAGCTATTGCTGTGCACTTGCTTGATAAAGTGCTGGAGCATTTTTTCAGTCACGAAGAAGTCAGCGATAACGCCGTCTTTCATTGGGCGAATTGCAGCGATATTGCCCGGCGTACGACCCAGCATCTGCTTCGCATCATGACCTACTGCAGCCACGCTTTTCGGCGAACCGGCACGATCCTGACGAATGGCCACAACAGAAGGCTCATTCAATACGATGCCTTGTCCTTTTACATAAATAAGGGTATTCGCGGTACCCAGGTCAATGGACAGGTCATTGGAAAACATGCCACGAAATTTTTTCAACATACTAAGGGATAATCCTGAAAGCTGGGGCGGAAAACAAAATCCGCTTACTTTACCAACCACACGCAGCAGCGACAAGGCGCAAAAATCATCTGCTACGGTGAAAATTAGTGCAGTTCGTTTCCTTTGTTACAAAACCGGCCTGAGTCCATCAGGGCTGAATAAATCAGCAGCACTCCTCGCTTTTGTTTGCAACCTGTCAAAGGTCATTCACCTGCATGTTTGCTGTTACAACCTGGCGAGCAGGCAAGCACACCCCCAGAAGGCACAGCGCGCGTTATTCTACGTGAAAACAAATTAAACGGCAGGTTAAACCGAGTATCTTTGCGAATATTTTTTCACGTTAGTGTCAAGTGGTTGTGATGCGGCAAAAAAATCCCCTTGCCCACCTGCAACTCCGCGTTCTGTCAGCGTATGCCACTCACTACGCGAACGTACGCCCGTGGCGTAAACCTGCGTGGGTGTTCCCGAACAGGCCTCCACCAGGCTTTGAACCAGAAGCTGATTTTCCGTTCGCTTATCAATGTTCCTCACCAGACTTGGATGAAGCTTCAATAACTCAACGTTAAGCTCTTTGATCCAACTGGTGCTCACCAGCGTTAACCCCGCCTGCGTAACGGCAATACGCACGCCCAGCGCATTCATCAATCTGATGACGGGCTGTAACCGGCTGATATGTTGACAGACATCTGCCTCAGCAAGTTCAATAATTATGCGTTTGCGTAATGATTTTTCGCACTGCATCAGCGTATCACGCAGCCAGCGCTGAAAACGTGGGCGAATGAGCGATTCGACCGTTGTCTGCATCGCCAGATTTTCCTGCGGCCAGTAGCCCAAAAGCAGGATCAGACGGCTTATCTGCAAACGGTCATATTCTTCTGCCAGACCAAATTGCAGGACCATCGGCATATATTCCGCCGAAATGACCTCTTCGTTGCCATCAAAAATACGGCACATCAACTCCCGATGGTGCACCCGGCCTTCGCGCGTTACTGCAGGCTTTTGATAAATTCTTGGCCCGCCCCGGCTAAGCATCTGTTCGATCAGCGTTCGCCAGCGTACATTGCCCCGACCTTTTTCCGGCAGCGAGTCATCATAGACCGACCAGCTATTTCCGCCCTGCAATACCGAATTCCGGGTGGCGGCTTCGGCATGATCCATTACTTGCTCCGGCGACTGACCGCTGCGGCAAACGCAAATGCCAATATGAACCATATCGGCACGATCGATCATTTTATTAGCCGGAAGTGCATCTACCGCTTTTAATAATTGCCCGGCGATGCTTTCCGCCTCTTTTAGAGTACGGTGCGGCAGCAGGATAGCAAAATCGCTACGGTGGTAGCGCGCCAGCAACGCGCCCGGATAGCGCGTCATAAAAGTCGACAATAAATTGATCAGCGTCGAGATTTGTTCTTCCGCGAGGGTGATTCCCCAGCTATCGCGCAGCAGCGTAAAGTCCGGCAGGCGCACCATCATCACGACGCCATGCGAGCCTACTTTTTCCTGATCTTCCAGCAGCGTGGCCAGTTGGTTATCAAAGAACAAGCGGTTGCTTAGCCCGGTTTTTGTATCCTGCGCGACATAGGAACGAATCAGCGTATCCAGGCGGCTGCGTTGCTCGCGGGCATTTTGAATTTCAGTCAGCAGCATATCGAGCGCACTGCTGGTACGCGCAGGCCATTCATAGACCGTTCCCCGCACGTTCGGTCCACGTTCGCCGTTCAGAATACGCGTAGAACGGATCTCTAGCAGCTCCTGACCCGAAAGCTGGCGCTGAAGCCAGCGCACAGACAAAAAGAGCATCAGAATAATGAAAGCAATGGCTATCGTGAGCGGTGCGGTGGTCAGTAGCGAATGGAAATAGTTACCCATCGGATCCTGATAAACCAGACGCAATGACATACCTGGATGCTTAACCAACGGTACGGTAATCTCGCGGTAGAGATTGTTTGTCCCTGCCGGTCGGTAGCTGCTGGTCCGTGAGTGGTCATACACCACGTTTTCGCCCTGCAACAGTTCGATGCGCACGATATCAACAGAAACCATCAGTTCATCTATTTGCGGAGTTAACGCAACGACATCTCTGGAGACCAGATGCGTATCAATCGCCGTCGCGACTGCATGAACGCGCGTGGTGAACTTATATTGAATAGCGTTGTAGAAACTCAGCGAACAGCCGATCAGAGTCACGAAGATCGTTAACCCAGTAAGCAGCGTGACAAAAGCTGAAAATTTCGTCGTTAATCGCATCCTTGTGTTAACTCCGACAGTTATGAAACAGGCCTGAAAGTGATAAATCGACTCTAAAATGCAAAACTGACCACAAAATCCGCCAATTTATACAAACTGTGAGGGCATACTACCAAATCAGGTATATCTGGCAATTTATTGCGCAGAATCGGCATCATGTTTTGATTAGCGAGTATAGTCTTCATTATTAATTTTCCAATCCACTATACGAATTGAGGACAGGTTATGCAGGCTTTGATCTTAGAACAGCAGGACGGAAAAACCCTCGCATCCGTTCAACCCCTCGACGAAAATCAGCTACCGGAAGGCGATGTGACGGTGGATGTCCACTGGTCAAGCCTGAACTATAAAGACGCCCTGGCTATCACCGGCAAGGGAAAAATCATTCGTAATTTTCCGATGATTCCTGGTATCGATTTCGCTGGTACCGTGCGAGCAAGCGAAGATCCCCGTTTTCATGCGGGTCAGGAGGTTTTACTGACCGGTTGGGGCGTAGGTGAAAATCATTGGGGTGGACTGGCAGAACGCGCACGCGTGAAAGGCGACTGGCTGGTTGCGTTGCCAAAAGGGCTGGATGGACGTAAAGCCATGGTCATCGGTACCGCTGGCTTTACCGCCATGCTTTGCGTCATGGCGCTTGAAGATGCAGGAATTCGTCCGCAAGACGGTGAGATTGTCGTCACTGGCGCCAGCGGAGGCGTGGGCAGCACGGCCGTTGCGTTACTGCATAAGCTGGGTTATCAGGTTGCGGCGGTTTCGGGTCGTGAAAGCACCCACGACTACCTGAAAAGCCTGGGCGCTAACCGCATTCTTGGCCGCGATGAATTTGCTGAATCTCGCCCGCTGGAAAAACAGCTGTGGGCTGGCGCGGTGGATACCGTTGGCGACAAAGTTCTGGCGAAAGTCCTCGCGCAGATGAACTACGGCGGCTGTGTTGCCGCCTGCGGCCTGGCGGGCGGTTTCGCTCTGCCAACCACCGTGATGCCATTCATTCTGCGTAACGTTCGTTTGCAAGGAGTGGACTCGGTGATGACCCCGCCGGCACGCCGTGCAGAAGCCTGGGCGCGTTTGGTTAAGGATCTGCCGGAATCGTTCTATGCTCAGGCTGCAACGGAAATTACGCTGGCGGATGCGCCGAAGTTCGCCGATGCCATCATCAATAACCAGGTACAAGGCCGTACGCTGGTGAAGGTGAAGTAACAGACTCTGGCGCAGAAATTTACACTTAATTAACGAAATTTCGCGGCACATCTACAGACTCCCTGCCATATTAACTACGCGTCCCCTGTCAGTTATGACGCGTAAGCCGGGAGTCTGTTATGAAGAAATTACGTCCATTTACAGAAGCCGACGTCACTGACGAGTCGGCTTTTTTTATGCAGCGTCGCCAGGTGCTGAAAGCATTAGGGATCAGCGCAGCCGCGTTGTCTTTACCCCACTCTGCGCAGGCTGACCTTCTGAGTTGGTTTAAGGGTAATGACCGCCCGCCCGCGCCTGCGGGAAAGCCGCTTGATTTCAGCAAGCCCGCCGCCTGGCAAAATTCGCTTCCTTTAACCCCAGCGGATAAAGTTTCTGGCTACAACAACTTCTATGAATTCGGTCTCGACAAAGCGGATCCGGCAGCCAACGCGGGTAGCCTGAAAACCGATCCGTGGACATTAAAAATCAGTGGTGAGGTCGCCAAACCACTCACTCTCGATCACGATACCTTGACCACCCGTTTCCCGCTGGAGCAACGGATTTACCGCATGCGCTGCGTGGAAGCCTGGTCAATGGTCGTGCCGTGGATTGGCTTTCCGTTACATAAACTGTTGGCGCAGGTGGAACCCACCAGCAATGCGAAGTATGTCGCGTTCGAAACGCTGTACGCACCGGAGGAAATGCCAGGGCAAAAAGATCGCTTTATTGGCGGCGGGCTGAAGTATCCCTATGTTGAAGGGTTGCGCCTGGATGAAGCGATGCACCCACTCACACTGCTTACCGTGGGGGTTTATGGTAAGGCCCTTCCGCCACAAAATGGCGCGCCCATTCGCTTAATTGTGCCGTGGAAATATGGATTTAAAGGCATTAAGTCGATTGTGAGTATCAAACTCACGCGCGAACGCCCTCCGACAACCTGGAATCTGGCCGCGCCCAATGAATACGGGTTTTATGCCAACGTGAATCCGCATGTCGATCATCCCCGCTGGTCCCAGGCCACTGAGCGTTTTATTGGCGCTGGCGGTATTCTGGACGTACAGCGTCAGCCCACGCTGATGTTTAACGGCTATGCCGAAGAGGTTGCGTCACTGTATCGCGGACTCAATTTGCAGGAGAATTTTTAAGTGCGACTGACCGCAAAGCACATTACCGGGCTGAAATTTTGCCTGCATCTTGCCGGTTTTTTGCCGTTTATCTGGCTATTTTGGGCGATAAATCACGGCGGTCTGAGCGCGGATCCGGTCAAAGATATCCAGCACTTTACCGGTAGGACAGCTCTGAAATTCTTGCTGGCAACCTTGCTGGTCTCTCCACTCGCGCGCTACGCTAAACAGCCATTATTGATACGCACACGTCGCCTGTTAGGGCTATGGTGTTTCGCCTGGGCAACACTGCATTTAACCAGCTACGCGTTACTGGAACTGGGCATTAATAATCTGGCGTTGTTAGGGCGGGAATTAATTACGCGGCCTTATTTAACCTTGGGCATTGTCAGTTGGGTCATATTATTCGCCCTCACCTTAACATCCACGCAGGCTGCGCAGCGAAAGCTGGGTAAAAACTGGCAGTCTTTGCACAACTTCGTCTATCTTGTGGCGATCCTGGCACCCATACATTATCTGTGGTCGGTAAAAATTATCTCCCCTCAACCGATTATTTATGCAGCGCTCGCTGCGGTGCTATTAGCGTGCCGTTACAAGAAGTTTCGCCAGTGGTGGCGGTAGTTTCACGATATGTGCAGTGCGTTGCAAAACACGGACGATCCGATTTTCTTTACATGTTAACGGTTGATTATCTTCCCTGATAAGACCAGTATTTAGCTGCCAATTGCTACGAAATAGTTATAATGTGCGACTTTGCTATCCCCGATAGCGTTTTTAAGGCGCTGAAAGGGTGACAATCGCATATTGAAGGTATATTTTGTCTTTTACCCGAAAATGGCAGAAGATAGCCGCACAATGACTAACAAGTCTGGCAATCTCACTTAATGGCAGCAGCACCCAGTGCAGCGCCTGAGATGCGTGGCATCTTGTCACTCACTGTTATAAAAATGCTATACAGACGGCGGTAAAACGCCTGTCACAATCTCACTAAACAAAGAGTACGGAACCCACTCATGGATATTCGTAAGATTAAAAAACTGATCGAGCTGGTTGAAGAATCAGGCATCTCCGAACTGGAAATTTCTGAAGGCGAAGAATCTGTACGCATCAGCCGTGCGGCGCCAACTGCAAGTTTTCCGATGATGCAACAGGCTTATGCTGCACCAGTGATGCAGCAACCAGCTCTGTCTAACGCTGTCGCACAAACTGCCTCTCCAAGTATGGAAGCTCCGGCAGCAGCGGAAATCAGTGGTCACATCGTACGCTCCCCAATGGTTGGTACGTTCTACCGCACCCCGAGCCCGGATGCTAAAGCGTTCATCGAAATCGGACAGAAAGTGAATGCGGGCGATACCCTGTGCATCGTTGAAGCCATGAAAATGATGAACCAGATCGAAGCCGACAAATCCGGCGTAGTTAAAGCGATCCTGGTAGAAAGTGGTCAACCGGTAGAATTTGACGAGCCGCTGGTCGTCATCGAATAACGAGGCGAACATGTTGGATAAAATTGTTATCGCCAACCGCGGCGAGATTGCCCTGCGTATTCTTCGTGCCTGTAAAGAACTGGGCATCAAGACTGTCGCTGTGCATTCAAGTGCGGATCGCGATTTAAAACACGTATTGCTGGCGGATGAGACGGTCTGTATCGGCCCGGCTCCGTCCGTAAAAAGCTATCTGAACATCCCGGCTATCATCAGCGCCGCTGAAATCACCGGCGCGGTGGCAATTCACCCGGGCTATGGCTTCCTCTCTGAGAACGCCAATTTTGCTGAGCAGGTAGAGCGTTCTGGCTTTATCTTCATCGGCCCGAAAGCCGACACCATCCGCCTGATGGGCGACAAAGTGTCCGCAATCACCGCGATGAAGAAAGCGGGCGTACCGACAGTCCCAGGCTCTGACGGCCCGCTGGGCGATGACATGGACGCTAACCGCGCTCATGCTAAACGCATCGGCTACCCGGTTATCATCAAAGCCTCCGGCGGCGGCGGCGGTCGCGGTATGCGCGTCGTGCGCAGCGATGCCGAACTGGCACAATCCATCTCCATGACCAAAGCGGAAGCAAAAGCCGCTTTCAATAACGACATGGTCTACATGGAGAAATACCTGGAAAACCCACGCCACATTGAAATTCAGGTGCTGGCTGACGGTCAGGGTAACGCAATTTATCTGGCAGAACGTGACTGCTCCATGCAGCGTCGTCACCAGAAAGTTGTCGAAGAAGCACCAGCGCCAGGCATTACCCCGGAACTGCGTCGCTACATCGGCGAGCGTTGCGCCAAAGCGTGTGTTGATATCGGCTATCGCGGGGCGGGTACTTTCGAGTTCCTGTTCGAAAACGGCGAGTTCTACTTTATTGAGATGAACACCCGTATTCAGGTTGAACACCCGGTAACCGAAATGATCACCGGCGTTGATCTGATCAAAGAGCAGCTGCGCATCGCAGCGGGCCAACCGCTGTCCATCAAGCAGGACGAAGTTGTGGTTAAAGGCCATGCGGTAGAATGCCGTATCAACGCCGAAGACCCGAACACCTTCCTGCCAAGCCCGGGTAAAATCACGCGTTTCCACGCGCCGGGTGGCTTTGGTGTGCGTTGGGAGTCTCATATTTACGCAGGCTACACCGTACCTCCGTACTATGACTCAATGATCGGTAAGCTGATCTGCTATGGCGAAAACCGCGACGTCGCTATCGCCCGTATGAAAAACGCATTGCAGGAACTGATCATCGACGGTATCAAAACCAACGTTGACCTGCAGATCCGTATCATGAATGACGAGCACTTCCAGCACGGTGGAACCAATATCCACTACCTGGAGAAAAAACTCGGACTTCAGGAAAAGTAAGCGTGCGTTAACCGAAAAGGCCGGAAATTCCGGCCTTTTGTTTTTCTCCCCTCCCGCACGTGCCATAAGGTACAATCCCCGCTTTCTTTATCCACAAGGGACAAAAAATGGACGCTCGTTTTGTTCAGGCCCATAAAGAGGCGCGCTGGGCGCTGTGGCTAACCCTTTTATATCTGGTCACATGGTTAGTGGCCGCTTACTTACCAGATTCAACGCTGGGTTTTACCGGCTTACCGCACTGGTTCGAAATGGCCTGCCTGCTAACGCCGCTGGTTTTTATCGTGCTGTGCTGGGCGATGGTGAAGTTTATCTATCGCGACATTCCGTTGGAGGATGACGATGCAGCTTGAAGTTATTTTACCGCTGGTCGCCTATCTTCTGGTGGTCTTCGGTCTCTCAGTTTATGCCATGCGCAAGAGATCGACCGGTACCTTCCTGAATGAATATTTCCTCGGCAGCCGCTCCATGGGCGGCGTCGTGTTAGCGATGACGCTAACGGCAACCTACATTAGCGCCAGCTCGTTTATTGGCGGTCCTGGTGCCGCTTACAAATACGGACTGGGATGGGTGCTGCTAGCGATGATCCAGTTGCCCGCCGTATGGCTCTCATTGGGAATTCTTGGTAAGAAATTCGCCATTCTGGCACGCCGTTATAATGCTGTTACCCTCAACGATATGCTATTTGCGCGCTACCAGAGCCGCCTGCTGGTATGGCTGGCGAGCCTCAGCCTGTTGGTCGCGTTTGTCGGGGCAATGACCGTACAGTTTATTGGCGGCGCACGTTTGCTGGAAACCGCAGCGGGTATCCCCTACGAAACCGGTCTGCTGATTTTTGGCGTCAGCATCGCGTTATACACGGCGTTCGGCGGCTTTCGCGCCAGCGTACTGAACGATACCATGCAGGGCATGGTGATGCTGATTGGTACTATCGTTTTGCTGGTCGGCGTCGTTCATGCTGCCGGTGGCCTTAGCAATGCGGTGGTAACCCTGCAGGCTATCGACCCTAAACTGGTCTCGCCGCAGGGCGCTGATGACATTTTGTCACCCACGTTTATGACCTCATTCTGGGTGTTGGTATGCTTTGGCGTGATTGGCTTGCCGCATACGGCGGTACGCTGCATCTCTTATAAAGACAGTAAAGCGGTACACCGCGGCATTATCATCGGCACCATCGTAGTGGCGATCCTGATGTTTGGTATGCATCTGGCGGGTGCCCTGGGACGGGCGGTAATCCCTGACCTGACGGTACCGGATCTGGTTATCCCTACGCTGATGGTCAAAGTGTTGCCGCCGGTCGCTGCCGGGATTTTCCTCGCCGCGCCCATGGCCGCGATCATGTCGACGATCAATGCCCAATTGCTGCAAAGTTCCGCTACGATCATTAAGGATCTGTACCTGAACCTTCGCCCGGAACAGCTGGAAAACGAAACCCGGCTGAAGCGCATGTCGGCAGTGATTACCCTGCTGCTGGGCGCGTTACTGCTGCTGGCCGCCTGGAAACCGCCAGAGATGATTATCTGGTTGAATCTGCTGGCGTTTGGCGGGCTGGAAGCCGTCTTCCTGTGGCCGCTGGTGCTGGGCCTCTACTGGGAGCGGGCAAACGCGTCAGGCGCATTGAGCGCGATGATTGTCGGCGGCGTGCTTTATGCTCTACTCGCCACTTTTAACGTTCAGTTCCTGGGCTTCCATCCGATCGTGCCCTCGTTACTGATAAGCTTGCTGGCTTTCCTGATCGGCAACCGTTTCGGTTCCGCCGTCCCGCAAGCCGCCATATTGACTACTGATAAATAAAGAGTTTTGCCATGCCATGGATCCAACTGAAACTGAACACGACCGGTGCCAACGCTGAAGAGTTGAGCGATGCGCTGATGGAAGCGGGCTCCGTTTCCATTACTTTCCAGGATACGCATGATACGCCGGTATTTGAACCTCTGCCGGGCGAGACTCGCCTGTGGGGTGATACCGACGTTATCGGCTTGTTCGATGCAGAAACCGACATGAAAGAAGTGGTTGCCTTCCTGGAACAGCATCCACTGCTGGGCGAAGGTTTCGCGCATAAAATCGAACAGCTTGAAGACAAAGACTGGGAACGCGAATGGATGGATAACTTCCACCCGATGCGCTTTGGCGAACGTCTGTGGATTTGCCCGAGCTGGCGCGATGTCCCGGATGAGAATGCCGTCAACGTGATGCTGGACCCGGGTCTGGCGTTTGGTACAGGCACGCACCCCACCACCTCTCTGTGCCTGCAATGGCTGGACGGTCTTGATCTTAACGGTAAAACGGTTATCGACTTTGGCTGCGGCTCCGGCATTCTTGCCATTGCGGCGCTGAAGCTGGGTGCGGCGAAAGCCATTGGCGTAGATATCGATCCGCAAGCGATTCAGGCCAGCCGTGATAACGCCCAGCGTAACGGTGTTTCTGAGCGTCTGGAGCTTTATCTGCCGAAAGATCAGCCAGAGGCGATGAAAGCCGACGTGGTGGTCGCCAACATCCTTGCTGGCCCATTACGTGAACTGGCTCCGTTAATCAGCGTACTGCCCGTTGAGGGCGGCTTGCTGGGGCTTTCTGGTATTCTTGCCAGTCAGGCAGAAAGTGTCTGTGAAGCCTATGCCGATCTCTTTACGCTCGATCCGGTTATCGAGAAAGAAGAGTGGTGTCGCATTACCGGCCAGAAAAAATAATCCCTTCCGGCGTGGTTATCTGACCACGCCATTTTCAGACAATAGACCAGCATACCGACACTTTCCTCAGCGATATAATAATCAATTGATTTTGTTATTTTTTATATTGATTTTCATTGAGTAAACGTATGCGTTTCAACTGTTTTACAACAACTTTGCTGGCAGCATGCATGATGCCACTGACCACGCTGGCCGTACCATGGGGATATACCGAAGAAAACGGCCCCGCACGGTGGGGAGAAATCAGCAAAGCGTATGCAACGTGCCAGACGGGCATAAACCAATCCCCCATAGACATCCAGACCACCACTGCCAGTAAACTCGGTCTTCCCGCGCTCAACATGCAGTACGTCGATGGCCCAACCAGATTTCGGAGCATTAACCATACGTTGCAGGCAACGATGAGTAGCTATGCATCTAATTCTATTGAAATTGATGAAACGCTTTATTATTTAAAACAATTTGATTTTCATGCCCCGAGCGAACATACGCTCAACGGTAAAACCTATCCGCTGGAGCTGCAGTTACTCCACAAAAATCAATCCGGAGACATCGCTATCGTAGCGGTTATGTTTGACGTCGGTGAACCGAACCAGGCGATTCAAAATTTGTGGGAGTCCTTTCCAACCATGGAGGACAGCAGTATGCCCATCTTCTCACCCGTTAATATCAATCAACTTTTACCCGACAATAAAACCTACTGGCTCTATCGTGGTTCGTTAACAACGCCTCCCTGCACCGAAGGTGTCACCTGGGCTGTCCTGAAAACGCCTGTTGCTCTTTCAGCCGAACAGTTGGATAAATTTCACTACATTGTTGGGCCTGCAAACAATCGCCCGCTGCAGCCGTTGAATGAACGCAAGATTACGGACAGCTATTCTGGGGATACCGAGATCCTGTACTAAAATGAGGTAGCGATCACACAATGACGAGGTAATTTGCTGATTAATTCAGCAGAATATCTTGTCAGTACCGTCTGCAGCTGAAGAAAAAATGAGAAGTTACGCAAAATTATATGTGTATATAAAATCGACACATTTTTATAATGCGATGATTTATATGATTAAATATTTTCATGCGTTCACATTTACGGCAATTCATTGATCCACCTCAGTGGATTGGTCAAAGTTTGGCCTTTCATCTCGTGCGAAAAATGCGTAATATACGCCGCCTTGCAGTCACAGTATGGTCATTTCTTAACTCATGCGCATCGGACAATACCAGCTCAGAAATCGCCTGATCGCAGCACCTATGGCTGGCATCACTGACAGACCATTCAGGACGCTGTGCTATGAGATGGGAGCAGGATTGACAGTATCCGAGATGATGTCTTCTAACCCGCAGGTTTGGGAAAGTGACAAGTCTCGTTTACGGATGGTGCACGTTGATGAGCCAGGAATTCGCACGGTGCAAATTGCCGGTAGCGACCCTGTTGAGATGGCCGATGCCGCACGTATTAACGTGGAAAGCGGCGCCCAGATTATTGATATCAATATGGGGTGTCCGGCTAAAAAAGTGAATCGCAAGCTCGCAGGTTCAGCCCTCTTGCAGTACCCGGATTTAGTGAAATCGATACTAACCGAGGTCGTCAATGCAGTGGACGTTCCTGTCACACTCAAGATTCGCACCGGCTGGGCTCCGGAACACCGTAACTGCGTAGAGATTGCCCAACTGGCTGAAGACTGTGGCATTCAGGCTCTGACCATTCATGGACGCACCCGCGCCTGTTTGTTCAATGGAGATGCTGAGTACGACAGTATTCGGGCAGTTAAGCAGAAAGTTTCCATTCCGATTATCGCGAATGGCGACATTACTGACCCGCATAAAGCCAGAGCTGTACTCGACTATACGGGGGCGGATGCCCTGATGATAGGACGTGCAGCTCAGGGAAGACCCTGGATCTTTCGGGAAATCCAGCATTATCTGGACACTGGGGAGCTGCTGCCCCCGCTGCCTCTGGCAGAGGTGAAGCGCTTGCTTTGTGCGCACATTCGGGAACTGCACGACTTTTATGGTCAGGCAAAAGGGTACCGAATTGCGCGTAAACACGTATCCTGGTATCTCCAGGAACACGCTCCGGATGACCAGTTTCGGCGCACATTCAACGCCATTGAAGATTCCAGCGAACAGCTGGCGGCGTTGGAGGCATACTTCGAAAATTTTGCGTAAACAGAAATAAAGAGCTGACAGAACTATGTTCGAACAACGCGTAAATTCTGACGTACTGACCGTTTCTACCGTTAACTCTCAGGACCAGGTAACTCAAAAGCCCCTGCGTGACTCGGTTAAACAGGCACTGAAGAACTATTTTGCTCAATTGAATGGTCAGGATGTGAATGATCTCTATGAGCTGGTACTGGCTGAAGTAGAACAGCCCCTGTTGGACATGGTGATGCAATACACCCGCGGTAACCAGACCCGTGCTGCCCTGATGATGGGCATCAACCGTGGTACGCTGCGTAAAAAACTGAAAAAATACGGCATGAACTGATACTAATCAGTTAAATGTTTGTTTTAAAAGGCGCTACTCGGCATGGGGAAGCGCCTTTTTTATTGACGTCACACGGGAGGCTTTGGCGATGAACGCGAGATGTGAACCTGTCTATTTTGGCGATGAATCTAAAAAGATAATCCTGGGCGATGCGCTAACTGAACTGAAAAAACTGCCGTCTGAAAGCGTCGAACTCATTTTTGCTGACCCTCCTTATAACATCGGGAAAGACTTTGACGGGATGGTTGAATCCTGGGACGAAGAGACCTTTCTGGCGTGGTTGTTTGAGTGCATCGACGAGTGCCATCGCATCCTCAAACCACACGGCACCATGTACATCATGAACAGTACGGAGAACATGCCGTACATCGACCTCAAATGCCGCCCGCTTTTTACCATCAAGAGCCGTATCGTGTGGTCATATGATAGCTCGGGGGTACAGGCCAAAAATTACTTTGGTTCGATGTATGAACCGATCCTGATGATGGTCAAAGATCAGAAAAACTACACGTTTAATCGTGACGATATTCTGGTTGAAGCCAAAACTGGCGCTAAACGCGCGCTAATAGACTACAGAAAGAATCCGCCCCAGCCATACAATCAGAAAAAAGTGCCGGGCAATGTCTGGGAGTTCCCACGCGTACGCTATCTGATGGACGAATACGAAAACCACCCCACCCAGAAACCCAAAGCCCTCCTGGAGCGTATAATTCTGGCGTCCTCGAACCCAGATGACAAGGTACTGGATCCGTTTGCCGGCAGCTTCACCACCGGAGCTACCGCCGTGGAATTGGGTCGCAAGTTTGTCGGGATTGAGATCAATACTGAATACGTAAAAATGGGACTCAGAAGACTGAGTATCGGTTCTCATTTTTCAGAAATTGAGCTTGCCAAGGTGAAAAAACGTAAGACAAAAAACCTGTCTAAAAAGAGTCGATTGACGGCAAAGAGTGGCGATCTTTCAACAAAGTAAAGGCATTGTAAGTCTGCTTTTCAGCTTAAAAATTTCGTGTATATTCCCTGCACACTTGGGCATGAATACACAGGGTTTAGGAATGATTCGCAAGTATTGGTGGCTGGTTGTTTTTGCGGTCTTCGTTTTTCTTTTTGATGCGCTGCTCATCCAATGGATAGAGCTGATGACAACAGAGCACGACAAGTGCCGGAATATGAACTCAGTGAATCCCCTTAAGCTGGTCAACTGCGTCGACCTCGAATAGCACCTCAGATAACACTTCGACAGCCGTCAGCCTCTGGCGGTAAAAACTATCCGACCTGGTTTTCACTCTGCATTAATTGCATGACGCTACCGTCTGGGCTTAACATTTTTAGTACATTATCAACTAATACTGGAGCTTGCCCATATAGATCATAACTCACTGGATTCATTAACCAGTTTTTTATAATTCCGCTAAAACTACCGTGCAGAATAATGATGATGACATCTAAATCAAGAGTGGTGGCAATCAAATTGTCATCGACACATTTTTGCAGGGAATCACGAATGCTTTGATGACTGATACCTATTTTATCGCGAATAGCCTGCTCAGATATCATATCGTTATGAAATTCACACTTATGATATAAAATCTGCATTAATGCCTGCTGACGAGGGTTCTCTGCAATATATTGTAACCCCACCACAAACTTTTCTCGCAATCGCTGTAAAGGGTTATCACCCCAACGACCAATTAACTTGTCCTGAATAAGATCGCGTAAAGGTGGTTGTTGTAACCATAGCTCATTAAACAATTGAGTTTTATTTTCGAAATGCCAATAGAGCGCGCCACGCGTCACGCTGGCGGCATCCGCAATGTCGTTTAGCGTCGTATTGCTTACGCCACGTGCGGCAAACTGTACAATTGCCGTTTCTATCAGGTGCTGCCGCGTTTTGAGGGCATCAGCTTTCGTTTTTCTGGCCATGGTTCCGACTGTCTGAGGTAGAGTAGAGAATGATTAACTTTCTTATCTAATATTTGCGATACGGAACAAATGTATCACTTAGCATTTATTTAGACGAGGTCTAAAGTATTTAATTGCGGACATTACACACGAATAGATAAAACAAATAACAAAAACAAATATATTCACCATTCAGATGATCATTTCAAAATGTATTTATCAGCATCATGGTGTTGCTATAAATATCACAATGAAACGGTAGCTGATTAATCTTTTTTTGCTTTTATGTGCCGTGAACCCCGCCCATAAATAAGTATTGCTTACATCGCAAGCTAATAATTTGTAGGATAGCCAACTATTATTTTTTCTTGTGCGCGTTATCACCCCTATTGTTACTCGGTTAATAACGAGCGTTCGGTTTTTTAAGGAATAGAAATGACGAAAAATGCCAGGTTTTCACTCCTGCCCTCATTCATCATCATCTCCGCTGCATTACTCGCCGGTTGTAACGATCAGGGAGAAACACAAGCACATCCCGCAGAGCCGCAGGTGACTGTCCATGTCGTCGAAAAGGCCCCTTTAGCCGTGACGACCGAATTACCCGGACGCACCACAGCATTTCGTATTGCAGAAGTCCGTCCTCAGGTTAGTGGAATTGTACTTAAACGGAATTTCACTGAGGGAAGCGATATTGAAGCCGGGCAGTCACTTTATCAGATCGATCCAGCGACTTACCAGGCTGACTATGACAGCGCCAAAGGTGAACTGGCGAAGAGTGAAGCGGCGGCTGCAATCGCGCATTTAACGGTGAAACGCTATGTGCCGTTGGTTGGCACCAAGTACATCAGCCAGCAAGAGTACGATCAGGCAATTGCTGATGCTCGTCAGGCCGATGCCTCCGTGATCGCAGCAAAAGCGGCGGTCGAAAGCGCGCGTATCAATCTGGCCTACACCAAAGTGACATCGCCAATTAGCGGACGCATCGGTAAATCCAACGTCACCGAAGGTGCATTAGTCACGAATGGCCAGGCTACAGAGCTTGCTACCGTTCAACAGCTCGATCCCATTTACGTCGACGTGACACAGTCCAGTAACGACTTTATGCGCCTCAAACAGTCCGTTGAACAAGGGAGTCTGCATAAAGACAGCGCCAGCAGTACTGTCGAACTGGTGATGGAAAATGGTCAGTCATACCCGCTAAAAGGCTCTTTGCAGTTTTCTGATGTGACGGTTGATGAAAGCACCGGCTCAATCACCCTCAGAGCCGTGTTCCCTAACCCACAGCACACGCTGTTGCCGGGCATGTTTGTGCGCGCACGCATTGATGAAGGCGTCCAGCCGAATGCCATTCTCGTTCCGCAGCAAGGGGTAACGCGTACTCCTCGCGGTGATGCCACCGTAATGGTCGTTAACGACAAGAGTCAGGTTGAGTCTCGCGCAGTCGTTGCCGCACAAGCTATTGGTGACAAGTGGCTCATCAGCGAAGGCCTGCAACCGGGTGACAAAGTTATCGTGAGCGGCTTACAGAAAGCACGTCCAGGCGTTCAGGTTAAAGCAACCGCCGATACCGAAACCCCTGCCACGAAAGCCCAATAAGGTAACCGGACATGGCTAACTTTTTTATCAGGCGTCCTATCTTTGCCTGGGTATTGGCTATCATTCTGATGATGGCGGGTGCTCTGGCAATCATGCAACTGCCCGTGGCACAGTACCCGACCATTGCGCCTCCTGCGGTCGCCATTTCTGCCACCTACCCTGGTGCAGATGCACAGACGGTTCAGGATACAGTCACACAGGTTATCGAACAGAATATGAATGGTATCGATAACCTGATGTATATGTCCTCCACCAGCGACTCGGCCGGGAGTGTGACTATTACACTGACTTTCCAGTCCGGTACCGATCCCGATATCGCGCAAGTGCAGGTGCAAAATAAACTGCAGCTCGCCACTCCGTTACTGCCGCAAGAAGTTCAGCAGCAAGGGATCAGCGTTGAGAAATCCAGCAGCAGCTTTTTGATGGTTGCGGGTTTTGTTTCTGACAACCCACAAACCACACAGGATGACATTTCCGACTACGTCGCTTCGAACGTTAAAGACTCAATCAGCCGTCTGAATGGCGTGGGTGACGTGCAGCTGTTTGGTGCACAGTACGCCATGCGCATCTGGCTGGATGCAAACTTATTGAACAAATATCAGCTCACGCCGGTTGATGTGATCAATCAGTTGAAGGTACAGAACGATCAGATTGCCGCAGGTCAGTTAGGGGGTACGCCTGCATTACCTAACCAGCAGCTGAACGCCTCTATCATTGCGCAAACGCGACTGAAAGACCCTGAAGAGTTCGGCAAAGTGACGTTACGCGTGAACAGCGATGGCTCGGTTGTTCACCTGAAAGACGTCGCGCGTATCGAGTTAGGCGGGGAAAACTACAACGTCGTGGCGCGTATTAACGGTAAGCCTGCATCCGGCCTTGGGATCAAGCTGGCAACCGGGGCAAACGCGCTGGATACTGCTAACGCGATTAAAGCCAAGCTGGTTGAACTGCAGCCATTCTTCCCACAGGGAATGAAGGTGGTCTACCCGTACGACACGACGCCGTTTGTGACCATCTCCATTCATGAAGTGGTAAAAACGTTGTTTGAAGCGATCGTGCTGGTGTTCCTGGTCATGTATTTGTTCCTGCAAAACATCCGGGCAACGCTCATTCCAACCATCGCCGTACCTGTCGTATTGTTGGGCACATTTGCCGTGCTTGCTGCGTTTGGCTACTCAATAAACACCCTGACGATGTTCGGCATGGTACTCGCCATCGGTCTATTGGTCGATGATGCGATAGTGGTGGTGGAAAACGTAGAACGCGTGATGATGGAGGATCATCTGCCGCCCAAAGAGGCGACGGAAAAATCCATGTCACAAATACAGGGAGCACTGGTTGGTATTGCCATGGTGCTGTCTGCGGTATTTATCCCGATGGCCTTCTTTGGCGGTTCAACCGGGGCTATCTATCGGCAATTTTCCATCACCATCGTTTCCGCCATGGCGCTTTCAGTACTGGTCGCGCTGATCCTGACTCCCGCACTTTGTGCAACGTTACTGAAGCCCGTATCAGCTGAACATCACGAGAAAAGAAGCGGTTTCTTTGGCTGGTTCAACGCCAAATTCGATCACAGCGTCAATCATTACACCAATAGCGTCAGCGGTATTGTGCGTAAAACTGGGCGTTACCTGGTCGTCTACCTGATAATCGTCATCGGGATGGCGGTGCTGTTTATGCGCCTGCCAACCTCCTTCCTGCCAGAGGAAGATCAGGGCGTCTTCCTGACGATGATTCAACTTCCTGCAGGCGCCACGCAAGAACGCACCCAGAAGGTGCTGGATCAGGTCACCCACTACTACCTGAACAATGAAAAAGCCAACGTTGAAAGCGTCTTTACGGTTAACGGCTTTAGCTTCAGCGGCCAGGGACAAAACTCAGGGATGGCGTTCGTCAGCCTCAAGCCCTGGGAAGAACGTAGCGGTAACGAAAATAACGTTGAATCAATTATCGCCCGCGCTACCCGAGCGTTTAGTCAGATTCGTGATGGTCTGGTGTTCCCTTTCAACATGCCAGCCATTGTTGAACTGGGTACCGCAACCGGCTTCGACTTCGAACTGATTGACCAGGGCGGGTTGGGACATACCGCGTTAACGCAAGCGCGTAACCAACTGCTGGGCATGGTTGCCAAACACCCTGACCTGCTGGTTCGCGTGCGTCCAAACGGTCTCGAGGATACCGCACAGTTCAAGCTGGATGTCGATCAGGAAAAAGCTCAGGCCCTTGGCGTCTCGCTGTCCGATATTAATGAAACCATCTCCGCTGCGCTGGGTGGCTATTACGTCAATGACTTCATTGACCGTGGCCGCGTGAAAAAAGTGTACGTACAGGCCGATGCCAAATTCCGTATGTTGCCGGAAGACATCAATAATCTGTATGTTCGTAGCGCCAATGGCGAAATGGTTCCGTTCTCCACGTTCAGTTCCGCACACTGGATCTACGGCTCACCGCGCCTGGAGCGCTATAACGGTATGCCTTCTATGGAACTGCTGGGAGAAGCTGCGCCTGGCAGAAGTACCGGTGAAGCAATGGCGCTGATGGAAAGCCTGGCGGAAAAACTGCCAAACGGTATTGGTCATGACTGGACGGGGATGTCCTATCAGGAACGACTGTCGGGTAACCAGGCTCCTGCGCTGTATGCCATCTCGCTAATCGTTGTCTTCCTTTGCCTTGCCGCATTGTATGAAAGCTGGTCTATTCCTTTCTCGGTGATGCTGGTTGTACCGCTCGGTGTTGTGGGCGCATTGTTAGCAGCATCACTGCGTGGTATGAATAACGATGTGTATTTCCAGGTTGGCTTACTAACCACAATCGGCCTCTCGGCTAAGAACGCCATCCTGATCGTCGAGTTTGCCAAAGACCTGATGGATAAAGAAGGCAAGGGGTTGGTTGAAGCGACGCTGGAGGCATCGCGCATGCGTCTTCGTCCTATCCTGATGACATCCCTGGCCTTTATTCTGGGGGTTATGCCTCTGGTTATCAGTCACGGTGCAGGTAGTGGTGCGCAGAATGCGGTCGGTACCGGTGTTATGGGAGGAATGCTGACCGCAACATTGTTGGCTATCTTCTTCGTCCCCGTCTTCTTCGTTGTCGTGAGACGGCGTTTTAGTCGGCACAACGATTAATTTGTAAAATAAAGGCGTCTACGGACGCCTTTTTCACCCATGTTACGCCTCTTTATTTATTAATAAGATAGCCATTTATTTCATTTAAAGCATTTCTTTAAACGCGCCCGCGACCTTTCTTTTTATCCATTATTTTTACAATCCACATGAATTGAGATTATTCCTCATGTCAGTCCTTTTTTAAGAAGTGGTAAAATAATCGCCGAGTTCGCAGATGGCTTAGCGTTTGTCTTTGCTCGATTAGCGAAACGCTTATTTTTGAGGTAACACCATGAAAAGATTAATATCCGTTGCACTGCTTACCGCATTCCTGGCTGGCTGTGCACACGATTCTCCTTGCGTACCTGTATACGACGATCAGGGACGCCTGGTTCATACCAATACCTGTATGAAAGGCACCACCCAGGATAACTGGGAAACAGCCGGGGCCATCGCCGGTGGTGCTGCAGCCGTTGCCGGACTGACGCTTGGGATTGTCGCCCTGACCAAATAAATCATCTTAAAAGCGCGGTTATTACCGCGCTTTTAGCAATAAGCATAAAATCTGCATATAAGACAAAACGTTGCTTAATAGAACCTGACATGTAATAAAATTATTATAGATTTCACTCACACATCCGCGATTTGAAATTAGCATTTTTTCTGTTTTTCGTAACACCACATTTTCTTTTCATTATTCTCACGCCATTAATATTAACGCCAGAAATCGTTATCACGCGTCCTGTCTGATTTTTAAATTTTTTGCGCCGAAATGTGGCTTACGTTTCAATTTTGCACCACTTCAGGGCGCTGCATTTATTTTTTCCTGTCTACACTCTGCATATTGCGTCGAATAATCAGGCGCAAAAAACTGGCACTACCTTTGCTTAAAAGAGTATGGCCAAAGCCACAGAAAGGTAAAAGACGTTTTCAGAACGTTTCCATAACAATAATTCCTCCACACAGGATGCTCTATGAAAAAGATGATAATCGCCAGCCTGGCTGCGGCCGGTGTGCTGCTTGCTGTTGCAAATCAGGCACATGCCGGCGCAACACTTGATGCCGTAAAGAAAAAAGGGTTTGTGCAATGTGGGATCAGCGACGGCTTGCCTGGCTTTTCTTACGCCGATGCAAGCGGCAAGTTCTCGGGTATTGATGTTGATGTATGTCGTGGCGTTGCCTCCGCCGTATTTGGCGATGATAGCAAAGTAAAATATACCCCGCTCACCGCCAAGGAACGCTTTACCGCATTACAGTCTGGTGAAGTCGACATGCTCTCTCGTAATACCACGTGGACCTCTTCTCGTGATGCCGGTATGGGCATGTCCTTCACTGGTGTAACGTATTACGACGGCATTGGTTTTCTTACCCACAATAAAGCAGGCCTGAAGAGCGCTAAAGAGCTGGATGGTGCAACGGTCTGTATTCAGGCGGGAACCGATACCGAACTAAACGTGGCCGACTACTTTAAAGCCAACAAGATGAAGTACACCCCCGTCACCTTTGACCGTTCGGATGAATCAGCCAAAGCTCTGGAATCTGGACGTTGCGATACGCTGGCTTCCGACCAGTCTCAGCTGTATGCCCTACGCATCAAGCTGAGCAATCCTGCGGAATGGATCGTCCTGCCAGAAGTTATTTCTAAAGAACCTCTGGGACCTGTCGTACGTCGTGGGGACGATGAGTGGTTCTCCATTGTTCGCTGGACGCTGTTCGCCATGCTAAATGCGGAAGAAATGGGTGTTAACTCGAAAAACGTCGATGACAAAGCGGCTAATCCAGCAACACCGGATATGGCACACCTGTTGGGTAAAGAAGGGGATTATGGCAAGGATCTGAAGCTTGATAACAAATGGGCCTACAACATTATCAAGCAGGTTGGTAACTATTCGGAGATCTTTGAACGTAACGTTGGATCGGAAAGTCCGCTGAAGATCAAACGTGGACAGAACAACCTCTGGAATAACGGTGGCATTCAGTATGCGCCACCGGTGCGCTAATGCGTAGTGATGTAACGGGCGCCGCAACTGCGGCGCTCAGCCCAGAGTCATAGTTACTGAGGTTTTCTTATGTTCCATCGCCGCTCAACCGTAAAAGGATCGTTATCCTTTTCTAACCCTGCGGTCCGCGCCTGGTTATTTCAAATACTCGCCGTCATTGCGGTTATCAGCATTGCGGTCTATCTCATTCATAACACGATAAATAACCTGAACAATAGCGGTATTACCTCGGGGTTTTCTTTTCTCGATCGCAGCGCCGGATTTGGCATTGTCCAGCATCTGATCGATTACGAGCAAGGCGATACGTATGGTCGTGTCTTTGTGGTCGGCCTGCTCAATACGCTGTTAGTTTCAGCACTGTGCATTGTTTTCGCATCAATTCTCGGTTTCTTTCTCGGGCTGGCACGCCTGTCAGATAACTGGTTATTGCGAAAGCTCTCGACGATCTACATCGAAACGTTCCGCAATATACCGCCGCTGCTGCAGATCTTCTTCTGGTATTTCGCCGTATTACGTAATCTGCCCGGCCCACGCCAGGCCGTTAACGCGCTGGATTTGATGTTCCTGAGTAACCGGGGGCTCTATATTCCGTCCCCGCAAATGGGAGAAGGTTTTTTTGCCTTTTGCACCGCTGTCGTTATCGCTATCGTCGTCACCATCGGATTATTTCGCTTCAACAGAATGCATCAGACCAAAACCGGTCAGCTACGTCGGACCTGGCCCACAGCTCTGGCGTTGATCGTACTTTTACCGGTGATTTCACAGTGGATGTTTGGCGCTGCGCTTCACTGGGATATTCCCGAGCTCCGTGGTTTTAACTTCCGTGGCGGTATGGTGCTTATTCCTGAACTGGCGGCACTAACTCTGGCGCTTTCGGTATATACCTCGGCATTTATTGCAGAAATTATTCGGGCGGGCATTCAGGCCGTTCCTTACGGCCAACATGAAGCCGCACGCTCGCTGGGTCTGCCAAATCCGGTGACGCTACGCCAGGTAATCATCCCACAGGCGCTACGCGTCATCATTCCCCCACTGACCAGCCAGTACCTGAATATCGTCAAGAACTCTTCTCTTGCAGCCGCCATTGGCTACCCGGACATGGTTTCACTGTTTGCCGGCACGGTACTCAATCAAACAGGGCAAGCCATTGAAACGATCGCCATCACCATGTCGGTATACCTGATCATCAGTCTGAGTATTTCTTTGCTGATGAATATTTATAACCGCCGTATTGCACTGATTGAGCGCTAAGGAGCCATGATGACAAAAGCACTGCTGTCTCACCCCTCGCGCCAGCGCAGCAATCCGGCAAGCCGCTGTCTACTCTGGGTGCGTAAAAACCTGTTCTCCAGTTGGTCAAATAGCCTGCTCACCCTGCTATGCGTATGGCTGATTTGGTCATTTCTCCCGCCACTGTTGAACTGGGTATTCTTTCAGGCCAACTGGGTCGGTTCTACCCGGGCAGACTGTACCAAAGCCGGAGCCTGCTGGGTGTTCATCCATGAACGCTTCGGGCAATTCATGTATGGGCTTTATCCACACGATCAGCGTTGGCGTGTAAATCTGGCCCTGATAATTGGTCTGGTTTCTATTGTTCCGATGTTCTGGAAAACCATTCCCCACCGAGGCCGTTATATCGCCATCTGGGCAGTCATATATCCGATTGTCGTCTGGTGGCTGATGTACGGTGGTTTTTTCGGGCTTGAACGCGTAGAAACCCGGCAGTGGGGTGGATTAACACTGACGCTTATTATTGCATCCGTGGGGATTGCAGGCGCGCTTCCATGGGGTATTTTACTGGCGTTGGGACGTCGTTCCCATATGCCAGTCGTGCGGGTTTTATCCGTCATTTTCATTGAGTTCTGGCGCGGTGTACCGTTGATTACCGTTCTGTTTATGTCCTCGGTCATGCTTCCTCTGTTTATGTCCGAAGGAACCAGTATCGACAAGCTTATCCGGGCGCTGGTCGGCGTTATTCTTTTCCAGTCGGCCTATGTCGCAGAAGTGGTTCGCGGAGGGTTACAGGCCCTACCGAAAGGTCAGTATGAGGCCGCGGAATCACTGGCGCTAGGGTACTGGAAAACTCAGGGGCTGGTCATTCTTCCGCAAGCCCTCAAGCTGGTTATCCCGGGTCTGGTTAACACGATTATCGCCCTGTTCAAGGATACCAGCCTGGTCATCATCATCGGTCTGTTTGATCTCTTCAGTAGCGTGCAGCAGGCAACTGTGGACCCTGCGTGGCTGGGTATGTCGACAGAAGGATATGTTTTCGCTGCACTGATTTACTGGATCTTCTGTTTCAGTATGTCGCGTTACAGCCAACATCTGGAAAAACGTTTTAACACCGGGCGTACACCGCACTGAGGAATTTATGAGCCAATTATTAATGCCGTCTACCGACGCGATGATTACGCTGGAAAACGTCAACAAATGGTACGGACAGTTTCATGTCCTGAAAAACATCAACCTGAAGGTAAAACAGGGAGAGCGCATCGTATTATGCGGGCCTTCCGGTTCGGGTAAATCGACAACTATCCGCTGTATTAACCATCTGGAAGAACATCAGCAAGGACGCATAGTAGTGGATGGGATTGAGCTCAATGAAGACATCCGCAATATTGAGCGCGTCCGACAAGAAGTTGGCATGGTCTTTCAGCACTTTAATCTCTTTCCTCATTTAACTGTCTTGCAAAACTGCACGCTGGCGCCTATCTGGGTGCAAAAGATGCCGAAAAAAGAGGCTGAAGTACTGGCAATGCACTACCTTGAGCGGGTCCGCATTGCCGAACATGCACATAAATATCCCGGGCAAATCTCTGGTGGACAACAACAGCGCGTGGCCATTGCACGCTCGCTGTGTATGAAACCCAAAATCATGTTATTTGATGAACCCACATCAGCGTTGGATCCTGAAATGGTAAAAGAAGTGCTGGATACCATGATAGGTCTGGCGCAATCGGGCATGACCATGCTATGTGTAACCCATGAAATGGGCTTTGCCCGCACAGTAGCTGACCGGGTGATCTTTATGGATCTTGGCGAGATTGTGGAACAGGCACCACCGGATGAGTTTTTTGCTCACCCCAAATCGGAACGCACTCGCGCGTTTTTATCGCAGGTTATTCATTAAATATATATATGCCGGATACAGTTCCGGCTGATTTCCGCGTATAAATGCAAAAAGGCCATCCTTTCGGATGGCCTTTTCACTTATTTGATGTCTGGCAGTTTATGGCGGGCGTCCTGCCCGCCACCCTCCGGGCCGTTGCTGCGCAACGTTCAAATCCGCTCCCGGCGGATT
>NZ_JAOWGX010000037.1:795280-885260 GCF_030332915.1 Citrobacter sp. Cpo040
GTCAGTGGAGGCGCATTATAGGGAGTTATTTCAGGCTGACAAGGGGAAATTTAAAATAATCTTCCGAGTGCGTATTTTTTATTCTTTGCGTTTATTTTAACAACGCTTTGTTGGTTAATTGGGCTATTTCTCGCGCGAATCTCGCAACCTGTTCCCAATCGGTATACACCACTTCTTTATTCGTATCCGTTTCACCGCCTGACATCTTCATTATCAGTTGGATCATAACGCGGTCATACCAGCGATAGCGTGGATACAGCAAAGCACCCGCAATGACTGCGCTGTGGTCTGGTCGCCACGGCGAACTCATCAGGAACTTACGCGCATAGCTGTTGGTTTGCGGCGTACGTTTCTCCGGTTTACGGGCAACCAGGTTTACGGAGTAGAACGCGCTCGGCATCGAATTCAGCCGTGTGGCATGCTTTTTCACAAACTCCTGAAAAGCAGCATGGTAATGACCGTAGCGAATCGAGGCGCCAATTACCACGCTGTCATAATTTTGCCAGTCCGGCTCCGCGGTACGATGCAAATTAACAACATCTGCCCAAACGCCCAGCTCTTTGAGTTCAGAAGCCAGATACTCAGCGATTTCACGCGTTTGTCCGTCCCGGGAAGAAAAAAGAATCAGTGTTTTCACGTGTTACTCCATTATTCACGCCAGAAGGTAGGGGTAAAGAGCACCAGCAGAGTAAAGACCTCCAGACGACCAAACAGCATATTGGCAATCAGGATCCACTTCGCCACAGGGTTCATACTGGCAAAGTTGTCGGCGACAACCCCCAGTCCAGGCCCCAGGTTATTCAACGTTGCCACAACAGAGGCAAACGCGGAGAAGTCATCAACACCGGTCGCAATAATCGCCAGCATACTGATAATAAAGACCAGCGCATAGGCAGAGAAGAATCCCCATACGGCTTCAAGAATTCGCTCCGGCAACGCACGGTTACCCAGTTTGATACTGTAAACCGCATTCGGATGGACCAGTCGTTTCAATTCGCGGTTACCCTGCTTAAACAGCAGCAGGATACGAATCACCTTCAAGCCACCGCCCGTCGACCCGGCACAACCGCCGATAAAAGCAGAACACAGCAACAGCACTGGCAGGAACAGGGGCCAGCGGGCAATACTGTCCGTGGTAAATCCGGCGGTCGTCGCCATCGATACCACCTGGAAAAAGGCCTGGTTGATCGTTGTGAGCGCCGAGCCATAGGTATTGTGTATCCATAGCACTAGCGTACAGACTGCCACCAGCGTCAACTGCACGCCGATAAACATGCGGAATTCCGGATCCCGCCAGTAGACCTTCAGACTACGCCCACTTAATAAAGAGAAGTGCAGACCATAGTTACAACCGGAGATCAGCAAGAAGATAGCAATGATGGTGTTAATCGTGGGACTGTCGAAATACCCCACGCTGGCATCGTGTGTGGAAAAACCACCGATGGCGATTGTGGCAAAACTGTGCCCAATGGCGTCAAACGCGGGCATCCCGGCAAACCATAGCGCCAGCGCGCACGCCACCGTCAGTAATACATAGATTAGCCACAGCGTTTTCGCCGTTTCGGCAATACGCGGGCGCATTTTATTATCTTTCAGCGGCCCCGGCATTTCTGCACGATAGAGCTGCATCCCACCAACACCAAGAATAGGCAGGATAGCCACCGCCAGCACGATGATCCCCATCCCACCGAACCATTGCAGCATCTGGCGATAAAAGAGAATCGCGTGTGGCAATGAATCCAGCCCCACCAGCGTCGTCGCACCTGTAGTGGTTAATCCGGAAAAGGATTCAAAAAAAGCGTCGGTTATCGTCAGGTTAGGGCTTTCAGCAAAGATGAACGGTAGCGCACCCACACTGCCCAGAACGGTCCAGAACAAAACGACAATCAGAAATCCTTCACGCGATTTCAGCTCACCCTTCTCTTTACGGTTTGGCCACCACAGCATGGAGCCGATCGCCAGAGCAACGAAGAAAGTTTGGGTGAATGCACGCCCAGCCCCATCGCGGTAGATGAGCGCTACCAGTCCGGGGATAATCATTGTCCCCGAGAATAAGATGACCAGTAGTCCAACGATTCGGGTGATGGCGCGAAAATGCATCTCTGCCGCTTCCTTAGTTCTTTAAAATGAGGTGGGGATTATTCTTCAATCGCTAACAATTGCAATGAACCACGACTAAAATCCGCCAGTTTTGCCGAAAACTCATCCACTTTGGCAAAAGGAAGCGCCACCCTGAGCCGAACAAAAGCCTGGTAATCACTGGCAACGACTTTACCGTCAAACTGCCCCAGCAAGGCTTCAATGCCTGCCAGCTGACCGTACTCACACTGCAAAGTATATTCGGTTAATGGCGTCTTGCGCTGTGTCGTTAACTGGCGCAACGCCTGATTCACACCGCCACCGTAGGCTTTTACCAACCCTCCAGTACCGAGAAGGATACCGCCGTAGTAGCGCACGACTACAGCGGTAATCTCACCGACGCCGCTCCCCATCAGCTGCGCGAGCATCGGTTTACCTGCCGTACCCGCCGGTTCGCCATCGTCTGAAAATCCCAGCTGCTGCGAGTCATTGGGCGCACCCGCCACCCACGCCACACAATGGTGTCGGGCGTCCGGGTGTTCCGCTTTGACTGACTCAACAAACGCTTTTGCCGCTTCTACGCCGTCCGTATGGGCGAGCAGCGTAATGAAGCGGCTTTTTTTGATCTCTTCGACGACGCTAACCGGCGCCGCAGGGATTAACCAACTGTCCATTACGCCAGTTTCAAATCCCGCGTCATGTTTTCGATATTGTTTTCGTGGACCACCACGTTGTCTTCAATACGAATACCGCCGAACGGTTTCAGTGCTTCAATTTTCTGCCAGTTGAAGTGCTTGCTGAACTGTCCTTCACGCCATGGTGCCAACAGAGATTCAATGAAGTAAATGCCCGGTTCGATGGTCAGAACCATGCCTGGTTGCAGTACGCGGGTGCAACGCAGGTAAGGATACTTCGACGGCGCGGCCAGATGAGTACCGCTGTCGTCCTGCATAAAGCCAGCGACATCATGTACCTGCAGACCCAGCGGGTGACCGATACCGTGCGGCATAAACGGCCCGGTAAGATCGTTTTCCACCATCGCCTCTTCACTCATATCGGTGATGATTTGATGCTTACGCAGCAGCTTCGCGATGCGCTGATGGAACTGAATGTGATAATCCACGTAGCTGGTGCCTGCTTTCATGGTGGCAATCAGCGCCAGCTCTTCGTCGTTAACGTCTTTCACCAGATGCGCATAGTCATTGTCGCTTTTCGCCGACCAGGTACGCGTCAGATCTGCCGCATAACCGTTGTATTCCGCACCAGCATCGAGCAGGAAGCTGCGGATTTCAGACGGTGCCTGATGATCCAGCTTGGTGTAATGAAGAACCGAAGCATGCTCGTTAAGCGCCACGATGTTGCTATATGGCACGTCTGTGTCGCGGTGACCGGTGGCAGTCAGGTAAGCGAGGTTGATGTCAAACTCGCTCATTCCGGAACGGAACGCTTCTTCTGCGGCACGGTGTCCATTTACCGCCATTTTCTGCGCTTCGCGCATACAGGCCAGTTCGTAATCCGTTTTATAGGCGCGGTAATAATGCAGGTAGTCGATCACCCCTTTCGGGTTGATGTTGCTGGCCGCGATGTCCAGTTGCAGCGCACGTTCCGGAACCGGGCCGATGTAACCGATATTGCCGCGAGCAGCAGGCAGTTGGCTACCGATACCATCCGCTTTTGGCAGCGCGATGATCTCAATTTCTTCCGTCCAGAAGGAGGTCGGCAGCGGCTCAACGTTGTGCCAGTAATCGACCGGCAGGTAGAACCACAGTTTCGGCTTGTTCACGCCATCCACCAGCAACCAGCAGTTAGGAACCTGCGTTACAGGCACCCAGGCTTTAAATTGTGGATTGACCTTAAACGGATATGGATGATCGTCGAGAAAGACGTTAACAAGTTCGCCAGAGTGAATAAGTAACGCATCCAGTTTGAAGCGTTCCAGCGCGTCGCGCGTCCGTTCCTGTAAGGTAACGATATGATTTTTATAGAGTGCGGCCAGCGATTCCATTTTCTATCCTTCTGTTTTTTGACCTCAAGTCTCCGCATCTTAGCACATCGCTTTGTGAGTGCGTGATTTCTGCCGAGCGTGATCGAATCGTCATTTCTTTAATCATTTGTTTGCATTTTATTAACATAAAACACACACTTCGATTCATCTGGTATGACCAGATCACCTTGCGGATTCAGGAGACTGACATGCTTTACAAAGGCGACACCCTGTACCTCGACTGGCTGGAAGATGGCATCGCCGAACTGGTGTTCGATGCCCCTGGTTCGGTCAATAAACTCGACACGGCCACCGTTGCCAGCCTGGGCCATGCGCTTGATGTGCTGGAAAAACAACCGAATTTAAAAGGACTGCTGCTGCGTTCTAACAAAGCAGCCTTTATTGTTGGTGCCGATATCACCGAATTCCTTTCACTGTTCCTCGTGCCTGAAGAACAACTGAGCCAGTGGCTGCATTTTGCCAACAGCGTCTTTAATCGCCTCGAAGATCTGCCTGTTCCGACCCTTTCAGCGGTAAACGGCTACGCGCTGGGTGGCGGCTGCGAGTGTGTTCTGGCAACCGATTATCGTCTGGCAACGCCGGACCTGCGCATTGGCCTGCCGGAAACCAAGCTGGGCATTATGCCGGGCTTTGGCGGCTCTGTGCGTATGCCACGTATGCTGGGTGCGGACAGCGCGCTGGAAATTATTGCGGCAGGTAAGGATGTTGGTGCCGAGCAGGCGCTAAAAATCGGCCTGGTCGATGGCGTAGTGAAGCAAGACAAACTGCTTGATGGCGCGATAGCGGTATTACGTCAGGCGATTAACGGCGACCTCGACTGGAAGGCCAAACGTCAGCCGAAGCTGGAGCCGTTGAAACTCAGCAAAATTGAAGCGGCTATGAGCTTTACCATCGCTAAAGGCATGGTGGCACAGACGGCAGGGAAGCATTATCCCGCGCCGATTACCGCGGTAAAAACCATTGAAGCAGCGGCCCGTTTTGGCCGTGAAGAAGCGCTGAATCTGGAAAATAAAAGCTTTGTTCCACTGGCGCACACCAGTGAAGCTCGCGCGCTGGTTGGGATCTTCCTTAACGATCAGTTCGTCAAAGCCAAAGCCAAAAAACTCACCAAAAATATTGAAGCACCGAAGCAAGCTGCGGTGCTGGGCGCGGGCATTATGGGCGGCGGCATCGCTTACCAGTCAGCCTGGAAAGGCGTGCCGGTTGTCATGAAAGATATCAATGACAAATCATTAACGCTGGGCATGACCGAAGCGGCCAAGCTGCTGAACAAACAGCTTGAGCGCGGCAAAATTGACGGTCTGAAAATGGCGGGCGTGATTTCCACTATTCATCCAACCCTCGACTATAGCGGTTTTGAGCGTGTGGACGTGGTGGTTGAAGCTGTCGTGGAAAACCCGAAAGTGAAAAAAGCGGTACTGGCAGAAACCGAAGATCAGGTACGCCCGGACACCGTACTGGCTTCAAATACCTCCACCATCCCAATCAACGAGCTGGCCAGCGCGCTCAAGCGCCCGGAAAACTTCTGTGGGATGCACTTCTTTAACCCAGTACACCGCATGCCACTGGTTGAGATCATTCGCGGCGAGAAAAGCTCGGATGAAACCATCGCCAAAGTTGTCGCCTGGGCAAGCCAGATGGGCAAAACCCCAATTGTGGTCAACGACTGCCCTGGTTTCTTCGTGAACCGCGTGCTGTTCCCGTATTTTGCCGGTTTCAGCCAGCTGCTGCGCGATGGGGCGGATTTCCGCAAAATCGACAAAGTCATGGAAAAACAGTTTGGCTGGCCGATGGGCCCGGCTTATCTGCTGGACGTGGTGGGAATTGATACCGCACATCACGCGCAGGCAGTGATGTCCGCAGGCTTCCCTCAGCGTATGCAGAAAGATTATCGCGACGCGATAGACGCCCTGTTTGATGCGAACCGTTTCGGACAGAAAAACGGTCTTGGATTCTGGCGTTATAAAGAAGACAACAAGGGCAAGCCGAAGAAAGAAGAGGATGCCACCGTTGACGATCTACTGGCAGAAGTCAGCCAGCCGAAACGCGACTTCAGTGATGAAGAGATTATTGCTCGCATGATGATCCCAATGGTCAACGAAGTGGTGCGTTGTCTGGAAGAAGGCATTATCGCCAGCCCGGCAGAAGCCGATATGGCGCTGGTTTATGGCCTGGGCTTCCCTCCGTTCCATGGTGGCGCGTTCCGCTGGTTGGATACGCTCGGCAGCGCGAAGTATCTCGATATGGCCCAGCAGTATCAGCACCTCGGAGCACTGTATGAAGTTCCGGCTGGCCTGCGTGATAAGGCGCGCCATAACGAACCGTATTATCCCCAGGTTGAGCCTGCCCGCCCGGTTGGCAGCCTGAAAACGGCTTAAGGAGTCACAATGGAACAGGTTGTAATTGTTGATGCGATCCGTACCCCGATGGGCCGTTCGAAAGGGGGCGCGTTTCGTAACGTGCGGGCAGAAGATCTCTCCGCACACTTAATGCGTAGCCTGCTGGCGCGAAATCCTGCGCTGGAGCCATCCGCGCTTGATGATATTTACTGGGGCTGTGTGCAGCAAACGCTGGAGCAGGGTTTCAACATCGCCCGTAACGCCGCGCTGCTGGCGGAAGTTCCGCACTCCGTTCCAGCCGTCACGGTCAACCGCCTGTGCGGTTCGTCCATGCAGGCGCTGCACGATGCGGCACGCATGATCATGACCGGCGATGCTCAGGCGTGCCTGATTGGCGGCGTGGAGCATATGGGCCATGTGCCAATGAGTCACGGCGTTGATTTCCACCCGGGCATGAGCCGCAACGTGGCAAAAGCCGCGGGAATGATGGGTCTGACCGCGGAAATGCTCTCTCGTATGCACGGCATCAGCCGTGAAATGCAGGACGCCTTCGCCGCGCGTTCACATGCTCGCGCCTGGGCTGCAACACAGTCTGGCGCATTTAAAAACGAAATCATCCCGACCGGCGGCCATGATGCCGACGGCGTACTGAAGCAGTTTAACTACGATGAGGTTATCCGTCCTGAGACAACCGTTGAAGCGCTCTCCACCCTGCGCCCGGCGTTCGATCCGGTTAGCGGAACGGTTACTGCCGGTACCTCCTCCGCGCTCTCCGACGGCGCAGCGGCGATGCTGGTCATGAGCGAAAGCCGCGCCCGTGAGCTGGGTCTGACGCCGCGTGCCCGTATTCGTTCGATGGCTGTTGTTGGTTGCGACCCTTCAATTATGGGTTATGGTCCGGTTCCGGCCTCAAAACTGGCGCTGAAAAAAGCGGGACTCTCCACCAGCGATATCGGTTTGTTTGAGATGAACGAAGCCTTTGCCGCTCAGATCCTGCCGTGCATTAAAGATCTGGGGCTGATGGAGCAGATCGATGAGAAGATCAACCTCAACGGCGGGGCGATCGCTTTGGGCCATCCGTTGGGTTGCTCTGGGGCGCGTATCAGCACCACCCTGCTCAATCTGATGGAACGCAAAGACGTACAGTTTGGCCTGGCGACGATGTGTATCGGGTTAGGCCAGGGCATCGCGACGGTATTTGAGCGAGTTTAATCAAAGCATGTGACTTATTGTAGGCCGGGCAAGCGAAGCGCCCCCGGCGACTATGCCGGATGGCGACGCTGATACGTCTTATCCGGCCTACAACACAAATGCCATTGTATAACAATTTAGTTGCCGTTCTTCCCGCCTGTCAGGGGCGGGTTTTTTATTTCTCTGAACTACCACGTACCACTAACTGCACCGGCAACAGCAGATTCTCTTCCTGATTTTCTTCCAGCAATAAACGCAGCGCTTCACGCCCCAATTGTTGTTTATCAACCGCAATGGTGGTGAGTGGTGGATGTGACCAGGCCGCAGCATCGATATCATCAAACCCAACCAGCGCAAGATCTTCCGGGATACGTATACCCTGCTGCACACACACCCGTTGAACAACCAGCGCTGCCGCATCGTTATAGGCAAAAATAGCGTCGGGCGGCTCTGGCAGACTGAGCAATTCATTCACCGCCTCCACCAAAGATTGCTCGGTATCCAGCAGCGGCGGCGCAATGGCTTCATACTCTGGCGGCATCAGCAAACGGGCCTCATACAATGCCTGACGGTAACCCTTCTCGCGCTGACGGATGCTGTAGTGCGCAAGCGTGCTGGCAAGAAAAGCAATACGGCTGCGACCTTGTGCAATCAAATGTTGTGTAGCCAGATAACCGCCCTGGGTGTTGTCCGGATTCACGCAAGGCAGGCCCGGCGCCCAGAGATCCACCAGCACCAACGGCAGTTTCATCTGTTGCAGCAAGCCAAGTAATTCAGGCTCAAAAAATCCGGCACAGATCAGCGCATCAGGCTGGTGCAGCAGCACCTGCTCACTCACTGCATCGCCTGGACCAATGGAGAGAAAGCTCAGCGCAATACCATGGTCACGACAGTTATCTTCTATGCCCAGCAGCAGTTGAGAGTAAAACGGCAATGCCCGGCTGATATTGTGCTGGCGGTGAAGTAAAAACAGGACGCGTTTGATCTTGTCAGTGCGCAGACGGGAAAAATCATAACCCTGCTGCTGCGCCACAGAAATAATGCGCAGCCGGGTGTCTTCACGCAGCCCCGGCTGCCCTTTTAGGGCGCGGGAAACTGCACCAACTGAAACACCACAAGCTTCGGCAATATCTCTGATACGTACAGGTTTCGTCATTTCACTCTCATTGATTCTACTATGGCTTGTTGCGCCCCCAGCCAGGCCGCACCGCGTACGCCGCTGCTGTCGCCGTGGCGGGCCCGAACGATCGGTGTGCGGCACTGCTTACCAAATACGTACTGCGCCACTCGCGCCTGTAAACCAGAATACAGTAAATCGATATTAGATACCCCGCCCCCCAACACAATGACATCGGGATCGAGCGTATTCACCACGCTTGCCAACGCACGCGCCAGTTGATCGCAATAGCGTTCCCATAACAAACAGGCATCTGCATCACCCGATTCTACCTGTTGCATAATTTGTGGCACACCCACATGCTGCGCGGTGTGATTCATATACTGACGTTCCAGACCGCTACCGGAAATAAAACTTTCAATACAGTTCAACTGTCCGCAATAGCATGTCACTCCAGTCCCGTCCTGAGATTCGTGGTAGCGCGGCAATGCATTATGCCCCCACTCTCCTGCGCAGGCGTTAGGTCCAGAGATCAAGCGGTAATCGATGCATAGTCCACCGCCGCAACCGGTACCGAGGATCACGCCAAATACCACGCTATGCCCGTGTCCGCTACCGTCCATCGCTTCCGACAGCGTAAAGCAGTTAGCATCGTTGGTGACGGGCACAGCCATCCCTAACGCTTGCTCAAGATCTTGCGCAAAGGCCTGCTGATTCAGCACCAGAATGTTGGAGTTTTTGATTAACCTTTCGCTATCCACCGCACCGGGCACCCCAACGCCAACCGAGAAAGGCTGATTAACGGCCAGTCTGGCCTTAGCAATCATCTCCGTCACGGCCTGGAAAAAATCACCGTAACTCTGCTTTGGTGTCGCGCATCGCTCGCGGTAAACAATTTCACCCGCGTTATCAATCACCACCGCTTCGATTTTAGTCCCGCCAATATCCAGTCCGAGTCTCATGGTCTTCCTCGTTTGCGCCTCGCAATTTGATTGTGTCTAGTTTGCCAATTTTGTTTACTAAACAAAAAGAGACCTGTCACAAAAGCTAAGTTTTGTGATTAATAGATAGGAAAAACATGTTTACTAAAAAACGTGGTGAAAAAGAGAAACAACGAGACCGGGCTTGCACCCTGTTAGAAGAAGTAAGGTTGGTGATGAATGCGCCGGAAGGACTCCGGCGCACAGCGCTTAAATGAACGCGAAAGCGTCGCCAAACAGGCGATCTTCACGCGCACTGCGCTCATTACAGAAGAGATCGCGCGCGATTTTGGCCATTTCAAAACGCCCGGCAATGTAGATATCATGCTCCGCCAGGGTACCGTAATCCTGCAATACTGCCGTTAACACGGTTCCCGTACGACCACGCCAGCCGTCTTCAGGCTGTTCCACCACTGGCTCAACGCGCAGATTCGGGTGGTTCACAGACAGCGCTTCCAGCTCGGAGAGATCGTAGAGATGCTTCTCCTCGCGACCGCCCCAGTAAATGGTGATATCGCGGTTTGGGTTGCGCGCGAGCGCGGTAAGCAGAATAGAACGCACGTAAGAGAACCCTGTACCACCGGCAATCAGGATCAGCGGGCGCTCGTCTTCGTCACGCAGCCAGGCTTCGCCATGCGGAATGTCGACCTTGATTTCCCGGTCTTTCAGAATACGGTCCATCACGGCCATGGCGTAAAGATTTAGCTCAGAGGCGCCAACGTGCAGCTCAATGAATCCTTGCTCGTCCGGCGTTGATGCCATGGAGAACGGACGCTTATCCCTTTCATCCATCACGACCATTAAATACTGGCCAGCACGAAAGGAAAACGCCGCGTCTGGCACTAAACGAACGCGATATACGGTGTCAGTGATAGCTTCTACCGAGGTCACTTTACAGCTTAAGGTTGTCATGCGCTCTCTCTGTCGGATCAATAGGCAAAACGATCGCGCCTCAGGCGCTTTTGCCGTCATTAAAGATGGCCAGTTCATCCCAAATTGCGTCAATGCGCGCAGTCACTTCAGGATCTTTTTTAATCGGACGTCCCCATTCACGTTGGGTTTCGCCCGGCCATTTATTTGTGGCATCCAGCCCCATTTTTGAACCAAGGCCGGAAACCGGCGAGGCAAAGTCCAGGTAATCAATTGGCGTATTCTCTACCAGTACCGTATCCCGGGCCGGGTCCATACGGGTAGTAATTGCCCAAATCACATCATTCCAGTCGCGTGCGTTGACGTCATCATCGCAAACAATAACAAATTTGGTGTACATAAACTGACGCAAAAACGACCAAACGCCCATCATGACGCGTTTGGCATGACCAGCGTACTGTTTTTTCATCGTCACGACGGCCAGGCGATAAGAACAGCCTTCCGGAGGTAGATAAAAATCGACGATTTCCGGGAACTGCTTTTGCAGAATAGGCACGAAGACTTCGTTCAGCGCCACGCCGAGCACCGCGGGTTCATCTGGCGGGCGTCCGGTATAGGTAGAGTGATAAATTGCATCTTCACGCTGGGTAATGTGCGTGACGGTAAAGACCGGGAAGCTATCTACTTCGTTGTAGTAGCCGGTATGATCGCCATACGGCCCTTCCGGAGCCAGCTCGCCCGGTTCAATGTACCCTTCCAGCACGATTTCTGCGCTGGCAGGCACTTCCAGATCGTTGGAAATACATTTAACCACTTCGGTCTTGGTTCCGCGCAACAGCCCGGCAAATGCGTACTCGGATAATGTATCAGGGACCGGCGTCACGGCCCCCAGAATGGTCGCAGGATCTGCTCCTAACGCCACAGAAACCGGGAAGCGTTCGCCCGGATGCGCTGCGCACCACTCCTGGTAATCAAGCGCGCCGCCGCGATGGGACAGCCAGCGCATAATGAGCTTGTTTTTGCCAATCAGCTGCTGACGATAGATGCCCAGATTCTGCCGCTCTTTATGCGGACCACGCGTCACGGTGAGCCCCCAGGTAATCAGCGGCGCGGCATCTTCCGGCCAGCAGGTCATAATCGGAATGCGGTTTAAATCAACGTCATCGCCCGAGTAGATTTTTTGCTGACAAGGTGCACCGCGCAACCGCTTAGTCGGCATGTTCAACACCTGCTTAAACTGCGGCAGCTTATCAAACAGATCGCGGAATCCTTTCGGTGGCTCTGGCTCTTTCAAAAACGCCAACAGTTTACCGACTTCTCGTAGCGCCGAGACATCTTCTTGTCCCATCCCCATCGCAACACGCTTTGGTGTGCCAAACAGGTTACACAGCACCGGCATTGAATAGCCTTTCGGATTCTCAAACAGTAACGCAGGCCCACCGGCACGCAGAGTGCGATCGGCAATTTCAGTAATTTCCAGATGGGGATCCACCTCAAGCGAAATGCGTTTGAGCTCGCCCTGCTGTTCAAGCAGCGTCAGGAAGTCGCGTAAATCGTGATATTTCATGGCGTCCATTGTGGCCTCTTCGTAAGCGCTTCATTATACGGCGTTCATCATTGTGATGCTGTATTTTTGTTAAATTAGCGTGAACTCTGGCGATACATATAAGCCCCGGGCGTATATACCCATTGGGTTTCAGCCTGCGTTGAGGTGGGTATAATTAACTTAACGCATGGCTTTTGCTATGCTTGCGCTCAGAACAAGCGGATAAGAGTTATTATGCAATCCTGGTATTTACTGTACTGCAAACGTGGGCAACTTCAGAGAGCCCTGGAACACCTGGAAAGACAGGCGGTGAACTGCCTGACGCCTATGATCACCCTGGAAAAAATAGTGCGCGGTAAACGTACCACAGTCAGTGAACCACTATTCCCTAATTACATGTTTGTCGAGTTCGACCCGGAAGTGATCCACACCACCACTATCAATGCCACGCGTGGTGTCAGCCATTTCGTCCGTTTTGGCGCGACGCCTGCGACCGTCCCTTCTCCCGTTATTCACCAGCTTTCTATCTACAAGCCTGAAGGTATTGTGGACCCGCAAACTCCTCAGCCAGGGGACAGCGTGATTATTACTGAAGGGGCATTTGAGGGGCTAAAAGCGATCTTCACCGAACCGGATGGCGAAGCGCGTTCCATGCTACTGCTTAACCTGTTGAATAAAGAAGTTAAGCAGAGCGTGAAAAATACCGGTTTTCGAAAAATTTAAGCCGTTTAGAAGGTCACTTCGAACAACGTTCGGACGTTAGCATCAATGGTTGCTGACAGCCATTGAGGATCTTCTCCGCGCCAGTGGGCAATACGCTCAAGAATATGTGGCAGGTGCGCCGGTTCATTGCGCCGTGACGTCGGTTTAGGCGTTAAGTCGCGAGGAAGTAGGTAAGGCGCATCGGTTTCGATCAGTAGTCTTTCTACCGGAATAAACGGCAGCAGTTCCCGCAGTTCCATCCCACGGCGCTCATCACAGACCCAGCCGGTAATACCAATATAAAGCCCTCGGTCCACACAATCCTGCATCTCCTGCCGCGTTCCGGTAAAACAGTGCAGCACCGCGCCCGGGAGACTATCCAGCCACGGCTCCAGCAACGTCAGAAAACGCTCATGGGCATCCCGACAATGCATGAAAACCGGCATCTGCAGTTCAGCGGCAATGCGCAGTTGTGCCTCAAAAGCACGTTCCTGCTCCTGTGGCGTGGAGAAATTGCGATTGAAATCCAGACCGCACTCGCCAATAGCGACCACCTCAGACTGGTTTGCCAGCGCGATAATCTCGTCTTCCGTTGAGGATTGCCATTGGCTACTGTCATGCGGGTGCACGCCAGCCGTGGACCAGCAATGCGGATAATGTTGCGCCAACTTCAGCGCCTGCTGGCTTTCGTGCAGGTTTGTTCCGGTCAGAAGCATACCGTTTACGCCCGCAGCAAAGGCGCGCGCCACAACATCATCCCTGTCTTTCGCAAATTGTGAACTGGTTAAATTAACGCCAATATCAAACATGCTACCTCCCATATGACAACCGCCCTGACGGGCGGTTGAATTTACTCTTCTGTTTTCTCGGTGGCTTCGGCTTCTTTTGCTTCTTCAGCCTCGTTGTCCTCATCTCGCGTACGTCGCTTACCGACATAGAAACGAGAGAAGAAAACGCCCACTTCAAACAGGCAGTACATCGGTATCGCCAACAACGTTTGCGAGAAGACATCTGGCGGGGTCAGTAACATCCCGACGACGAATGCTCCCACCACAACGTAAGGTCGTTTCTTACGTAAATCTTCAGGTGTCGTAATGCCCATCCAGCATAGCAGCACAATGGCGACAGGGACCTCAAAAGAGACACCGAAAGCCATAAATAGCGCCATGACGAAGCTGAGATAGCTGGCAATGTCCGTCGATACCTGCACGCCTTGCGGAGCCGTGTTAGCCAGAAAACCAAACGCCAACGGGAAGACGACAAAATAGGCGAATGCCATGCCGATGTAGAACAACAACGAGCTGGAGACCAGCAGCGGCACAACCAGGCGACGTTCATGTTTGTACAAAGCAGGCGCAATAAATGCCCATACCTGGTAGAGGATCACTGGCGCTGACAGGATCAGCGACACCATGAAGGTTAACTTTATAGGGGTAAAGAACGGTGAGGCCACATCGGTGGCGATCATCGTTGCACCCTGCGGCATCTGTTTAATCAGCGGTGCCGCAACCATATGGTAAATGTCGTTGGCAAAGTAAACCAACGCCAGAAAGATCACGATAACCGCAATAATGCAGTTCAGGAGTCGCTTACGCAGCTCGATAAGATGCGTAATGAGCGGTTGGGTATCTTCTACAGCCATGTTTACGGTTTATCACTCGACGAGGGGGAGGATTCGACAACAGGTGCGGCAGCTTTCTTTTCTGCATCCATCAACGTGGCGGAAGTGTTTTCCGTCTGCTCTGGCGTTTTAGCACCCGTGGATTCCGGTCTTTGCTCCGGCGAACTGGCCTGGTTTTCAGCGGCGGCAGGGGTTACCCCTTCTCGCTGCGCTTCACCTTCTTTCACCACCGGATTATGGATAGTGTGCGCTTCATCGCTCGCTTTCTCAGGATCGTGCACGCTGTAAGAACGCTTCATCGATTCCGCCGCTTCACGCAGCTCATCCATTGACGCTTTCAGCTCCGGGGTCAGATTTGTCAGGCTCGCTTTCTCTACTTTCTTCAGGCTGTCCTGAAACTCCTGAAGCTTAAGCTCCTGGGTCAGTTCATTCTGAACAGTAGTTGCAAGGGAACGCAAAGCGCGAACCCAGCCAGCAACCGTTTTTACCGCTACAGGTAATCGTTGCGGCCCCAGAACAATGAGGCCGATCACGAACACCAATAACAGTTCGCTAAAACCGATATCAAACACGGATTATACCTGCTCTTTATCTTGGCTTTTGGCGTCTTCCTTTTTCACTTCACCCTGCTTATCGGTGATGGATTTAGCAGTAAAATCAGCGTCCTGGCTGGTTTTATCTTGCTTAGGCTCATCATCACCCATCGCTTTTTTGAAGCCTTTGATCGACGCGCCAAGATCGGAACCGATGGAGCCGAGTTTCTTGGTGCCAAATAGCAGTACAACGATGACGGCAATGATCAACAACTGCCAAATACTGATACCACCCATACATGTTCCTCTGTCATAGATGATGAATTAATAAGGCCGTAGTATACGTTACACGACCTGCCTTGGGCGATGAAAAATTCAGCGCATTTTGCGCCAGCCGATCAACCAGGCTATGACGCCTCCCGCCATTAACCAGCCCGGCATAAGCCCCCACTCAGGGCGGCTTACCAGCAGGAATGTTCCACTTAGCAACAATGTTGCGCCAATGCCCAATAAATAACGGGATTGTCCCTGGCGTACATGATTCGCGTGAAGCTCGCGGGCAATCTTATCAACACTGTGCTGTAAATATTTGCCCTGGCGCAAACTGTCATACACCAGTTCAGGTATTTCTGGCATTTTTTCGACCCAGAACGGTGCTTTTTCTTTAAATGCCCTAACGAGCGCCGGAATACCGACCTGATCTTTAATCCAGGATTCGAGGAATGGCTTAGCCGTTTTCCACAAATCTAACTGAGGGTAGAGTTGTCGTCCGACACCTTCAACGTACAGTAGCGTCTTCTGGAGCAATACCAGTTGAGGCTGAACTTCCATATTGAAGCGGCGCGCAGTGTTGAACAGATTCAACAGCACGTGACCAAAGGAAATCTCCGCCAGCGGCTTTTCAAAAATCGGCTCGCACACGGTACGAATGGCAAATTCAAACTCTTCTACGTTGGTATCCGGCGGAACCCAACCAGAATCCACGTGCAGTTCAGCAACTTTGCGGTAATCGCGGTTAAAGAACGCAATGAAGTTTTCAGCCAGGTAGCGCTTATCTTCTTTGTTTAAAGAGCCCACAATCCCACAATCAATACCAATGTATTTCGGGTTTTCAGGGTGCTCATAACTGACAAAAATGTTCCCGGGGTGCATATCCGCATGGAAAAAGCTGTCGCGGAATACCTGAGTAAAGAAGACCTGAACACCACGCTCGGCCAACAGTTTCATATTGGTGCCGTTCTTCTCAAGCGTGGTGACATCTGAAACCGGGATACCGTAAATGCGCTCCATCACCATCATGTTCTGACTGCAATAGTCGGAATACACTTCCGGGATGTACAGCATCGGACTATCTTCAAAATTACGTCGTAGCTGAATGGCGTTCGCCGATTCGCGCAGCAGATTCAGTTCATCGATCAACGTTTTTTCATATTCACGGACGACTTCTGTTGGTCGCAGGCGACGTCCATCTGGCAGCAGACGAGGAACCCAACGAGCCAGGCGGTAGATCAGTTTTAAATCCGCTTTGATGACCGGGAGTATGTCCGGGCGAATAACTTTGATCACCACCTCTTTGCCATTCGATTTCAATCGCGCAGTGTGGACCTGAGCAACAGACGCAGATGCCAATGGCGTGATTTCAAAATCATCAAACCATTCCTCAACGGGCAGCCCGCCCATGGCCTCTTCGATTTGTTTTTTCGCTCTAAGCCCATCGAACGGGGCAACCCGATCCTGCAATAACGCAAGCTGATCGGCGATGTGCGGAGGGAAAAGGTCACGACGGGTAGAGAGCATTTGCCCAAACTTGATCCACACCGGGCCGAGTTCCTGTAAAGCCAGTCTCAGCCTTTCTCCCAGCGGTTTGTCTTTATGTCGGTTGGGCATCCAGAACAACGAGTAACGCCACAACCGAAGCGGCAGCGTGATTCGCATTTTGGGGATGAGTTCATCAAGACCGTAGCTTAAAAAAGTGCGAATGATGAAATAAAGGCGCCGTACTTCACCTGGCGTCATTTGGCCTCCAGTTTTTCCAGCCGTTTGGCCAGAGATTCAACCGCGCGCTCAACGGCTGCCGTTTCTTCAGCAAACCATGCAACCTCTAGTGGACCAGGAGCCATGCGCCACTCTTCAGTGATCGCTTCGGCGACATAGCGCTGCTGGCGCTGAAAGTTATGGCACAGGAACTTCGCTCCACCACGCAAGACTTTGCTGACCCCTTCCGCGACGATATCGCCGGTATAGGGTGCTAACAGTTCTGCAGGATCCAACTCCGCCAGATCGGCCAGCGCAACAAAGTTCTGTACTACCTGGATATCGCCCTGGACTTCCAGCTCACCGCTGCGGATAAGCGTGGTGAGTTGCTGTCGATCACGCAATTTCGGTAACACACTGGCATATGTGATTACAGTGCAATCGGCTTCGCCTTCCCATGCCCCCAGCACATCGACCTGGCGCTCGCTAAATACCAGGACTAACGGTGTTGAAAATCCTTTGAGATCAACACGCAGCACCTTACCCTGTAAACGCGTTCGGGCTGACTTCAGCGCAGGAGAACGGTACAGAAAGGTGTTGAGCAGATTTTCAACGCCTGCGGTTACTAAGGGTTTTAAAGGCATCCCCACTCTCCTGTCAGAACTTGTAACCACGATGCAGCGCAACGACACCTGCTGTCAGGTTGTAGTAATCAACGCTTTCGAACCCGGCCTCTTGCATCATTGCTTTTAAGGTGTCCTGATCGGGATGCATACGGATTGACTCCGCCAAATAACGGTAGCTGTCCGCATCGCTTGCTACCATTGAACCTATGCGCGGCAGAACATGGAAAGAGTATGCGTCGTAGGCTTTGCTCAACGGTTCGATGATGGGTTTGGAGAATTCTAGCACCAGTAGACGTCCGCCTGGCTTCAATACGCGGTACATGGAGCGTAATGCTTTGTCTTTATCCGTTACGTTGCGCAGACCGAAAGAGATGGTGATGCAGTCAAACGTGTTGTCAGGGAAAGGTAATGCTTCCGCATTCGCCTGAACGTACTCAACGTTACCTACCACGCCAATATTACGCAGCTTTTCGCGACCCATTTTGAGCATTGAGTCATTGATATCCGCCAGCACAACTTTGCCGGTTTCACCAACCATGCGAGAGAATTTCGCCGTCAGATCGCCGGTACCGCCTGCTAAATCGAGAACGGTTTGCCCGCGACGCACGCCACTGCAATCAATGGTGAAGCGCTTCCACAAACGATGAATGCCAAATGACATTAAGTCATTCATAACGTCATATTTAGACGCCACAGAATGAAAAACGTGGGCCACCATGTCAGCTTTCTGCTCTTTAGCGACGGTCTGAAAGCCAAAGTGCGTCGTTTCTTGTGAATTATCCACCATCTCAGTGCCTGCTCATCCAAAAAATGTTCGAGAAGTGTAACAGATTGGGCCAATTTGCCCTACCCTTCTGCCGGGTTCAACTACCCCAAATGGACTAGTTTGATTGCTGATTTACCGCTTCATCCTCGGGGTAAGGCGCATCTTGTTGCGTCTCAGGGACCGAGCGCAAGCGGTATTCCTCATCCTGTGTAGTCGCTTGTTCAGCCAGCTCAGGATTAATCTCGCGCTTAATTTCCACGCCTAAACTACGAAAAGCTTCTGCCTGCGACAGGACATTTCCACGACCGGAAGAGAGTTTTTTCATCGCCTGTCGGTAGTTGTCCTGGGCCTTGTCCAGGCTTTGACCTATTGCCGACATATCATCCACAAACAACCGCATCTTGTCATAAAGTTTGCTGGCCCGATCGGCAATTTGTTGCGCATTACGACTCTGATGCTCGTAGCGCCACAGGTTGGCGATCGTGCGCAATGCCACCAACAGCGTGGTAGGGCTCACCAGCATAATGTTATTTCTAAGCGCTTCGGTAATCAGTTCGGGCTGTCTGTCGAGCGCCAGCAAAAAAGCGGGCTCAACGGGGATAAACATCAACACATAGTCAAGCGTACGCAGCCCAGGAAGCTGCTGATAATCTTTGCGCCCCAGTAGTCGAATATGGTTGCGCACCGAGGCGATGTGCTCCTGCAATGCACTTTCGCGGGTGTATTCATCTTCTGCGTTAAAATAGCGCTCATAGGCGACCAGCGTCATTTTCGCATCGATCACCACATCTTTACCCTGCGGTAGCCGAACGATGACATCAGGCTGCATTCGCGAACGGGCGTCGTTTTCGATGCTGACCTGGGTTTCATATTCATAACCCTCACGCAGACCAGAGGCTTCGAGTACCCGCGTGAGTACGACCTCTCCCCAATTACCCTGCGTTTTGTTATCGCCTTTTAATGCCCGCGTCAGGTTTACCGCTTCCTGTGCCATCTGCGCATTCAGTTGTTGGAGATTACGAATTTCGTGTGCCAGGGTATGGCGTTCTTGTGCCTCTTTACCAAAGCTATCCTGAACCTGGCGACGAAAACCGTCCAGTTGTTCACGAAGCGGCGCAAGCAGGCTGTTCAGACTTTGGCGATTTTGCTCATCAACACGGCGGTTGCTGTGCTCAAAAATACGATTCGCCAGATTTTCAAACTGTTCGCTCAGACGCTGTTCGCTGTTGATCATCTGGCGGATTTTATCTTCCGCATGCTGTTGCGTTGCTTCCAGCCGGGTAGTGACTTCACGGAGATCGGCTTCCAGAGAGGTGTTGATACTGTGCAGACTGCGTAATTCGTTATTGAGTAGTTCGCACTCATCACGCCAGTGAGCTTCCTGCGAGAGCTGCTGGCGAGCGGCGCTTAGCGCAATATCCAGTTCACGTCGCTCTTCGATGAGGTCGGCACGGATTTGATCGGCGCGTGCTTTTGTCGCCAGCCACCCTACCAGTAGCCCTGCGGCTAACGCCAACACGGCACTCATCATAATTGAAATATCCACAACGCCCCCTTACAGCAACGACTTGCCCGCACAAAATAGAATTGTGCTGTATAAACGTCCAGTTTAAAAGGAATTTCCTGCGAGGCACTACGCAAAATAAAAAGGCCGAACGCGTCGGCCTTTTTGAATAGAAGGGAGAATTACAGTAAACGACGCGCGGCTTCTACCACGATTTTCACCGCGTGGCTTTCCGTTTGTTTCATCGTTTCCGCATTAGGGATCTCTTGCTGAGTACGGTTCACGATAACACCTGCGACCATACCGGCACGCAGACCCTGGCTTGCGCACATGGTCAGCAGCGTAGCAGATTCCATTTCGTAGTTCATGACGCCCATAGACTGCCACTCTTCCATTGAGCCTTTGAAACGGCTCACGACGCGACCAGAGAAGGTGTCATAACGCTCCTGGCCTGGGTAGAAGGTGTCAGAAGACGCAGTAACACCCACGTGAGTGGTGGCGCCGATAGATTTCGCCGCTTCCACCAGCGCGGTGGTGCACTCGAAGTCCGCAACGGCCGGGAATTCCATTGGTGCGAAGTGTAGGCTTGCACCGTCCAGACGAACAGATGCAGTGGTAACCAGTACATCACCCACGTTGATATGCGGCTGGATAGCGCCAGTCGTACCGATACGCAGGAAGGTACGAATGCCCAGCTGTGCCAATTCTTCTACGGCAATAGAGGTGGACGGGCCGCCGATACCGGTAGAGCAAACGATCACGGCTTTACCATCCAGCTCAGCACGCCAGGTGGTGAACTCGCGATGAGATGCCAGCTTAACCGGCTTATCCATCAGCGCGGCGATCTTTTCCACACGCTCCGGGTCGCCAGGGACGATAGCAAGCGTAGCCCCTTGTAAATCGTTCTTAGTGAGGCCGAGATGAAAAACATCAGACTTAGACATAAAAACTCCTCTGTGAATCGGTTTTGTCAGAAGAAGCAAAAACACACTTTACCGAAGGCATAAACATATTTTCGTGACAGTCATCACTATGATGTAAATCAATTGCATTCGATTACCATTAAATGGTGATCTTTATCACATAAATGATGCGATATAAGTAAGCCCTGCACAAAAGATAGACCGTTTAAGGCAATGTGGTTCGTTGCATGTGTCTATAGTTAACAATGCGCTTTTTTGCTGAATATTTAAGGGTACGGAGAATACCATGACAACACGACAATCTGGCTTTGCACCTACTGTATCTCCACCGACGTCTACCACGGTTCACACCCCGGATAATGCAATTATCGCCGGTGTAACGTCCATACCTTCACAAGGCGATGATATGCCAGCGTATCACGCACGACCAAAACAGACTGATGGCCTGCTGCCCGTAGTCATTGTCGTGCAGGAGATTTTTGGTATTCATGAGCACATTCGTGACGTTTGCCGTCGTCTGGCTCTGGAAGGGTATCTGGCTATCGCACCAGAACTCTATTTTCGCGAAGGCGATCCCAATGACTTTGCCGATATCCCTACGCTGCTTAGTGGCCTTGTCGCCAAAGTGCCTGACTCTCAGGTACTGGCCGATCTGGACCACGTCGCTAGCTGGGCCTCCCGCAACGGAGGAGATGCGCACCAGTTGATGATCACCGGATTTTGCTGGGGTGGACGCATCACCTGGCTGTATGCCGCACATAATCCGCAGTTAAAAGCGGCCGTGGCGTGGTATGGCAAACTGGTGGGTGACAAAACCCTCAACTCGCCAAAACATCCCGTTGATATCGCAACCGATCTTAACGCCCCCGTTTTGGGGCTTTATGGCGGCCAGGACACCAGCATTCCGCAAGATACCGTTGAAACAATGCGCCAGGCGCTACGCGCCGCCAATGCTAAAGCGGAAATCGTGGTCTATCCCGATGCCGGACATGCGTTCAACGCCGATTATCGCCCGAGCTATCACGAAGAGTCCGCGAAAGACGGTTGGCAGAGAATGCTGGAGTGGTTCGTGCAATACGGTGGGAAGAAATAAACGTTAATTGCCCGGTGGCAGCGACGCCTGACCGGGCCTACAACTATTGCGATTTCCTGTAACCCGGGTAAGCACCAGCGCTTCCCGGGCACCGAATTACGCCTGACGCAGATTCTGCGCCGCTTTGACCATGTTCGCCAGCGCGGCACGGGTTTCCGGCCAGCCGCGGGTTTTCAGGCCGCAGTCCGGGTTCACCCACAGACGTTCTGCTGGAATGCGCTGCTCAGCTTTCTTCAACAGGGCTTCAATCCACTCCACGCTCGGAACGTTCGGCGAGTGAATATCATATACGCCCGGCCCGATTTCATTCGGATAGTCGAACTCTTCAAACGATTCCAGCAACTCCATATCAGAGCGCGAGGTTTCAATGGTGATCACGTCCGCATCCAGCGCCGCAATGGAGTCCATGATGTCGTTGAACTCGCAATAACACATGTGGGTGTGGATCTGGGTTTCATCCTTCGCTACCGCCGCGTTAATGCGGAAGGCCTCCACTCCCCACTCCAGATACGCCGCCCAGTCGCTGCGACGCAGTGGTAAACCTTCGCGCAGTGCCGGTTCATCAATCTGGATGATGCCGATACCCGCCGCTTCCAGATCCGCCACTTCATCACGCAGCGCCAGCGCGATCTGCTTCGCGATGGTTTCACGCGTCACGTCTTCACGCGGGAATGACCAGCAGAGAATGGTCACCGGACCGGTCAGCATGCCTTTTACCGGTTTGTCGGTCAGCGACTGGGCATATTTCGCCCACTCCACGGTGATCGCTTCCGGGCGGCTGACGTCGCCAATCACCACCGGCGGCTTCACGCAGCGAGAGCCGTAGCTCTGCACCCAACCGTTCTGGGTAAAGACGAAGCCGTCCAGGTGTTCGCCAAAGTATTCGACCATGTCATTACGCTCGGCTTCACCGTGTACCAGCACGTCGAGACCAAGACGTTCCTGTTCAACAATCGCCTGTTTAATATGTTCCGCAATTCCAGTGCGATAGTTACCAGCATCCAGGTTGCCCTTTTTGAAGTCCAGGCGCAGGCCGCGAATTTCTGTGGTTTGCGGGAATGAACCGATAGTCGTAGTCGGCCATGCCGGCAGATTAAAGCGGGCACGTTGCGCCTCGGCACGAACCGGGTAAGCGTTAGCGCGCTGGCTGTCCTGGGCGGTGATTGCCGCCAGACGTTTTTCCACTGTGGCGTTGTGTACGCGGGTAGAGTGACGACGAGCCTGAATCGGTGCGCTCCACTCGACAATTGCTGCCGTATCACCGCTATTCAACGCATCGCGCAGCAGCGCCAGCTCGCCGCACTTTTGCAACGCGAAGGCAAACCAGCTCTTCACTTCTGCATCAAGGCGGGTTTCCACACTGAGATCGATTGGGCTATGCAGCAGGGAGCAGGAAGAAGCCACCCACAGGTTACGTTTCCCGACGATATCTTTGATTTGTGCGTATTTTTCGCTGAGATCGGCACGCCAGACGTTGCGGCCGTTCACCAGCCCCGCTGACAGCAGCCAGTCGGCTGGCAGACGCGTGTGCAGCTCGGCTGCATCATCTTTGCCGTGCACGAAGTCAACGTGCAGCCCCTGTACCGGCAGGGCGGTAATGGTATCCAGGTTTGGCGTTACGCCTTCGAAGTAAGTGGTCAGTAGCAGCTTCACCTGACCCGTCAGCGCGTCATAAGCTGGTTTGAAGGCGTCCAGCCACGCTTGCGGTAATTCCAGCACCAGAGCGGGTTCGTCAATCTGCACCCACTCAATACCGCGTTTCGCCAGCTCGGCCAGCACCTGCTGGTAAACCGGCAGAATGTCGTTCAACAGGCTCAGGCGGTCAAACTGTTCGCCTTTCACTTTACCCAACCACAGGTAGGTTACCGGCCCCAGCAGCACAGGCTTCACCTTGTGACCGAGCGCCAGCGCTTCGTCCACTTCATCCAGCAGTTGGGTCCAGGTCAGTTTAAACTGCTGACCTTTAGTGAACTCTGGCACCATGTAGTGATAGTTGGTGTTAAACCATTTGGTCATTTCTGCCGCCGCCGCGGGTTCACCCGTTGGTGCGCGGCCACGGCCAATGCGGAATAAGGTATCGATATCGACCGAGCCGTCTTTATTTTGATGGCGAGCCGGAACGTTGCCGAGCAGTAGGCTGGTAGTCAGCACGTGATCGTACCAGGCAAAATCACCCACCGGCAGCAGGTCAACGCCCGCATGCTTCTGCTGATCCCAGTGGCGGGCACGCAGCTCGCGGCCAACGGTCAGCAAATCTTCACGGGAAGAATTTCCCGCCCAGTAGCTTTCTTGCGCTTTCTTCAACTCGCGACGCAGGCCAACGCGAGGGAAACCGAGGGTGTGATTCAATATTGTCATTTTTCTTCCTCTAATTATATGTAAATCCTATGGATTTTGAATTTAGGGAAGGCGGCAAGTTTACTCATCCCCAGGAGCTTACTGAAGTAAGTGACTGGGGTGGGGAAACGAAGCCAACGCACCATAAATTTAAAAGACGAAGGATTTTAGCCGTCCAGATGTTTACACATCCATAATTGGCGGTTACTGTATATTCCTCAAGCGCAATTTGTTCATGCCGAAGTGAAGGACTTTCATGATCGAGATTAAACACCTGAAAACGCTCCAGGCGTTGCGGAATAGTGGTTCTCTGGCAGCCGCAGCGGCGACGTTGCATCAGACCCAATCCGCCCTTTCTCACCAGTTCAGCGATCTGGAGCAGCGCCTTGGCTTTCGACTTTTTATCCGTAAAAGCCAGCCTCTGCGCTTTACGCCGCAGGGAGAAATCCTGCTGCAGTTAGCCAATCAGGTGTTGCCGCAAATTGGTCGTGCGCTGCAGGCCTGCAACGAACCGCAGCAAACCCGGCTGCGAATCGCGATTGAATGTCACAGTTGTATTCAATGGCTGACGCCCGCGCTGGAGAATTTTCGAGCCAACTGGCCGCAGGTGGAGATGGACTTTAAATCCGGCGTGACGTTCGATCCGCAACCAGCGCTACAGCAGGATGAGCTGGATCTGGTGTTAACCTCCGACATCCTGCCGCGCAGCGGATTGCACTACTCACCGATGTTTGATTTTGAAGTCCGCCTGGTACTGGCGCCTGACCATCCGTTGGCCAGCAAAACTCAAATCACACCGGAAGATTTGGCCAGCGAGACGCTGCTGATTTACCCGGTACAGCGGAGTCGACTGGATGTATGGCGGCATTTTCTGCAGCCTGCAGGCGTTAGTCCGTCGCTGAAAAGCGTGGATAATACCTTGCTGCTGATTCAGATGGTTGCAGCCAGAATGGGTATCGCGGCATTACCGCACTGGGTGGTGGAGAGTTTTGAACGCCAGGGCCTGGTAGTGACCAAAACCCTGGGTGATGGATTGTGGAGCCGACTGTACGCCGCCGTGCGTGATGGCGAGCAGCGACAGCCGGTCACAGAAGCGTTTATTCGCTCAGCGCGGAATCACGCCTGCGATCACCTACCGTTTGTACGGAGTGCGGAACGACCCACTTTCGATGTACCCACAGTGAAGCCACTATCACAGCCGCACCAATGATGAAGCTTGGCCAGTGAGGTTGTTGATGCCAGATAGCCAGGTTAACCAGCAGTCCGGCAGGGACATGCATATTGTTCATGATGCCCAGCGTGCCCGCATCCACCTGGGTCGCGCCGTAGTTCCACATAAAGTAACCAATGCCGGACGCCGCCACGCCAAGAAAGACCAGAATTCCCCACTGTAGCGTGGTTGCAGGCATTTTCTGCGCATTGCCCAGCATGAACCAGGCCACGACAGCCACCATAAAGGCGCCCATATAAAACCAGGCAAAGGCGTTGTGCTGCGGCATTGGCCGCGTCTCCATCAGACGTTTATAGCCCACCATACCAATGGCAAAGCTGATATTGGACAACTGCACCAGCAGCAGACCGGTCCAGAAGTGGCTGGTCACCTGATCGTAACGAATGATCCCCGCGCCAATCACCGCCAGTAACGCACTAAAGGCGTAACTCCAGCGCAGACGACGTCCGCTCATCAGATCATAAATCAGCGTAATGTAGAGCGGCGTCAGCACGGTAAAGAGCAGCAGTTCTGAAACCGTCAGGTACAGATAGGCGTGAAAACTCAGCATGTACATAATGCCAAGCTGCATGGCCCCCACCAGCATATACAGCCCGATCGTTTTTACGTTGTGCCCACGAGTACGTAGAAACGGCAGGAACACCAACGCCGCCAGCCCAACGCGCACCAGCACCGCAAAATAGCTATCGACATGACCGGCAAGGTACTCGCCAAACAGGCTAAAGGAAAAGGCCCACAGAATTGTGGTAATGATGAGTAACGCCACAATGGATGTCTCTTAACAAAAGGTACACCCATTGTAGCGGAGTTTTTAGTTGACAACTGGTCAGCTAACGAACAGAAGGTTACTGCAAAAACAGTTCACGCAGATAGTGTGGCACGGCATCGTCGGCATTAAGACCAATGACTTCCAGTTCCGGGTGCAGATCCTTCAGGCGCTGGTGGGCGTTGCCCATGATGCAGCCTTTACCTGCCATGGAGAGCATTTCCGCATCGTTCATCCCATCGCCAAAGGCGATGCAGTCTTTCAGGCTGTAGCCCATCGCTTTTGCTACCGCTTCCAGCGCATGACCTTTCGATACTCCGCCAGCCATGACTTCCAGACAGGTAAGCGTAGAGAAGCTGACGTTGACGCGATCGCCCCAGCGGGCGTTGATCGCCTGCTCCAGCGGCAGTAGCCTTTCGTGAGAGTCGGTGGTGAAGAACACTTTGCTGACGCCCTCAGGCTCCAGTAATGCAGGTTCAAACAGTGAATAGTTAAACACCGCTTCTTTGAAGAAACGCATTTCGTCCGGACGATGGCGATTCATAAACCACTCATCATCACGATATACGTTGGTCACGATGTCCGGGTTTGCATTCACTACGCCAAACAGGTCGCTGGCAATATCGCGATCCAGGTTATGGGAAAACACCAGATTCCCGTCAGAATCATGCACGCGCGCGCCGTTGGACGTGATCATGTAGGTTTTAATGCCGAGGTTATCGCGAATTTGCCCCACATCAACATGATGACGGCCAGTCGCAAACACGAAGTTAACGCCGCGAGCGGTCAATAACTTCAGCGTCTCTTTGGCATAAGGGGACAGAGTATGGTCGGGAGAAAGCAGCGTACCATCTAAATCAGACGCAACAACCTGATACATAAGAAAATTCAACCTCTAGGCAAAGCGGGTTCCGCTGGATGAGTTATGCTTGTCGAAAAATTCGACAATAGCGTTAAGCGCGACTGAGCGCATGGCGTCCTTTTCAAAAAGGATCTCATGGTACGCGCCTTTGATGACAAGCGGCTGCCCCCCTTCTACAGGATGGCCTGCTGCGGCGCGGAGTTCACAAAAACGATCGTGCATGCGGTTATCTACCACACGCTCTTCTTCAGCCTGAATCAGCAGCGTCGGCGTCGCATCATCCCCGGCGCCAGCCAAAACCTGTTCGCCAGCCAGAATCCCTTCACGTACCCAGTGATAGGTGGGACCGCCAACGCGCAACCGCGGCTCATCAGCATAAAAGCGCAGATTGCGCCGATAGCGCTGTCGACTATGGGTTAACGCATTCATACCGAACGGCAGCGCCCGCCAGCGCCCGGTTCCCATCGCATAGCCTTCGCGGATCCGCGGATGCCCTTCGGCCCAGTCCAGTATATGGCGCACCATCCAGTCGGGAAAGCGCATCACAATACCAAACATCGGTGCGCAAAGCGCGATGGCATCACACTGATTCGGGTGGCGTTGCAGGAATAACGTGGCAATCGCCCCGCCCATTGAATGCGCCAGGATATAGCGTTTTCTCCACGGGCCGGGTAGCACTTCCTGCTGCCAGAAGGCGGTTAGATCGTCGACATAATCATTAAAGTTATCGACATGACCGCGGTGCGGATCCGAAAGCATACGCCCGGAACGCCCCTGGCCACGGTGATCGATAATGAGAACGTCAAAACCAGAATGAAACAGGTCATACGCCAGTTCAGCGTATTTCACGTAGCTTTCAATGCGTCCAGGACAGACGACGATGACGCGATCGTTTTTTTCTGCATGAAAACGAACAAAATGTACGGGAATATCATCCACGCCCGTAAATTCCGCTTCTTCCCGCTGACGCCAGAAATCTGTCAGTGGCCCCATGGAAAAAGCAGCAAACGCGTTTTCTCTTGTTTCCCAGTCTTTTTGCTGCTGAAACATCGGGTATCCAGCCTCGCTGACCAAGTAAAATCGTTTTTTTCGCCGTCACTGACACAACCTAACGGCAGTAGCGTATTGTGGCATAAAAATAGACAATCCGGGAGTTTCTCATGACCTTTGAATGGTGGTTCGCCTACCTGCTGACCTCTATTATTTTGAGCTTGTCCCCAGGCTCTGGCGCTATCAATACCATGACCACCGCCATCAGCCACGGATATCGCGGTGCCAGCGCGTCGATTGCGGGTTTGCAGACCGGCTTGGGTATTCATATCGTTCTGGTTGGCGTAGGACTGGGAACGCTATTTTCACGTTCGGTGATCGCATTTGAGGTGCTGAAGTGGGCGGGAGCGGCCTATCTGATTTGGCTGGGTATTCAGCAATGGCGCGCGGCGGGTGCTATCGATCTGAATACCATGGCGAATACGCAATCGCGCAGCCGGCTGTTCAAACGCGCGGTCTTTGTTAATCTGACCAATCCCAAGAGCATAGTTTTTCTTGCCGCTCTGTTCCCGCAGTTCATCCTGCCGCAGGAACCGCAGTTGATGCAGTACGTGGTGCTTGGCGTCACGACCATCGTGGTCGATATCATTGTGATGATCGGTTACGCGACGTTGGCCACGCGCATTGCTGGCTGGATTAAAGGGCCAAAGCAAATGAAGGCGCTCAACAAAGTGTTTGGTTCGCTGTTTATGCTGATAGGCGCCCTGCTGGCATCGGCAAGGCATGCCTAGCAAATGGAACGTCGCTCGCAATGAAATGCTATCTGTAAGAGCCTCTGAACATGGCTTTTCGTACTTCGCCGAAAAGGGAGAAAAGCCTTTTATCCTGTACTGTTAGACGTTGATTGCTAATGCCAGAATGCTGCCATATTCACCACTCACGGATGATTAACGATGGCGGAAGTAACAACACCACATGACGCAGTATTTAAAACCTTCCTCTCCCGCGTGGAAACCGCGCGGGACTTTATCGAACTTCATCTTCCTCCCTCGTTAATCAAAATATGCAAACTGGAAACGCTCCGTCTGGAATCAGGCAGTTTTGTGGAGGACGATCTGCGCCCCTATTTCAGCGATATTCTCTACTCACTGGAAACCACCAGCGGACATGGCTATGTACATGTGCTCATTGAGCATCAAAGCTCACCGGATAAGCACATGTCATTTCGCCTGATGCGCTACGCTATCGCAGCGATGCAGCGTCATCTTGAGGCTGGAAACGACACTCTGCCGCTGGTTATTCCAGTGCTCTTTTACCATGGCAAGCAAAGCCCATGGCAAGGCTCAATGAACTGGCTGGATCACTTTGAGGATTCTGGAACCGCCCTTCAACTTTACAGCACACCATTTCCGTTGGTGGATGTGACGGTTATTCCAGATGATGAGAGCATGCAGCATCGCAGTATGGCAGCGCTGACATTAGTACAAAAACACATTCGCCAGCGCGACATGGCGCAGTTGCTGGATAAACTTACCCGCCTGTTTATGCTGGAGAAGATGAGCGGACAACAAATAACCGTGCTGGTAAACTACATGGTGCAAGCAGGGAATACACAAGATGTTCAGACATTATTGTATAAGCTGGCACAGCGGGTGCCGCAGCATGGAGAAAAACTGATGACAATGGCGGATCAACTAAAGCAGATAGGCCGTGAAGAAGGGAGGCGCATTGCCCTTACTGATGTAGCAAAAGCGATGCTCAAGCGAGGTCTTGATACCGACGCGATTATGGAAATGACCGGCCTTTCGAAGGATGAGCTACAGAAGCTTGCGCAATAAGCCGCATACCGCCTGGGACTCCCAGGCGGGCAACAAACTTAGCGCGAAATAATCAGATGGATACCGAAGCCTGCGAACAGCGCGCCGGCAAAACCATCAATCCACTTCGCCAGACGCTGATAGCCACGACGCATTTTCGGGAGCGCAAACAGGCTGGCGACCACGGTAAACCACGCCAGTGTTTCCACGATAATCAGAGCAAAGATCCCCCAACGCGCGCCCGTTCCCACGTTGTCGCCAACGAACAATGAGAAGACGGAGCCAAAATAGATAATGGCTTTAGGGTTCGCCAGGTTGGTCAGCAGACCTTTCAAAAAGCTGCGTCCGCTCTGCGCCAGCTCCACCTGCGGAGTGGGCGCGGCAACATCCTGTTTTTTAAACGCGCCGCGCAGCATCTGATAACCCATCCAGCACAGATACAGCCCCCCGCCTACCATAATAATGGTATGCAGCCAGGCCATTTTTTCGATAATCAGATGCAGGCCGAGCAGTGCCACGCCAGCCCAGACCATGACGCCGCAGGTAATGCCCAGCACACCCATCATAGCTTCTTTGCGCGAACGGCTAACCGCAGTTTGAGAAACAAAAAAGAAATCGGGACCGGGGCTCATCAGCGCAACGATATGCACCAACGCAACGGTGAAAAATAGCGTTAACATAAAAATGACTCGCGGGGGAATAGTTCAGTGAGTCACCATCCTGGCACTTTTTTGCCCGGCTGACTACTCTTCGTCGTCACCATCAACGTGTGCGCGAATAAGCGCCATAAACTCTTTACCGAAACGCTCCAGTTTACGCATCCCCACACCGTTGACGCTTAGCATTTCACTCGGTGAAACCGGCATCTGCTCCGCCATTTCAATCAGCGTGGCGTCGTTGAACACCACGTACGGCGGAATGTTCTCTTCGTCGGCAATGGCTTTACGCAGCTTACGCAATTTGGCGAACAGTTTGCGGTCGTAGTTACCACCGAAGGATTTCTGCATCGCACGCGGTTTCAGCGCCACAATACGTGGTACAGCAAGCTGTAACGCAACGTCACCGCGCAACACCGGACGCGCGGCTTCTGTTAGCTGTAACGCGGAGTGATAAGCAATATTCTGCGTCACCAGACCCAGGTGAATAAGCTGGCGAATAACGCTCACCCAGTGTTCGTGGCTTTGCTCGCGACCAATGCCATAGACCGGCAGTTTGTCATGAGCCAGTTCGCGAATACGCTGGTTATTCGCTCCGCGCAGCACTTCCACGACGTACCCCATGCCGAAGCGTTGGTTAACACGGTAAATCGTCGACAGCGCTTTGCGCGCATCCATAAGTCCGTCGTACTGTTTTGGCGGGTCGAGGCAGATGTCGCAGTTACCACACGGCTCCTGACGCCCTTCGCCAAAATAGTTCAGCAGCACCAGACGACGACAGGTCTGCGCCTCGGCAAACGCCCCCATCGCATTGAGCTTATGCCGTTCGATATCCAGCAGTTGCCCAGCGGGTTTCTCTTCGAGGCAACGGCGTAGCCATGCCATATCAGCCGGATCGTAAAACAGCATGGCTTCCGCAGGCAGGCCATCACGCCCGGCGCGGCCGGTTTCCTGGTAATAGGATTCGATATTGCGCGGAATATCGAAATGCACCACGAAGCGTACGTTAGGTTTGTTGATCCCCATACCGAACGCCACGGTCGCCACTACGATTTGCAGGTCATCACGCTGGAATTTCTCCTGCACCTCGGCGCGTACGGCGTTTTCCAGCCCGGCATGATAAGCCCCGGCGCTGATGCCACGGCTTTGCAGACGCGCGGCGGTGTCTTCGACTTTGGCGCGACTGTTACAATAGATAATGCCAGACTTACCGCGCTGCTCTTGCACGTAGCGCATCAGCTGATCGAGCGGCTTAAACTTCTCCATCAGCATGTAGCGAATGTTCGGGCGGTCAAAGCTGCTGATCTGAATTAACGGATCGTTCAGTCCCAGCAGACGCACAATGTCCAGCCGGGTTGTCTCATCCGCGGTCGCGGTCAGCGCCACAAACGGCAGCGTCGGGAAACGCTGACGTAACTGGCCCAGCGCAGCGTACTCGGGGCGGAAATCATGCCCCCACTGCGAAATACAGTGCGCTTCATCAACCGCCAGCAGCACCGGATTCCAGTGCGCCAGATGCTCAAGGAAGTTATCCAGCATCAGGCGTTCGGGCGCAATATACAGTAAGCGAATCTGCCCGCTGCGACAGCCCGCCATCACCTCAAGCTGTTGTTCACGACTTTGAGTAGAATTCAGGCACGCCGCCGCCACGCCGTTGGCTAGCAGTTGATCGACCTGATCTTTCATCAGGGAAATCAGCGGGGAAACAACAACGGTGAGTCCGTTTAGCAATAATGCGGGAATTTGATAGCACAGGGATTTACCGCCGCCGGTCGGCATAACGACCAGGCAGTCGCGACCAGAGAGCACGGTATCAATGATTTCTTCCTGACCGGGGCGAAACTGTTGGTAGCCAAAGGTTTCCTGCAAAACCTGTTTAGCGCCCATTTCCAGATTCAACACTTCCGCCTGCGCCACATTAACCCCATTCGCCCGAAATAAAAACAGGCGCTATTTTCAGCGCCTGAGAGAGAAACTGCAATGATTAAAATACTCTCAATACTTATCAGAAGATATCGTTGAGCATCACGCCCACACCAACACGCGTCTGATTGAAGTTGTAGTCAATCAGCGATTCGCCGTAACCACTGTAGACCTGAGTGTATAGACGCACATGCTTCGTGATGGGGTAACTGGCCCCCAGCTCTGCGCCGCCGTAGCCGGTATTCCAGTTGTACTGGCCTTTCACGCTGATAACCGCGTCACCCAGGTGATATCCCATTTTCAGCTGATAGTAGCCCATGTATTTAGTGATATCAGGGTTATCGTCGGTGCTACCAATCACGTACCACGGCTTAACTTCCACCAGCCAGTTACCATTTTCAGCCATCAGACGGGTATAAAGACGGTTCCAGCTACGTGACGTGGGATCGGAACGGCCGTTGGAGTCATGGTTATAACCCATTTCGACATCACGAAGCGTCCAACCGGCAAAGCGATAGTCGGTGGCGAAACCGAGGAACAACTGCGGTTCGTAGTTGGTTTCGCGAAACGGTGAAGACTCTTCACTGTTCGAAAGCTGCCACCAGGACTTCTGGGTATAGGAACCGCCAAGTACCGAGTTTGGGCCTAATATCCCGCGCCAGAGCGGAAACGCCAGGCTTAGCTGAAACTTAACCTCATCTTTGCGCGCATTTTCGGACCAGCTATAACTGCTGATCGCCTCTTTGTTCATGTCGCTGGTATTGGTGTAAATAAGATAGTTGGTATCATAAGGATAAAGCGTGAAAGGGTTGTCATGTTCCTGCAGCATATTGGCGATAATACTGCCACGAACCGCCGGTGCATCATGAATCTCTTTCACTGTCGCTTCCTGCGCATACGCGGTCAACGGCAGCATAATTGCTGGTAGTAACCATCCCAGAATCGCCCGCATCGGTAATGTTCTCCTGAACCAAAATATTGATGAATTGTATAATTATCTGGCAAGTATTCTACATACTTAGCTAGTTCCTCGTTAGTTATCCCGTCCTAAAGTAGAAAACAACAAATAATAAGCATAATATCAACATTTCATTAACCACCGAGATGTAGGGATCGTATGTCTGCCGTACTTACTGCTGAGGAAGCGCTGAAGTTAGTGGGTGAAATGTTTGTCTATCATATGCCGTTTAACCGGGCGCTGGGACTGGAGCTCGAACGCTATGAGAAAGAATTTGCTCAATTAGCCTTTAATAACCAACCGATGATGGTCGGCAACTGGGCGCAAAGCATTCTGCATGGCGGCGTGATCGCCTCGGCGCTGGACGTCGCCGCCGGGCTGGTATGCGTTGGGAGTACGCTGACCCGCCATGAGACGATCAGCGAGGACGAACTGCGTCAGCGGATGTCACGCATGGGAACAATCGATTTGCGCGTTGATTATCTGCGCCCCGGAAGAGGGAATCGCTTTACCGCCACCAGCAGCCTGCTGCGGGCGGGTAATAAAGTCGCTGTTGCGCGCGTGGAATTGCATAACGAAGAACAGCTTTATATTGCCAGCGCAACCGCCACTTATATGGTGGGGTAAGTGCCTAAAAAAAGGTAAACTGCTGTTACATTTCTGCAATGAGTTTTCCCGATGGATGCTAAACAAACGCGGCAGGGCGTGCTACTCGCTCTTGCTGCTTATTTTATTTGGGGTATCGCTCCCGCCTACTTCAAGCTGATTTACTATGTTCCGGCGGATGAGATCCTGACGCACCGCGTCATCTGGTCATTTTTCTTTATGGTGGTACTGATGAGCATCAGCCGCCAGTGGTCAGGCGTCAAAACGCTGCTACAAACGCCAAAGAAGATCTTCCTGCTGGCGCTCTCTGCAGTGCTCATCGGCGGAAACTGGCTGCTGTTCATTTGGGCGGTCAATAATCACCATATGCTGGAAGCCAGCCTCGGCTATTTTATTAACCCACTGGTGAATATTGTGCTGGGAATGCTATTCCTCGGTGAGCGCTTTCGTCGCATGCAGTGGCTGGCGGTACTGTTAGCCGCCTGCGGCGTGCTGGTACAGCTGTGGACCTTCGGATCGCTGCCAATAATCGCGCTGGGACTGGCGTTCAGCTTTGCGTTCTATGGGCTGGTGCGCAAGAAGATTGCCGTCGAAGCACAAACCGGCATGCTGATCGAAACCCTGTGGCTTTTACCTGTCGCCGCCATCTATCTGTTTGGCATTGCGGACAGCTCAACCAGCCATATGGGGCAAAACCCCATCTCGCTCAACCTGCTGCTGATTGCCGCGGGTGTCGTGACCACTATTCCGCTGCTGTGCTTTACCGGCGCGGCAACCCGCCTGCGTCTGTCAACGCTGGGATTCTTCCAGTATATCGGGCCTACGCTGATGTTCCTGCTGGCCGTCACCTTCTATGGTGAAGTTCCGGGAACGGATAAAATGGTCACGTTTGCGTTTATCTGGGTGGCGCTGGCGATTTTCGTGATGGATGCGATTTATACGCAACGACGGGTTCGTCGGAGCTAGGGGAGTGCCGGATGGCGCTTCGCTTATCCGGCCTACAAAAGCACATCGCCGTAGGCCGGATAAGTACAGTTATTACAGCCAGTTCTTGCGCTTAAAGTACAGATACGGCGCCAGACCCGCGAGCATCATAAAGACAATCGCGCCCGGGTAACCGAAGCTCCAGTGCAATTCCGGCATAAACTCAAAGTTCATCCCGTAGCTGGAAGCCACCAGCGTCGGCGGCAGGAATACCACAGAAACCACCGAGAAGATCTTGATGATGCGGTTCTGCTCGATGTTGATAAAACCCATCGCCGCCTGCATCAGGAAGTTAACCTTCTGGAACAGCGATTCATTATGAGGCAGCAGTGACTCGATATCGCGCAGGATCTCACGCGCCTGCTCCAGCTGACTGCCCGGCAAACGCGCTTTACGCACCAGGAAGTTCAGCGCGCGCTGGGTATCCATCAGACACAGACGTACCTTCCAGCCGATATCTTCCAGTTCCGCCAACGTCGACAGCGCTTCGTCATACTCATCGCCCTGACGCCCTTCCATGATCACACGGCTGAGTTTTTCCAGGTCGCTGTAGATGTTTTCGATCTCATCTGCCAGCTGTTCAATTTTGGTTTCGAACAGGTCGAGCAACAGCTCGTAGGCGTTGCCATCCACCATCGCCTGGTTACGCGCACGCATGCGGTACAGGCGGAAGGCCGGCAGTTCGCGCTCGCGCAGAGTAAACAGGCGGCCTTCGCGAATGGTAAATGCGACGGTTGAGTTACCCGCGTGATCGTCGGCGTCTTCGTAAAAGAAGAAGGAGTGGATGTGCAGACCGTCTTCGTCTTCAAAAAAACGTGCGGATGCTTCGATGTCTTCCAGTTCAGGGCGCGTAGCCAGATTCTGGCCCAAGTCCTTTTGCACACGGTTTCGTTCTTCGTCATCCGGCTCGACTAAATCGACCCAAACCGAACTGGCCAAGTGCTCGATCTCGTCTGCCTCAAGGCGAGTTAAACGATTGTTTTCCAGTTGAAATGCGCTCAGCATGACCGGGACTCCCAATGCAAAAAATTATCGGACAGTTCGGAGGGCACACAGAAACAAATTGGGTTTCAGACCATTAAACAGCCTGACTCAGCGCGACGGGAAAAAACAGAAGGTCGCTGACAACCGCGAAGGCTATCAGCAAAAAGGGATAGCCTTAGGAGTTGATCCTGGATGACAGGATAATGAGCCAGTATCTACTGGGTGTGTCCAAGGCGAATGTCCTCTTAGCGTAATCGTGCGCGCATGTTACGCCAGCAAAATTTTGACGTCAACACGCAACGGATGGCGAAAAAGTAATAATTTCCCCTTATACAGAAAGGTTAGCAGAGGGGAATTATTTATCTATGATTTCAGAATATTAACCGACAGATAGCCGGATGGCGGCTTCGCCTTATCCGGCCTACAAATCAAAATATTACGTTCCGCGTAGGCCTGATAAGCGCAGCGACATCAGGCGATCATACCGTTTCCAGTCTGGCGTAGGCGGCAACCAGCCATTTGATCCCCTGCCCCTGGAACGCGACCTGCAAACGACTGTGTTCGCCGCTTCCTTCCAGGTTGACGATGGTGCCCTCGCCAAATTTAGCGTGGCGCACGCGCTGGCCGAGCTTATAGCCGGTATCATTTTCCGCCATTGGCGTACCCATCCGCTGATAGCTCACCGGTCGGCTGACAGTGGCGCGCAGGCGAACCTCTTCAACGCACGCTTCCGGCAGTTCGCCGATAAAGCGCGACGGACGATGGTAAACCTCTTTGCCGTACAGACGACGCGTTTCGGCGTAGGTCAGCGTCAGCTTTTGCATTGCACGGGTCACGCCTACGTAAGCCAGGCGGCGCTCTTCTTCGAGGCGACCACCTTCGTCCAGCGACATCTGGCTGGGGAACATACCTTCTTCCATCCCGACGATAAACACCTGCGGGAACTCCAGACCTTTCGCCGAGTGCAGCGTCATCAGCTGTACCGCATCCTGCCAGGTATCCGCCTGCCCTTCGCCCGCTTCCAGCGCGGCGTGAGACAGGAACGCCTGCAGCGGCATTAAGTCTTCGTCTTCTTCGTTGTAGCTGAACTGGCGCGTTGCCGTCACCAGTTCGTCTAAGTTTTCGATACGCGTCTGGCCTTTCTCGCCTTTTTCCTGCTCGTACATCATGCGCAGGCCGGAGTCTTTAATCACCCGGTCAGTCTGCACGTGCAGCGGCATATCGGCGGTCTCCTGCGCCAGTGCGTCAATCAGCTCCATAAAGCGCTGTAAGGCGCTGGCGGCGCGACCCGCGAGGGCTTTTTCCTGCAACAGCTCACGACAGGCCTGCCACAACGTTAGCTGGCGGTCACGGGAGGTCTGACGCACCACATCTAAAGTACGATCGCCAATCCCGCGGGTGGGCGTATTCACCACACGTTCAAATGCGGCGTCGTCATTGCGGTTGGCGATCAGGCGCAGGTAAGAGAGCGCATCTTTGATTTCCTGGCGTTCGAAGAAACGCATCCCGCCATAAATCCGATACGGCATGCTGGCCTGTAACAACGCCTCTTCCAGTACGCGCGACTGGGCGTTGCTGCGATACAGAATGGCGCATTGCTCCAGCGCACCACCGTTGTCCTGCCAGGTTTTGATGCGATTGACCACGAAGCGCGCTTCATCGAGTTCGTTGAACGCGCAATACAGCGAGATCGGTTCGCCGTCGACGCCATCGGTCCACAGCTTTTTACCCAGACGCCCGTTGTTGTTTTCAATCAGGGCGTTGGCCGCGCTGAGGATATTGTTAGTCGAGCGGTAGTTCTGCTCCAGGCGAATAGTTTCTGCGCCGGGGAAATCCGTGAGAAAGCGCTGGATGTTCTCCACCTGCGCTCCGCGCCAGCCGTAGATTGACTGATCGTCATCGCCGACGATCATTACCTTGCCGGTATCGCCCGCCAGCAGGCGGATCCACGCGTACTGAATGTTGTTGGTATCCTGAAATTCGTCCACTAGGATATTGGTAAAACGTTCGCGGTAGTGCTGCAGGATATGCGGTTTGTTGAGCCACAGCTCGTGGGCGCGCAGCAGCAGCTCGGCGAAATCCACCAGCCCCGCGCGGTCACACGCTTCCTGGTAAGCCTGATACACTTTCTGCCAGGTTTGCTCAACCGGGTTGCCGTAGCTTTGCAGATGATGCGGACGCAGCCCTTCGTCTTTCTGGCTGTTGATGAACCACATCGCCTGACGCGGTGGCCACTGCTTCTCATCAAGGTTCATCGCTTTGATCAGACGCTTGAGCAAACGCAGTTGGTCTTCACTGTCGAGGATCTGAAAATCCTGCGGCAGGTTCGCATCCATATGGTGCGCGCGCAGCAGACGGTGCGCCAGACCGTGGAATGTCCCCACCCACATACCGCCCTGGCTGGTTCCCATGATCTGGCCGATACGGTGGCGCATTTCCGCCGCCGCTTTGTTGGTAAAGGTCACCGCCATAATGGAGTACGGCGAGTTATTCTCAACCGTCAGTAACCAGGCGATACGGTGCACCAGCACGCGCGTTTTACCACTCCCCGCGCCTGCCAGAACCAGCATGTTGCTGCGTGGCGCGGCCACCGCTTCACGCTGTTTATCATTAAGGCTGTCGAGCAGGTAAGAAACGTCCATTGGCACCGCCGCGTAAAAGTAGGTAAGGCGGATTAGCGTAGCGCCATCCGCCAAAAAGCTGGGTATATATACAGAGTTCTGCTGGTGATTATATCAGCGAGGTCAGAGATGCCAACTGTGAAATTTCGATATGCGGAAGCAAACGACTGTCTGCGGTTTGCATCAGGTCGGCATTTTCTGGTTTGATCCAGCAGGCCTGCATACCACAACGGATGGCGCCCGCGACGTCCGTCGTCAGGTCATCACCCACGTGCAGAATCTCACCCACAGGCATTTTCAGTTTTTCCGCCGCCAAGGTGTACATGTCGCTAAAGGGTTTTGATCGCCCGTCGGGACCGGCGCGCAGCACAAACTCAAAGTAATCACCCAGCCCAAACAGTTCCGGCTGCGCGTTACCGTTGGTGATCGCCACCAGCGGCCATTTGCGGGCCAGCGCCTTCAGCGTGTCATGCGTCGGCTGCGGGACTTCAATGCGGCTACGCCATTTGGCAAAATTCATCATCGCCGCATTCGCCCCCATTCTGGCTTCTGCCGCTGACAACCCCGCCTCCAGCATAGCGCGCTCTACGGCGCGGTGACGCCATTGGGTAACGTCGTGATAGATTTCCGGCTCGGCGTCGCGAACGGCCTGACGTAAGCGCTGTAGGTCGCTATTTTGCAGCGAATTCAACGCTGGGTGGTAATTCTGTACAAACGCGAGCGCTTCCTGCTCGGTGCGTTTGATAACGGGACGGTTATCGTAAAGGGTGTCATCAAGGTCAAAGGTGAGCGCAGAAATGCGCCCCAAAGGCCGGTAAAAACGCATTATTTCCCCCGTTTGGCGCGCGGATGCGCCGCATCGTACACTGAAGCCAGGTGTTGAAAATCAAGATGGGTATAGATTTGGGTCGTGGAGAGATTGGCATGCCCCAATAACTCCTGCACTCCGCGCAGATCGCCGCTCGACTCAAGCATATGCGTCGCAAAGGAGTGACGCAATTTGTGGGGATGTACGTGGCTGTTCAGCCCCTGCTTGATACCCCATTCAGCAAATCGTTTCTGCACGTTACGCGCCGAGATACGTTTGCCCAGTTTGGACAGAAATAGCGCATCGTCATCGCTGCCAAATAGCCCGCGTAGATCCAGCCAGTGCTCAATCCAAGCCACCGCGTTGCGGCCAATCGGCAGACGACGCTCTTTACTGCCCTTACCCATCACCCACACTTCGCCGGTGTCGAGGTCGAGATGTTTAATATCCAGCCCAACCAACTCAGATAAACGCAGACCCGCGCCGTACATCACTTCCAGCATTGCTCTATCGCGCACAGCAAGGGGATCGTTGAGATCGATATCCAGCAGACGATTAACATCGTCGACATCGATATTTTTAGGGAGATGACGCGGTGCTTTCGGCGCGGAAACGCTTTTTGCCGGATTAGCTTTCAGCTCGCCCTGATTAACCAGCCAATCGAAGAAACTGCGTAACGCGGAGAGACGCAGTGCCAGACTCGCCGGCCCCAGTCCTTTACGACGGCTGCGAACAGCAAAACTACGTACCATCGCAGCATCACATTGTTGCCAGCTTTGCAGACCGGTCTCTCCGGCTAACGCAATGATGGCATCAAGCTGACGCTGATAATTAAGCAATGTGACCGGGCTAAGCTGACGCTCAACGCCCAGATAGCGCAAAAAGCGCGCCACATCCTGAGAAAGGGGTGAATCGGTCATACGCGTTCAATCCAGCGCTCCAGCAGTTCCGGCAACATCAGCGAGATTTCCTGCAGCAATTGCGTGCCTTGCCCCTGCTGGTAATGATTAACGTCACGGCTGCTAAACAGCATCACGCCCAGAGAGCCATCTTGCCCGAGCATCGACATCGCCACCGAGCCTATGGCTTTCGCCTCCGGCATCATGACCAGCAATTCCGGACCATTGAGCGGCCCAAGATAGTGCTGTGACTGACCCAGACGCTGGATACGCAGCGGTTCAAAAGCCTGACGGCTTAATGCCAGATGGGTGAATTTTGATGGCGCGCCAAGTCGCCAGCGATCCGGGAACAGACGAACCGTCGCTCCGGCCAGCCCTAACTCACGCGCCCAGCGATGAAATCGCATCAGCATGTCGTCAAGACTGCTGGCCGACACCAGCCGCCCTTGCAGATTTAACAGACGATAGAACAGGCTTTCATTGGCGTTGGCTTGTTCCATCAACAACGCCATGTTCTCTTCCAGCACGTTAATATGATTACGTGCCCGCGCCATATGCCATTCCACTAAAGAGACCGTGCCCCGCACTGGGTGCGGAACTCGCATCGCTTCAACGGCCTGGGCATTACGGATAAAAAACTCGGGATTACGTTGCAGGTAATCGACGACCGCCCGGTCGTCCAGCTCCATGAGCGTTTCCTGTAGTTCTTCCCCTGGTTGCTTCATAAGTGAATAAATCCGTCGTAGACATGTGCCGCCGGGCCAGTCATATACAGCGGATGACCCGGACCTTTCCAGGCGATATCAAGTCGACCGCCCGGTAATTCCACCCTCACATCTTCTGCCAGCAGACCCTGCTGGATACCGACCGCAACGGCAGCGCACGCACCGCTGCCGCAGGCCTGCGTTTCACCCGCGCCGCGCTCATAGACGCGCAGTCGGATATGTTCGCGTTTTACCACCTGCATAAATCCGATATTAGCGCGTTCAGGGAAGCGTTCGTGGCTTTCCAGAACCGGTCCCAGTGTTTCTACCGTGGCCGTATCAACATCATCAACCTGAATCACGCAGTGCGGGTTCCCCATTGAAACCACGCCGCACAATACTGTCTGTTCGGCCGCGCGCATAATATAGGTCTTCTCTGCTTTGTTAGCGCGAAAAGGAACCTGCGAGGGTTCAAAATTGGGTTCGCCCATATTCACCCGCACCAGCTCGTCGTCGGTTACGGTTAATACCATACGACCATTCGCGGTACTGACGCGAATATCACGTTTATTAGTCAGCCCTTTCAGGCGAACAAAACGGGCAAAACAGCGGGCGCCATTGCCACACTGTGACACTTCACTGCCGTCGGCATTAAAAATACGGTAGTGGAAATCCAGCTCCGGATCATACGGAGGCTCAACCACCAGCAGCTGATCAAATCCAACGCCGAGATGTCTGTCGGCCAGGCGGCGGATCAGCTCTGGTGAGAAAAAGACATTCTGCGTTACCGCGTCGACGACCATAAAATCGTTGCCAAGGCCATGCATTTTAGAGAATTGCATCATTCACTCCGTTCACGCGGGTACAGAAATGTAAAATCTATTCCTGCCGTTAGTAATTCACCTGAGAAGGCCCATCACTAATCCCACGATCGTTTTTCTCAGGCGTGGTGGATTGCGATTGCGGCTGAACGCTCTTGGTCGGAGGCGGCGCGGTTTTATCAGCTGGCGGGAAATAGAGCGGGCCTTTTAACCCACAGCCCGTCAGGCTGAACAGAGTAAAAATGACAGCGAGTGGCTTTAACACGTTTTTCATTATGGATTGCCTGTAAAGTTCATGCTTTCTGTTTTCTATCATCGCAGGAGAAGGCGTAAAAGCAAGAGTTTGGCTAAAAACTGCATCGCGATTTATTCCACGTTATACTGCGGGCATCACGAAAAATAGGATAAGAAAATGAACGACAGTGAATTTCATCGCCTTGCTGACACCCTGTGGATGACCATTGAAGAACGTCTGGATGACTGGGATGGCGACAGCGATATCGATTGTGAGATCAACGGCGGCGTGCTGACCATCAGCTTCGAAAACGGCAGCAAAATTATCATTAACCGTCAGGAGCCGCTGCACCAGGTGTGGCTGGCGACCAAACAGGGCGGCTACCACTTTGACCTGAAAGGCGACGAGTGGATCTGCGACCGGAGCGGCGAAACGTTCTGGGATCTGTTGGAACAGGCGGCAACGCAGCAGGCGGGTGAAGAGGTGAGCTTCCGTTGATTTATTTGCCGGATGCGCTTTGCTTATCCGGCCTACTGTAGGCCCGGTAAACATAGCGCCACCGGGCAAGTTAACTCACGAGAAATACTGCTGTAACAGCGGCGTGTCGTTGTCCTGACTGGCTGGCGGGACAGCGCTAATCGGCTGGGTGCGGAACGGAATCACCTGCGCGCGCCCGTCGGTTTTCACAATCTGATAGAACTGCGGCAGGTTAAAGTTGATGAAGCTGGAGCCGTAGGTAAAACGATCGTGCGACGATGAGTAGAAACGGCTGACGTCTCGTACCAACTCCTCTTTGCTACCTTCGCAGTGGTGATACACCTCGGCCCGATTGCTTTCGTCCAGAATGTAGATATTAAAGCCCTGCTCATCACCCGTTTCTTCGAAAAAGAACTGAATAATCCCTTCACTGGCAAAACCGTCGACCACCGACGGCAGTTTCACATGGTTGGTCTCAACCTGGACGGAAAGCCCGTGCAGTTTGTTATGTGAAATCGCGCCATAGAATTCAATTGCGTTTTCCAGCTTCTGTACCGAAACGTTCAGGCGCTCGAAGAACAATCCCCACGTCTGGCCGGAAACACGCAGCGCTTTGAAACGTCCGGTTTCCTGACGGGTGCTGGAGAGGCGTAGTTCGATGCACTCAGACACCAGTTGCTGGACGCGGGTGCGAATTAAACCGCGCAGATGCTGGCTATAGCAGAAGACCTCGACGCTATCTGGCGGCGCGGCATCCTGGTGCATTTTGCCCAGAATCGTTTTTAACGCTTCAATCATCGCCTGCTCGCCGTTGAAGTGCAGCGTACGCACTTCATTCCACGAGTTGCGGTATAGCAGGTCGACGCTTCCTACCAGGCAATTTTGCTCTTCGCCAAAGCTGAAGACGTCCAGCTTACGGAAATCAAAATGTACCACCTGATTGCGAAACGCTGCCGTTGGGTCATATTCGAGGTTAACGATGATCGCCAGATGGCGAATTTCGCATGGGCTATAGAGCGCTTTCGGCGTTGGCGCAGGCAGTCGCAGCGGGAAGTGGTGCGACACGTCGGCGACCATTTCCTGCAGCTTCGGCAAATCAACAATGCCGTTGCCCTTAATAAACAAATGCGTACGCGAGGTCAGCAGGCCATTGAACCAGGCCCACGCCACCAGCTTGTTGAGATAGCGGTTATATTCCAGCGGCTGATGGCTGATGATCGAGTCCATGTTAGGCGCGCGGTTGTAGAGATACCAACCTGAACGGTTGGCACGACCCGGCGGTACATGGATAAAGGTCAGATTCGGTTCCGAGAGATCCGGAGATATCTGTGGGTTCACCAGCGTGACTTTACCCGGCAACGCTTCAAACGCGGCATACAGCTTACGGGTCAGCACGCCGATATCCTGCGGGCTGGCGCTGACGCTGAGGTTATTGCGCCGCGCAAAGCGGATCAGGTTACGATAGCTCTGCATCATCGCATCGAGCAGTTCGTTATGTGCTTCGCGTACCTGGTCAATCTTCCAGTTAGCGCGGTTATCCAGCATGGTCAGACGGGCGTCATCCCAGCCCCACTCTTTCACTAACTGACTTAATACTTCACGACGCCAGCCCACGCAGGCGCGCTCACGGCTCAGTTTCTCACACACTTTTAAGTAGAAACATCGACGCACTAAATCCAGGCGCGTCGGATCTTCGATCGCCGTGAGGTACTCGGTAACGCGCTCCAGCATCATGCAGTAAGGATCGAGACCAAAAGAGACGATCTCGCCGTCATGCAGGCGCTGTTTAATATCTTTCGCCAACAGGCGTGGATTTGGGTATTCCCAGGAATAGGCTTCCAGCAGCAGCGTTTTCAGCACCGCTTTGTACGGGGAGTCGATACTCTTGTACAACTGCCAGAGGCTGGCACCAAAGTACTCTTCGGCGGAAAGCGAACTGAGCCCGCCGAGATCCAGCCATTCGTTTGGCGTTAACACCCCCTGTGCGTAGAGCGTCATGACGTAATCGTCGTAATGCTCTTCTTCGTCGCCCGGCACCATATTCCACAGAATACGTTTACCCGCGAGGCGCACAGCGGTGCGATAGAATTCATCAAGCAACAGGATATGCTGCGTCGAGCCACAGTCTTCACCACCAAGACTGCCGCTTTCATTGTGACGGAAACGGTTTTCATCAATCAGGAAGAAACTGACTTCTACGCCCAGCGAAGCGGCCCAGCTTTCCAGCAGGCTACATTTTCGCTGCAGCAGCTGGCGCTCTTCGCTATCCAGCCAGGATTGATGGCAGACCCAGATATCAAGGTCAGAGGAACAGCTTTGCCCTACCGAAGAGGTGCTACCCATTGAGTAAACGCCGGTGATCGGCAGTTCGCCCTTGGGAGGATCCTGCGGCGACATGCCGCGGTACAGTTCCAGTTCGTTCAGGTAGTGGCGTTGGGTTTCATCAGGCGTGTAAAAGCATATGCCTTTGGGAACGTTACCATCGAGGTAACCCGGCATTAGCGGATGGTGGTAGTGCAATAATGTCGGCAGCAGACTGTATACCTGCTGGAAGGCAGGTCCCATGGCAGCAAGCGCGCGATCCACACGCAGTTGATTTATGGCATCCAGTCTCTGTTTCAGAGTCTCAATATAGAGGTACAAGACGTATCGCCTGATGTTGCTATCCGTCATGTTGTCGATTGCCGCGGCGCAAGCGCTCACAATAATCGCCATCAATTCGGATAAACCGTATGTCAAAAATAACCGTTACCTGTTTTTCGCCCATATTTTTTTATGCTGTTCAGCCGAAAAAATGGTCTAAAACGTGATCAATTTAACACCTTGCTCATTGACCGTAAAGAAAGATGCGCTACATACAAGTGTAGCACCGTTCGTTACGTGTAAATTCCTTCATACGGTCGGGAGGTTTCTCGTCATTATTCACTGCCAGTGATGATGCAGCGCCTTTTCCTCTCACTTACGTTTGAGCGTAACGCTGACATCCCTTTGATAAGGATGTTAGGATGGTCAATGATTGATAATGACGGTAACAAGCATGTTAGACAATGTTTTGAGAATTGCCACACGCCAAAGCCCCCTTGCGCTCTGGCAGGCACATTATGTCAAAGACGCCTTAATGGCAAACCACCCCGGTCTGATCGTGGAACTGGTTCCTATGGTAACCCGTGGCGATGTGATCCTTGATACCCCGCTGGCGAAGGTTGGGGGGAAAGGGTTGTTTGTTAAAGAACTGGAAGTCGCGCTGCTGGAAAAACGCGCCGATATCGCTGTGCATTCCATGAAGGATGTGCCGGTTGAATTCCCTGACGGTCTTGGACTGGTCACCATTTGTGAGCGAGAGGATCCGCGTGATGCTTTCGTCTCAAATAAGTACAACACGCTGGATGAACTCCCCGCAGGCAGCATCGTCGGGACATCCAGTTTGCGCCGCCAGTGCCAGTTGGCGAAGCGTCGCCCGGATCTCGTCATCCGTTCGCTGCGCGGCAACGTAGGCACGCGCCTCAGCAAACTGGATAACGGCGATTATGACGCCATTATTCTGGCAGTCGCCGGATTAAAACGTTTAGGTCTTGAGTCGCGAGTCCGCACCGCTCTGCCGCCGGAAGTCTCCCTGCCCGCTGTCGGGCAAGGCGCAGTAGGCATAGAATGTCGACTGGATGATATGCGCACTCAGGCGCTGTTAGCGCCGCTCAACCATGAAGAGACCGCGCTACGCGTCAAAGCAGAACGCGCCATGAACACCCGCCTGGAAGGGGGATGTCAGGTACCTATTGGTAGCTATGCCGAAATCATCGACGGTGAGATTTGGCTACGTGCGCTGGTCGGCGCGCCAGACGGTTCACAGATGGTATGCGGAGAACGTCGCGGCGCTACACAAGATGCCGAACAGATGGGCATCTCTCTGGCAGAAGAACTGCTGGAGAACGGTGCGCGCGCAATTCTGGCGGAAGTTTATAACGGAGAAGCCCCCGCATGAGTATTCTGGTCACCCGCCCGTCTCCCGCAGGGGAAGAGTTAGTGAGCCGACTGCGCACACTGGGGCAGGTGGCCTGGAGTTTTCCGCTCATCGAGTTTTCACCTGGTCGGGAACTGGCAACGGTTGCTTCCCGACTGTCGGCGCTGACGGAGAACGATCTGGTCTTCGCTCTCTCGCAGCACGCCGTCACCTTTGCAGATGCCGAGCTTCAGCAGCAAGAGAAAAGCTGGCCATCCCTTCCGCGTTATTTTGCCATTGGTCGTACAACGGCGCTGGCGCTGCATACTGTTAGCGGCTTCAATATTCACTACCCTCTGGATCGGGAAATTAGCGAAGTCTTGCTACAATTACCTGAATTACAAAATATTGCGGGAAAACGCGCGCTTATATTACGCGGCAACGGTGGCCGGGAGCTGATAGGTGAAACCCTGACGGCACGTGGAGCCGATGTCGATTTTTGTGAATGTTATCAACGCAGTGCAAAACATTACGATGGTGCGGAAGAAGCTATGCGCTGGCAATCCCGTGGCGTAACCACGGTGGTTGTCACCAGCGGAGAGATGCTACAACAGCTCTGGTCGCTCATTCCGCAGTGGTATCGTGAGCACTGGTTACTACGCTGTCGGCTGTTGGTCGTCAGTGAGCGTCTGGCGCACCTCGCCCGGGAACTGGGCTGGCAAGATATTAAGGTCGCTGATAACGCCGACAACGATGCGCTACTACGCGCATTACAATAACTCTCATAATGGGATGCCATAATGACGGAACAAGAAAAATCCTCCGCCGTGGTTGAAGAGACCAGGGAGGCCGTGGAAACCACGTCACAGCCAGTCAATACTGAAAAAAAGAGTAAGAACAGCACGGCGCTGATTCTGAGCGCTGTGGCGATTGCTATTGCGCTGGCTGCAGGCGTTGGGCTGTACGGCTGGGGGAAACAACAGGCAACAACACAAACGGCAACCAGCGATGCGCTGGCGAACCAGCTGACGGCGCTGCAAAAAGCGCAGGAAAGCCAAAAAGCTGAGCTGGAAGGCATTATTAAACAGCAGGCAACACAGCTGGATGAAGCCACTCGCCAGCAGGCCGCGCTGGTCAAACAGCTTGATGAGGTCCAGCAAAAAGTCGCCACCATCTCCGGCAGCGATGCTGGCACATGGCTGCTGGCGCAGGCTGATTTTCTGGTGAAACTGGCCGGTCGTAAATTATGGAGCGATCAGGACGTCACCACCGCCGCGGCGCTGTTGAAAAGCGCCGACGCCAGTCTGGCAGATATGAACGACCCGAGCTTAATTACCGCGCGACGTGCGATTACTGACGACATCGCGAGCCTCTCCGCGGTGACTCAGGTCGACTATGACGGCATTATCCTGAAAGTGAATCAGCTCTCTAATCAGATTGATAACCTGCGTCTGGCCGACAACGACACCGACGATTCACCAATGGACTCCGACAGCAGCGAGCTTTCCAGCTCGATTAGCGAATGGCGCGTCAATCTGCAAAAAAGCTGGCAGAACTTTATGGACAGCTTCATCACTATTCGTCGTCGTGATGAAACCGCCGTCCCGCTGCTGGCACCGAACCAGGACGTTTACTTACGTGAGAACATCCGTTCTCGTCTGTTAGTGGCCGCACAGGCCGTGCCGCGTCATCAGGAAGAGACATACCGCCAGGCGCTGGAAAATGTCTCCACATGGGTGCGTGCTTACTACGACACCGACGATGCAGCGACCAAAGCGTTCCTTGAAGAAGTAGACCAACTGAGCCAGCAAAGCATCAGTATGGATGTTCCGGAAACGCTGCAGAGCCAGGCTATTCTCGACAAGTTAATGCAGACCCGCGTACGTAATTTACTGGCGCAGCCTGCCACAGCACCGGTAGCAGCAGCGCCAGCGCCTTCGACAGACGCTCCGGCAACCGCGCCGCAAGGAGAATAATGATGCTAAAAGTATTGTTGCTCTTTGTGCTGTTGATCGCCGGGATCGTCGTCGGTCCGATGATAGCTGGTCATCAGGGTTACGTGCTGATCCAGACGGATAACTACAATATCGAAACCAGCGTGACGGGCCTGGTGATCATCCTGATCGTCGCCATGGTCGTCCTGTTTGCGATTGAATGGCTGTTGCGCCGAATTTTCCGCACCGGCGCACATACCCGTGGGTGGTTTGTGGGTCGTAAGCGCCGTCGCGCCCGTAAGCAGACCGAACAGGCCCTACTCAAACTGGCAGAAGGTGACTATCAGCAGGTTGAGAAGCTGATGTCGAAAAATGCCGATCATGCAGAACAGCCGGTAGTGAATTACCTGCTGGCGGCAGAAGCGGCTCAGCAGCGCGGTGACGAAGCGCGCGCCAACCAACACCTTGAGCGTGCTGCCGAACTGGCCGGAAATGATACGATCCCGGTAGAAATCGCTCGCGTTCGCCTGCAACTGGCGCGTAATGAAAATCACGCCGCACGCCACAGCGTAGACAAACTGCTGGAAGTGACGCCGCGCCATCCGGAAGTGCTGCGTCTGGCTGAGCAGGCCTACATACGCACCGGCGCATGGAGTTCCTTGCTGGATATCATCCCATCCATGGCAAAAGCGCATGTGGGTGATGACGAGCACCGCGCCATGCTGGAACAACAGGCATGGGTTGGCTTGATGGATCAAGTCCGCGCCGATCAGGGCAGCGAGGGGCTGCGTGCATGGTGGAAAAACCAGAGCCGTAAAACCCGTCATCAGGTTGCCCTGCAAGTGGCGATGGCTGAACATCTGATTGAGTGTGACGATCACGATACGGCGCAGCAGGTCATCATTGATGGTTTGAAACGTCAGTACGATGACCGCCTGGTGCTGCCGATCCCGCGTCTGAAAACCAATAATCCGGAACAGATAGAAAAAGTGCTGCGCCAGCAGATTAAAGCCGTGGGCGATCGCCCGTTGCTGTGGAGTACGCTGGGTCAGTCGTTAATGAAGCATGGGGAATGGCAGGAAGCTACGCTCGCCTTCCGTGCCGCTCTTAAACAGCGCCCGGACGCCTATGACTACGCCTGGCTTGCTGACGCGCTGGACAGACTGCACCAGCCGGAAGAAGCCGCCACCATGCGCCGTGATGGCCTGATGTTGACGCTGCAGAACAACAATCCCCCGCAGTAACTCCTGAATGCCCGGTGGCGCTTTCGCTTACCGGGCCTACATATTTTTCAATCGTATAAGCAAAATCCTTCGAGAAGTCGCTCGAAGGATTTTGTTTATGCATAAAAAAACGCCCGCTCGGTAAGGAGCAGGCGTTAAACAGGTCTGTATGACAACATAAATGGGTGCTTCACTCAACGTTATGTCCATGGTGTTTGATGAGGCCTGAGCGACATCTGTCTGTGGACGATAAGCACCGTAAACGGCTCTGCATCATTCCTGAGTTTATGAGGCCAGATGGCGAACATAAGAGATGGAATGAGCATCTACCCGCATATTATTGCACAACGCATGCCACGATTGCACTGCAAAAACCAGGTATTCGGACTTTTTAAGACTTCAGGAAATTCGCAGATGCGAAGGCTAAGAAGGGAAATCAGAAAACAAAAAACCCCGCCGAAGCGGGGTTCAAAATTGGTCGGCGAGAGAGGATTCGAACCTCCGACCCACTGGTCCCAAACCAGTTGCGCTACCAAGCTGCGCTACTCGCCGTTTTACTGCTTTTTGAATTTTTAGTTCAATTCTTTAAGTCGTGGTGCGAGGGGGGGGACTCGAACCCCCACATCCTAAGGACACTAACACCTGAAGCTAGCGCGTCTACCAATTCCGCCACCTTCGCATTTCACAACTTTAAATTAATGGGGTGGCTAATGGGATTCGAACCCACGACAACTGGAATCACAATCCAGGGCTCTACCAACTGAGCTATAGCCACCACTGCAAATCTTTTACGCGGTATTAAAACCACCGCAGCTCTGGCACCCTACTAAATGGTGCGCCCGACAGGATTCGAACCTGAGACCTCTGCCTCCGGAGGGCAGCGCTCTATCCAGCTGAGCTACGGGCGCTTAGCGCCGTTGCGGGGCTGGATATTACGGAGGTCTCGGTCTTCTGTCTAGTGCTTTTTTAAAATAAATCATCGTTTGGTCATGGTTTGTGCGTTTTGTCGCTTATTCCCGCAATTTATGGGCTGTGCCATGACGATTCAGACCAAAAACCTTATAAATGAGCGTCACGGCCAGTAAGAAACCCATGCCAACAAAAAGCGACATTCGGGTATCTTCATTAAAGTACATGCCAATTAATACGCAAATCAGGAACGCCATCGTCAAATAATTCGCCCACGGGAACAGAATGGAGCGGAATGGATGACTGGCAATCGCCGCTTTATGCGCCTGACGAAAACGCAGCTGGCTTATCAGGATCACAAACCACGGCACCATCCCCGGCAACACGCTGGCGCTATAGACATAAACAAACACGCGCTGCGGGTTAGGAATAATGTAGTTCAGGCATGAGCCAATCAGCAGGATCGCGATAGAAATAGCCACTCCGGCAACCGGCACGCCATGGCGTGATACTTTTCCAACAACGGCAGGAAGCTGGCGATTCTTTGCCAGCGCGTAGAGCATACGCCCACAGCTGTACATGCCGCTGTTACAGCCAGACAGCGCCGCCGTCAGCACCACAAAGTTAATAATCCCTGCCGCAGCAGTAATACCAATCTTGGCAAAGGTGAGAACAAACGGGCTACCGTTGCTGCCAATCTCATTCCACGGGAAAATAGTGACGATGACAAAAATCGCACCAACGTAGAAAATCAGAATGCGCCACAGCACTTTACCCACCGCGCTACGCAGCGTGACCTGTGGATTCTTCGCTTCTCCTGCAGTGATGCCGATCAGCTCCACGCCCTGGTAAGACGCCACAACAATACACAATGCCGTCAGGAAGCCCTTCCAGCCCCCAGCAAAGAAGCCGCCGTGCTCGGTCAGGTTGCCAAAACCAATCGCCTGGCCGCCATTGCCAAAGCCGAAGAAAATCACCCCAACCCCAATGACGATCATCACAATGATGGTGGTCACTTTGATCATGGCAAACCAGAACTCAATTTCACCATACAGGCGAACCGCAGCGAGGTTTGCCAACGCAACCAGTCCGACCGCGATCAGTGCGGGTATCCATTGCGCCATTTCCGGGAACCAGAACTGCACATACACCCCGATGGCGGTAATCTCTGAGATCCCCACAGCCATCCACATAAACCAGTATGACCAGGCGGTGAGATAGCCAAAGAAGGGGCTCATATAACGGTGAGCGTAAACAGCGAATGAACCTGCAACCGGCTCGAGGAATAACATCTCCCCCATAGAACGCATAATGAAAAACACGAACAGCCCGGCGACGATATACGCCAGCAGAACCGAAGGTCCCGCCCATTTCAGGGTACTGGCGGCCCCCATAAATAGCCCAACGCCAATAGTGCCCCCAAGGGCAATTAATTCGATGTGACGAGCCTCCAGCCCACGCTGTAGCTCAGGTTTGTTCTCAGCCATAAATCCTCTTGATGTGTTTGCATGCTGTCCGGTATTACCGGTTCTCGTTATGGGTACATCTTGTTATGCCATAACAGGCCATGCGGCACCGACCGCTTTACGGTTGGCGCCAAAAACACCACGGCACTGCAATGATTGTTGCGAATGGTTTCCTAAAATCGCTTAAATGGCAATTAAAGCATTCAAAAAATGAATAGATTGTGCGAGAAAGCAGCGATTATGTTGTGAATAAGTAGCGTAATTAGCAGATCACGCTACTTATCAGAGGAGAGAGAGCGTCAGAGGTTGCCGGTATAGTGCCAGCGGAGATAGCGTAATAAGCGAAGTTGTCGAGTAATACGGCTCGGCTGCGACAATAAGCGATACAGCCACTCCAGCCCCAGATTTTGCCAGATTTTAGGCGCACGCTTAACGTGACCGGTAAAGACGTCGTAGGTGCCCCCTACGCCCATATACAGCGCGTCAGGGTGAGTCTTGCGGCAATCACGCATAAAGATCTCTTGTTTTGGCGAGCCCATCGCCACCGTCACAATTTGCGCACCGCTGGCGTGAATACGCTCAAACAACGCCTGACGCTGCTCTGGGGTAAAATAACCGTCCTGACTACCCACAATGTTCACGCGCCACTGCGCACGTAGTTTTGCTTCTGTTTGTGCCAGAACTTCAGGCTTGCCGCCAACCAGGAAAACTGGCGTTCCGTTTTGCCCAGCTCGCGCCATCAGCGCTTCCCAAAGGTCAGCTCCGGCCACGCGTGAAACCTGCGCCTGTGGGAATTTTTTGCGCACCGAACGCACCACGCTAATCCCATCCGCATACTTGAACTCCGCGGCGTTGATCAGCTCCCTCACTTCAGGGTTATCTTCTGCAGTCAGCATCTTCTCAGCGTTGATAGCCACCAGCGTTCCTGACCTGAGGTGTCCTTCGGCAAACAGGTAATTCAGCGCATGTTGCATATCGCGCCAGCCAATCAGTTGTAATCCGCGCAGCGAATACAGCGGCGCAGTTGTGTTATCTGTCATTACGATCCTTCAATCTGTGTCCGGGGCAGCGATTTGATTCGTTTATGAATGAGTCCCGCGCTATCAAACAGCCAGAACAACAATTTTGCCACCAGTAGGCAAACGCCGAAAATCACGAGGAAAAAGACCACTCGTGAGACAAACGAATCCAGCCCTTCACGTGCCAACACGATCATATTGAAAATGGCGCCAAAACAGAAACTGTGCAAAATCGCCGCCTTATAGCGATTGGTTTCTCGGTTACCTAGCTCATACAGCCAGTCGAACCACTTGATGATGAGCCCAACAACAATCGCGCCTAATGGTATAAACAGCGCCCCGCCCATCACCACCAGTGAACCAATTAACGTCGGCGAAATCGCCAGTCCTGAGTGGTTGTTCAACACTTCCCAGGTAAAGTAGTTCGCTGAGTTGAGTACAATACTCGGCCGCCCAGGCCACAGCCAGGAGGGAATAAAGACGTAGAAGTCACGGACAATCGGCGCCAGCCCCTGGAACTCAATATTGTGGTAATTCTGCAGCAACAGCGCCAGGTTCTCCCACGGTGAGAAGGTGTCGCGCGTAAGGTACAGGAACGTATAGAACGCCTCATCGCCGCTAACGCTCATTCCGTAGCGCTTCAACGCCAGCCAGAACATCCCGACAATGCCCAACACGCCTGCAGCGGCCAACATCCACAGCGAAATCCAGCCGCGAATAATGCCGATAAACAAGAAGATGGCAAACGCGATAATGATATTGGCCCGCGTCCCACCCACAATCATATAGGTCAGCAAACCAAACGCGACGGTACTCACGAGGAAGAACACCCACGCTTTGCTGTCCTGACGCAAGAAATAAACCACCAGCATTGCCGGAATGAAGAAGTAGAAGAAACGCTTCAGAGCGACGCCAGAGACTTCACTGGAAAAAATCTGGCTATAGGATTGCAGTCTGAACAGCAGGAATCCGTTGTGCATAAAGAAGATGCCCACGCTCACCAGCGCAATCGCCATCAGGATAACCCAGGTCAAATGGGCTTCAACACGATTGATGGTAAACAGCGGCCTGCGCGGCTTATCATCTACTCGTTTGCGCAAGCGCGTTTTATACGTCACGTAGTAGACGGCATAGAAACAGGCGGCTGACAGCAAGGCCTGCAGCAGGATCTCCGGCGGAGCCACTGCCACATCAAAGCGGAACACCAGGATGCTGGTTAACGGGAATCCGAAGAAGAACGTCAGCAAGAACAACAATGAGAAGAAAACATTGAAGTTAAAACGCACGCGGCGGAACTCAAACCAGGTCAGCGTGGCGATAAACAAGGTGGAGAGCAGCCAGACCACCAGAAGACCGCTGAATTGCATCAGGCTCATACGGTTTCTCCTGAAGCAATGCGCAGCGCATTGTGCCACGGCTGCAGATAATTCGGGCTAAAGAAGGTAATAGTATTTTTATCTACCGATGCCAACTGGCGCTGCGCTTCACGTACGACGCCTTCATTGAGATCATCAGTGGTAAATAACACCGGAAGATTTTGTTCCACCATATCCTGCCAGAAGGGATTTTCACGGTTGAGCACGCATGGGATACCCGCCTGGATCAGCAAACACAGGGTACCGATTCCCTGTTGACGGGCAAAAATAAAGTAACCCAAATCACACTGCCGCAATAATGTTAGATAGGCATCAAATTCCAGCTTTTCACTCAAAATTTGCAGATTATCTGCGCTAAATAACGCCAGGCCAGCCTGGCGAACCTCGTCGATATAGGCCGCATTATTGGCGGGATAACCCATCGGCACAATCACATTCACCGTGTCACCAAACTGCTGATGGACGGCACGAAGCGCGGCAACATGCTCATTGCTGCGATCGCCAGAGTTGCCAACCAGCACCGTCATCTTGCCGCTGCGCTGGCAATCATTGCTCATGTTATTGAGTGAAGGATCCATTCGCGTTGGGAAATAGAGCAACTCACCCCGCACACGGGGATGTTGCTCGGCGAAATAACGTAAATCGCCCCATGTGGCAAACACGCAGCCCACACGATTCTGCGCCATGCGGCGAATCGGGTAAAACAGGCGGAATTTCAGTCCACTGGAGACTTCGTATAAATCAGCGCCCCAGATATGCCAGTAAAACTGCGCCGGTTTAATCCCACCACTCAGCAGCGCCAGCCACAGGCTGGTGTTGAACTGACCGTGGAAGAAGAAACGCTGTTGGCGATCCGCTTTTGCTTTCGCGATCACAGCGTCAGCAAGCGCCTTTTTCCCGCTGTAGAAGCTTAGCGATAACGCCGGGCAGCTCTCACTGAGTCCCGCATCCTGACCGGCAACCATAAACGTGCGCGCATGCTCGCTCGTCGCGGCCAGCGAGTCGTTGAAAAACCGCAACACGGTTTGGTTATGGTGAGGGATATCCGATCCCAGAACGTGAATCAGTACAGTCATGCCCGCCTACGCCAGAGTAAAAACACGCCACAACAAAGAGAAAAATAGACGATGTACGTTGCCATATAAGCCTGTGCCGCTCCCAGCGCACCGTGTGCAGGGATCAGCCAGTGAGCAAACACCGTCAATAACATGAACTGGCTAATTTCAGCCAAAATATAAAACCGCAGCGATGCTTTCGCGATCACCAGATACCCAAAGACATACGCCCCAACTTTCAGTACATCGCCGACCAGTTGCCAGGCAAACAGATCGCGCATGGCGGTGAATTTTGCGGAGAAAAGCAGCCAGATCGCAAAATCACGCAGCAACCAAACAGTAAAGCTCGCTGCGGCAACCGCCGGTAACACGAACTTCAGCGACTTAACCACCTCGCGCGTAATGTCGCGCTTTTCGGTCAGTCGAGACAACGTCGGAAGCAAGTAAACGCTGAATGAGGCGGTAATGAATTGCAGATAAGCATCAGAGATACTGCTTACTCCCTGCCAAATCCCCACATCATCCCAACTGTACTGCGCCGCCAGCAGGTTTCGCATCATCACGTATGCCACAGGCAGCGTTACGGAGGTAATCAGCGCCATCAGGGTAAACTTGCTTAGCTGTCCAGCCAGGCCGTTATCCCACGAGGGTTTCAGGTAATGCAGGGGAATTGCCCCACGCTTAATCAGCATAATAGCGGCGGGGATAACGACCAACGCGGGCACTAACGCCAGACCCAGCAAAGCGCCTTCATACCCTCCCAGGCGATAACATCCATAATAAGCCACCACGCCTACCAGGCTACCCACAATCAACGACAGAGCGTTACCCGCCGCATCGCGAAAGCCCTTCATCAACGCCAGCAGCAGGTTCGCCCAGGCAATCCCCATCTGCACCAGCGCAACCAGTCTTACCAGCCCCTGATAATGAGTATGGCCAAACAATCCCTGACTGATTGGCGCGGCCGCCAGCAGAAAAATCACCGCCATCAGCGTAGAGAATCCCAGCACCATCGCGGAAGATGTACCGACTACCTTACGGAGCCGGGTCGGATCGTCATGGTGCTGCGCAACATATTTCGTGACGCCGTTGAAAATGCCGGCCCCCGCCAGGACACCAAGCACGGTGACCATCTGGCGGAAGTTACCCGCCTGCCCCACGCCTGCCGGGCCAAACGACACCGCCAGCAGCTTCACGACCAGCAAACCTGCACCAATTTTTACCAGCGTACTGGCTGCCGTCCATAAGGACGCTTTAGCAAGCGACATATCAGGCGAAGTAGTTGAGTAAGGTCGAAATGACCGTTCGCTGGTTTACTGGCGACAGGTTGTAAAACAGCGGCAAGCGCAGCAGACGCTCGCTCTCTTTAGTGGTGAAACGATCAACACCGGCAAATACGCCGAATTTATCGCCAGCCGGACAATCATGTAGCGGGATATAGTGGAACACCGCCATAATTTCAGCTTCTTTCAAGAAGTTAATCAACGCCGTGCGATCGTCGATATCGCGCAGCTTGATATAAAACATATGGGCATTCTGCACGCAGTTTTCCGGGACAGAAGGCAGATCAATGCGTCCGGCACGCGCCAGCGGTTCGAGAGCATCATAGTAGTTCTGCCACAGCGCCAGACGCTGCTGGTTAATACGGTCAGCCGCTTCCAGTTGTGCCCACAGATAGGCAGCCTGCAGATCGGACATCAGATAGCTGGAGCCAATATCACGCCAGGTATACTTATCCACCTGACCGCGGAAAAACTGGCTGCGGTTAGTTCCTTTTTCACGGATGATCTCTGCACGTTCGACTAATTTTTTATCATTAATCAGCGTCGCACCACCTTCACCGCCTGCGGTATAGTTTTTGGTCTCATGGAAGCTAAAGCAACCGATGTGACCAATCGTCCCCAGCGCCCGACCTTTGTAAGTCGACATGACGCCCTGGGCCGCATCTTCCACGACAAACAGGTTATGTTTGGTCGCCAGCGCCATGATGGTATCCATTTCACAGGCTACGCCCGCGTAATGCACCGGAACGATAGCGCGGGTCTTGTCGGTGATCGCCGCTTCAATCTGCGTTTCGTCAATGTTCATGGTATCCGGCCGGATATCAACAAAGACAATTTTCGCGCCTCGCAGCACGAAAGCATTGGCCGTGGAGACAAACGTATAGCTCGGCATAATGACTTCATCGCCAGGCTGGATATCCAGCAGCAATGCCGCCATCTCAAGCGATGCGGTGCAGGAAGGCGTCAGCAATACTTTCTCGCTGCCAAAATGCTGTTCCAGCCACTGTTGGCAGCGACGGGTAAAACCACCGTCGCCACACAGTTTGCCGCTGTTCATCGCAGACTGCATGTAATCGAGTTCAGTGCCCACCACCGGCGGTGCGTTAAATGGAATCATCGTGTCACCTGTATAACCAATACGCGGTGCTTTCCACATTCGCACCACTGTGTATATAACGTTTAAGCGCGGCGGTATTGCCCATTTGGGTCGCCACGCGCAATGTTTTTTTACCGCGAGCCTGCGCCCAGCAAAGGGCAGCCTGCATCAGTTCTGCTCCCGCCCCACGCCCGGCCAGCAGGCCAATTCGCGCATCGGTCGCATTCAGTTCACGCAGCGAGACATAGCCACGAATATCACCTGCCGGTGTACGAAAAACGAGGCATTGATGATCGAACGTCCCCAGCACCGCGTTTTCAATCCACTGCGCATAAAAACGCGTGCTGGCATCTGCTGCATACCATGGGGCGCGAAAACGACTTTGCGCGAACGCCTGTCCTGCCAGTTGGCGTAATGCCGGGATATCCGTAGTTTGTGCTACCTGCGCACCGGGGTCGCCATGCGCACACATCACCGGCAGCACAAAATCCACTTCACCTTCAACCAGTGAGAAGCCCAACTGTTGCAGGGCATCTAATTCATGGGTATTGGCGGCAGGAATTTTTGCCTGTACCCGCGACCAGGGCTGCAACACATCCGCAGTCAGAACCGGCGCGCGTTGGTCAAAACGCACAATGGCGCTATTCACGCCAAAGAACGTATTTTCCCAGCTAAGCGGCTCAATACTGGCGCGGACGAGCACGGAGCAGCTCCAGCAGGTATTGACCATAACCCGTTTTGGCCAGTGAACTGGCAGCACGCTTCACGCCTTCGTCATCCAGCCAACCGTTACGCCAGGCGATTTCTTCCAGACAGGCTATTTTAAAGCCCTGGCGTTTTTCCACCGTCTGCACAAAAGTACTCGCTTCGATAAGACTGTCGTGCGTACCGGTATCCAGCCAGGCAAAGCCACGCCCGAGCAATTCTACCGTCAGATGTCCGTCATCAAGATACATCTGGTTGATAGATGTAATCTCCAGCTCCCCACGCTCAGAAGGTTTTACGCGTTTTGCGTATTCCACCACCTTGCTGTCATAGAAATAGAGACCGGTCACCGCCCAGTTTGATTTTGGTGCTTTCGGCTTCTCTTCCAGCGAGATAGCTCGAAAATTGTCGTCAAACTCCACGACACCAAAACGTTCAGGATCCATCACCTGGTAACCAAACACCGTCGCGCCTTGTGTTCTGGCGGCTACATGACGCAGTTTTGGACTGAATCCCTGACCAAAGAAGATATTGTCTCCTAACACCAGACATGATGGTTCCCCGTTAAGGAACGTTTCACCAATGATAAACGCCTGTGCTAATCCATCCGGACTGGGTTGCTCAGCATAGTGCAATTCAATGCCGAACTCAGATCCATCGCCCAGTAAGCGCTGGAAATAGCCTTTATCTTCCGGTGTAGTGATAATCAGGATTTCGCGAATTCCCGCCAGCATCAATACTGATAACGGGTAGTAAATCATCGGCTTATCGTAAATAGGCAATAGCTGCTTCGATACGCCACGCGTAATGGGATACAGGCGAGTACCTGAGCCACCCGCCAGAATGATACCTTTCATGCGTTGTCTCCTCCGGGAGCCAAAACCAGGCTGTTAGCCCTTCAGACCTAAACGTTCGCCCTGGTAACTGCCGTCCTGCACGGGTTTCCACCATGCCTGATTAGCCAGATACCACTGCACGGTTTTGCGCATTCCGCTTTCAAACGTTTCTTGCGGCATCCAGCCTAGTTCACGCGCAATTTTCGACGCGTCAATGGCGTAACGCAAATCATGACCCGGGCGATCGTCCACAAAAGCGATCAAGTCGCGGTACTGCGCGATACCCTGCGGCTTTTGCGGTGCCAGCTCTTCCAACAGGCTGCAAACCGTTTCGACAACTTCCAGGTTTTTACGCTCGTTATGACCACCGATATTATAGGTTTCTCCCACCGCGCCCGTTGTCGCCACACAATAGAGCGCCCTGGCGTGATCTTCTACATACAACCAGTCACGGATCTGTTGCCCATTGCCGTAAACCGGCAACGGCTTCCCCGCCAATGCGTTAAGGATCATCAGCGGAATCAGTTTTTCCGGAAAATGGTACGGACCATAGTTGTTAGAACAGTTGGTTATCAGCGTTGGCAGACCGTAGGTACGCAGCCAGGCGCGAACCAGATGATCGCTGCTGGCTTTCGACGCGGAATAAGGGCTGCTCGGTGCATACGGTGTGGTTTCAGTGAAGAAATCATCCGTAGAATGCAGGTCGCCATACACCTCGTCAGTCGAGATATGGTGGAAACGAAACGCTGATTTTTTCTCGCTGGTTAAATCACCCCAGTAAGCGCGCGCCGCTTCCAACAGCGTGTAGGTTCCCACAATGTTAGTTTCGATAAAGGCGGCCGGACCATCAATTGAGCGATCGACGTGGCTTTCTGCCGCCAGATGCATCACGCAGTCCGGCTGATAGTGTTGAAACACCCTGTCGAGCGAAGCTCGATCGCAGATATCGACTTTCTCAAAGGTAAAACGAGGATTCTGTGCAACCGGCTCCAGCGACATCAGGTTTCCGGCATAGGTCAGCTTATCGACCACAATTGCCGCATCCTGAGTCTCCTGAATGATATGCCGTACAACCGCCGAGCCGATGAATCCCGCTCCACCGGTAACCAGAATTCGTTTCATTAGCGCCAGACCCCTTTGGTATCAACGATATATTGCTGGTGAACCGCATCGCCTTTAATGGCTTTAAATTCATTATGGTCGACCAGCAAGACCAGCACATCGGCGCTTGCCAGAGCATCATCCAGCGCAGCCAGTTGGCACAGACCGTCCAGTTTTTTTGGCAGTTGATGGATGTTCGGTTCCACCACCAATGTTTCGCCTTTGTGCCAATGCGCGATGCTTTGCGCAATTCCCATCGCCGGGCTTTCACGTAAGTCATCAATATTCGGTTTAAATGCCAGACCAAAACAGGCAATTTTCACTTCGCTGGCCCGTTTATTGGTATCCGCCAGACAGTCGGCCACGGCAGCTTTTACCTGATCAACCACCCAATGAGGCTTACCGTCGTTTACCTCACGCGCGGTGCGAATCAATTTCGCCTGCTGCGGGTTCTGCGCCACGATAAACCACGGATCAACCGCGATACAGTGCCCGCCAACCCCCGGACCCGGTTGCAAAATATTCACGCGCGGATGGCGATTTGCCAGTCGAATCAGTTCCCAGACGTTGATACCCTGATCGGCACAAATCAGCGACAGCTCGTTGGCGAAGGCGATATTGACGTCGCGGAAGCTATTTTCAGTCAGTTTGCACATTTCCGCCGTACGGGCGTTGGTCACGACACATTCGCCCTCCAGGAAAATGTTGTACAGTTCGCTAGCACGCGCGGAACAGACGGAGGTCATTCCCCCAATCACGCGGTCGTTTTTAATCAGTTCAACCATCACCTGGCCCGGCAGCACGCGCTCTGGGCAATAAGCAATGTTAACGTCCGCGTGTTCACCGACTTGCTGCGGGAACGTCAGGTCAGGCCGCATTTCTGCAAGCCATGTGGCCATCTGTTCAGTGGCCCCGACAGGCGACGTCGATTCAAGGATCACCAACGCGCCTTTTTTCAGCACCGGTGCAAGAGATTTAGCCGCGGCTTCCACATAAACCATATCGGGTTCGTGCTCCCCCTTAAACGGAGTAGGCACAGCAATCAGATAGGCATCCGCATCTACAGGGGTTGTGGTCGCACGCAGAAATCCATTTTCGACCGCCGTTTTCACCACGGCGCCCAAATCTGGCTCAACGATATGAATTTCACCGCGATTAATGGTATCCACCGCGTGTTGATTTACATCTACGCCAATCACATGCTTTTGACGGGAAGCAAAGGCAGCCGCCGTCGGCAGTCCGATATAACCCAGCCCAATGACAGAAATGGTCGTAAAACTCATAGCGATATCCGATTATTTTTTAACGCGTGTAAAATGCGGCCACATGCCTGCCCGTCACCATACGGATTATGGGCGCGGCTCATGGTCTGATATTCATTGTCGTCATGCAGCAAACGCGTGACTTCTTCGACAATACGCTGCGGGTCGGTCCCTACCAGACGTACTGTGCCTGCAGTAATCGCTTCCGGACGTTCCGTCGTTTCGCGCATCACCAGTACCGGTTTCCCCAGAGATGGGGCTTCTTCCTGAATCCCGCCAGAGTCGGTAAGGATCAGCCAGGCGTGATTCATCAGCCAGACAAACGGCATGTAATCCTGCGGTTCAATCAGGATGACGTTTTCAACGTGACCCAGAATGCGATTAACCGGTTCGCTGACGTTAGGATTCAGGTGCACCGGATAGACAATCTGTACGTTCTGATTGGCCGCGGCAATTTCCGCCAGCGCATGACAAATGTGTTCAAAACCACGACCGAAGCTTTCCCGACGATGACCGGTCACCAGTATCATCTTTTTATCCGAGCTCAAGAATGGATAATGCTCTGCCAGTTCAGCTCGTAATGCATCGCTCGCCAGTACGCGATCGCGTACCCAAATCAACGCATCAATAACCGTATTACCTGTAACGAAGATGCGGTTATCAGAAATGTTTTCCCGTAACAGGTTTTGGCGCGAGTTTTCTGTTGGTGCAAAATGATACATCGCCAGATGCCCGGTCAGCGTACGGTTCGCCTCTTCCGGCCAGGGAGAGTAGAGATCGCCTGTACGTAAGCCTGCCTCCACATGCCCTACCGGGATGCGCTGATAGAACGCGGCCAGGCTAGTAGCAATGGTGGTTGTGGTATCGCCGTGAACTAACACAACGTCAGGTTTAAAATCAGCCAGAATTGGCTTTAATCCTTCCAGTATTCGGCAGGTAATTTCTGTTAGTCCCTGACCTGGCTGCATAATATTGAGATCGTAGTCAGGTACAATGGAAAAGAGGTTCAACACCTGATCGAGCATCTCCCGATGCTGCGCCGTGACGCAAACTTTTGCCTCAAAATCAGGATCTTTTGCCAGCGCATGAACCAGAGGTGCCATTTTTATGGCCTCCGGTCGCGTGCCAAATACAGTCAGTACTTTCACATCGATTCTCTTCGGATTGGCAGTGAGGGCCCAGCCCCTCACTGCAACGATATTGCTAAATCGTGCGGCGACGGGTTAACGCGACACCAGCACCGATCAGAGCCCCAACGATGCCCCACATAATCATCAGGAAGGCACGACGAGGGCTGTCACGTTTTACCGGTTCCTCCGGCGTACGCAAATAACGATAGGTCTGAAAACGCGGATCCAGAGTTGGCCCAACGTTCAGTGTGTTAAGCATGGCTCGGTTTTGGAAGTAGTCCAGATCGAAATCGGGACCAACAGATTGCAGGTTTTCGAGTCGCGCCTGCAGCATAGGACGTCCAAGCAAAAACAGTTCAGAATCGGGTAGCTCTTCAGCCGGAACGTCAGTGGAAGTACGCGAAATATTATGCTGTTCAGCAATTTTGAGAGCCTGCTCAATGTTGTGAACTCGGCGAGAGAAAATCGATTTCGCCACTTCTTCCTGGCGTTTAACCTGCGCCTTCATCTGCACAGTGCGCGCAGCCCAGGCTCCCTTTAACTCGTCGTTCAGATGACGCGCCGCACGCTGACTGGCAAACGCGACGTACTGACGCAACAGATTGTTGGCATCAGGTGCCGTTTCGGCAATCAGCTTCACGCTGTCATTGGTATTACGAACCGCATCGCCGGGCATAAACTGAATGTTATTAATCAGTTCATCCAGCATCGCCGCATCGGCTTTACTGTTCCCCACCATACGTTGCTTGTAATAATCAGTCTGCTGCCAGAATTCACGGCGCGTATCCCATGAGGCAAGCTGCATGATAAATTCTTTATAGGCCTCATCCATCACTGACGGCTGATCCGCAGATGCAAGACTGGCCTTGATGTCCAGGTTACGTAAGAACTGCTGCTGAGAGTAATAGCCGCCCAACATATTAACCGTTGGCCTGTCTGAAATCGCCGTCGCGCTCCACTCCTGACGAGCAAAAAACGTATAGGCGAGAGCGACTAACGCGAAGGCGAGAGCCATACCGACGATCCACACCTTCCCTGTCCACAAAGTACGAAACAACCCACGGATGTCCAGTTCATTTTCAGCGCTCATGGCATGTTCCCCCGGTAATGGTTGTGTCATCGTACCCTCAATTTATTTGGTTAAGTTTGGTTTACTGTCACGGTTTCTACGCAACTTGCGCTTCCAGCGTTTGATAAATCTCGCTACCTTCCAGGCACGTTTAATACAATAGTCGTACAAGACAAATGCCAGTAAAAAGAGCACCAGCATCACCCATTCCGGAACGACCCGAGAATATTCAGCCAACACGCCGATAGAGGCCAGGATCGCAGCAGCCAGCGTAATCAGGACAAAAGCCTGTCGGGAGGTAAACCCGGCGCGCATAATTAAATGGTGAATATGTTGGCGGTCCGGGGAGAAAGGGCTCATACCTTTACGTAAACGACGATACATGATCGCCACCATATCCATTAACGGAATGGCAATAATCCACAGTGCGGTGACCGGGCTAATAGGATGCGTTTTACCTTGAGTGGTCTCCAGCAGGATCCAGATGACCGTAAAGCCAATCAGCGTACTCCCCGCATCACCCATAAAGACCTTATAGCGACGTCCGAGAATACCCAGGTTCAGCATGATGTAAGGCAGAATGGCGGCGATCATGGCAAAACACCAGATAGCCAGGCTTGTCTGGCCGTCAAACCACAAGATAAGCCCCATTGCGGCGAATGATACGCTGGATAGCCCGCCTAACAGACCATCAATCCCATCCACCATGTTAAAGGCGTTAATTGCAGCCCAAACGGCGAAAAGGGTAAGGAAATAGCCAAAAGGACCGAGCACCATCTCCCAAGGGCCAAAAATGAACCCAAGGCTCAACAGATAGAGCTTACCTACCGCCATCATAATGATGCCGATGATAGCCTGGATGGTCGCACGGATTTTTACACTGATATCAAAGCGGTCGTCCAGCGCACCGATAAACACCAGTACACCGGCACAAGCCAGGTAGAGAGTTGCATGCGGGATATAATAATCGGCGATGAGGAACGTAAAGCAAATGCCTGCGTAAACCGAAATCCCCCCAACCAACGGAATCAGTCCCTGATGACGTTTGCGGAAGTTGGGTTTATCCACCAATCCTATCTTTTTCGCAACCTTACGGGCAAAGAAAAGAAACAGCGTTGTGAATAAAAAAATACTGATGAGATCAGTACTTGCTGTCAGTAAATTCACTATACATACTCTCAAAGAATATCAATATATGAAGTATAACCATCCAGGCGATTATTCAGAAGAGAAACCCGATTCCATATCAGGTGGTTCTGTATGATTATTAACCACAAAATACGAATTACAACCCTTCATCGCCAGGCGGTATGTCATACCGGATTATTATTATTGTGTCGTTAAGATTACATCCACAAAAGCAAAACGCCACGTAAAAACGTGGCGTTTTCAGATGATGCCCGAATCAGGAACGCTTCATCATATCGAAGAAGTCGTCGTTGGTCTTGGTCATCGCCAGTTTGTTAATGAGGAATTCCATTGCATCGATTTCACCCATCGGATGGATGATTTTGCGCAGGATCCACATTTTCTGCAGCTCTTCCTGGGTGGTGAGCAGCTCTTCTTTACGGGTACCGGAACGGTTGTAGTCGATAGCCGGGAAGACGCGTTTTTCAGCAATCTTACGAGAGAGATGCAGTTCCATGTTGCCGGTACCTTTAAACTCTTCGTAGATAACTTCATCCATTTTAGAGCCGGTATCAATCAGCGCAGTCGCGATGATGGTCAGGCTACCGCCCTCTTCCACGTTACGTGCAGCACCAAAGAAACGCTTAGGACGATGCAGGGCGTTGGCGTCCACACCACCGGTCAGTACTTTACCGGAAGCCGGAACCACGGTGTTATATGCACGCGCCAGACGGGTGATGGAGTCAAGCAGAATGATAACGTCTTTCTTGTGTTCAACCAGACGTTTCGCCTTCTCGATAACCATTTCCGCAACCTGAACGTGGCGGGAGGCTGGTTCGTCAAAGGTAGAGGCAACCACTTCACCTTTCACCAGACGCTGCATCTCGGTAACTTCTTCCGGACGTTCGTCAATCAGCAGCACCATCAGCACGCAGTCAGGATGATTGTATGCAATGCTCTGCGCGATGTTCTGCAGCAGCATGGTTTTACCCGCTTTCGGCGGAGCAACAATCAGACCACGTTGGCCACGACCGATCGGCGATGCCAGATCCAGTACACGCGCCGTTAAGTCTTCAGTAGAACCGTTACCACGTTCCATACGCAGACGAGAGTTTGCGTGCAGCGGCGTTAAGTTCTCAAAGAGGATTTTGTTACGGGCGTTTTCTGGTTTGTCGTAGTTAACTTCGTTAACTTTCAACAGCGCAAAGTAGCGTTCACCTTCTTTCGGCGGGCGAATCTTACCAGAAATGGTATCACCAGTGCGGAGGTTGAAACGGCGGATTTGGCTGGGAGAAACGTAGATGTCATCAGGACCGGCGAGGTAGGAGCTGTCTGCAGAGCGGAGGAAACCAAATCCATCCTGCAATATCTCCAGCACACCGTCACCAAAGATATCTTCGCCACTCTTTGCGTGCTGCTTCAGGATGGCAAAAATAATGTCCTGCTTGCGCATACGAGCCAGGTTTTCAAGGCCCATATTTTCGCCGAGAGTGATCAGCTCAGAAACCGGCGTATTCTTTAATTCGGTAAGATTCATAATGGTGTGAGTTCTTAAACTTGGGGTAAATCTCGAACTTAATGTTGTGAATGGTATGGCAGGGTCATCCATGCCTGTTTACGGCCATCAACTCATGTCTGTTCGCTGTCTGGTCACAGGAAAGTACGCAGAACTGAAACGACAAGACGGATTGAGTGACAAGCCAGGAATCTGTCCACTCCTCGCGCGAGAAACAACGGGAAGTATTGGATATAACTAGATTCAAACTTAATAAGGTATGTTTAATACGAAGTCAACACTAACTTAGCACGACTCAAGTCGGGCGTCCAGTCATCCGAATCATTTCGAAGTAGGGTCGCCCGATCATGAGACTTCCTTACGCTAAATTAGCGTCGAGGAATTCTTTCAACTGACCTTTGGACAGCGCGCCGACTTTCGTCGCCGCAACTTCGCCGTTTTTAAACAGCAGCAGGGTCGGGATGCCACGGATACCATACTTCGGCGCGGTGCCTGGGTTTTGGTCAATGTTCAGTTTAGCAACCGTCAGTTTGCCCTGATATTCGTCAGCGATTTCATCCAGAATCGGAGCGATCATTTTGCACGGACCGCACCACTCTGCCCAGAAATCAACGAGGATTGCTCCGTCCGCTTTGAGTACATCCGTGTCAAAACTGTCGTCAGTCAGGTGAATAATTTTATCGCTCATAATAACTCCACAGGAATAAGCCTGGTGCATTGGTGTAGCATTAATCAACGACGTGTTGATGTAGCATTAACCAACTAAAGGTTGACTTTATTTCACCGGATACGCTTTCGTAAAGCAATAGTAAGCTGATATTCTACCACACTATGAGCAAAACACATTTAACAGAACAGAAGTTTTCCGACTTCGCCCTGCACCCAAAGGTGATAGAAGCCCTTGAAAATAAAGGCTTTCATAACTGTACGCCCATTCAGGCCCTCGCGCTGCCGCTAACGCTGGCTGGTCGTGATGTTGCCGGGCAGGCGCAAACCGGTACCGGAAAAACGATGGCGTTCCTGACGTCAACGTTTCATTATCTTCTCTCTCATCCCGCGATTGCCGATCGCAAGGTGAACCAACCGCGTGCGTTAATTATGGCGCCAACGCGTGAATTAGCCGTGCAGATCCACGCCGATGCCGAGCCGCTGGCACAAACCACTGGTCTGAAATTAGGCCTGGCGTATGGCGGCGACGGTTACGATAAACAGCTGAAAGTGCTGGAAAGCGGCGTCGATATTCTTATCGGCACGACCGGTCGTCTCATCGACTATGCAAAACAGAACCACATTAATCTGGGCGCGATTCAGGTCGTGGTGCTGGATGAAGCCGATCGTATGTACGATCTGGGCTTTATTAAAGATATCCGTTGGCTGTTCCGTCGTATGCCGCCAACCACCCAACGTCTGAACATGCTGTTTTCTGCAACCCTCTCATACCGCGTTCGCGAACTGGCGTTCGAACAGATGAATAACGCTGAGTACGTTGAAGTCGAACCGGAACAGAAAACTGGCCACCGCATTAAAGAAGAGCTCTTCTACCCTTCCAACGAAGAGAAAATGCGTTTGCTGCAAACGCTGATTGAAGAAGAGTGGCCAGATCGAGCCATTGTTTTTGCTAACACCAAGCATCGTTGTGAAGATATCTGGGGCAGCCTTGCTGCGGACGGTCATCGCGTCGGTCTGCTGACCGGTGACGTAGCACAGAAAAAACGTCTGCGTATTCTTGATGAGTTCACCCGTGGCGATCTCGACATTCTCGTTGCGACGGATGTCGCTGCGCGTGGCCTGCATATCCCAGCAGTAACGCACGTATTTAACTATGACCTGCCGGATGACTGTGAAGATTACGTTCACCGAATCGGTCGTACCGGACGTGCTGGCGCAAGCGGTCACTCTATCAGCCTGGCTTGTGAAGAGTACGCGCTGAATTTACCCGCAATCGAGACCTATATCGGCCATTCGATTCCGGTCAGCAAATATAACCCGGATGCGCTGATGACCGATCTGCCGAAGCCGTTGCGCTTAACGCGCCCGCGTACAGGCAATGGCCCACGCCGTACCGGTGGTGCTCCGCGTAATCGTCGTCGTTCAGGTTAAGAAAAGTTATGCCATACACAAAATCATTCAGCCTGTATCAAGGCGGCAAGAAAACGAATCCCGATGAGCTTATTTTAGTAAATGATTCGGGTGAGAGAACGCAGCCAACACAGATACAGGTTGAAGGATGAAGTGTATGAATTCTACTTCGCTGTATGCAGCAATCGATCTCGGCTCGAATAGTTTTCATATGCTGGTTGTACGCGAGGTGGCAGGAAGCATCCAGACGCTCACGCGTATCAAACGCAAAGTGCGTCTGGCCGCTGGACTCAACGGTGACAACGAGCTCTCTGTTGAAGCGATGGAGCGCGGCTGGCAATGCTTGCGCTTGTTTGCAGAACGTCTGCAGGATATTCCGCATCCTCAAATCCGCGTGGTCGCCACGGCAACATTACGCATCGCCGTAAATGCCGATGTGTTTATTGCTAAAGCGCAAGAGATCCTTGGCTGCCCTGTCCAGGTAATTAGCGGTGAAGAAGAAGCGCGACTGATTTATCAAGGTGTGGCCCACACAACCGGCGGTGCCGATCAGCGTCTGGTTGTGGATATTGGTGGCGCCAGCACTGAATTAGTCACCGGTTCCGGCGCACAAACCACCTCTCTGTTCAGCCTGTCGATGGGCTGCGTCACCTGGCTCGAACGTTATTTTACCGATCGTAATCTGGCACAGGAAAACTTTGACGAGGCAGAGAAGGCCGCACGTGAAGTTCTGCGCCCGGTCGCCGACAAACTGCGTTTTCATGGCTGGAAAGTTTGCGTTGGTGCCTCTGGTACCGTCCAGGCGTTGCAGGAAATCATGATGGCGCAGGGTATGGATGAGCGCATTACGCTGGCCAAACTTCAGCAGCTTAAGCAGCGCGCCATTCACTGCGGTCGTCTGGAAGAGCTGGAAATCGAAGGGTTAACGCTGGAACGTGCGCTGGTTTTCCCCAGCGGGCTGGCCATTCTGATTGCTATTTTCACCGAACTGAACATTCAATGCATGACCCTGGCCGGCGGCGCATTACGTGAAGGTCTGGTCTACGGCATGCTGCATCTGGCGGTGGATCAGGATATTCGTAGCCGCACATTACGCAATATCCAGCGTCGCTTTATGGTCGATACAGAGCAAGCACATCGCGTTGCCAATTTAGCGACTAAATTTCTCGATCAGGTAGAAAAAAAGTGGCATCTTGAACCGATTAGCCGCGAACTACTGATTAGTGCCTGTCAGCTGCATGAAATTGGCCTGAGCGTTGATTTTAAACAGGCACCACAGCATGCCGCTTATCTGGTGCGCAATCTCGATCTCCCAGGTTTTACCCCTGCGCAAAAGAAACTGCTAGCAACGCTGTTACTCAACCAGACCAACCCCGTCGATCTCTCTTCGCTCCACCAGCAAAACGCAGTGCCACCGCGCATCGCGGAGCATCTTTGCCGTTTGCTACGTTTGGCGATCATCTTCGCCAGCCGTCGCCGTGACGATCTTGTGCCGGAAATTCAAATGGATGCAAGAAACGAGCACCTGACAGTCACGCTACCAGAAGGCTGGCTGGAACATCATCCGCTGGGTAAAGAGTTAATCGATCAGGAAAGTCAGTGGCAAAGCTATGTCCACTGGCCGCTGGACGTTCATTAGATGTTGGTTGCCGGATAGCGCGCGTTTACACGTATCCGGCCTACAAAATACCTACTTCGCTTTGGCTTTTGCCATCATTGCCCGAATATTAGCGATGCTTGCCTGCCCTTTTTGCATCCGCTCCTCAGCGCTCACCACTTTACGCTCTTGTTCCCAGATAACGTCATCCTGTGGCAGCTCCAGCAGGAAACGACTCGGTTCCGGACGCACCAGCTCACCATACTGACGACGCTCTTTACACAGAGTGAAGATGAGTTCTTTCTGTGCACGCGTAATCCCTACGTAAGCCAGACGACGTTCTTCGTCGATATTGTCTTCATCGATACTGCTCTGGTGCGGCAAAAATCCTTCTTCCATTCCCACCATAAACACGTAAGGGAACTCCAGCCCTTTTGAGGCATGCAGCGTCATCAACTGCACCTGATCCAGCTCTTCTTCGCTCTCTCCACGCTCCATCATGTCGCGCAGGGTAAAGCGGGTAACTACCTGGGTCAGGGTCATCGGCTCTTCCAGCTCACTGCCTTCCAGCATCTCCGTCATCCAGCTGAACAGCGTATTGACGTTTTTCATACGCATTTCAGCCGCTTTCGGGCTCGGCGAGGTTTCATACAGCCAGGATTCGTAATCAATACCGTGGATAAGATCGCGCACGGCGGCAACCGGTTCGCGCTCCGCCAGGCGCTGAATTTCACCCAGCCAGTGCGTAAAGCGGGTCAGAGAGTCATACCCGCGCCCGGTCAGTGTCTGGCTAAGCCCCATATCAAAGCTGGCGGTAAACAGGCTTTTATTACGCGTCATCGCCCATTCACCCAACTTTTGCAGCGTGGCTGGACCGATTTCACGCTTTGGCGTGTTTACGATGCGCAAAAATGCGCTGTCGTCATCCGGGTTGCTCAGCACACGCAGGTAGGCCAGCAGATCTTTAATCTCCGGACGCGAGAAGAACGACGTTCCGCCGGAAATTTTGTACGGGATACGGTTCTGCATCAGAAACTTTTCGAACACGCGCGACTGATGGTTGCCGCGATAAAGGATGGCGTAGTCTTTATATTGCGTCTTGTTCACAAAGTGATGGGCAATTAATTCCCCGGTCACACGTTCGGCTTCATGCTCTTCATTATTTGCGCTCAGTACCTTCAGCTCAGCACCGTAACCCAACTCGGAAAAGAGCCGCTTTTCAAAGACGTGTGGATTGTTCGCAATGAGGATGTTCGCCGCCTTAAGGATGCGACCTGATGAACGGTAGTTTTGCTCCAGCTTCACTACCTGTAAAGCCGGAAAATCTTTGCTCAACAGTACCAGGTTCTGCGGACGGGCGCCGCGCCAGGAGTAGATCGACTGATCGTCATCGCCCACGACGGTAAAGCGCGCACGTTTCCCTACCAGCAACTTCACCAGCTCATACTGGCTGGTGTTGGTATCCTGATATTCATCCACCAGCAGGTAGCGGATTCTGTTTTGCCAGCGCTCACGTACTTCTTCATTGCGCTGTAGCAGCAGCGTGGGAAGCAGGATCAGATCGTCAAAATCGAGGACGTTACACGCCTTCATATGCGCGTCATACAGACCATAGCAGTGGGCAAAAATACGATCGCGCTCGCCCTTTGCGCTGGCTGCCGCCTGCGCCGGAGTCATCAGATCGTTTTTCCAGTTGGAGATCGTCGAGATCAGCTGCTGGAGAATAAGCTTATCGTCTTCGATTAGCCCTTCGGTCAGTTCCTTAAGCAAGGCCACCTGGTCAGTATCGTCAAACAACGAGAAGTTAGACTTCATCCCCAGCGCCGCGTATTCACGCTTAATGATATCCAGTCCCAGGGTGTGGAAGGTGGAGATCATCAACCCACGCGCCTCTTTACGACCCAGCGTTTGCGCCACGCGCTCTTTCATCTCGCGCGCAGCCTTATTGGTAAAGGTCACTGCCGCAATATGTCGTGCCTGATAGCCACATTCACGGATCAGATGGGCTATTTTGTTGGTGATAACACGCGTCTTGCCGGAACCCGCTCCCGCCAGCACCAGGCAAGGTCCGGTGACGAATTCGACGGCTTGTTGTTGTCCGGGGTTCAAACGCATAAGGGATTGCTCAATCTGTAAACACGGGGGAGGTGGATTGTAGCAGAAAGAGGGAGAAAAAGAGTAACTGGCTACCCCTGTGAGTAGCCAGAAAATCGGGTCAATCAGGAAGCTGTCGCGGCTAGTGGTGTATAGCCGTTGCGCTGCGCGCTCTTGATCCAGCTGTAGGATCCCATCACCGCGATTGCCGTCAGCAGGACATACTCAAGCGACATGGCGTAAACGCCCTGCACCGCGTAAATAACCACGCTAATCACGTCGATGAGCACCCACAGCAGCCAGTTTTCGACATATTTACGCGTCATCAGAATCATGGCCGCAATCGACAACACCAGCATGGTGGAATCCCAGAACGGGAAGGCATCGGGCTGAAGGTCAGGCATCGCGACCGGTATACCTATCATTTGTAGCAGTGCAATCATAATGCGGGTAAGCGCTGCAAACACCGGATCGATAAACAGCGTCATCAAAACTATCGCCACCGCGCAAACGCCGCCCAGTACCAGGGTTTGCTGACGGGAAAGCCAACGTACTTTGAGCGCTGCTTCCTGCGCCTCATTTTGCCGGCTCCACGCATACCAACCGTAAATGTTAGCGGCGAAGAAAAACACCTGTAGCAACAAGCTGGCATAGAGCTGAATCTGGAAAAAGATTGCTGCAAACAGCGTGACGTTAATCAGGCCAAACAGGTAATTGATGATTTTTTCCCGGCTGGCACACCAGATACATAACAGACCAAATACGGTACCAATGGCTTCAATCCAAGATAGTGCATAGCCGCCTTCGCCGAGAGGAATGTTGACCATTACATTGTTAATGCTAAAAAAGTCCATCACTGACCTCCTTGCTGACTATCGGAATGAATGGCGCGTAGCGCCAGGGTAATTTGCCGTTCTTCGCCCTGTTGGCACAACGTTTCCTGCTGGACATAATCATTGATACTGCTATCCAGACAACCGTTGTGGGCAACCACCACATTGAGTAATGACGCCGTACGTAACCCGCGCAGCGCACCGATGGTCATCAAAGCGGCACTTTCCATATCCGCACCCAGAACGCCGAGTGCCGACCACTGCGCATCCAGTTCCGCTTCCCGGTCGGTATAAAAACTATCGTGGCTGCGCACCAGGCCGCATGTGGCGGGAATATTCATCTGCCGCGCTTGCGCCATCAGTTCCCAGGTTAACTGCGGGTCGGCGCAGGCCGGATAGCCCGCAGGCGCATAGGTACGGCTGGTCCCGTCATCCGTTACCGCGGCATGGGCGATAATCACGTCACCAAGCGCAAGATTATCCTGCAATGCCCCGCAGCTACCGATACGAATCAGGGTCTTTACACCGATTTGACGCAGTTCTTCAATGGCAATAGCCGTAGACGGTCCACCGATTCCGGTAGAGAGCACTAAAATCTCGATCCCCTGATACCAACCTCGCGCGGCGCGAAACTCACGGTTTTGACCAAGCGATTCTGGGTTATCAAGAAAATTGGCGATGCGATCGACTCGCAACGGGTCTCCCGGCAGCAGCGCATAGCGTGCGCCTGTCATCTCCTTGCTTAACTGGATATGGGGTTGCAGCGACATTCTCCCGCCTCCTTCACTCTTGCGGTTATCCGATATCAGCCTCCCGCTTTAATTTTTCAGGGGCTGACAACACAATACTTTCACCATCGGTATCAATAATCTGTAGCGCTTTCAGGTCATGTAAAATACGGTTAATACTACGGGTCGTCGCCGCCAGTTCCTGACTGAGGTTTAGCTTATCCAGCAAAATTTCATTCGTGCCATCTTGTTGATAACGCAGCCATAACGCCTGGCACACTCGCTGATACAGCGAGTAAAGATTGTCGCTGCTGGCCTTTTTCGACAGCTGGTAATATTGCTGACTAAAGAAGCGCAGCATCCGCTGGTTAAAATGGTTATCTAACGCCAGCCAGCGGCTGAAGTATTCCTGCGATAAACTCAGAAGCTGCACATGTCCTACCGCCACTACCGAACAGATGTAATGGCGCGACTCAAAAATCTCGAGTTCGCCCAGCATATCGCCTTTCCGGTAGCGGGCTTGACGATAACGACGTCCATCTTCAGCCTCATAGAAAACATCGACTTCACCGGCAATAATCAGCGAAAAACGCTGACATATTTCCCCTTGCCGACAGATAAAGGCACCGCGTTGGATCTCTTCAAAACGCCAGCGCTGCATGATGTCCAGAGGGCAATATTTCAATAATTCATAGAGCTGTGGATCGCGAACAATATCACCCAGCCCGGTAAGCCATCCGACTGAAAATTCAGTTTTTTTCATTGTATCCATGATATCTCGCTCCATGGCTGTAGGGACAGGACGGAGGTCCCCGGCAAAAGGGAATGCGGCAGAGAAAATGTCGCTCATCTCCCGTTTCCATACATCAGGCGAGACATCTGTCCCGCGATGGCGAAGAGTATATGTCCACGACTAAGACGGGTGATAAAGTAATGGGACATCTTTGAGACATGAGAACAAAATAATGGCTAAGAGCGCGGCAGCCCTACATATCCTGGTAAAAGAAGAGAAATTAGCTCTGGAGATCCTGAGCAAGCTGGATCGCGGTATTAGCTTCGATCATTTGGCAAAACGCTATTCTCGCTGCCCCTCTGGGCGCAACGGAGGCGATCTGGGCGAGTTCAAACAGGGGATGATGGTGGGACCATTTGATGCCGCTGTGTTTAGCTGCCCACTGCTTAAACCTTACGGGCCTGTAAAAACCAAATTTGGCTACCACATCATCAAAGTGCTGTATCGACGGTAAGCCATGCTAAAATCGCGAGCCTTACAGACCCCCTTTTGAAGGCACGATCATGGCAAAAACAGCAGCAGCAGTGCATATCCTTGTTAAAGAAGAGAAACTGGCACTGGATCTTCTGGAACAGATTAAAAACGGCGCCGACTTCGGCAAACTGGCGAAGAAACACTCCATCTGCCCATCAGGCAAACGCGGCGGTGATTTAGGCGAATTCCGTCAGGGCCAGATGGTTCCGGCGTTCGATAAAGTGGTCTTTTCCTGCCCTGTGCTGGAGCCAACCGGCCCGCTGCACACTCAGTTCGGTTACCACATCATTAAAGTGCTGTACCGTAACTAATAGAAAGCCCGGTGTTTAAACACCGGGCTTTTTTTGCCGGATAGCGCTTCGCTTATCCGGCCTACGAAGCGCTGTTGATATGCCATTCCTCTATGAGGAATTATCCTGCGACCGCAATGCGCTTCATATCGGTCATGTAGCCACGCAGTTTCTGGCCCACTTTCTCGATAGCATGACCGCGAATCGCATCGTTCACGTCACGCAGCTGCGCGTTGTCTACCGCGCCTTCAGCAATCGCTTTGCCCAGGTCGCCGGTCTGCAGGGTGGTCATGAACTCTTTCAGCAGCGGTACGCAAGCGTAAGAGAACAGGTAGTTGCCGTATTCTGCGGTATCAGAGATAACCACGTTCATTTCGTACAGACGCTTACGGGCAATAGTGTTGGCGATCAGCGGCAGTTCGTGCAGTGATTCGTAGTAAGCAGATTCTTCGATGATGCCGGAATCCACCATGGTTTCGAACGCCAGCTCAACGCCCGCTTTCACCATCGCAATCATCAGAACGCCTTTATCAAAGTATTCCTGCTCGCCGATTTTACCGTCGAACTGGGCAGCGGTTTCGAACGCGGTTTTGCCGGTCTCTTCACGCCAGGTCAGCAGTTTCTTATCGTCGTTGGCCCAGTCAGCCATCATGCCGGAAGAGAATTCACCGGAGATGATGTCGTCCATGTGTTTCTGGAACAGCGGCGCCATGATCTCTTTCAGCTGTTCGGACAGCGCGTAAGCACGCAGTTTCGCCGGGTTAGACAGACGGTCCATCATCAGAGTGATGCCGCCCTGCTTCAGCGCTTCGGTGATGGTTTCCCAGCCGAACTGAATCAGTTTTTCAGCATATGCCGGGTCAGTACCTTCTTCTACCAGCTTATCGAAGCACAGCAGAGAACCGGCCTGCAGCATACCGCACAGGATAGTCTGCTCACCCATCAGGTCAGATTTCACTTCCGCCACGAAGGAGGACTCCAGTACGCCAGCACGGTGACCGCCGGTGGCCGCAGCCCAGGCTTTAGCAATCGCCATGCCTTCGCCTTTCGGATCGTTTTCCGGGTGAACGGCGATCAGCGTAGGTACGCCGAAACCACGTTTGTACTCTTCACGAACTTCAGTACCCGGGCACTTCGGTGCCACCATCACGACGGTGATGTCTTTACGGATCTGCTCGCCAACTTCCACGATGTTGAAGCCGTGGGAGTAACCCAGCGCTGCACCGTCTTTCATCAGCGGCTGTACAGAACGCACAACGTCGGAGTGCTGCTTGTCCGGAGTCAGGTTAACCACCAGATCAGCCTGCGGGATCAGCTCTTCGTAGGTACCCACTTTGAAGCCGTTTTCGGTCGCTTTACGCCAGGAAGCACGCTTCTCAGCAATGGCTTCTTTACGCAGTGCGTAGGAGATATCCAGACCGGAGTCACGCATGTTCAGGCCCTGGTTCAGACCCTGGGCGCCACAGCCGACGATGACCACTTTTTTACCCTGAAGGTAGCTCGCACCATCGGCGAATTCGTCGCGACCCATAAAGCGACATTTACCCAGCTGTGCCAGCTGCTGGCGCAGGTTCAGTGTATTAAAGTAGTTAGCCATGATGGTGTACTCCGTGATGTTGTGTTGTGGTGCTTATTATTCGGTTCGCAGATTTGTATTTGCGAGATTGAATCCACATTACAACAGGAAATTTATTGCGGAAATTGATATATTCACAACGTCACATTGCAATTTATGCAACGTAGAAAATCGGAGGCTCGTCTGTGGATTTACGCGATCTGAAAATGTTCCTGCATTTGGCTGAAAGTCGTCACTTTGGCCGCAGCGCGCGGGCAATGCACGTCAGCCCATCCACGCTTTCCCGACAAATTCAGCGCCTCGAAGAAGACCTCGGCCAGCCGCTGTTTGTGCGCGATAACCGTACGGTTACGCTGACCGAAGCCGGTGAAGAGCTGCGCGTGTTTGCCCAACAGACGCTGTTGCAGTACCAGCAGTTACGCCACACTCTCGATCAACAAGGGCCGTCGCTGTCAGGCGAACTGCATATTTTCTGTTCGGTAACTGCCGCCTACAGCCATCTGCCGCCAATCCTTGACCGTTTCCGCGCCGAGCATCCGTCAGTGGAAATTAAGCTCACCACCGGCGACGCCGCCGATGCGATGGATAAAGTGGTTACTGGTGAAGCCGATCTGGCGATTGCCGGTAAGCCCGAAACACTGCCTGGCGCGGTGGCGTTCTCGATGCTGGAGAATCTGACGGTTGTGTTGATCGCTCCGGCGTTGCCCTGCCCGGTGCGTAATCAGGTATCGGTCGATAAGCCGGACTGGTCGACGGTGCCGTTTATCATGGCCGATCAAGGTCCAGTACGCCGCCGTATCGAGCTGTGGTTCCGCCGTCACAAAATCAGCAACCCATCGATTTACGCCACGGTGGGTGGCCACGAAGCGATGGTCTCAATGGTGGCGCTGGGCTGCGGCGTGGCGCTGCTGCCGGAAGTGGTGCTAGAAAACAGCCCGGAGCCGGTACGTAATCGCGTGATGATTTTAGAGCGCAGTGACGAAAAAACACCGTTCGAGCTTGGCGTCTGCGCGCCGAAAAAGCGGCTGCATGAACCGCTGATCGACGCGTTTTGGAAGATTGTTCTGGAACGTAAATCCGCAGAGTAGCGCCAGCGTCAGGTCTAAAATCAGTGGTAGATTCAGTATTGGCGCTCCTTTTCTGTATAATGTCGTGATCCATTGTAGTGGGGGGCTTGTTAACCATCGCGTTAAGCAGGCCAGAACAGACGGTGTCATTGCGCACTTGACAGCGAAAATACAAACTTAATTAGCCATCATTATGATAATCAAACCAAAAATTCGTGGATTCATCTGTACAACGACCCATCCGACTGGCTGCAAAGTCAACGTGGAAAAGCAGATCGAGTATGTTAAGCAGAACGGGAAAATCGAGAACGGCCCGTCTCGCGTGCTGGTGATCGGTGCTTCCACCGGTTACGGTCTGGCTTCCAGAATTTCCGCCGCCTTTGGCAGCGGTGCCGCCACTATCGGCGTATTTTTCGAAAAACCGGGCACGGATACCAAACCAGGTTCCGCAGGCTGGTATAACTCTGCAGCTTTCGACGAAGCAGCCAAGCGTGAAGGTCTGTACTCCAAGAGCATCAACGGCGATGCGTTCTCTGACGAATGCCGTGATGAAGTGATCAAACTGATCAAAGAAGACCTGGGTCAGATTGACCTGGTGGTTTACTCACTGGCTTCCCCAGTGCGTAAAATGCCGAAAACCGGTGAAATCGTCCGTTCAGCGCTGAAGCCAATCGGTGAGGTTTACACCTCTAAAGCGATCGATACCAACAAAGATCAGATCATCACCGCCAGCATTGAGCCGGCAACCGAAGAAGAAGTTCAGAACACCGTCACCGTCATGGGCGGCGAAGACTGGGAACTGTGGATGGGCGCGCTGAGCGAAGCGGGCGTGCTGGCTGATGGTGTGAAAACCGTAGCCTACTCCTACATCGGTACCGACCTGACCTGGCCAATCTACTGGCACGGCGCGCTGGGCAAAGCGAAAGAAGACCTCGATCGCGCGGCGGGTGAGCTGCGTAACCAGCTGGCACCACTGAACGGTTCCGCTAACGTTGCCGTACTGAAGTCCGTTATCACCCAGGCATCTTCTGCGATTCCGGTAATGCCACTGTACATCTCCATGGTCTTCAAGCTGATGAAAGCGCAGGGGATTCACGAAGGTTGTATTGAGCAGATCAACCGTCTGATGACCACCAGCCTGTACGGCGATAAAGTGGCGCTTGATGACAACCAGCGTATCCGTATGGATGACTGGGAACTGCGTGACGACATTCAGCAGGCATGTCGCGATCTGTGGCCGCTGATCACTACCGAAAACCTGGCGCAAGAAACTGACTATGCAGGATACAAGCAGGAATTCCTGAATCTGTTCGGTTTTGCCCTCGACGGTGTGGATTACGATGCTGACGTGAATACCGAAGTCGAATTCGACGTTATCACGCTGTAATCTGCTGATACAGTAGCAAAAAGGGTTCATGTTTTTACATGAACCCTTTTTTAATGGCTGTCGTTAACCCGCCAGGAAGAACCTGAACGCCGGGTTATGTGTTTCATCATGACAGTCATAACCCAGTTCATTCAGCCGCGTTTCGAAATCAGGCTCGTGTTCACCCAACTCAAACGCCGCCAGCACACGACCATAGTCAGTGCCGTGACTGCGATAGTGGAACAATGAAATATTCCAGTGCGTCCCCAAGGTATGCAGGAATTTGAGCAACGCCCCCGGCGACTCCGGAAATTCGAAGCTATAAAGACGTTCCTGTAAGGGTTTCGACGGACGTCCACCGACCATATAGCGCACGTGTAGCTTCGCCATCTCGTCATCAGACAGATCCACCACGCTATAGCCGCCCTCATTGAGCAGTTGCAGGATTTCCTTACGCTCTTCCAGCCCACGGCTCAGACGTACGCCGACAAAAATGCAGGCGTCTTTCGCATCAGCAAAGCGGTAGTTAAACTCGGTCACCGAGCGCCCGCCCAGCAGTTGGCAAAACTTCAGGAAGCTGCCCTTTTCTTCCGGGATGGTCACGGCCAGCAAGGCTTCGCGCTGTTCCCCCAGCTCGCAACGTTCAGAAACGTAGCGCAGGCCGTGGAAGTTAACGTTAGCGCCGGAAAGAACATGCGCCAGACGCTCACCGCGAATATTATGCTGGGCGATGTATTTTTTCATCCCCGCCAGCGCCAGCGCCCCGGAAGGCTCCGCCACCGCGCGTACATCTTCGAACAGGTCTTTCATTGCCGCGCAAATAGCATCGCTATCCACGGTAATAATATCGTCGAGGTATTCCTGGCACAGACGGAAGGTTTCATCGCCAATACGTTTCACCGCCACGCCTTCGGCAAAGAGACCAACACGCGGCAGATCCACCGGATGACCGGCATCCAGCGCCGCTTTCAGACAGGCCGAATCTTCCGCTTCCACGGCAATCACTTTGATTTGCGGCATCAGCTGTTTTATCAGCACCGCAACACCTGCCGCTAATCCGCCACCACCAACTGGTACGAATACGCGATCGAGATGCGCGTCCTGCTGAAGTAACTCCAGCGCCAGCGTGCCCTGCCCGGCAATCACCATCGGATGATCGAACGGCGGCACCCAGGTAAAACCCTGCTGCTGCGACAATTCAATCGCTTTGGCTTTGGCTTCATCAAAGTTCGCGCCGTGCAGCAGCACTTCTCCGCCGAAGCCGCGAACGGCATCGACTTTGATATCGGCGGTAGCCGTTGGCATGACAATCAGCGCCTTCACGCCTAATCGCGCAGAAGAGAAAGCGACGCCCTGAGCATGATTACCAGCCGATGCGGTAATGACGCCATGCGCTTTTTGCTCTTCGGTCAAGCCCGCCATCATGGCATAGGCACCGCGTAGCTTGAAGCTGTGAACGGGTTGACGGTCTTCGCGCTTCACCAGAATGACGTTGTCGAGGCGCGAAGAGAGTTTTTCCATTTTCTGTAGCGGCGTTACCTGTGCCGCTTCGTATACCGGCGCACGCAGTACCGCTCTGAGATACTCGGCGCCCTCAGGAGCGCCGGATAGAGGTTGTGAATCCGCCATGGTCATTATCCCCCGAGCTTCGACTTATCGCGCACCGCACCTTTGTCGGCACTGGTTGCCAGGCTGGCGTAGGCGCGCAGTGCAAAGGAGACCTGACGCTGACGATCTTTTGGCGTCCAGGCTTTGTCACCGCGAGCTTCCTGCGCTTCACGGCGCGCAGCGATTTCCGCATCACTCAGTTGCAGTTGAATACCACGATTCGGGATATCGATGGCAATCATGTCACCATCTTCGATAATCGCGATATTACCGCCGCTGGCCGCTTCCGGAGAAACGTGACCAATGGAAAGCCCCGAAGTACCGCCGGAGAAACGACCGTCGGTAATCAGCGCGCAAGCCTTACCGAGGCCCATCGATTTCAGGAAGGTGGTTGGGTAGAGCATTTCCTGCATGCCTGGCCCGCCTTTCGGCCCTTCGTAGCGAATGACAACCACGTCGCCAGCCACCACTTTACCGCCGAGGATGGCTTCAACCGCATCGTCCTGGCTTTCATACACTTTTGCCGGACCGGTGAATTTCAGGATGCTGTCATCCACGCCTGCGGTTTTTACAATACAGCCGTTTTCCGCGAAGTTACCGTACAGGACTGCCAGACCGCCGTCTTTGCTGTAAGCGTGCTCCAGCGAGCGAATGCAGCCTTCAGCGCGGTCGTCATCCAGCGTATCCCAACGGCAGTCCTGTGAGAAGGCCTGGGTAGTACGAATGCCGGCCGGGCCTGCACGGAACATTTTTTTCACCGCGTCGTCTTTGGTCAACATCACGTCATACCGATCGAGCGTTTGCGGCAGAGTCAGCCCCAACACGTTTTTCACGTCGCGGTTCAGCAGTCCAGCACGATCCAGTTCGCCTAAAATACCCAGTACGCCGCCTGCGCGGTGCACGTCTTCCATATGGTATTTCTGCGTACTCGGCGCCACTTTACACAGCTGCGGGACTTTGCGGGACAGCTTGTCGATATCACTCATGGTGAAGTCGATTTCCGCTTCCTGCGCGGCCGCCAGCAGGTGCAGAACGGTGTTGGTGGAGCCGCCCATGGCGATATCCAGCGTCATGGCGTTCTCAAACGCTGCCTTGCTGGCAATGTTGCGCGGCAGCGCGGAAGCATCGTCCTGCTCATAATAACGTTTGGTCAGCTCGACGATGCGCTGGCCTGCGGTGAGGAAAAGTTCTTTACGGTCGGCGTGAGTCGCCAACAGCGAACCGTTACCCGGCTGCGACAAGCCCAGCGCTTCGGTCAGGCAGTTCATCGAGTTAGCGGTGAACATACCGGAACAGGAGCCGCAGGTTGGGCAAGCGGAACGTTCAACCTGCTCGCTTTGTGAGTCGGAAACTTTCGGGTCAGCGCCCTGAATCATCGCATCAACCAGGTCGAGCTTGATGATTTGGTCAGAGAGCTTAGTTTTCCCGGCTTCCATCGGGCCGCCGGAAACAAAGATAACCGGGATGTTCAGGCGCAGAGAGGCCATTAACATCCCGGGGGTGATTTTATCGCAGTTGGAGATGCAGACCATCGCATCGGCGCAGTGGGCGTTAACCATGTACTCAACGGAGTCAGCGATCAGCTCACGCGACGGCAGTGAATACAGCATGCCGCCATGGCCCATGGCGATACCATCATCCACAGCAATGGTGTTGAACTCTTTCGCCACGCCGCCTGAGGCTTCGATTTGTTCGGCAACCAGCTTACCGAGATCGCGCAGGTGGACGTGACCCGGCACAAACTGGGTAAAGGAGTTCACCACAGCGATAATCGGTTTACCGAAGTCATCATCGGTCATCCCGGTGGCGCGCCACAATGCGCGGGCACCCGCCATATTGCGGCCGTGGGTGGTGGTGGCAGAACGATACTTAGGCATGCTTGATTAACTCCCGTCTGTCTTTCCCCTGCATACTTCACGCCGCAGGTGCGTTGGCCGCCTCGCTCACCCCAGTCACTTACTCCAGTAAGCTCCAGGGACTTGCTGCGTTGCCGTCTTCCTGCAACGTGAATTATTTTGGGGAAATATTAATTTTGTTATTGGTTTACTGAATCCAACCAGCCGTATTTATCTTCCGTTTCGCCGGTGAAGAGGCCAAAGAAGGCCTGCTGGATGCGTTTGGTGACCGGACCGCAGCGGCCTTCGCCCACCTGGATACCATCGACACTGCGTACTGGGGTGATTTCGGCCGCGGTACCGGACATGAACACTTCGTCGGCCAGGTACAGTGATTCACGAGACAGCACCTGCTCACGCACTTCGATATCGAGATCTTTCGCCAGCTTAATGATCGCATCACGAGTGATACCCGGCAGCGCGGAAGAGGTAAACGGCGGGGTAAACAGAATGCCGTCTTTTACTTCAAACAGGTTTTCGCCCGCACCTTCGGAGATGTAACCATTCACATCCAGCGCAATGCCTTCCTGATAGCCATGACGACGCGCTTCGCTACCCACCAGCAGCGAAGACAGATAGTTACCGCCCGCTTTAGCAGCAGTAGGGATGGTGTTCGGCGCCACGCGGTTCCAGGATGAAACCATCGCGTCGATCCCCTGCTCCAGCGCTTCTGCACCAAGGTAAGCACCCCACGGGAACGCGGCGATGATCACGTCAGTGGTGTATCCCGCTGGCGGATTAACGCCCATCCCCACGTCTCCAACAAACACCAGCGGACGGATATAGGCGCTGGTCAGATTGTTTTTACGAATCACCTCGCGGCAAGCTTCCATCAGCTCATCAACGCTCTGAGAAACCGGAAAACGATAGATCTTGGCTGAATCACGCAGACGCTGCATATGTTCGCGATGACGGAACACCACCGGCCCTTTGTGAGAATCGTAGCAACGGATGCCTTCGAATACTGAAGTACCGTAGTGCAGCGCGTGGGACATCACGTGAACCTTCGCGTCTTCCCAACGAATCATCTCGCCATTAGACCAAATGTAATCAGCTTTTTTCGTCGTCATTTTTCTTCCTTTTGCGCTCAGGCGCGGATTTGTTGTGATGTGGTTGTGCTCTGGCAGATAGCAACATGTGCAACGTCTACCAGTTTACTTAACTGACTAAACAGTAAGTCGACCGACCGGGGGCTGGCAACGGTCAATTCGATATTTATATTTTGCGCATCGCTGGCGGCTTCCATATTCATGGAGCACACCTGAAAACCGCGATGGCGTACCACGCGTAAAACACGTTCTAACGTTTCCGGATTGAAACGAGCCTCAACGGCGACCTGATGTTGCATCATGATAATTTCTCCAGCATTTCTGAGTTACTGGCACCTGGCGGTACCAGAGGCCAGACATTCTCAAGTTCGTCGATTGAGACATGAAGCAGGTATGGCCCCTCGCTGTTCAGCATGGTGTCGAGTGCCGCTTCAACCTGGTCTTTACGGGTGATGTGTTGACCTGGTATGCCGAAGGCGCTGGCCAACATGAGGAAATCGGGGTTATCGGTAAGGGTGGTTTCGCTATAACGTTCCTGGAAAAACAGCTGCTGCCATTGTCGCACCATGCCTAACCGCTGGTTGTCGAGTAAAACTATTTTCAGCGGCAACTGCTTGCGTTTTACGGTGCCCAGCTCCTGTACATTCATCATGAAGGAGCCGTCACCGGAGATACAGATTACCGTATCGTTCGGGCGAGCAACCTGCGCACCAACCGCTGCTGGCAGGCCAAAGCCCATCGTACCCAGACCGCTCGAGGTGATGAAATTTTCCGGGCGGGTGTAGGTCATATGCTGCGCCGACCACATCTGATGCTGACCAACATCCGTTGTCACTACGCTGTCCGTGGGTTTGCGATCGGACAACTGCTTCAACAACAGTGGCGCGTAGATAGCCTCACCGGGATGATCATAGCGCCAGGTATGCTCTGTGCGCAGTTCAGCGCTATGCTGACGCCATGCGTCAATCTTCAGAGATTGCTGCAATGCCGGCAGCAGAGAATTTAAATCACCCTGCAGGGCGACGTGCGCCTGGCGCAGCTTGTTCATTTCCGCAGGGTCGATATCCATGTGGATCACGCTGGCGTTCGGTGCGAAGGTATTCAGCTTACCGGTCACCCGGTCATCAAAACGCGCGCCCACTGCAATCAGTAAATCACATTCTTGCACCGCGAAATTTGCCGCTTTAGTGCCATGCATTCCCAACATACCCAAATAGTATGGGTAGTCAGATTCTACTGCGCCCAGACCTTTCAGCGTGCAGGCGACCGGCATTTGGGTTACCGCGATAAATTCACGCAGGGCCGGGACCGCCTGCGCCATACCAACGCCGCCACCGACGTACAGGATCGGTTTTTGCGCCTGCGCCAGCATTTTACGTGCCTGCTCAACGTCAGCGTGCGGGAAATCCTCTACGTTTTCGACGGTCGTAAAATACGGCTCCAGCGTACCGCTGGCCAGCTGGATGTCTTTCGGGATATCAACCAGAACCGGACCCGGACGACCGGAGTTCGCCACAGCGAAAGCCTCTGCCATAATGCGCGGCAGCTCTTCCAGTGACTGCACCAGGAAACTGTGTTTGGTGCAGGACAAAGACATACCCAGAACGTCCACTTCCTGAAACGCATCCGTTCCGATGAAAGGTGAGGCCACCTGACCGGTGATCGCCACCACAGGAACAGAATCTAACAGCGCATCGGCAAGTCCGGTGATCAGGTTGGTAGCGCCAGGACCTGAAGTGGCGATACACACGCCGGTTTTACCGGTCGCACGGGCATAGCCAATTGCCGCCATTGCCGCGCCCTGCTCGTGTCGGCACAACAGGTGTTCTACGCCGCCGTCATACAACGCATCGTAAACCGGCATAATTGCGCCACCAGGATAACCAAAGACGGTTTGAACCCCTTGTGCACGCAACGCATGTACCACCCACTGTGCCCCATTCATAGTTACATCCCCGCCGTAAATCTTGAGAAACAGAATTTTATGCTACCGTTCACTTTCTGCTCCTCGTGTATGTTTTTAAGGTCAAAAAAAACCCCCGGACCTTTCGGTGCGGGGGTCTTAGTTCGTTAAGGCTTGTTTTCTAAGCCTTTCCTCGTCCAAGTGCAGCCCCGCACGGTGGGATAATAATCACCACCACGCTAATCACGACCAGGCTAATCACTCGTAGAAGGGCTGTCATTTTTGTATTTTCTTGCATCTTGTTCGAAGGAATACCTAAAGAGTTACCATAGAATTTGCAAATGACACAAGATATTTTTTTATTCGTTTTTCTGACGCCGTTAACGGTTTAGATAAATATCGTTGTTTTTTATACAAAAAATCAAAAGTGAAAATATTTCACGTTTCAGGTGATTCTCGGCAACCCGTTCCCTACTAAAAACGTTATTCAAAAGCGTTTGCGAGCGCTATTCCAGGCTTTATGCAAGCAGTATTGAGCTACATAAAAACACGGGAATAAGCCTCTAAAAACCGTAATTATGTGAAATCTTGCCGCGATGTATTGCGACATAATGCTTTCATCAGGAGGGCTTATGTCACTATCGATTGTTCACACACGCGCTGCGCTGGGCGTGAATGCGCCAGCCATTACCATCGAGGTACATATCAGCAATGGTTTGCCTGGTTTAACCATGGTGGGATTACCCGAAACAACGGTAAAAGAAGCCCGCGATCGGGTTCGCAGTGCGATTATTAATAGCGGTTATGAATTCCCGGCGAAGAAGATAACCATAAACCTCGCTCCGGCCGATCTCCCGAAAGAAGGGGGACGATATGATTTACCTATCGCAGTTGCGCTTCTGGCAGCGTCTGAGCAGCTTACAACCCATAACCTCGATACATATGAGCTGGTAGGCGAATTAGCGCTTACAGGCGCGTTACGCGGCGTTCCCGGTGCGATATCAAGTGCAACTGAAGCTATTCGCGCAGGCAGGAGAATTATTGTCGCAAAAGAGAATGCAGCTGAAGTGGGACTGATACACGGTGAAGGGTGCCTGATAGCCGATCATCTACAGGCCGTATGCGCATTTCTCGAAGGTAAGCATGATTTAGACAGACCATCATCGGCAGATTTTACCCCCTGCGCATTAGCAGATGATCTGAGCGATGTTATCGGCCAGGAACAGGGTAAACGCGGGCTGGAGCTTACCGCAGCTGGCGGTCATAACCTCTTACTCATCGGGCCGCCGGGAACGGGTAAGACCATGCTGGCCAGTCGCCTGAGAGGATTGCTTCCGCCACTGAGCAATGATGAAGCACTGGAAAGCGCCGCGATTCTAAGTCTGGTCAATTCCGACACGCTACAAAAACAGTGGAAACAACGCCCTTTTCGTTCGCCGCATCACAGTGCTTCATTAACTGCCATGGTCGGTGGCGGCTCTATTCCTGCGCCAGGCGAGATATCTCTGGCGCATAACGGCATACTGTTTCTGGATGAACTTCCCGAGTTTGAGCGGCGCACGCTGGATGCACTGCGAGAGCCCATTGAGTCCGGGCAGATTCATTTATCCCGCACTCGGGCAAAAATAACTTACCCCGCGCGTTTTCAGCTTATTGCTGCCATGAATCCTAGCCCAACAGGACATTATCAGGGGAACCATAACCGCTGTACCCCAGAGCAGACGCTACGCTACCTCAATCGATTATCAGGCCCATTTCTTGACCGCTTCGATCTCTCCCTCGAAATCCCCTTACCGCCGCCCGGCATACTCAGCCAGAGCCAGGTAAAAGGGGAAGATAGCGCAACGGTGAAGCAACGCGTTATAGCAGCACGAGAGCGTCAGTATCGGCGGCAGAATAAGTTAAATGCGCAACTGGACAGTCAGGATATCCATAAATACTGTCCACTGCGTAGCGACGATGCGCAGTGGCTTGAAGAAACGCTCGCGCATCTCGGATTATCCATCCGCGCCTGGTTACGCCTGATAAAGGTCGCTCGAACGATCGCGGATATAGAACAATCTGACCATATATCTCGCCAGCACTTACAGGAGGCTGTTGGGTATCGGGCGATAGACAGATTACTCATTCATTTGCAGAAACTACTGGCATAAAAAAAGGGCTTTCGCCCTTTTTTATTAATCATCAGATTCGGTGTAGTCTTCCGCACCTTCCACCTGAGGTTTCCCGCCAGACAGCGTGTGGAAGCGTTTTGGACGCTTAATTCGCGTCATGTATTTGGACCACACACGTTCAGCTTCGGTAACCGGTTCGCGCTCACCACGGCATACCGCAACAAACAGTTTTTCTTCTTCCGTTACCGGCTCACGCTTGCCCAGATCCAGCTCGTTGAAAGCATAACCGTGACGCTCAAGCAGTTGTGCTTCTTTAATGGTGAAATCACCATGACGGGAGAATCCGCGGGGATAATATTTATTATCGAAATATCGATTAGTCGTCGTAAAGCTTTCCGCCATCCTGCACGCTCCTAATTCTTTGGCCGAGCTATTTATGGCGCGGAGTATTAGTTACGCTTGACAGAGCGTCAAACAAAAGATTTAAATCATAACGACAAATAATTTTATGGAGCGAGTTGTGGATACGGAATTGTTAAAAACTTTCCTGGAAGTTAGCCGGACACGCCACTTTGGCAGGGCTGCTGAAGCGCTCTATCTGACCCAATCAGCGGTTAGTTTTCGGATCAGACAACTGGAAAATCAATTGGGTGTAAACCTGTTCACCCGACACAGAAACAATATCCGTTTAACCGCTGCAGGTGAAAAATTATTACCTTACGCTGAAACGCTGATGAATACGTGGCAAGCAGCACGTAAGGAGGTTGCGAATACCTCGCGGCATAACGAGTTTTCTATTGGTGCCAGCGCATCCCTCTGGGAATGCATGCTTAATGGCTGGCTGGGGCGTTTGTACCAATCCCAGGAGCCACAATCCAGCCTGCAATTTGAAGCGAGGATCGCGCAGCGACAGTCGTTAGTAAAACAGCTTCATGAACGACAGCTTGATCTATTGATTACTACCGAAACGCCCAAAATGGACGAATTTAGCAGCCAACTGTTGGGATATTTCACGCTGGCGCTGTATTGCAGTTCTCCTTCACAAACCAAAGATGAACTGAATTATCTGCGTCTGGAATGGGGACCTGACTTTCAGCAACACGAGGCTGGATTGATTGCGGGAGATGAAGTGCCGGTACTTACCACCAGTTCGGCAGAATTAGCCAGGCAGCAACTTTCAGTCCTCAAAGGTTTTAGCTGGCTACCGGTCAGCTGGGCTAAAGGTAAAAGTGATCTCCATACGGTTACCGACAGTACAACGCTTTCACGCCCGTTATATGCAGTTTGGCTGCAAAATAGCGATAAACATGCGCTGATTTGCGATCTGCTGAGAACGAATATTCTGGAAGATTAAGGAAAACGCTGGCAAGGATGCCGGGAGTAAAATAGAAAGAAGGAAAAACTCAAATTACAGGTAAAAAAAAATCCTTAGCAATAATGCTAAGGATTGTTTCTGGCAGGGGCGGAGAGACTCGAACTCGCGACACCCGGTTTTGGAGACCGGTGCTCTACCAACTGAGCTACGCCCCTAAATCTTCTTATCATTAAGCCTGCTTAGTAGCAGGCTTAATTTTCTAATAAGTGGCGGAACGGACGGGACTCGAACCCGCGACCCCCTGCGTGACAGGCAGGTATTCTAACCAACTGAACTACCGCTCCACCGAATTTCTTTGTCACTACCCGGATTCTTCATCCCGGTTTACTGCAATTTGATGCCTGGCAGTTCCCTACTCTCGCATGGGGAGACCCCACACTACCATCGGCGCTACGGCGTTTCACTTCTGAGTTCGGCATGGGGTCAGGTGGGACCACCGCGCTACAGCCGCCAGGCAAATTCTGTTTATCAACACGCTTTTGCATGTCGATGTCATCTGTATCAGGCTGAAAATATCTCTCTTCGCCAAAACATCTTCGGCGTTGT
>NZ_JAOWGX010000008.1:0-265 GCF_030332915.1 Citrobacter sp. Cpo040
AGTAAGGGATGGTGGAGCTATGCGGGATCGAACCGCAGACCTCCTGCGTGCAAGGCAGGCGCTCTCCCAGCTGAGCTATAGCCCCATCGTAGTTATCTCATTCACCTTAATTCTTGCTGAGACAAGGCGTGGAGCGGCGAAGCATACTGAAGTATGCGAGTCGTTTCACAACGCGGTATCAGAAAGAATTTGGTAGGCCTGAGTGGACTTGAACCACCGACCTCACCCTTATCAGGGGTGCGCTCTAACCACCTGAGCTACAAGC
>NZ_JAOWGX010000009.1:0-315 GCF_030332915.1 Citrobacter sp. Cpo040
GGTCCAGCCCTTATAGCCCACCACCTCCGGTTCTTTGTCCGGCAGGTTTTGATAGTTAGCCTTATAACCTTCCGTTAAATGGGCTAAAGATGCTTTCATAAACACCACCGTTCCCCACGCAGCACCTGGAGATTCAGGTCTTATATGGCCGTTCACATACTCGCCACTGGACTTATGCCTGCCTGGCCTGTAGAGATAATATGTGTCATCAAAGTATTGATAATCTATACCCGGTCCACCCGGCGCCAGACGCGGGTCGTCAAAAGGGTATGAGCTCAGATATAAATGCCCCTTCGCCGTGGTAATAAATGCCTG
>NZ_JAOWGX010000010.1:0-790 GCF_030332915.1 Citrobacter sp. Cpo040
CGGTGCGCGACACGTTCTGCCATCCACGCCGTGATTTCAGACTGTAGCCAGGCGACATTTTTACCCCCGAGGGAAACCTGCGCTGGGAAAGCATTGCGGGCAATTAAATCGTAGAGCGTGGAGCGGGACAGACCGCACTGATGAATGACTTCCGGGAGACGTAAAAAACGTTCCTGAGCCGGGGCTGAAACCGGCATCGGGTGCGCGGCAGTGGGGGACGATAGTACTGATGAAACTGTGTGCATAACGCTACCTCGTTAATATCCGCAGAGATCCGGACGTATCCGTCCGGTATCAGGTAGCTCTCTATTTTGTGAATATTTTTCTTCAATGCAACAGAGGTATGTTGTGTCGTGGAGCAGTTTTGTCTGTTATTTAAGCAGCGACCTGAAAATATGAAAAATAATTGGCACATGACGCGCTGAGACGTTCATAAATCACAGTCAATTGATATCGCCTATCAATAGATAAAAATATAATAATTAAAACAATGGCTCTCTAAAAGGAGCTTGCCGAAACCAGTGAACAGTAGTGAACAGTTGGTGAACACTTCTCTCTAAACTGTTCACCCTTTAATTTATTGTTTTACTTATATTTTTATACTGAGTGAACAGTAGTGAATAGTTATATGTAAAAAAACAAACTGAGAGAGGGGTTTTCCTGCGACCTTTCTCTGGCCAGCCGGGTTTTTAAGTCCTGTTTGTGCCATGTCTGCTACAACGGCAATGAATCGAGTTGTTGTCTGAGGGACGGCAGAATGGCGTCAGGTTGAAAACACAGAGAGAACCCG
>NZ_JAOWGX010000011.1:0-532 GCF_030332915.1 Citrobacter sp. Cpo040
TGGCTACAGTCTGAAATCACGGCGTGGATGGCAGAACGTGTCGCGCACCGCAACCGGAAATACGACGCATGAATCAGAGCCATTCTCACAAAGTCCCTTTTTCTGGCTTGCATCCGTTGTGTGTTTCCTGGTACAGTTTTGTCGCTATCGCAAAATCGACAGCCGGGCGTAGGAACCCGTGTTACTTCAAGGCGACACCAGACGCGCCATGCGTCTTTTTTTACGTCGTTGCTCAGGCACACCTTATTTTTGGTCTGTGGTGGTTTCACACCGGCCTGTATCAGATAATGGTGGTCCGGGCGGGGCAGCCCTCGGGCTGGCCGGTTTCCTTGAAGGCCGGTATTCCTACCCCCGTCCGGGCTACCACCCATGAGTGTAGGAACTCCGGTGGTGGCAATAACCGCTACTTCAAGGAGGTTGCCCCTATGGCTACGACCCTCACCCCGTCACACCCGCAGTTTGTCTTTGTGTTTGCCGCCGTCCGTCGCGCAGACCGTAAACCCCGTATCTGTATGCTCCGCACCGTTGCCGG
>NZ_JAOWGX010000012.1:0-281 GCF_030332915.1 Citrobacter sp. Cpo040
CACACTACCATCGGCGCTACGGCGTTTCACTTCTGAGTTCGGCATGGGGTCAGGTGGGACCACCGCGCTACAGCCGCCAGACAAATTCTTTTCTAAGTGCCGAACTTTAACCGAAAAACTGGTGCTGATACCCAGAGTCGAACTGGGGACCTCACCCTTACCAAGGGTGCGCTCTACCAACTGAGCCATATCAGCACACTAAATTTGATGCCTGGCAGTTCCCTACTCTCGCATGGGGAGACCCCACACTACCATCGGCGCTACGGCGTTTCACTTCTGAG